>CAZYCQ010000069.1:940-14627 GCA_964645535.1 uncultured archaeon | reverse complement strand
TGCTGCTCTCTTCAGTCGTTTCAACCTATTACTAGGATTCTCAGTCAATGAGACAACATAATGTTGTGTAGGTGTTAACATGAACAAAGAACGTTTCAACCTATTACTAGGATTCTCAGTCAATGAGACTGCTGATTATTGGTATTCTCCAGTTTCAGATGATAGTTTCAACCTATTACTAGGATTCTCAGTCAATGAGACTTGAAAGCAAGGGACTCAGCAAGGCGGATCAGGATGTTTCAACCTATTACTAGGATTCTCAGTCAATGAGACTGGAGGCATACACCAGCATAACCGTCATCACAAGAGGGTTTCAACCTATTACTAGGATTCTCAGTCAATGAGACAAGAAAATGGATCATGTCACCTTCTTCTGGATCAGTAGGTTTCAACCTATTACTAGGATTCTCAGTCAATGAGACGAACGTGCCGCAGGATATGCTGGCCATGCTTCATAGGTTTCAACCTATTACTAGGATTCTCAGTCAATGAGACCTTTCATTGAAACGCTTCTTTCGATTGCCTGAATTACGTTTCAACCTATTACTAGGATTCTCAGTCAATGAGACAGAACCCTTGCAAAGGAATGGGGAGGCATCTCATACGTTTCAACCTATTACTAGGATTCTCAGTCAATGAGACTATAGAACAAAGAAGGGATTATATTACTTTTGATAACGTTTCAACCTATTACTAGGATTCTCAGTCAATGAGACGAGTATCAAGTATGCCACAGACACATCCATCACGGCAGTTTCAACCTATTACTAGGATTCTCAGTCAATGAGACAGCTCGGCCTGCTGTGCGATCTGCACGTCTTGCAGTAGTTTCAACCTATTACTAGGATTCTCAGTCAATGAGACATCTTCTTGCTGATATGAATATTATCTGATATGGATCGTTTCAACCTATTACTAGGATTCTCAGTCAATGAGACGATTCTGATGATAATTTCATTCCCGTTGATCTTGTCAGTTTCAACCTATTACTAGGATTCTCAGTCAATGAGACCGTTATGTTTTCTCCATTCTCAGCCTCTCTAATAAGCATTTCTGAAAACGCACGTGCGCGAATCCGAGATTGTACAGAGCATTTTCCCGAAGTGGAGATGCAAAATTTTGCACTTTCAGAATCGCACCAAAAATTCGGGAACTTCAGCCTTTGAAGTTGGCAAATCATATCAATTTCTGAACCAGATATACTTTCAGACCACAGAAACCTAAATCTCGCATTTTGTCTAGAGAATCATTTGTTCATATTTGAAAAAATCTGAAGATTGAGTTTAAAAATATTTGTAGAGTAAATGAGTTCCACAGGAAATTCGACCTTCGTATTTTTAGACAATGTTTCAGATAGTTTTATTATTTAAAATAAATTTTCAGTTTTTTTGGAAACAAATTGCTTTGCTCGGGACCAAGAATACAAATTGGCCTGCGCACTTGCACTAAAGTATTGAATTAGACAAATGTTTTAATTGTTCTAGTTAATTTATTAAATTGTTCCACAAACATTGCGATATTCACAAGCGTCACATTTTCCTGTGTCAGGTGTTGGATCTGGAGCCTCCAATTCACGTAGGGTTGCCTTGAGTCGGCCAATAGCTTGGAGGACTTGATCCCTTAACCTTTGGGTGACGAGGATTTTTGTGGTGGCACCATTGAAGCCAACCACTCGGACTTCACGGAGAGGTAGGTTGAAATGTTCTTCTGCACAGATTCCACCAGCTACCGCTTGGGCGATGACAGAAAACGGTGGCCTGCCTTGGATGAACCTTTTGTTTTCCAGGATGACAATGTAGTCATGAAATTTTAAAATGACATCGGGAACGGATACGATATCATGTTTTTTTGATTCGACATAAAGTTGATAGTATGTCTCGCAGTTCTTGAAACCGTAGTTTCTTGCTGCCTTTTTCGCGTGGTAGGTAGATCCTTTTTTCATGCTGTAGGTGGTTCCCCGGTAACCGAAATTTAACCGGAGGAAAGGGATGCGCGGGCAATAAATGAACTGACGCAGCTCTTCGGCAAAAACCCTCAGAAAATCAGCACCCCCTTTCCTTTTTCTGGTGGATCTTCCTTCTTGGCAGTTCTCTTTTTTGGATTTTCTGGTTTGGTAGGCTCCTCTTTTTCAGGGGGCTGCTCATCCGGAACGGAGTAAATTGTAGTCGTATGTTTTTGGCAGGATTCACACAGTTCGAAAACTGCGATATCGCCCACGTCATCTCTGAGAATATCCTCTAGTTCACGAAAAAGGTCTTTCATCTTTGCCTTCGGCAACAATCCATTGAAGACGGAGTATTGAATTCTGATAAGGCCATAATTTTTCAGAACCTCAGCAACCTTTTGCCTGATACTATCGTCGGGGATGTCATAGGAGATTACTTGTAGCTTCATGGAAATTTCACCTTATTAGAAAATGGAGTGTAGGTTTTCCTCTTGCCCATGAGGTAACTGGAGAGTTTTCTACCCTGCAGGACAATATGTCGACGAAGGGTGTGTTGTCCGAACTCTAGGTCTAGTCTCGAGAAAAGAAGCTGGACCCATTGTTTTTTAATTTCAGCACCAATGCGAATATCAGATCCTTCCTTTTCAAATTGGGTTGCATCGTACGGAATTTGTGACATGAGTTGTACCAATGCCTCATCAACCAGAACCTGTCGAAACTCCTCTTTGATATCCTGAAGAAGCGAAGTGCGTCCGGATCGATCTGCATGGAGAAACCCCGCATAGATATCCAATCCTGTGATGGTCACGGCAGCTAGGACCTGGCCTTCAAGGATTGCATAGCCGTAATTGAGCAGTGAATTTGTACCATCCTTTGCCGGACGCTTGGTGCGTCCCTTGAATGGCCAGTAATGAAACTCAGCAACCAGTGCAAAACCTTGCCAGTACTCCTTTGCAGCCTTGGCTTCGAACGCCATCAATTGGTTTCTGCATTCCTCCAGTGGAGATTTGAGTTCGGGAGGCTTTTTGAGGAAGCTCTTTATTTGCGTGATATGAGCTTGAAGTCCTATGGAATATTGCCTCTCCCATTTCGACAGAGAGGTTATCCTGTTCTTTATGTTTTTCAGGACGATCTGCTGGGCGATATGCAACCCTTTGTTATTGTCCAGGGCCTCGTATTGTCGTCTGCGAAGGGCAGCCAATCCGTTTTGATAGGAAGGAAGGATGTAGAGCGGTCTGTTCTCAGGACCAACCCACACAAAGGGGATGGCGTGAGTGGAAAGGGCAGCCATGGCCTGTCCTGTGATCGTACAACTGGTTTCCGAAATTATCTGATCAACAATGTCGATTGGGATTTCGGAAACAGGTTTTTTTGAAAAACCATGGGTGATCAAGAATCGGTTTTTCTTGATTTGCAACTTTGAACCAATTTCTGTGATGATTATGGTAACCAGTTTTAGAACCTCCTAAAGTCAATGATTTCGCGATGGAGAAGGTCTTCCATGTTTGTGATGTAATTTCTGCCTTTAAGGGAGGAGACGAGCATGGATCCCTGAAACCAAACAATTTTTCCCCGAACTGAAAATTCGGAAAGGTCAAGATCCGGGAAGCCAGCATCTGGAAAGACAAGGAGATGTTTCAGATCGCTGTTGGGAAACCGCTCATTCCATAGGTGAAGTGGAAAGCTGTCAAGCAGTCGAGGAACATACAGTCCAGTATCGAACAACGAAGTGGAGAGGCCATTCTCAAATGCAACAGGGATTAGGTTTCCGATTTCCAATGGTTTTCCCTGTCGAGAAAGTTGTTCGACTTTTTCAGCGTATCGTATTGAATCTCCGAACCCCAGTTCCTTAAACCACCTTTCTGCATCACTGGCTACAGGAAGGTTTTCGAGGGAGTCCACAACCAATGCCTCATTCAGCCCCTGCTCAATGAATCTTCCCCAGAGGCCACCGAGTCTGTTTTTACGGGTGATGCCGACCTTGATGATGTCGCCTATACGTCCCAAATAAAGGAGATAACGAGTGAAGCATTTAGGGACATGTTCAGGAATACCGCAGGAAGGGTCTTTTTTTGAGCATCCAATGGTGTTGATGAAGGAATCTGGTCTGTTGTATAGGCAGTTCAACCAAATCTGATGAGTTTCATCAGTTTGAAAGCAATCTTGGCAATAACCTTGCTCAAGGTGATCCGAATAGTTGTTGCAGACCTTGCAGATATATTCACCAACCTCGATCCTTTTGATTGAGAGAGCATCTACCGGCCTGTATGCTCCCCAAAATGTTTCAAGCCAGAGGACAAGCTTGAGGTTGGATTTTTCAACAAAATAGGAATATCCTCGTAGTGTCTTGACGAATTTTTCCATTCCATCCCCCCACAAAAGTGGTTACAATGTTCTACTCATCTCAACTAAAAAAATTTTTTGTTTCACGTTTCCTTCGGCTTCACTTTCAAGCCGGTCTGCAAAAACCTTAAATTGGATGCCTTCCAACCCATTTCAGGGAGTATTGTGATACTGAGTTGCACAGTCTTGTACAACCTGCAAGGGGGGTTCTTGAATGGGTCGGGAACCTCTGCGGGAAATTATCCTGTAACAGAAATCAAACGATTTGTATACAAGGGAAGTCAATTTCCATACATGTCTGTTCAATCATGGAAGAAGCTTCTAAGAGATACCTTTGCATTTTTGAGGGATGAACCCTCCTATTACGACAGGCTCAATGGAAGAGGAACCAATGTGCTAGACCCAATAACCTTTCTAGAGGATGATATTTTCGGATACAGCCATCCCTTCAGAAATCCTCCAGAGCAGGATGATCCCCTTAGGTTTCGGGTGGCCAGTGCCAACAGGGTTGCCCCACTCCTTCTTACAAACTTGGTGTCGTTGGAGAGTAACATCTCAACGGAAAAAGGATTCCTTCACCTTGAAGATGATACCCCACTTCCTTACTCCACTCAATTCTCTTCGGGTTGGTTTTTGGGAAATATGGTGTTGGATCTAGACAGGATTGGGACATTCAGGAATTGGGGAGACATAATTGAGATGCCAGAGGAGCTGCTTAAGAAAAATAAGACAAAGATTTCAGAGGTGGGTCCAGGAAAGTTTATGGTTACCAATCGGGTGGAACGGGTGAAGGATGCGGTGGATATCCTGTTCGATTCGATTATGGGACTGACCTATCCCCCGAAGGCAAGCCAGTTTTTGGTTGATTTCAGTCCCAAATTGCTATTATGCACCGTCTCTGATGGAGTGGCACCTTTTGGCCCCTCCCTTTTTTTTGGTGAAGGCAGTGTTGGTCTGGACGTGCAGAAGTTTATTGCTCTTGTTTCCGAAAGGGGCCATACTTTCAAAAGTCCAGTTTTTTTGGGGTATAGATCAGGAACTCCAATTATTGATACAGAAAGCCTTAAGAAAATGCAGGAAGAACAAACCAAGTTGGAACCAGTCAAAATAATGGTGACAAGTCCAGGTCTTATAAAGAACGAACTTTTGGGATTTTTGGAGGGAGTCCTGTGAGTGGAGACATACCAGATTATGAGTTTTGCAACGATCAAATTTTTGATGAGCAAATCAGAGAACGATTGGATGCCCTCAATGACCACCGATCCTTGACGATAGGCTACTCCGGGAACCCATTTGTGGACGCAGGCCTCATTGCCATTTCGGTGATCAAAAACAAAGGAGTGCATGAAGCAACTCTTGGAGACCTGATCGACGTATTCAGGTCAATTGGTGGAAGCGATACCTTGGGGAAGGATTTTGCCGAGCGAAATGCTGCAACAAAGTCTTCCTTCATGATCTTTCCGAACAATCCCTTGACCCAACCCGCTTATGGAAGGACAAACACGACCAATCAATGTCTGAAGAAACCGAGTGGGGGACGCCCTTCACCTCTTCAACGGAACGTTTACAGGGCTTATCTAGCCGAATTTATTCATCAGATACCCAAGGAGGCAAATTCGGAACATAGATGCATTAGCTGCGGAAGGGAAACCACTTTTGATTTCAATGAGCTTGAACTCAGGTTGGAGGAAGTTCGGACAGGAGAAACCCCCACAAGAAGATTCGGAAAAGGAATTACCAAATCTTGGTTCCCACTGATTGGAACCATTGGAAATGAGGCACAAGCCCTCCCCGCCTTCTCTGAACCCCAAATGATTTGCGCAAGATGTCTCTTTCTTGTTCATTTCCTTCCGCAAATCACCCATCTAATGCAAGGCAAGCTTGTTGTTTATCAGTCAGACAACTTTGCAATTACAAAGAAACTGATCGAGTCTAATTTACATCGCTTTGAGGATGTTTTCAGTGCTTCAAGTTTGGAAAGGACAATTGAAATAGTTGGGAAGAATGACCCTCCTAGTCACATGATCCTAAAACTTCTTGACATTCTCGGTCAATTCAATGAAGATTTAATCGGATCTACACTCATCATCTGGCAATTCACGAATTCGGCTCATGGGTCAGAATGTGAAACCTATTTCCTTCCAGACCGTACCTTGAACTTTCTCAGGCTTTTGAGTCTGAATGCGGATTTTAATGCAGAGCAGCAAATCACAAGATTTGTCCAAAATGAGAAAAGAGAATTGAGACACCCGGACAGGTTCCTTCTTAACCGGATCATCAGAGCCGAAGACTATGAAGGCTTCTATGTCAAATCCACGGTTGAACCCCCAAATGTTGATTTCTACAACTTTTACCAGATGTATTTCCTTGGATGGACGCCTGACCATCTGAAGGCTGTTAGGGTAATCGTTGAGGAGCTCAAAAGTCGAATGACAGAGAAGATTATCAGTAGGTTCTATACAAACTGGAAAACGAAGGATGTTCTTGACTTGATATTTCCGCAAGCCATAAAGCTTCAATTTGAAGGGGAAATAAATTACCAAATTATCTTGGAGCTGTTTTTTTCTGAAAGTCCTCATGAAGGGGGAAACAACTCAATTAATTTGTTCAGGTTCTACTTCCATCCGAAGCAAGACGGCAACCCAAAAAGCAAGTTAGTCCCGGTGTCCACCCAACGGAGGTTTATCTCCGAAAACCTACAGAACAGGATTGAATTGGTTGCCCTGCTCATGGAATCCCACATTTACAGGAAAAAAATTGACCTGAACAACCGAGCAGAAAAGGAAAAATTTCTGAAAGAGGTGGATCGATATGACCTAGACAATATTAGAAACCTTTACCTTTCAATCTCGAATACGATGCAGGGCCTAACCTACGAGCAATTTCGAGAACTTCCAGAGGGCATCACTAGAAGGGAGCTCCTGTATCTTTTCAGGATTTTGACAACGGCCATCTTGAATGGCCACAAGGTTGGAAGGAATCATGCACTTCCCAAAGTCAAGGATCTTGCAGACTTGGTTCGGTCAAGCGGCATGTCTGACCAGCTCTGCAATGCCTTGATAAGATATTCAGAGGTCAGAATCAATAAAATAGGTAAGGACCGCTTTTTCAGGGAGTTTGACGATGGGTTGAAGAGGGGGAAAATTAGTTCAAATTACCTGCTTAACCAGATTAACGAAAGATTACGTACTGAACTCGAACAACCCGTACAGATACCAGAAGCAGACTGGTTTGAGGCGGGATTCGAGTCACGAACCTTTTCTTGGAAGCTCCTGAAGTTCAAGCTCAGGATTTTCTTCTATCAGTTCAGAATATGGACTGAAACAAACCAAACAAAGGAGGAATAAGATGACAAAAAGCATCAAAGAAATAGTTGGTCGTAAGACCACGCATATTAACGGCGCATTCCTCATCCACGCACCGGGATCGTTCCTAAATGGAGCAGGACTCGGCTCGGGGGAGGACAAGAACACATCTACTGTCAAATCTTTTTGGCAGAATGGAAAGAAAGTACCCTATGTCTCTTCACAGGCTTGGAGAAGGTGGCTTCGAAACACTCTCATTGAGGAGACGGGCTGGCCAAAGAGTGAAATTGAGGCTATTGGCTGGAACAATGACGGAAGCACAAACAAAGTTGCAGGACAGCTTGATCCTATCACCTATCCTGAAGACGATATTTTCGGATACATGTTTGCATCGGGAAGGGATGTCAATCCTCGGGATGAAAGAATCAAAAGGGATCACATTCCGGAAGAACAGCTTGTTCGTCCATCAACCTTTAAATCATCCCTTCTGAGAGGAATAGACGGATTGATCTCAATGAATGAGGATCAAGGGTTTGTCCACCTAAATGACGACACCCCACTTCCCTACACAACTGAATTTTATGCGGCTGAACTCATGGCACTATTCTCATTGGAAATCTATAGGCTTGGCGTTTTTGAAAAGAAGGGAAATGTCTCCCAAGAGCTAGATCCCTTCTTGAAGGAGAGGCATTCAAACCTGATCGAGGTTTTGGATCACCCAGTCTATAGAAATGGGGAAATTGTCAAACGTAAAGACGGTCTGACAGACTATCAAACAGAGGTTGCCGGTGCCTTGATCAAGTCAATTGCAAGACTGAATGGAGGGGCGAAGATGGCTCAGTTTGGAACCAGCCTAAACCCGTCACTAATTTTGGTTGCGGGAATGACTGTAGGAATTGTTCCGTTTGAGCACCTCATCGGCAACAAGGACGGAAAGCCGGTACTTAACATGCAGGGCCTTAAAGAACTTATTAAGGACTATAAAGACAGGTTTACCACCCCATTCTACATTGGAATGCTGAGTGGTTACCTCGGCAATGAAGAGGAAGTCAGAGACCTCTCAGAGGTTGAAGGAGTTGAAGTGGTAGTTGACACGCCAATTCAGGTCGCTGAAAAGCTGGCGGCTGCATTGAACTAGGGGAGATTGCATGAAGGTTGTCTATGCGAGGCTGACAGGAATCAGCGCATCTTTCAGGATTGCCTATACCATTTCCGGTGACCAGCTCTCGCTGACAGTCCCCCCATATAGTACAATCCTAGGCATGCTCACCTCGGCAAAGGATGAAGAAATTACCCCGGATCAAACACGAATTGGAATGAGATATACGTACCAGGGAATCTCCCGCGATCTAGAAAAGTTCCATAGATGGAAACGAAACGACAGCGGTAGGTACGGCTACAATAAGACCAATATCAGGAAGAGAGAGATGCATATCTTCCCGGAATTGGAGCTCGTCCTCACGAATCTTGAGTTCAAGGAAATTGTCGACCGACCGCGAAGACCCCTATTCTTGGGAAGGTCACAAGACCTAGTTGCTGTGGAGGAACTCAAGGTTACTGATGCAGTTCCAGTGGAAAAGGGCAAGTTGCGCGGGACTTTGCTTCCGATTGAGCTAGGTCAGCCATTGCCGGCAAATGGCATGATTCATAACCTGCCCGAACATTTTGATTATCAGGAAGGTAGGGTTCGGAGACCCCAGAACATCCGCACCTTTTTGGCACTCCCCCAAGAGGAACAAGAGGTACAGTTCCCCGACCTGTATTGTCTTCCCGAGTTAGGCCACCGAGTGTTTTACGTCCACAGGTGGAAGTGAGATGTTCGGCGGGGAAATCTTTAAACCAGAGGTTACGAATTCAAACTGCAACTTTGAAGAGGGAACAAAAGAACCCCTGATGGCAAAAAGCAAGGACAGAGGTGGAACAGACCTTGTTCAGCATTCCATTGAGGCTGCCGCTGCCGCATTGACCGCCGCCACAAGGATATTGTTGGATCCTAACCACAAGGAAGACGTTTACCGTTGCTCCTTCATTGGCGGGTTATTACACGATTTGGGAAAAGCAGCTGCTGGCTTTCAGGAAATGATAAAGCTTGAAGACCATCCCAGTTGGGAGGGAAGAAGGCATGAAATCCTGTCTGCCGCAATTTTCGTGCATAACTTCCATACCTTGCCACCCTTGCGGAAAAATCCCAAACTGTTCCTTGCCATCTATCTCTCGATAGTCACTCACCACAAGCCGTACCGGGAAAAAGGAACAACATGGCCGAAATCAATTCCAGAGAATCAGTGGCCTACATACGGGCAATTCAAGATCATGTGGAATGAACTGGTCTGCAACAAGGAACTACTCCAAAGTGATTGGAAACGTATCGTCAATATTTTGAAAGAGGATGAATGGGCAAATCAGCTTCTGGAAGAAAAGTGGCTGCCGGAATGCATAGACCTTCCCGAGAACGTGGAATGCTTCCGTAAGTTCGTAGAAGGAGAACTAACAGTAATTGAAAAAGGAACTGAAAGAAGATTGCCAAACCATAAATATGGAAGAGGAGTTGTCGAGGACAATTTCCCGCAGGGGTTTGATCGGTTCTTCGTCAGCTTGGTAAGATCCCTTGTCACGGTTGGGGACCACCTCTCCAGCGGAAACAACAACTTTGTACCACCCACACCCGATCTCAGCAAGTACAGAATAGTTCCGGAACAATACTCCCTTAGACCCTTTCAAGAAAAGGTTGGTCAGTTTGGAACAGTGATGTTGCGTGCACCGACCGGATCTGGAAAGACAGAGGCCGCCTTCAACTGGCTGACATGTAACCAAAAAAATGAAGTGGGACTCTCCCGCATCTTTTACGTGTTACCTGTTCAGGCATCCATCAATGCCATGTACAAAAGATGGTCCAAATTTCTCGAACTGGACAAGGGCTACCGAGTAGTGGCACTTCACCATTCACGAGCAGCAAATGTCTATTTCCATCTGTTGGAGGAGGACATGACCACCATTGACCCTGAAACGACAAAAAAGGAAAAAATCCGATCCTTGGAAAAACAGGTCAATGAACCGCCCACAACCATTGAGAATGTCGATCCGGAAACCTTTTCATCATTTGTTTTGGACAGTCCCAACTGGAAGACCCTTCACGGCAGAAAGGTGGATCACATCATCTCCTATGCAGCAAGGGACATGGCAAGGCTTGCACAGGAAATTTTCTATCCGATCAAGGTCACCACACCCCATCAATTGCTCAAGGTGCTTATGCAGGGTCAAGGATGGGAGCCAATGGTCTGTGACTTTACGAAATGTCTTGTGGTTTTCGATGAGATCCACTCGTATGACAGTAACCTGACCGGACTGATCCTTAACCTCGCAAAAACCCTAACCGAACAATTTGACGCCAAAGTGCTCTTCATGTCGGCAACCTTTCCGGACTTGCTCAAAAATCTTATTTACAAACATTTCGGCGAGCACATCCCATATATTTCTCCCGATGAAAATGACCAAGCAGACAAAGAATTTCTGGAACGGATACGACATAAGATCAAGATCCATGAGGAAACTGTGCAAAACCTCATTAAGAAACTTTCAGCAGAAATTGAAAGGGCTGAAAGTACCCTTATAATCTGCAACACTGTCCGTGATGCACAGAATGCATACAGAATCGTAAAAGAGCTGTTCCCAAACAAAGATGCACTTCTTCTGCATTCAAGGTTCAAATACGGTGACAGACAGCAAAAGGAGAAAAAAATCATAGACGAACCCTCAAACGGTAAAGTACTGGTTGCCACCCAGGTGGTGGAGGTAAGCCTCGACATTGATTATGAATTGGGAATTATAGCACTTGCACCTTTGGACGCACTTGTCCAGCGTCTAGGTAGAATTAACCGGGCGGGTAAAAGACCTTTGCAAAAAACCAACGTACATATCGCACACCAAGGGAAATTCGCACATCTTGTCTATGACAATGAACTTCTCAGCAGATCCAAGGAACTCCTCAAAAGGCTAGATGAAAGGGAACTCACCGAAGGCGACCTGATCGATCTCATAAACGAACTTTATGATGAGGATTTCTGGAAGAAAACAGGTGAGACTACCTTCAACAATGCCATCAACCATAACAGAATAGCCAATTTCAAGGATGTCATTCTTCCGGGAACCTATAGACCTTGGATCGATCAAATCATTGAAAATAGGGAAAGAACCACTGTCGATGTCCTGCTGGAAACAGATTGGGAGGACTATGCCAAGTACACTAGGCAAGGATCCCTCAAGGCAGCCGACCTGCTCATTCCAGCCTACGTCAAAAAGGATGACATTGTCAGCCCTCCAGGTCAACCGAGGATCCGTAATCCCCCTTTGCTGCTCAACTGCAAAAAGCATGATTATTCCTATGAATTCGGGCTAATCCTTAAAACCACAGAAGAGGAGGAAGTTCGTTGAAGTTCATCCAGCGTTTTCAGTTCTTCATTGACGTTCCCCGCGACTTCAGCATCGGGGGGTTCACCGGAAAGGTGTCACAGGGGGCCTTGCTCACCTATCTCAAGCAGAAAAATCCCAACCTATGGGAAAAGTTGCATGAGGGAAACCATCAAAGACCCTATTCAATATTCCCTTTCACCAAGATTTCCAACGGAGCGACCATAGGCGTTGCCACCACTGACGAGGAACTTTCCCAGACCATCCTCAGAATCATTGTGGAGGATGACTATGGTACCATCAAACTTGTGAAAAATGAATTCCCGGTCTATCAGGTACAGTTCAGCAAGGTAAATCCCGTTCCTGCAGAACCTCCGAAAGTTGGATCCGGGTTCGCCCTCAGGTTCCAGACGCCTGCCATCTTTCCCGATCCCAATCGCAAGCGCAAAGTAGACCCGTTCCTCAACCTTCAAAAGCTTTGGTACACCACACAAAAAACCTATGAGATGCTAACTGGTGAGGCACTCGATGAGGATCTTCCGCAGAGGATCGAAAAGCAGGTTGCAATTACAAATTTCGAAATAAAGTCCGCCAAAGTGAGCCTCACCAAGACCGCAAAGGTGTTTGCAACCATGGGCTACCTGAAGTTCGTCGTGGAGGAAAATGACGGACTCGAACATCTCAATCGACTTGTCCAGACCATGGAGCATTGGGGCATCGGAGGCAAAAGGGCAATGGGCTTCGGCAAGGTCAAGGTTAAATATTTCAGGAATTAGAATATCTTTCCAAGGGATCCCTAAGCGTGAACATATTTTTTCGCAAATGACAATAGTACCCTCTTTCCCTATGGTGGAAAAGGTCGGATGATACCTGAAGAATTCCAGTTCCTACCAATTGCTAGGATTCTCAGTCAATGAGACATGACTGGATTGATGTTGATTATTTGGGAAGTGTTGCGTTTCAACCTATTTCTAGGATTCTCAGTCAATGAGACGCAACGCAAGCGTGTCCAACGTGGTAAAGACTGTAGCGTTTCAACCTATTTCTAGGATTCTCAGTCAATGAGACTTCTATCAGATTTGTGGTGGCTGCCTTGGACAGATAGTTTCAACCTATTTCTAGGATTCTCAGTCAATGAGACGCTACTTCACGCCGCAGTCTCCCACAGAATATCGATAGTTTCAACCTATTTCTAGGATTCTCAGTCAATGAGACGCCAATGGACGAGTACTACGTGAGCTATGCATACTGGTTTCAACCTATTTCTAGGATTCTCAGTCAATGAGACAAAAGAACAACATTCATCAATTTTATAGGTGGATGTAGTTTCAACCTATTTCTAGGATTCTCAGTCAATGAGACGGGATATGTCTCCCACCCCCCTATCCCAAATGGGGCAGTTTCAACCTATTTCTAGGATTCTCAGTCAATGAGACGCTCCACCGAAGCCGTGTCACTCTCCTCTTCCTTGGAGTTTCAACCTATTTCTAGGATTCTCAGTCAATGAGACATACATATGGGGTGAGGACGCATGGGCGATCAGTATGTTTCAACCTATTTCTAGGATTCTCAGTCAATGAGACGATATTATAAATGTAAGAAAAGCTTATCAATTGGAATGTTTCAACCTATTTCTAGGATTCTCAGTCAATGAGACGACACAGGAAAGCCATGAAAGGGGAGAATT
>CAZYCQ010000069.1:0-930 GCA_964645535.1 uncultured archaeon | reverse complement strand
ACCTATTTCTAGGATTCTCAGTCAATGAGACTTCTTATGGGGACTACTTCGGGAATTCATGCATCAAGTTTCAACCTATTTCTAGGATTCTCAGTCAATGAGACTTCCGGGAACTATTTATACCAAATGGTATTCCGGTGCGTTTCAACCTATTTCTAGGATTCTCAGTCAATGAGACACCACATACAATCAAATATGATAATCCTCCGAAAATTGTGTTTCAACCTATTTCTAGGATTCTCAGTCAATGAGACGTTCGGCGTCGCATGATCATGGACTGCTCCTCTGCTGGTTTCAACCTATTTCTAGGATTCTCAGTCAATGAGACACAATCGCTTCTAACTTATGCAATTGACATCATTGAAAGTTTCAACCTATTTCTAGGATTCTCAGTCAATGAGACGATCTTGTGATTGATCCTAATGAATACCTCAGGGTTGGTTTCAACCTATTTCTAGGATTCTCAGTCAATGAGACTACAAAATGTCATTCATGTAAATTAACCAATTTATATGTTTCAACCTATTTCTAGGATTCTCAGTCAATGAGACTCTTCTTGGCGGCTTGCTTCTTCTTGGAGGCTTGCTTCTTCTTGGAAACCTTCCCAGTTTCAACCTATTTCTAGGATTCTCAGTCAATGAGACGAAAAGATGATCGTTAGCCTACTTGCGGGAATGATGTTTCAACCTATTTCTAGGATTCTCAGTCAATGAGACCCCTTATCAAGTCTTAATGAATGGAGTATTCTTTATGTTTCAACCTATTTCTAGGATTCTCAGTCAATGAGACGAAGTCGTCCCATGCGGTCAAAGAAGAAGTAACGGTGTTTCAACCTATTTCTAGGATTCTCAGTCAATGAGACGGTCCTGCAAATGCAGGTATCCCTGCACCACCATCTAGTTTCAACCTATTTCTAGGATTCTCAGTCAA
>CAZYCQ010000068.1:0-15214 GCA_964645535.1 uncultured archaeon | reverse complement strand
TTCTAGCTGGTCTAGATTGAGCATGAATCAACGTGACTGATGTGGTCTATTTGACTTGGCTCATGACGATTCGGTCAAACATTCGGTCAGATGTCCATTTTCTTAGAAAAAGAAGTGTTCCAGCCATTTTTCCTTTTCTGTATCTTGTTTTTGGTTTCTTTGAGCGTATAGCTTTTGCTATGACGTCAGCGATTATGGTAGGAGGGGATCCATTGGTTTCGGAATAGGATTTTCCAAGAGCGTTTATGACCTTTTTTACAAAGTCTGCGTAAGGGCCATGTCCAGAATACCGTTGCATGGGTTCGGTCATTACGTCGGCAAATTCGGTTCGTATCAGACCTGGCTCAATGAGGACAACATGAACTCCAAATTGCCTGACTTCAAGACGCAGAGCGTCAGACCATCCTTCCAATGCATGTTTTGTAGCGTGGTACCATGCCCCTAGAGGAGTGTAGATTTTGCCACCAATGGATGAGATGTTGATGATTTTGCCATATTTTTGATTTCGCATGTACGGAAGAACGAGTTGGACAAGTCCGGCCAACCCAAACAGATTGACTTCAAACTGCCATCTGGCATCATCAAGAGGGATATCTTCGACAGCACCATATAGTCCAAAACCGGCATTGTTGACAAGAACGTCAATACGACCCTCTTCTTTGATGATGTGATCAATGCAGTACTGCCTGTCCTCATCATTCGTGACATCCATTCGGAGAATATTGACGCCTTCGTTCTCAATATCCTTCATGCGTTCAATTCTTCGGGAGGCACCATAAACGATGTGTCCATCGGCAAGCAATTTTCTTGCGGTTGCCTTCCCGATGCCAGAGGAGGCACCTGTAACAAGTACAACCTGGTTTCTTTTGCTCATTATGAAGAAGGAAGGTATATGCTTAAAAAGGAGAATCGACAGATTGCAACAACTTAGAGTTGTAAATGTTTTTGTATCTTGGAATTGAAGCAAATCTATGTTAACAGATCTGGGATTGACAACTTACGAGGAAAAATGCTATCTGACATTGCTCAGGAAGGGTACCCTTGTTGCAAGAGATTTATCTAGATTATCGGGAGTACCCTATGGTCGGATTTACGAAGTTCTCCATTCTCTTGAATCCAAGGGGATTGCCGGATCTACTGGAGGCAGACCCCAACATTTTTTTGCCATTCCGCCAGATGTGGCAGTTAGCAAGCTTGTGGAAAGCAGAGTTCAAGAAACTGAGAAACTAAAGAGGAATGCAGACATTATCATTGAGGATCTGACACGTATTCACCAACAGATTTCCGATAATGAGCCCATGTGGAAAGTTGCTGTGGGTAAAACACTCTATGAGTCTTACTTTTCGTTTTTGAAAGAAACTAAGTTCGAATTTCTTGGTTACATGGATATTTATGAAGGAATGACCAAGGAGCAGTTTGGATCGCTTTTGGAGAAATATGGAAAGATCATGTCGAACTTGTCGTCAAAAGGGGTGAAATTGAGGCTTCTGATCGGAATTCAAACAAAAAGCATTTTCTATAAGACGTTGGACGATTTTTCCCATACTCTTTCCTTTCTTGTTCAGACCGAAGTCAGATTGGTTTCTTTGCTTCCATACCCATTCAGTATCATTGATGGAGAGAAGGTGGTTTTGAAGGTGCTGAATCCCATTAACCCTTCAGAATTCTTGGCGGCCATCTATTTAAGGGACAGGAAACTTGCGAACAGTCTTTCAGCAAGATTTGAAACCCTATGGGAAACCGCAGAAATTGTTGACCTGAAGCTTCTGGCAGAATAGTAACAAAGTTACTTCAATCCTTATTTAAATTGGAAAGAAAGTTTAATCATGGAACAGATAATACCAGCCAACGGAGAAGCGATTGCAAACACAGATCAGGTTGTGTTGAACAGACCTTTTATAACCGCCTCGGCATATTACAGCGTTTTTGCCTTTTTGGCACTTCTTGTCAATTTCATCCTTCTTGTCAATGAAATAGGGTTGCCGTTTGTTGCAGGAAAGAGTTCCGATGATCAGACTGTTATGATATTGGGGTTCCTGATGTCCAATTTCATTTCGGATGTAATATTTGGAGATTATAAGATAAGAATAAGGGAAAAAGAAGTGCCATTGAACACTCTGAAATTGTTTTGGAATTTACGAATGTGGAATGGCTTGGACAAGCCGTCGCTTGAAACATTATTGTTTGTCTCCAATGGCTTATCGAAGTTGTTGGCGTTGATTGCGTTTGTTTTAGGGAGCTATTTGATTTCAGGAGCGTTATTGGTGCTTGCAGGCATGTTAAGGACAATACTTTATTTGGCGGCACAGAACAGGGTTAAAAACGAGTTGCCAAAGACATACACATTCATGCTTTTCATGCTGAGTTCGATAATTGAATCGACATTCGGGGTTGTACTCATTGTTTACGAAGAAGTTTTGTCTATCCAGGGCAATTATCTCATATTTCTTTACTATGTGCTGGGTTCAGTTTCCCTTTTGGGAATTCAGATGGTCATAAGGTGGACGGAAAAGAATAAGATAGCACAGGCAAGGTACCGAGCCATGGAAAATAACCTGAGAGATACCTTGACTACGAAGGATCCGACCTTTGGCAACGTAGTTGCGGAATTGCCAAGCACATTGTTCAGGATTTCAGTGTTGCAGAAATCCATACTGTTTTCTGCAATTCTTTTGGCCGTGATCATCTATGTCCTGATCTTAATTTTCCTTAACCTTGGTATTGACCCTTTTGCAGACCCTATTCAATTTTTGTTTTGGTCTCTGCCGTTAGTGATCAGTGCCTTGGCCGTTCTTTTCATCATTAGTCGAACTGAGGAAGCCAGCTTTAGGACAAACCTGCTTTTTTCCCATCTGGAAAAAGCACTTGAGAGCTTTGAGAAAACAAACGAGAAATATCTTTCCATTCTTGAAGGGGAATGATACATGCGTCGTAACTCCCTGATTCTGTTGCTCCAATTGTATGAATTATTACTGAGGGAGCCGCAGACATTCTATTCCCTTCGTACTCAAATAGGGGTAGGATACAATCCCCTTCGGAAGTTGCTTGATGAATTGGAAAGGGATGGTTTGGTGATCAAGAAGGAGGGAGAGAAAACCTATTACGAGGGGACAAAGAAACTGTTTGATCTCTTTGCGGGTTCGTTCTACGATGGCCTTCGAAGATTTGCGGTTAAAGATTGAAAGATCGTGCCATTTTTATCCAACACCCTTTTATCGCTAAACAAGACGATAGGTTGTGGCGATCCAGGAGAAATTTCTCCTTTATTCATCCATGAGCTTTTCGGCGGCTCTTCTTCTTCAATTCTATCAAAGCAAGGCTCAATTCTTCTACGTTGTCGAATTGAAAATGGAACCGACACTATATGGATTGGCTATCGGGATATGGGCAATCTACAACAGCATCAATGATCCCTTATTCGGATGGATGATGGATCGATTTCCGACGAGGTGGGGAAGAAGAATACCATGGATGGTTCTTTTCATGATCCCACTCTGTATCAGTTTTGCCTTGATCTGGACACCACCAAATTTTGGAAGCATGACATATACCTTCCTCTGGTTGGTAGCCATGCTTTTGATTTTTGACACAGGATACACCATCGTGGTTCTTGCTTGGGCAGCTTTATTTCCGGAGATGTTCAAAAATTTAGATGACAGAAGCTTTGTATCTGCCTCACGACAGGTTTTTTCAATTGTGGCCCTTGTGGTTGCTCTTGTTCTTCCTCCATTTTTCGTGAAGGATGGGGATATTGCATCATACGGCAGGTTTGGATGGATACTTGCAGGTATTTCTTTTCTGAATATCACATTGGCATTGTTTGGATGCCATGAACCCCATGCAAAAAATGAGGATTTGGAAACGTATTCATTGAAGGAAGGGATTCAAATCCTCTTGACCAATAGGAATTTTCAGGCATTCCTTTTCGTCAATACAATTACTTATTATGCCTATGGCCAACTGCTGTCCATGTTTCCTTTTTATCGGAAATTCATCCTTGACAAAGCGGAAGATTTTGAGATTGCAACGTATGGAGCTGCTCTTGGTATTACGGTTCTGACTTTGCCATTTTGGGTTTGGATCACCAACAAAGGATCACCAAAAAGAACGTTTGTTGCATCATCAATTGCTTTTTCGTTGACTTTGATTCCCCTCTGGTTTACCTTCCCGGATGTCATTGTCATCACGATCATGGGTCTTGTGGGATTGGGATTGGCTGGGTTGCTGATGGTGGTGGATTTGCTCATATCGGAAGTCATTGACGATGATTATTTGAAATCAGGAGTAAGGAGAGAGGGTATCTTTTTTGGCTTCAATGGTTTCTTCATCAGGCTTGCCATTCTTATGCAAGCAGTAACATTTGCGACAGTGTCTGATTGGTCGGGATTTGATCAGAACCTTTCTGAGCAGGATGAACTTGGAAAGATCGGGATCAAGATCCAAATGCTCCTGCTACCAATATTGCTTTTGGCTGTTTCAATATTCGTCATCCATAGGTTCTATCATGTAAGAAGCGATCAGGCAAGTGCGGAGTGAAGCGACAAAATAGCAGTCTTAAGATCTTTTTGATGCACTGTGAAATGTATTGCAGATGATGAAGCTCCAGCAGAAATCATGTCCACATTCACACCACTTTTTGCCATTGCCCCAAAAACTCGGAAAGCAACACCAGGGGTTTGAGCAAGCTCTTCACCTACACATGCGATCAATGAGACATTTTCGACCACAGATATTGAATCCACATAATCTTCGCAGGACAGTTCAAGTGAAGCAACCTTGCCTTCAAGCTCGTCTGATTTTACCAGAAAAGAAATGCAGGTTTGGGAAGTGGCTACAGAGATGACATCAATCCCCATATTGGCAAGAACTGTAGTGATTTTGTTCATAAGTCCACCTTCGGTTGCCCCGTAAGTATTGTAAAATTTCAGGATAGCAAGTCCTTTCATGAAGGATATGCTTTTGATGATCTTTTCCCGATCAATGTGGGTATCACTGGATATTATCGTCACATCTTCAGGATGGTAAATGTTACGCAACCGAATAGGGATTTTTCCGAGTTTGGCAGGAATAACGGCACGATGATGAAGGATTTTTGCGCCGAAATGAGATAGTTCTGATGCTTCCCCATAGTTCAGGGAATTTATCCTTTTGGCATCATTAACAATTGCAGGATCTGCACTGAGAAAACCAGATACATCCTTCCATATGGTCAAATGACAGGAGTTAAGTAGATATGCCACCGCTGAGGCAGAATAATCGGTTCCAGATCTACCGAAAAGGTTTATCTTGCCGGACGGAGAAACTCCGTAAAATCCGGGAATGATAATCACATCATTCTTTCGATCGCTGATGGCCTGTTCGATCTGCTTTTTGAGAAGAGGCGCGGATGTCAATAGATCAATACTTGCATGCTTTGCCTTGCCATTGGTGATCAAGCATGTTTCGGGATAGATTGTGGTCACTTTCTTTCCTGTGTCTGCAAGGACATCATTGATGACATAGGTGACCAGTCTTTCTCCAAAACTAAGGACTAGATCATGAAGGGTATCGGACAGCTCACCAGTGTATGAAATACCAAACAATATCCTTTGCAAACGTCGGATTTCATAAAGAAAATCAGAATTTTTCCGAAGGTCGAAAGGACTCAAGTTGTCATGCCTGTTGATCAAGACATCCATGTATTCTGGAATTTTCTCCTCTCTGAGGTTTTCAAGTATTGAAATCAAGAGATCTGTGATTCCGGTCGCGGCAGAGACTATAAGAACCGGAATATGCTCCGCCTCACAGACAATCTCTTTAATTCTTGACAAACCTCTTGTTGTTCCTGTTATTGTACCTCCAAATTTATGAATCTCAAAGGTTTCCGAGATAAATATGAATTCCTCCGTTAAATGCCCAATGTCTATGGGAAATATAAGATTAATCTTTGAGGAATTATTCTGTCTTAAGTGAACTAACTTCTTCGAATGATTTCGATATGAGATCGTTGAGGTCAGTCATGGTCTGACTGATGGTTTGAACTTGGGAGCTGATTTCCTCAACAGAGGCTGTAACTTCCTCGGTTGCACTTGCCTGCTCTTCTGAAACGGAAAGGACATTGTTAAGTTCATTTTCTAAGGACTGTACCAAATCGTTCAATTGATCTCGGATAGATTCCGAGAGTTTCCGCACTTCTTTTGTAGTCTCCTTAACCCTATCCGAAAGAGTCCGCATATTGGCGGCCACAACAGCGAAACCTCGTCCGCTTTCTCCGGCCCGTGATGCTTCCACACCGGCATTCAAGGCTAAAACATTAGTCTGAAGAGAAATCTTCACAATCGTCTCCAATGTTTTTGAGACATCTGCCAAAATCTGGGAGGTTACCTGTTCAAATTGCAGTACACGATCCATTACACGGTTGACCATCTGGACTTGCTCTGAAGCACCATGAGTTATTTGCTGCATGGTGTTGGTGATCTGGGTTGTGTTGTCTGATGTTTCTTTTGTCACAATGTTCAGCATTTGGCTGGTTTCTTGAACAGAAGAAGCTGACATTTGTAAACGAGACGTCAATTGCCTAAGGCTTTTCACCATTTCGTTGAATGCACGCCCTAGCTGTCCGATCTCGTCAACCTGTGGCCACTGTTTCAATTCAATGGCTAGATTCCCATTGTTGATTTCATTGGCATCCGTCTCCAAGGTTCGTATAGGTCCAATCAGGTCACGGTTGAGAATAAATACAAATACAATGACCAGAAGGGTCAGTACGATCAACACAATAATTGGAAAGGTTACTGAAATCAGTTCTGAATTCAGTGCATTGATCAACTGATCAACTCTGGTGGTAAATCTAGAAAAGCTGATATCCAGATTTACAAGGACGGGATAGATGAAGGCAATGGCGTCAATCATCGTTGCTCCATGTACATTGATAAGCTGTTGGTAGAGTAAGAGCAGCAAGGATGCAGAAATGGGGTTGGTGTTGGAATCAAGGATTAAAGCCGGTTCGTAGATCGAAGCATTTTTTGAGACCAGAATCGAGAAATCTTCATCAATTTTTGAGATGATTTGATTGAGGATGGGAATGGCATTCAATCCTTCGACGTCAGTTGTAGGATCAACACCCAACCACGAAGCAACATCATTCGAGAGAGGTGAAAAATCGCCGGAAAGATCCTCCAAATACGCCTTGAGACTTGCAAAATCATTTAGAATGGATTGGATTTCAGGATCTGTTGTTCCATTGAGTGCGGTCAGATAATCCAAAAGATATGAAACCGTCAAATTCACCATTCCATCAAAGGCAATTTTGGCTCGGTCATTGAAGGAGAATTTCTCGCCTGCGGCTATCGAATAATCTTCCTGAATGCCAACGACAGATGCAACAACTTCATGCACCTTATAGAATTTCAAATGGAAGGTCGTTCCTCCAGAACCATTGAGCCAAGGGGTTTTCCATTGGGAAAGGATTCGGAAAATTGAATCCACTGCGGAATTGAATTCTCCAAGTGAGTTGAATTGTTTATCCACTTCTGTCTTGAGGTTTTTGTCCTTGCTGGAGTTGAACGATATATCGAATGAATTGGAAACAATTCCTTCTATCTGTTCCAATTCTTCTCGAAATTCGGGAGCGATTTGAGAACCAAGTTGGTGCAACTCACCAATGATGTCGTCGTAGGTCTCAGTTATGAGATCATGAAGCTCTGTGTTATTTGCAACAAAATTCTTTGTTAGCACAACGATTTGAGAAAAGTCGAATTTAGCATCTATAAGAATCTCTTCCTGATCAGATATCTGTTGAACTTGCATATTACGGAAACCCAAGACCCCTCCGATGACAATTACTCCAATGAAAACCATCAAGATAATTTTCATCACAAGGCGTTCTGCGAAAAACTTAGGAAGACCTACAATTCTCACAATGTACATTTTGAAAAGGACAATATAATTCTTTTGAGTAAAGGATTGGGTAGTTAACCTTTTTCAGGGGGAAAAAAGGGTTAAATAGGATATTTAGTAAAAGACCTTAATGGAGTTGGCAAATTTTGTCCTAATAACGTTGGGTATTTCTGCCATACTCCTGCTACTGAATGGAATGATTGTCACACTTCGGCTATACTTAATCTCTTCCTTCTCTGAATTCTTGTTTCTTTTTTTAATCTTTTTTCTTTCCTTTGTTGCAATCACAGTAGTTTTTTCCCCATTACCGGAAACCTTCCGGATAAAAGTTTTTTATTCGCTCAGTTCGGTCACGTACCTTCCATTTCTTTATTTCGGCAATAAGATAAGAAAATACCCATCAATTCTCCTCAGGACATTTATTGCCTATGCACTAATCCTGGTCTTAAGCACCTATTTTTGGGAACCTCTTGATGGGACGGCTCATCCCATCTTCCCCTATCCTTCCTTCAATGAAACTGTGTTCAATATGCATTATGGTCTTGTGATTGGGAAAGTAATCATTATTTCAACAAGGTTCAATGCCCCGCTGACAGTTTTCCGTTTGGCAATTTCATTGATTCTTTTGTATACAATGTGGAGTATCCAAGAGGATAAGGGGATACCCGGATTAAAAAAAGCCAAAAGGCTTTGGATTGTCGCACTTATTTTGACAGTAATCCACGATTTTCTGTTTATATTTGTTCCTTCTATTTGGAGCATTCTTCTTTTGAATGTCGCATTGGTTTTTGCAAATTACATCATGGTCTTCACCCCAGAAGGAATTGTCTTGACAAGAGTACAAGTTTTTGAGCTTTACGACAAAATTACAACAATTACAAACCAAGTAAACAAGCCTAAAGAAGGATCATCTCTTACAGATCTTCACAAACATATTCTTGAGGTGAAAAAAATCATGGAGAAGGATAGCTAAGGCAATATGGTCCTATCCAACCCCAATTAAATTCCAAACAAGATTGGTTTTCGTGGCAAAAAAATCCGAAACTTTCCCTTCTTTTATAGAGCTTTCGCCCATCCTGATCCCATATTTTTTGGGGTTCTTCATCTTCAGGGGATTTTTCTCAGTTTTTCCCCTTTACCTACAGGTTAAGTTCGCATTGACAGACACAGCCACAGTTGTTCTGTGGGGGCAGATAGGAAGTGTGGCTTTTTTTGTTGGTGCTGCATCCCGACTTCCCGCGGGACTTATTTCTGATTGGCTGGGAAGAAAGAAGGCCATTGCTTTGGGATATGTCATCTATTTGATTTCTATGGTTTTGGTTGTTCTTTCAGACCTTCCAGTCATCTATATGCTAGCCCTCAGTATGATCAGGTTTGGAGTAAATATGTTTGCAATGACGGGTCGGGCGATCGTTTCCGTCTCAAAACGAGATCGTGGAATGAAAAACGGATTGTTGTCCGCAATGGTAGGATTAGGAAGTTTTTCGGGGCCATATCTTTTTGCCTATCTATTGGATCATTATCCGCCAGATTCTATTATTTTTGCAGGAATGATCATCATTCTTTTTGACGTCATTTTCTTCCTCATCACCTTGCGTTTGATCCCTAGACTGTTTAAACTCCTTTTCCCGGAGGAACCAATGGATCTGGATCTTTCCGCCCCTCCGGCGAAAAAGAGGATACATCTTGCAGCAATCAAACGTGAAGGAGTTCCAGAAGCATTCTTTCTGTTTTTTATGGCAGGTCTGATCTTTGGATTGATTTCGGCGGTCTACAGCGTTTACGGATACAATATTCTCAATCTGAGCCTCACCTTTGTAGGTTTCATTACAGGAGCAGCCTCCCTAGTTCAAGTGATTTGGGCGCCAATTGTAGGGAAATTATATGATTACATAAGAGATGAGGACATAAGACTCATCGGTTGGACAATTGCAATTCTTGGAACGGGATCAACTGCACTTTCCAAAATTCATCTCGGATTTTTTATTGCCGGTCTTTTCTTGTTGAATCTTGCAATTTCTACATATTTTACAATGGAAATTACTCGTATCGGCAGAATTGTCGAACCACAGGAATTTTCATTTGTTTTCGGCATGATGACTTCCCTCAGCATATTTGGAACAGCCTTTGCCAATTCACTTGGACCATTCTTTTATGACATAAGCCCGGAAGGGCCATTCATAGCGTCATTTGTGATATGCATACCTCCATTGATAATGGTCATTTTCACCAGGAGAATCCATCTCGCTAAAAGGGTCAAACAGCACAGTGATGCAGCAGCAGGAAAATAAGAGAGTGACGAAGTCATTTTCAAAACAGGGAACAATTATATAGTTTATAGGTACCAATGTGATTATGTCACTGTCTAGGGAATTCCACAACGAGAGATTCGATGTTTTCGTTGTAGGCAGGAAAAAGGACAGGGTGTTTGTGATTGACAGGGACAGATGCAAGGGATGTCGGATCTGTACCAGCGTCTGCCCTTATGAAGCATTGCACATGAGCGAAAAAAAGACCCATAGAGGGTATTTCTATCCCATTGAAAATGGAAAATGTACCGCATGTAGACAATGCCTGTATGCTTGTCCGGATTTTGTTCTTTCAATACATCCTCTTGAGGAAGTACTGGTTGGTGAAAAAGAATGATGGAAACAGAGTTACAGCAGGAAAGTAGGATACAAGCGGGAAGCCATTTTGAATCGGGCAATGTCGCAATTGCAGAAGGGGGGATTGCTGCGGGACTTCATGGATACTTTGGGTATCCGATCACACCCAGTTCAACAGTAATGGAGCATATGGCCAAAAGGTTACCTAAGGTGGGAGGAGCATTTCTACAGGCAGAGGATGAATTGGCATCCATCGTTGCAACCATTGGGTGTTCGTGGACAAGAAGAAAGGTAATGACAGCCACTTCAGGACCCGGATTTTCCCTTATGCAGGAAGGAATCGGTTTGGCTGCATTCACGGAGACTCCTTTGGTACTTGCCAACATCATGAGAGGCGGTCCTTCAACAGGTTTGCCAACTTTCCCAGGACAGCAAGAGCTCATGCAAGCTCATTTTGGATCTCATGGGGACTATTTGATTCCTACGTTCGCACCTTCCTCCGTACAGGAATGTTTCGACTTGACAGTGGAAGCATTCAACGCAAGTGAAGCATTGCGGACACCTGTATTTGTGCTCTCAGATCAAGTGCTTTCTACACTCAAAGAACGTTTTGTCATTCCAGAGAACCTTGAAGTAATTGAACGGGCAGTCCCTGGAGAAAAACCAATCATTTGGAAAGGAGAGACTATTTCATCCACATTGGTTCCCCCAATGAATTGTTTTGGAGAGGAACAAAAGGCTTTTGCAACAGGGTTGAGCCACGATTCCTCAGGGCATGTAGATCTATCGGCGGACACTTATGAATCCCTGATGAACCGATTGAGAGACAAGATCATTTCATACCAGCATCTGTTTCCTCAACCAGAGAAGTACATGGTTGAAGATGCTGATATCGTGGTTGTTGCGTATGGGAGTACAGCGAGGTCTGCAAAACATGCGATCAACCTTGCCCGTAGAGAAGGAATAAACGCAGGAATGTTCAGACTACGAACGATATGGCCTTTTCCTCAGGATGAACTTCGTGAAACAACGGAGGGAAAAGAAGTTCTTGTTGTGGAAATGTCTCAAGGGCAACTGATCTGGCCAGTAGAACGATTTTTACGGAGAGAGGTGGATCATTTACCATACTATAGAGGAGAAATTCCCCCACCTAGCATGATCTTGAAACAATTGAAAAAAATTGGAGGTGGAAACACATGACCATCAATTTCTCTAAACTTGGACATAATCTTGAGAATGAACTGACTTCTAAGATGCTCCCCCATATATGGTGCAGTGGTTGCAGTTTAGGAACAAATCTCCAATCGATAATTCGAGGAATACTTAAGACAAAGCTGGACATGGACAAAGAGGTTGTCTTTGTTTCTGGAATTGGATGCACAGGTCGGGCCTCAGGTTATGTTGAAGCCGACGGGTTCCATACAACCCATGGTAGAGCCATTCCATTTGCCACAGGAGTGAAATTGGGAAATCCGAACCTAGAAGTGATTGTGTTTTCGGGAGATGGTGACCTTTTTGCAATAGGAGGAAACCATTTCATTCATGCTTGCAGACGCAACATAGACATGACAATCATCTGCAACAACAATTCAACCTATGGATTGACAGGCGGACAGGCATCTCCAACATCTTTTGAAAACACCCGAACACCCACCACCATCGGCAAGAATGATCGGCCATTCAACCTTGTTGATCTGGCACTAGGTGCTGGAGCAGATTTTGTTGCTCGATATACATCAGCCCACTACAAGATTCTTCCAAAGGTAATTAGCCAAGCAATAAAGACAGAAGGAGTTGCCTTCATTGATTTAGTGAGTGGATGTCCCGCGATTTATGGCAAACGGAATGGATATCCGACAGGGGAATATATGATCAAGAATCTTCTTGAGGCTTCAGTTGAAATTAGACCGGATGACCAAGGGACATATCTTCTTCCAGAGAACACAGTCATCGAGTTTGACCCTCGGGTGGGTTACACGAAGATTCCAGTTGGAATTTTCAGGAAACAGGAGTGAAGAATATGGCGATACGTGTGAAAATTGCCGGAGTTGGTGGACAGGGAGTACAATTTGTGGGGAAGTTATTGGGTCATTCCGCATTTAGTTCAAACCTAAATGTTTCACAGGCGGTAAAGTATGAACCATCAACCAAAGGAGGTCTGACAGTTGCCGACATTACCATTGCCAAAACCGATGAGGAAATAGTGTATCCTTTCATTGAAAATGATCCAGATATTTTGGTGATCTTTGCCCAAAGATGTTGGGAGGAATTCAACACAATCATCGGAAAGGATACAATGGTCTTAGTTGATGAAAGCAATGTCGATACCGCAGAATTTGAGCATGATAAGCTCTACAGCCTTCCTTTCAGTCGGATTGCCCGAGAGGAAATTGGATCTGAAAATGTCATGAATGTTGTTGCTCTTGGGTTTATATCAGAACTCTTGGATATCGGAGGCAACTATATTGCCAAATCAATAGAACGAAGTTCACCTGAGGAAGCAGAAGACCATACATTGCTTGAAATAACTCCCGAATTGTTTGAGGAAAGTTTGGTACACGATTCTCCACCTAGATTTCGAGAAAAAAACCTACAGGCCTTCAGAAAGGGATATGAACTGAGTGCGACAATGAAGCTAACTGATTGAAATTCATTAATTTCTAAGAAAACACCGATTCATTGATTATTGTCGTGCAACCATTCCATTCAAGACCAGAAGACATGGAAGTATCAGAATTTGAAAATCAACCACGAAACCATTCTATTTCAAAATCAGATAGGGAGTAAAAAACACTCTATAGATTTTTATCTGTTTTTGCACTATAGATACCTATGGTTCAGCTACGATTGCATTTTTTGGCATTAATTGTCGTTACAATGGCATTTTCACTACCCCCGAATTCACTGATAACAGCTCAATCACAAAATGAGACCCCAATTCACATATCGGATCCGAATATGATAGAAATCGAACCCGTGTTGGCAGAGGCAAGCTATCCTTACAACATTGAAATCTGGGTAATGATGACACAGGAATTTGATAGGGATGCACTATTGAACAGACTTCCTTCTTGGTATGCCCCTATTGAACGATACCCTTCATTCTACAGTACAGATTTCGTTTACGACCTGAATTATACCATTAATTATTCCTTTAGAAATTTCACCACTACAGAGATTCTTGAGTTTAGAGACTTCATCTACAACAATTCAGTTCAGGATCTTCCACCATTGTATATGGGGGACATGGCTTCTGTTGCAAGGTATGTACCTTCAGATATGGTAGAAGAATATTTGGTTTCGTTGGGGATGGATAAACCCACAATCGTATTCATAGATACCTTTACCCCAGATCCATCAGGTTTCGAATATTATTATTATAATGCATCCTCTGTAGATCTGGAGGGGTACAGCAATCCAAGGCCATATGGAGCAACCTATCAGACTTCTGGAGGAGGACATAAGGCACCACTTCTATGGTATGATTTTTCTGCGGGACCTACCTCCTATCGAGGAGATGATTTCCCTCACATTTCGCAAATGAATGATACAGAATTGCTTGATGCAATGGTTCACCATCTGCAAAGGGCAATAGAATTACGATTTCTCCCCTCATGGATTTATAGTCCGATCTATTCCTACAACACCGTCACACTTGACTATGTACTTATTGATCTCTCAAACGGATCATATGATTTCCTTTCTAAGCTTAACACGGACTATATAATCCAACAATATTCACAATTGATTCCAATGGCAAATTGGACCACCAGGATACGTGAATATAATTACACACAGGATCAAAATCTTTTGAATATCCTGATCCAAGATCGCAATGATACATCCCATAGATATTATTCGTGGAACATTGTCAACTATCTGAAAACATTGAAGTATTCACTTTTCAATGATTCAACAAAAGAAGACCTCATCATCCCTATTTTCCTCTTCACATTCCCTGATGACTGGTTGTTCGATTCCTTCTTGGGTCTTGCAAATAATGAAGGAGCGAATTTCTCATTTGTGATTTCAGCGGCTAATGAAAGGTGGAGTGATCCCCAGCCAGATTTTGAATCAATGATTCAGAATACCATCTCCCTCAATGGAGGACAATGGACTGCCATTTCCAACCAATATGGCTATACAAATGAAATTGTGCAGACAATTCTGACAAGTGATTTACCTTTGAACATCTATCTCCTTGATCCTTTTGAATTTGCAAAATATGCCAATGGAAGCACATTCACCCCTTTAGCAGCATACTCAGGAGTTTCATCAGTCAATTTCAATTTTTCAGCCCATGTCTACCAAGATTATTATTGGGTTTTTGAAAATCCCAATCTCAATCCCGTTAACCTGACATATGAAATCACTACATTTGAAGATCGTTCCTTTGGCTTAACCTTTGTTACAATGCATGAGATGGGACATGCATTTGGACTTTCCCACCCTCATGACGGGTTCAGTTGGATTGATTTCAACAATACGGGAAATGGAGAATTTCTGGATTGGTTATGGGATATGAGCTATAGTCAGATGACTTATGCCCACCATTATAGAGAAATCTCAATAATGGATAAATTCACCTATTTCAGAGGCATACTTCCAAAAATGATGAAGGATTTTGAGAGAAGGTACAATATTTTAAAAGATTCAATCCTAAATCAAACAAGATGGATTCCAGATCAGATGTATTTTGATATGATGGATGTCCAAGGCATATTATGGAA
>CAZYCQ010000067.1:0-15308 GCA_964645535.1 uncultured archaeon | reverse complement strand
CAATATCTCTGTTTAAAGTTACTGAAGTAAGGCTAGAAATCAAATTATCTTTGTATTTACTTTGTGAGAAACGTGAATCAGAAATACTTGCAAATACATACACTTTGGAATCTTCAATCCTGAAATTGCATTCTATCTTGACAAAATCCTCAAAATTAATTTTGTTTGAATAGAAAGCCTGTCTTGGAACGGAGACGAGATCCTGAAAATGTTTCGGTGCAAGTTTGTTTACGGTCAAAGCGATATTTCTCGGCATGAAGACTCCTGTGAAATACCCTAAATAAGTTGAGGGAGACAAATCTTCTTCTGAAAATTCTCCCAAAACTTTTTCAGCATTAGGTGGAAGGACAAATTGGATATTTTCAAGTTTCAATGCAGGAGGGGCTTGAACAAGTCCTTCTGGATCGCCATTTGGACAACCCACTTCCTTCGGATCCTTCCCTTTGAATAATGGATCATCCATTGGAAATGTCAAACCACAATTACCAAGACATTGATATTCAGATGCTTGGGGGGAAAGTTCAAGAAACATCCCCAATATCATCAGACTTGGTTTCTTGGTGGAGGTCTTCCGTTCTCTAAAATCTCGTTCCGTAAAAATTTTGTAATGCATAAATCCGCCGAGATGATCAACATTTTCCTTGCAGATTTCAAATTTATCATCCGAGGTTATTTCATTTTTCCTTTCTTGAAATGACGCTCTTCTGAATACACCTGAAAGGGCCTTGCTCATGAAATCTATTTCTTCAAAGGTTGATTCGATATTAAGGTCAGAATAAGGAGTTGATAGGTAATTGAAGAGGTAAACATTGTTTGTGAAAGCTTTTTGAATATACACATTTGGAGTCAATGCTTCGGGGTCTCCACTTAAATGGAAGGTATCATAAACGACAGATCGAAAGATATGTTTTTCGAAACCAAATAAACTTTGGAGATTCAATTGACCAAAAGCTTCCTCTACTTTGAGTTTTGCATTTTCATCGGTTATAATGTTTTCTCCACCCAATATTAGAGGAAAATTCATTGGAATTCCACTTTCTTCATCAAGCATGGAGAATGTATAGATATTGATCGAAGTTTTTTCAATTTGTTCACTTACTGACGTCTCTTTTTCAATCAGCTCAGAATTTTCCACCGTTATTCCTCCTGCAGTATAAGATTTGCCAAGTATTCAAAAACTTCCTTGATATTCTTATTCTGCAATGCAGATGTTTCAAAATACTTCATCCCGTGTGCAGTGGCCCATTGTTCAGCTTCTTCTGTTGAAACCTCTCGACTGTTTTCCAAATCAGATTTATTTCCGACAAGGACATATTTTGCGTTTTCCCCCAATTGTTTCTGTGTGCTGGAATACCAGTAGTCCAACGCATCAAATGATCTTCGATCATTTATGGCAAAACAAATCAGGACTCCTTTTCCTCCTTTATAGTAGGATTCCACAACCTTCCTGAATTTTTCCTGACCTGCAGTATCCCAAATACTCAATTTGATGGTTTTTCCACCGATTTCAAGGTTTTTCAACATGAAATTTGCACCAACAGTCATCAAATGACTTTCCTTAAACCCTCCCGTAGTATATCTCGTCGCAATGGAGGTTTTTCCAACAGCACCTTCTCCAATAACGAGAATTTTCCAAGTTGTAACCATTAATAATTGAATCAAATTTATAATTGAAAACCTTTCTTACATCTTCCATTCCAAATGATTAATGTTTGTCCAATTTTGTCCAACCTTATACCAAACTCATAAAATTTCAGGAAACAACTGAGATAAGGTTTGATAAATGAAATCCAAAGGATTTTCAACCAATTCAGGTTTCAAACAGTCCAATCTATTGAAACGGGATTCTAGAAGAAAATACGAATAAGAGAGAAGTCTAGACGTAGGTGGACAAAAAACACTCAAAAAAAACAATCCCTGCTCCAATCTAAGATCCCTATTTTCATCAAAATCCTTCATTCTCCAAGCTAGAGTGATCGCTCTTAAGCCCGTTGACAAACCACATGGCAATATAAAAACACCATTAGGGTAAGAGTCCCCTTGTGTCAGTGGAATTGAGGTGTTGATCATAAAATTTTGAATAAACTCTTCTTTTGCGACATTATTTTGGAAAATTATTGAGGGAAATTGGGAATAAATGGTTTGTGGACCATCTACACCCAATTTAAAGAATAGCAAATCGAGCCTTTCAACTTTTTCGCGGGATAAATGTCTTCTAGAGTTTAACCATTTCTTCACGCCACTAGTGCCATCATATAATGCGGAAAGTTCAATAAGTTCCACCTCATATTCTTTCTCCTTTAAATCAAGGTAAAGAGTCTGGATTTCCTTGAGAAGTTCAACATTCGGGGTCTGTGTAGATTTATCCAACTTATTCAGCACAAAAAGGACAGGGATGTTCTTTTTGGAAGTCATCAAGAATGCCCTAATGTTGGTGATCGAGGAGGTATCTTTTGCAAAAGGATCTAGAACCAATACATAGGCAGAACACTTTGAAAGGAATTCCAAATGATTGGAAAGCCTATTTTCCTCTATTTCAACAAAGTTCATATCTCTATCGCCTTTCCAGATAGCAAGAGAGAAATCGGGAAAATTATCAATTTTAGGTCTGTCTAACAGGGACATAATGAATTGAGATTTTCCAACACCTTTTGCACCAATAACTGCGATATGATCATCCACATTTTGTTATCGTCCCAAAATTAAAAAGCTCTTTTGGTTTCCAAATCTAAGTAAAGTAAACCACAGTGACAGCAACAAGATAAAGAAATGATATCAGTATACCTTCACTTTTCTTCAACTTTAAGTCCAAAAGCACATAGGTTCCTACTAGAGTGGTGATTATTGCAACCATAATATCCAAAAATACGGAACTAATCACAAGAGCGACACCATTCAAACTGATGAAATAAAGAACCATACCTCCAAATAGAAGGGTATTCGCTTGAATTTTAGATCCTACAAAATTTGCAACCGCCATTTCAGCTCCAGTCATGGAATTGAGAGTGAGAATCAAAGCGGAAATCTTTTCCGGCATTTCAGAAGCCAGAGGAGAAATGACCAAAGAAAGAAACAAAGCAGGAATACCAGTTTCATGGGAAATTTGGACAATGGATTCGACAAAGGGTTCGGCAGCCCACAAGATACCGAATGTACCTATTATGAAAAATACAATATACTTCAGTGTTTTGGACTCAATTTCATCCTTATGACCCACATCTGGTTGCTTTGCATCTTTTGGGTGGGTTCCAGCAGGGTATTTTTTGGTTTCCCAATATTGATGACCAATGAATGCCAAATACATTATAACAAGTATTACTCCATCCACAATTCCGAAAGAACCATCAAGGGCAGCAAAAATGAGAAACAGAGATGATGCAAACAAGTAGAAAAAGTCATCACGCATCAGATGGGATAATTGGATCATTTCGCCGTGTTTCCAAAGCGCCAACAGGATTACCAAACCCAAGCCGATGGTAAAAAGGAGGATATTGCCACCTACTGCAGAGCCAACTGCCACATCACTTTCGCCTGCCCTGACAGCCACAAGAACAAAGACCAGTTCAGGGAGCATTGTCACGAAGCCAAGAATGACAGAACCGACAAATCCCGCCCCAAATTTTTTCTCGAGAATTTCGGCACCTTTGGCGAGGAATTCAGAAGAGATTGCCAAGACAGCAAGAAAAAAGATTCCTCGAAATATTTCAACCAACAACGACATGTGTTGCAAAACTTTCCGAATAATAAAAGTGGTAAGGTAGAATAAAATCACAAAGCTCAATCGAAATTACATAGACTTCCATCACCCAACCAAAAAAGTTCAAATATAATTTTGAGAATATTATGATGTCAAAGGAGGAATAAATATAGCAATCGCATTCATCCTAATCAACACCGACGTCTCTAAAGAAGATGAAGTCGTTGAAAAGCTGAAAACCTTGTCAGAAGTCAAGGAAGTAGATATGGTATATGGTATTTACGACATAATAGCCAAAGTTGAGGCACCAGACTTGAAGGCAATTAGAGAAGGTGTTAGTGATAGAATCAGAAATATAGAAGGCATTCGTAAAACTATGACAATGATTGCAGCTGATGAATAAAAATGTAGAACTTCAATATAACCCCCACAATAGTTTTTTTTTAGTGTTTTCATGGATTGAAGAACTCCCTTTGCCTTTTTTCAGCTACAAACGTAAAAGTCTTTGGATATTTTAGAAGGTATCTACCTAATCTGCCATCTTTGTCAGTTGTTTAAGGAGGTCCGAAATGAAAATCCAATTGACCACTCAACTGACTGAAAAACGATAAAAATGCCAGTAGAATTAAATAAGCAGAATCTTCAGTATTTTTCCCTTGCTGAAAATAGTGTGATGAACAACCGTTAACTGCATATGGAAATGAAATTTTAAGACCTTTCAGAATGAAAGTTGTTGGGAGATTCTTGGTAACTAATCCCCGAATTTAATACCTTGAGCCAAGGGGAGTTCATCACCCCAATTGATTGTGTTTGTTTGCCGCCTCATGTATGCTTTCCAAGCGTCAGAACCTGCTTCTCTTCCTCCACCGGTTTCTTTTTCTCCTCCGAATGCACCACCAATTTCTGCACCTGACGTTCCGATATTGACATTTGCAATTCCACAATCACTTCCTTTTGCAGAGAGGAATCGTTCCGCATATTTGATGGAGTTGGTGAAAATGGCAGAAGACAAACCTTGAGGGACACCATTATGGATTTCTATTGCTTCATCAATATCTTTGAAGCTGATGATATAAAGCAATGGGGCGAAAGTCTCCCTGCAAACCATTTGAGTGTTGCCAGGAACACGTGCAATTGCAGGAGTGACGTAGTAACCCGGACGATCCAAGCGTTCGCCTCCGTAAACAAGCTTTCCTCCCTGCATTGGAAGACTATCAATTGCAGCCATCATATCATTGATCGCGGTTTCGCTAACGACAGGACCCATGAGTGTATGTTCATCCAGTGGATCTCCGATTCGAACCTGTTTATAGGCATCAACCAATCGATTTGTCAATTCATCCACAATGCTTTCATGAGCAATTATTCTTCTTGTTGTAGTGCATCTTTGACCGGCGGTACCGACTGCACCAAACAAGATTGCCCTGACTGCGAGATCTAGGTCTGCATCCTCCATTACTATTATTGCATTGTTTCCACCAAGTTCAAGAATTGTTCGACCCAATCTTTTTGCAACCGCTTCTGCAACCTTTTTGCCCATTCGTGTTGATCCCGTCGCAGAGATAAGAGGGATCCTGTGATCATTAGTCATTTTCTCTCCCACTACAGAACCTCTACCAATGCACAAATTGAAAATACCTTCCAACCCATGCTTTTTCATCACCCGGTTTGCAATTTTTTGTACTGCGATTGCACAGAGCGGAGTCTGAGATGATGGTTTCCAGATCATGGTATCTCCACAGACAGCTGCAATCATGGAGTTCCATGACCAAACTGCAACTGGAAAATTGAAAGCAGTGATGATACCTATGACCCCTAATGGGTGCCATTGTTCATACATTCGGTGCATGGGACGTTCTGACTGCATGGTTTTTCCATATAATTGCCGTGAAAGACCAACTGCAAAATCCGCAATGTCAATTGCCTCTTGAACCTCACCCTTGCCTTCGACAACAATCTTACCCATTTCAAGAGTAATCAGTTTACCCAAAGCATCTTTGTATTTTCGTAATTCGTCACCGAAGTCACGAACCACGAGTCCTCTTTTTGGCGCAGGCATCATCTGCCATTTTTCAAAAGCCTCACTTGCCTTTTGAACCACCATTTCATAGTCCTCTTCATTTGCCATGGCCACCTTTGCAATAACTGTCCCATCAATTGGTGTGACAGACTCTATGATTTCTCGTCCTTCAACAGGGGACCATCCATCTTCACCGTAACATGCTCCAGGGTTGATTTCCTCAATTCCAAGTTCTTTGAGGAAAGGATATTTTTCAAAAATTTCAGATGACATAATTTTCTTGTTTAGATGGGCTTTATATGTCCATTTGTGGGAAAGTGAAAGATTGCAACAATGATAACAAAAGTAAGGCAGAATTGTAAATTATTTAACATCAATAGTCCAATTTATTGATTTTCATGGCAATCAAATGATCTGCAGGTGTCAAATCGAATTCCAATAATTCACCAGGATTCACCCAATTGGCGGTTTCCACTTCAAGTTCCACCACCTCTTTAGTGTCCGATTGAGCTTCATAATATATCAACAGAAACTGAAAATCCTTTCCATTTACTTTCGTAAAATCCGTTGTCACTTCAAAAAGACGCAAGTTATGAACCTGCAAGTTGAGTTCTTCCTTAAGTTCCCTTTTAAGTGCATCTTTGGGATGTTCTCCCGGTTCAATTTTTCCTCCCGGAAATTCCCATTTCCCTGGAAAAGTTCGGTCAGTTTTCAACCGTTGCGCCAAAAGAATTCTTCCTTCATTCCAGACTATTCCCGCAACCACAGGAATTATTTTCATGTTTTTGTCAACCTCCTTTCGAGAAAAACATAAGGCAGTATGGAAATAAGAGAGATAAGAGCCTCTATGAAGAAGACAACGTAGTAATTCTCATTGGTTGCTGTTAAAATGAATCCAGACAATATTCCGGCGTTCCCCCTTGAAAGGGTGACCAAAATTCCGAATATTGCAAGATTGGTTGCCAGAAAATCAGGAGATTTCGCGGCTACATCAAACATACTGGCGATGCCAGGAACACTATACAGACCTGCACCGGATCCAAAAAGGACGAGTCCCGCGTATAGGTAAGAATAGATACCAAGAATACCGCTAATTGCCATCATTATTAGACCAGTGGCAGCCAAAAATTGACCAATTACTGAAATCAAGATCCGACCGAATCTGTTGGATAAGCGAATTCCAAGTGGAACAAACAAAAGAGTAACAATTCCCCAAATCGCGGAAAGTCTACCTACACCACTCTTATCAAATCCTAGAACATTGATAGCATATGGTTCGAGGACGTTGTCCTGCATGAACAGACCCAAAGGATACAATAGCAGAAAGACAATCATCATTATAGTAGTGGATTGTTTTAGGAACTGATAATCCATGGCTAAAAGGTTAATGGAACGTCGATTTGAAATAATGATTCTTTCAGCGTCTGAAATATTGAAGAGTGAAATAATCGACATCAACAAATACAAGCCTAAGATGATGGCAACAAATTCAACAAAAACAAACCGACTATAGAGAAGAAATCCTAAAATGCCACCCAACGCAAAACCTGCAAGTCGCAATCCCTGAATTGTTCCTGCAACCTTATTTCTTTCTTTAGGAGTTGAGATGGCAGTTACGTGAGAATCAATAAGTGTGCTTATGACTGCTGTTCCAACGGAAAGAAGTATTACAAAGAAAATGATACTTAGATTACCTGCAGGTGTAATTGTAAAGGGGATAGCAATCAGACCCACAGAAGAAATCAAAAGACCAAAAATTATGTATGGTTTGACCTTGTTTTTTCGATCACTTAATCTACCAAAATAAATACGGATAACTTCGAAATATACACCAATGCCTAAAAAAATGGAGATTTGACTTGTCTTCCATCCTTGTAAACTCATTTCTGCATTGACAAAACTACCCAAAACCACAGTAACCATTGCCACTGCCATTTGGATCAGTCCAATAAGAGATAATTTTATTGGCCCATAGGAAGTTCGGGTTGGTGAAAGCGATGAAAGCCCTGCCATTCCTAGCTCTCGTTCGGAGAGTAATTATTAATATTTAGGATAGGAAAACCTTCTAAATCCTTAATCCTTTTATTATGCAAAGCCTTTCATTAGTTTGAGCTTACGTGAATGATACGTCACGGTTTGAGGATTGGGCAAAAGCATATGAAAAAGATATGAGATTGATCAATGGGTATGTCCAGTCCTTGAAGCTTTTGTCCACTTTCGAAGAAGTCACTGATTTCTTGGCAGAGGTTTCAAAAGATTACAAATTCAGACGACAGGAGGTTGCTTCCTTCTTTGGAAAAACAGTTGATTTGGAAACCGGAAAGCTGAAACTGATAAGGGAAAAAAATGGTTTTTTCATTGTCAGGGAAACTTTGCTGCAATTTTTGCAGGATATAGCATATTCGGAAAAAGAGCTCAAAGTATCAATTAAATGCGTTGAATGCGGATCAAAAAAGGAAATTTCTGTGAAATTAGCAGTTACAAACAGAATTCGAATCAACGTTGACACAAAGACATTTCCATCTACAGTGGCTTTTGATCCAATTATTGAACAGGTGGATATTGAAGGAGAGACACGGAATTTGTGGATACATATTGACAAGCATAGAAAACTAAGAAAAGCAGAACGTCACCAAATTATGACAAATGGTTTTATTCTTGCCGAAATGGCATTGGCCACAAAAGATAAGAGAGGCAAAATAGGATTATTCAATTTCTGGGGAATTGATACATGCAAAGAATGCAATATAGGGCAGATTGTTGAGTCAAAAGATATACCTGTTTCCCTCATGAAATTAGAAAGTGAAACGAGTGAAGAAACTAAGCAGAAAGAAAGAAGAAAGAAAATGGAAGAGCTAGATAACCTCCTAGAAATGAAAATGCCGTTTGGAGAATATTCTGGGAAACCATTCCGTTGGTTAATTGGGTTCAAAGAACAATACCTGTATAAACTCCTTGTTGAAATGGATCCGAATGAGGAACTTCGAGATTTCTTGAAAAGAATATATGACTTGGCAGAACAACTTGATTTTGATGGATATCCCGATCTTCTTGGATTGAAAAGGCTCTTGGAAAGATCGAAAATTTAAAAGAATAGGGTTTTGATCTTTTCTACATTGTCCTTGACCTTGGCAACCACCCTATTGGTTTCAGGAGGATCAGGTAATGTCCCATCCAATTGTACAGGGGATGCAGTAGAGAACAATGGGAGATAGAATTTTTTCAATTCACTGACGGTGTCATGGAGTAAAGGAGACCAAAGCCCCTTCCAGACACCATCTTGGAATTTTGCTCGAACGAAGGAGCCAAAGAAAGGACGGTTCTTTCGGATGGTTATAGACATGGTCATGTGCATATTGTCTCTCATGATATGGCCAACCAAAACGTTATCATGTGAACCCAATTCGGCAACCACTGCCCCATTTGTTCCTTTTTCGAAATTGGTCAACAGAAAGATTGTTGTCCCTTTCTCGATGGCTTTCTTCAATTCAAGAATGTTGAATTTGTCAGGAGTTTCTCTGATAAGGAACAAGAAACTGTCAGTGTCTTCCCTCATCAAAGCCTTATGGAAAATGAATTCAGATGCAGCATATAGCTTTGTTGTTGCATCATCACCCTCCAAGGTGAATTTGCTTAGAGTTTGATCCCTTCCACCACCAAAAATTTGGGAGACGATGGCTTGAAGGAAGTATTCATTTAACTGTCCACTAATTTTTGTTTTATTCACAAGAACCGCGGGGACTTCTTCGAGTCCAATTTGGACAGCAATGTCCCTTGCCTCCTTGTTATTGATGTCGAAAATTTCATAGGAGAATTGATCAGTATTCAATGCATCGCTGATTTGCTTCAGCAGGACCTCAAATGGATCAGCCCTATTCTTCTTTCGGTCTATGAAAACTTTGAACTCGAGCATCGGTTACCAAATCTTCTTTGACGAGGAAGTATTTATAATTGTTCAAGAAAGACTTATAAACCCATATTTATTTGTCATCTTTTTCGCGCTTACTTTTATTGATCAATCGACGGAGAGTTCCTGCAATTGTTCGTTCATGATCAACTTTTCTGCCCAACAATTTTTTGCTTAGCTGATCTTTCGCTAAATTTGCAGTCATTTTCAATAGATCTGTCTTATAATCGATTTTTCCTTCCCGAATGGCTTGGATAAGTAATTTTGCCTCTTCATAGGGAGGAGCCCAAGGTGCACGGTAGATTTCAGGAGAGGCGTATCTTCTGAACCGGGGGAATAAAAGATAAAGGAAAATAGTGGCCAAATAGATTCCCAACGCCGTAATCAAGGCGATTTCGTTGCTCCAGATCCGAGGATTCAATCCTTGGTTAATCGGGATAATATTCAATAGATTGTCAGATCCCAGACGTATCTGAACCTGTGTAGCATGATAGCCCACAACAAATCCCAAGATCAAAAGAACAACTCCCTGATCACCAAACAGGCGACCAATTAAACGAAATATTCCAAGATCCGGGCGGGTCTTCATGGATGCTTCATACTCATAGTCCGTCATCTCTGATAGTTTCTTCCCTATCTTCACACTCTGTTGTGCTGCCTTGTGAACTGCAAATAGAACCATGAAAAGGGTGAAGACAGTTTCAACGATTGATGATCCATTGCCTTGGCTATTAAAGACAAAAATCTGGAGGACAATGCTAACTGTTCGGATAGTATTCAAAGCGTAGAACCAAGTCAGGGCTGTAAAGAAAACATCACCTTTGCTTTGAATGTGGAGCAATGGCAAAATATTCAGGATTCCTCCAATAATAATCAGCATGCCCAAATATTGCAATGATTTATTTGTTTGATCATGCCTAAAAATAAGATAACCAAGGGCAATATTGATTAATGTAATCACACCAATGGTTCCATCAAAAAGTACCTTCCCATCATCTTCAGGTTTTCCAAAAAACAGTATCCCTCCAAAAACGTAATGTCCGAACAAATCCCTGAAAAAAGTGTATTGAGATATTGTAGCAACAATAGTCCACATGATGAACAGGAACCCCGCAATTACGCCTACTTGTTCAATTGTAACAATATTTTGATCAACAAGGAAAAAGAAAGCTAAAGAAATGATGAAGATGGATAACAGATCCAACCAATACTTTTCGAATCGTGAAACCAAGATACCGGTAAACACGAATGCTACACCTAAAGCAACTTCGAAAGCTAGAAGAAGATCAACGGAAGTATCATCAAGTTGAATGCCAAAAAGGTTCCCGGACAAGGACACGATTGAATTGAAAACAATGAATGAAACCGCCGTAATCGTGTAGGGAAGATATTGTCGCGTGAATAAGGTACGAAGACCGTCAGTTAACACAGATTTGGTAAAGTCCGCAATGGCAGATTCAAGATAGGTCATCAATTGCCATTTCACGAACAATTAATTAACTCTCTCAAATTCAAATGCGAATTTGTCTTAAAATGTAAATTTAGGGGAACATTAAGTACGAAACTTATTGAATGAATGAATTGAAAACAAATTGTTTAAATTTTTCAGTAAGTGTACGAGAGTGTAGAAATGTCTGTTGGAAACAAACTGGAAGAAATATTGAAAACATTCGAAGAAAAAACTGAAGGGATACTCGGGTCAAGTGTAATTGACACAAACCAAGCTCTTGTTATGGCCGAAGCTTCTCAATCGTTTGATAGAGGGATCATCCAAGGCACTTCCGCAAAAATAATCGATCTTGCTGTCCAAACCCTTCGAGCATTGCTTGGAGATCAGTTCAAGCTCATCTCAACCACAATTCAAGAAGAGAACCATTATATATATGTCCGCCAAATCAATGACAGATACCATCTTGTTGTCATAACAGATACTTCAGAGACACCTGGGTTAAGGGAAATGAACATTAAACAATTAAGCAAGCAATTGGCAAATGTGCTCAATGGATATTAACTAACAGCCTCCAATTCCTCCAAACGGGAAGCAGGGGTCATTTCATAAATTTGTTCAAAGAAGAACCTGTAGCCGAAAAAGAACGTCAATAAACCACCAACAAATATTGATACAAGCATTGAAAACCATGAAGCCAAAAGATATAGGGAGAAAACCACGCCGGGATTAAGCAGAAGGAGGGCAAAAATGAAAATGGAATGGAATACAAATTGACCAATAAGAAACAGAAGTCCTTTCAAGATTGAAGGGGAAGAATTCCATTGTTTCAATTTGTAACGGAAAAACCATCCCATCGGAAAAAACACCCCGACCCCAAAGTAGAGGTGGGGACTCAAGGTGATCACATCAAAGCCAAGGTTATAGAGAGGAAGAATATCTGGGATGACGACATTGGGATCATTAAGATCTATTGAAAGAACACCGAGAAGAATAAAGATAAACGACCAATATACATATTGAGAAAACAGTGAGACCAGAATCCTAAGATTTCGACCACTTTTTTTCTTAGGGACAACCAATTCCTGTTCAACTTCCACGACCTCTTCTTTTTCTTGGAAATCCTCGAAGGAAGGAATTTCCGGGACGGAAATGGTGGAAGTTTGAGGTTCCGCCACAAACACTTCATCTGCCTCTAGACTCTCTTCTTTTACCTTTGAAATGTTTTCCAACATATCTGGAAGGTTCCGATCCTCTACCCTGAATTCTTGTGATTCTTGCGGTTCGTGATGTTGAGTAGTAGGGGGTGTTTCAGGTTCCAATGTGTCTGAATCGTCAGAAAGTAGGACATCAATATCAAAGTCCTCAGTTGTTTCTTCAAGAATGGAATCAAGTTCTTCATCAAACGAGCCAATGGAAATGTCGTCAACATCTTCTAGGAGGGCATCCAGTTCATCGATAGTTGTCTCTTCCTTTGTCTCCTCTTCTATCAACAGTCCCATTCCACAATTTTCACAGACAACATCATTTTCACCAACTGAATGACCACAGTTCCAGCATGGTTTTTTTTCTGATGCCACACTGAAAATCTAGCATCCTGTTATTTATACTTACGTTGTAGAGAATGAATTTAGCATAACTTTCTTCGAAATGAAGATAATGACTGCTATGAATCTCTTTTTCATCGTAAACCACTCAAAAGAGCACCATGACAATAGCAGTCAAACTCAGTGATATTATAGCAAATTAATAGGTTTCGAGAATGTAGTCACATTTTTGGGGAGCAAGACCCACATTTATTTCATCAAAAATTTCCTTCAACTTTTCCTTGCCGAGCAAATCAGTGATACGTTTATCGTTTAGAACAGATTCTTTGAAATTATCAGCTTCAACATGTTGACGGAGAAGTTCATGACCCGTCTGGCGCCCCACTTTTTCAACGAGCAATTTCAGGATCTGTTCAGATCTGCTGACGGATGCTTTTTCAAGATTGCGTGTTAGTTGTTCCGTGTTGATCTCCAAACCTTCAAGGATGAGTATCATCTGCCGTACCATATAGTGAAGTACAATAAAATTCTCAGGGATTATTAACCTTTCAGGTGCAGAGTTTGTTATGTCTCGTTCATGTTCAAGTGCGATGTTTTCCATTGCCACATTGACATTTGCACGAAGAATACGGGCAAGTCCATTGATTCTTTCGGATTTGTGCGGGTTTCGCTTGTGCGGCATTGCTGAACTGCCAACCTGTGTCTTGACACGAGGTTCAAACCATTCCTGTATTTCACTCCGTTGAAGATGCCGTATTTCTTTGGCCAACCTTTCCAATACTGCACCTATGCTTGCAAGGGCAAAAATAAGTTTTGAATGAACCAATCTTGTGACCACTTGAGTTGAAATTGGGATAGGCCTCAATCCCAATTTTTCCAAGACAAGCTTTTCCAAATCCAGCCGCATAGAAGATGCATAATTTCCGACTGCACCTGAAATTTTGGCATAATCAATCTCAGCCATTTTCAGATTTTCAATTGCAAATGATAGCTCAAATAGGAAATTTGCAAATTTGAATCCTACTGTTGTTGGAACAGCAAATTGTCCATGGGTTCTTCCGACACAAGGGACATCACGGTATTTTTGGGTTAACTCCCGCAGCACTGAACGCAGTTTTTCTAGTTCTTCCATCAATACTTTCCTTGCTTGAACCATTTGAAGAGCCAGTACAGTATCCTGGATATCCATGGAAGTCGCAGTGAAATGGACAAATTCTCCGGCCTCTCCGGCTTGTTCGGCCAAAGCCTTGACCATCGCCATCAGATCATGATGTATTTCACGTTCAATTTCCAAAACTCGGTTTAGTTTTACATTTTTTGCGGCATGTGCAATTTGTTCAGCCACGCCAGCAGGAATCATACCCAATTGCTCCTGAACCTGAGCAAGAGCAATCTCCACCCTCATTTGGAGTTCCAATTTAGTTTCCGGATTGAAAATCTCTGCTATCGGGGTCCTATATCTTGAATAACCTTCAGACCACACAAGGCAGAGAAGTATTGCGACTTAAATAGGTTCTCGTTTTGTTCGGCAAAGAAAATATAACATTGACCAATATAATTTACTAACCCTTAACAATAGACAAGGAGAAAGATAGGATGTGGACACAAAAAAGAAGGAAAGGGTCATGAGCAATCTGGATGCGATGGAAGAGATCCTCAGGAACATAAAGTCCCTGATATTCATGACAACCTTCGATAAGGAAGATACAATTTCCATATTGATGGAAGAAGCAGGAGTTTCAATCATTGATGCAATGGAAATCATTGAGAACAAGGTTGGTTTCGATGAAACCCGAGCCCATTTAGAACTATCCAGAGTAGAAGCCATTTTACATGCCCTCATTGATCAGATTGAATACTATCTCCAAATTATAGCGAAAAAAGAGGAAAGAAAGCTACTCCACACGTTTGCGAGTAAGTTCATCGAAAAAGTCCTTGAGAATATTGAAATCCTCTATTCTTCTTGGTAGATCGTTTACCATTATCTCCATCCAATTTTCAATGCCTTTTGCCCAAATGATTTTGGATGTTTTTTTGAATTCACTTAGGTTTAAAATGAACGGTGTGAATCGTATTTTAGATTCATCACATTCAGGAGGTTTGCAAATGGGAACACTACAGAAATTGAAAATGTTGGCAACCGATATAGGGTTGCTTTCCAGCCTTGGTGAAGTCATAACTCTTCAAATTGACCTCCAAAACGTAAGTGCGGTTGCTTCTGCGTTAGAGCAAGAATTCAATGATTCTAGAGGGAATGGACGGTTTATAGAAAATTCTATATTGATTGAAATTCAGGAAGAGAAATTTTACGACTATGAATCTATTTTAAAGAAAATTTTGGCAATAACTGGCGAATTTGAATCAATCGATGGGGTGACGGCACTCATTCGTGTTCCTATAGGTAATGACAAGGTTGAAGTGACTGTTGAATTGAGTGGAGCATCTTCACCACCTCAAATTTTGGCCACAGCAGATTCATCCACTTATTTCGATGTTATACGTGTGATCCAAGCAAAATGGTCTTTGGCACGGGGAAGGATGGCTTAAGTTTTCAAAAAGGTTAAGACAGACATTGTTTCAAATTCTGAATTAAATTGTTATTAGAGCCTACAATCAGCCTTAGATCGGTTTTTCAGAGATTATATAAAAATATATAATGAGAACCGGAAATATATAATATTATATAATAT
>CAZYCQ010000066.1:0-15700 GCA_964645535.1 uncultured archaeon | reverse complement strand
AAGAGATCCAATTTGAGGTCATCTTTCATCAGGGAATGGACAAACAACAGAATTGCTCCTGAAAGCATAATTTGAACCATGCCATAAGGATCCAGAACAAATTCCCTTCCCAAGTAATGGAGAAAGATACTAACCAAACCTATCATGAAAAGGATTGTGGCTGAAATAGAAGAAAGAACACTTCCAAAAACCAGTTCTGGATCGTCTTTTGCCTTGAATGCAACTGCCCATTCTGGAATTGAGCCCAAAATACCTACAATCAAGGCGATATGGCCTTCATTCAACTCTAAACCAGAATGCTCTGCCTCATTGATGAGAAGTTCAGCCCCATTGGCCATAAGCTCTCCTGCAAGAACGATGCCAATTATTCCCAGCAAGAGAAACTTCATGATATTGCCCCATTGAAGTCCAGGTTCTTTTAAGATGGCTTCTTTTTCCTTTTCGGAATAACCGGGGTTTAGTTCCTTGTCAGCAGCCACAAAAATCATGTATGCTATATAGATGGCAACAGTTCCAACCGAAAATAAGAGCGGAATTTTCACTCCTTCAACCTGTGTTCCCAATCTTACATTTTCTGCAAAGTTAAAAACAAACAGGAAAAGTGCAGTGACAAAAGCGAACATCATCAACTCAGATTCATATCGAAGAGTAGTTGTTGGAACTTGGATATGACCAGTTTTTCTTGTTTGAAAAACCGTGACCACACCGAAAAGAAGAGTATTTGCTCCAGCAACGATGAGTACCGTCAGAATCGCAATGTTGCTTTCTCCACGAATAATTAACAGCAATGCTAGAATCAGTTCTGGAAGGTTGGCCATAATTGACCCTACAATCCCTGCTGCATAGGTACCGATCCCCATCCTCTCTGCAAGCATTGTCAAACCTTCAACTGCCCATTCACTGGGCTTAAGAATTAGCCAAAGGGCGATAGTGAATCCAAGTGCTGCAACAAGAATTGGATTGCCGTCTGAAAATCTGAAAAAGGCATAGACCGCTGCAATGACTACCACTACAGCGACCTCATAAACTTTCAATCCGAGGGAAGTCGGGGCATGAACCATACTGTCCAACTTAAACAACCATAAAAAAATGAAACGGTTCCAAAAAGGAAGATCGGTACAATTTATGTGAACACCAGTTTTGAAAAATCTCGGAGATTAATTGAAAATAAGCAAGGATTTGTTACAGGTTTAAATATTTGTCCTTTTTCTTAATTTTATGCGATTACTCATTCCTTTTCTGTTCATACTACTTTTACCCATAGTTCCGCTTCAGCAGAGCAATTCTGAACCGATAGGGATTTTGGCTCAGCAAATTTGGGCAACACATGCCACCACCAAAATATTTCAAGATCAGTCTGGTATCTTGTCCACCCTTCCTCAAGGAAACCAAACAGTTTCACTATCCTTAGCTAAAGGAGGATTTGGGGCATTTCAAGTTGTTCTTTCCCCTTCACAAGCGTTGAGTGGGATTACTGCCAATGTCGGAACTTTTTCTTCTGGCAACAACAACCTTCCAGATAAGGCAATCAATCTATATTTGGAATACTATGTGAATGTCAGGGAAGAAACCCTCTTTGAATCCGTCAATGATTATCAGTTGGGACTTTATCCTGATGCTTTACTTCCACTGACAGAGCCATTTGATGTTGAGGGGTCGAAAAATCAACCCATATGGGTAGAGGTCATAATCCCTTCAGATACACCAGCTGGAACATACAGTGGTTCGATTGATTTCTCTGGCGGAATCACTGGTTCAATTCAGGTAAGCATTCAAGTATTGGATTTCACAATTCCTCTAAAAAACCCACTCTATAATCCAGCATATCTTGATCTTTGGGAGTTGGAACAATTCACGTCCACAAGTAAGGAATTAGATCAGATATCTATGGATTATGTTGAATTCTTTGCCAAACGCGGAATCCTTGCAAGCGACACTATTGACGCGATGGGAGTTCTTCCATCTTATGATAACGGTCAATGGAATTTCGATGATTGGAAGAACAGCATTGACCCGTTGCTCAGTATCTATTCAGAATATTTTAGCACACCGGTTGTACGAGTTCCTGTCAATTTTGGAGAGGTTCTGGGATTTGAAGTTGAAGAGGCTGCAACTGACGATTCTTTCCAATCATATACCGATTTTCTCCAGCAGTTTCGCGATTTTGTCGTTTCAAATGGAATGACAGATATCCAATGGTTGGTCTGGATTGACGATTTGGATGAACCTGATACCGCTGAAAAGGCATGGCTTATTGCAAAATATGCTCTTCTGACACATGAAGCAGGAAATGACCAAGTTCAATTTCATTATCGTGTGGATGGAACCATCGATTGGGATTCTCCAATTGTCCAATTCGATCTTGAAACCGACACATCAGGTTGGGAACCTTTGAACGATAAATTTACTGCTTGGTCTGCACCACAGGAAGATATTGAGTGGGACACACAATTCATCAATGATGCAATCAAAAGAAACGCAAAGGTGACCGCCTATGAGCAGGCTTGGACCGCATTGAAACTTCCAGAAGATGAAGAAGAGTATCCCCCAGGCATCCAAAAGAAGGACTATGAATTTCCATCTGTTGCAGGTATTGTCAATCCAGCACTTTTTTCCCGTATTCTTCCATGGATTGTCTACAAATATAACTTGGCAGGGGTAAACTTTTGGGCAGCTATGGCGTGGTACAACTCGCAAACAGATCAAATCATTGACCCCTATGTTGATAGTCCTGCACTCAGAATACGTGGGTCTACAGTTGCTCAAAATGGAGATGGGTTCCTCGTCTATCCGGGAACCCTCGTCGATGAACACAGTACACAGAAAGACACCATACAACCAGTATCATCATTACGCCTTGAACTCTTCAGATTGGGAATTGAGGATTATAAGTACATCAAGACTCTTGAAGAGGCGAATCTTGGAAACCAACAGGAGACCCAGAATTTAATTGATGCTGCGATGAAATTGGTTTCTTCAGTAACACAATTTGAGAGGGAACCAAATGAATATGATCGAGCAATCGGTTCCATTAAGGAATTTCTTAATCAGAATAAGGATTCAGTACCCTCAAGCTTACAGGCACAGAATTGGGATTTCAATTGGCAACCCTCACCTCTGGAAAACGAAGAAGTTCCCGATGAGGGAATTCCAATCCAAGTTTGGCCGTTTCTTGTTTCTTTTGCCACCATTGTCATAATTAGGAAGTATCGGAAAATACGAATTTAAAAGACATCATAGACTGCACATGGTGCAAACCCAATTGGCAGTCTGAGCATCATAACTGAACACATTAAAGAACTTTGAATCCCGCAGTTGGTTTACAAGATTGTCTTGTTCTGCACTTGTCAAGAAAGGCTCCTTGATATATGATAAGAAATCCTTGTCATATTTCTCCTTGTATGCATCATAGGCATCCTTGACTGCACTGATTGCATCACCAGCACTAGCAGGTACTATGAGACTCTTACCCAACTTAATTCCTGAAAAGGCAATTTTCAACCATTTGTTCCAATCTTTCGTCTCTGTCGTAAAAGGACGTTCATCTGGGAAAAGACAGTTGGGAGAACCTCCATCACAGACAAATTCAAGGATAAGGGTCTTACGAATCTTTCCCCGAGTCGAAAAACGTTTGGGAATGGGAAGTTTTTTGTTGATCTGTGCAATGAAGTCCTTCAATTCTGAAACATTCTCATCCACATATCTACGTAGATCCTCTGTGCTTTGAACAGCCTCACTTATCCGGCGGTTTTGCTCCTCAATTGAAAGCTCAAGAGTTCGTAATGATCTCCCCTCATATAAATCAACAACCATTCTTGCCTGATCACGCACACCTTCCTGCTGATGATTTTCTAATTTCTTGATTTCCGTAATGTATGGATCCAATAAGGATGTGTCCATCTCTCCAAGGTTACGAATTTCTGCCAAAACCATTGGTAAGGCCTCTTCTGGAACCTTACGCATAAGGACAACCAATTTCTCCAACATGTCCTCAGTGCGGAGCGCCCGTCCAATCAGACCAAGAAGATTAGGAACTGAATAGGCCATATGGGGTTGATTATCAACCTCTGCATAAATCCGATCAATGAAAGGTTCAACAGCATGAGGATCAGCCTTTGCAACTTCCGTAAAAATGTTTAGAACAAGATAAGAGGTTCCCATTCCTGAAAGATCGGGGAGAAATGTTCCTAGGTGTGGTTTAATCATCTCAGGTCGGGAAGTGGCGATATCACCAATCACTTTGAGAATGATCGATTTGTGGGCAGGTTTTAGCTTATAAAGCTCCATTAAAGTCTCGAATTCCTCTTCAAATCCTTCCTTGTTGTAGGGATACAATCCATAAAGTGCAACCAATAGGGTATCATTGCCTGTCTTGATCGCCGAAAACAACTCCTTGACATATGGAGCAATGACTTGGGGTCGGTTCTGGGCAACCTGACTGATTGGCGACGCTGAAAGCTGACCATATGTTCCACCCACAGCCATCAAATGCAAGAGAAAGCCAGCGTACCTATCAACAATACTGGGATCTGCCATGAATTTTGGAAGAATTAAGGTAAGAAACATCGTACCAGAACTATTCAATAAGTCATCCTCAGGTAAATCCATGTCAACAATTCGTTTAATCAGATCCACTATCCTTTCAAAATTTTCCTCAAGTGAAACAGGATCCGATTGGAGTACTTCATGAATTTTACGAAGAAGATTAAAAGAATTCATGCGGTCTTGCTGCTTCAAAGCAATTTCGATTAGCTCTGAAAGGTTGGAAGTTATCAAGGACGGCTCCATGGTATCTAATTGGCCAAAAGCCTCTTTTTCTCCTCTCCGGAGAGCTTCAATCAAACTCATCAAAACAATAGTTCCTACAAATTATTTAAGCGTTTACTGAAAACGTTAAGAAATGTAAGGAGATAAGATATGACTATCAAGTTGTAGAGTCCATGTGATGACAAAAACAGATTCCAGAAAAAGAAAAGTATCCATAAAATGGATCACTTGAATGGATACAGAAGATGCCGGGAGTGGGATTTGAACCCACGAACTCCAATGAGAAAGGATCTTAAGTCCTTCGCCGTTGACCAGGCTGGGCGATCCCGGCAGTTAATTTTTTTGAGGAATTTGATTTTTTTAAACTTAGGGATAAGTCAAGTGAGTTGGTGCCAATTTTAGAATCTTACCACAAATGGGAGATCAGATATTCTTTCTGATGGTTTCTCCCATATGCCAGGTATTTTGGTGTTGCATTCAGGGCAGGTTCCTTTTTCTGTGATTGCATAGTCTTTGATTCTGAAGACATCCCGCCGGATGAGTGTTGTATTGCAATTGGGACAGATTGTATTTTCCCAATCCTCAAGCCCCCGAATGTTGCCAAGATAGACGAATTTGATTCCATGTTCTTTTGCGATAGTTCCTGCTTTGATTAGATCCTTTGCAGAAGTATATCTTTTGTCGTTCATTTTGTAGTCTGGATGGAATGCAGTGATATGCCAAGGGATATCTGTTGAGATATCGGCAAGAAATTCAGCCATTTGATGGATTTCTTCTGGGGAATCATTGAAACCAGGAATGAGCAAGGTTACAATCTCAAGCCAAAATTTTCTCTTATAGACTTCTTTTATGCCATTAAGGACTTTTTCAAGTGAGGTTCCCAATGCTCTGTAGTTTTTATCGTTGAATGTCTTTAGGTCGATTTTGTAGAGGTCTGTGACAGGTCGTATAAAATCGAGAACCTCAGGAGTGGCATTTCCATTTGAAACATAACCTGTAGCGAGACCGTTTTTTTTGGCAAGCTCAAAGACGTCCCTGCTCCATTCAGAAGTGATCAGAGGTTCGTTATATGTTGAAACGACTGCTCTAGCGCCGAATCTGATAGCGGAATCAACAATTTGTTCTGGAGTGGCTTCGATTGGGTTTGTTCCTGCATTTTCATCTCTCAAGGTTTGGGAAATTTGCCAGTTTTGGCAGTATGAACAATGCAGATCACATCCAAGCATTCCATATGAAAGTGCCGAAGCACCAGGATATGCATGGAAGAAAGGTTTCTTTTCAATAGGATCGACCTGCCAACTGGCAATATATCCATAAGGTACATACAATTTTCCATCTTCATTAAATCTGACTTGACAAATGCCTTTTTTCCCAGGAGCAATTTTGCATTGATGGGCACATGCAAGGCATTGGAGATAGCTTCGGTTGTTTGTGTGAATTTCCTTATACAAGCGAGAGGGTTTCACCATTTTTCTGAGCTGTTGTTCGAGATTCATGTTTGGGTAAATATGGAACTTTATGTATTTATATTCTGGGATCAGGCACTTTCTTGTGATACTTGAATGCTGTTCGGGATTATTCCTGGCAGAAGTACCACTGGGATGCCCTTGAGTTGCTTCAGAAACTCCTGATTTAGGAATTTAATGGGATTTCCTTGAAGGTTGACCATTCTGAGGCTTGGTGGAAAGAATGAAGGCGTATTTTCGCCATCTATCCTGTTGTCTTGAAGAGAAAGAATCTGAAGGTTGTCAAACCCAGTTAGAGGGGGAATTTGTGTGATAAGGTTGTTGGCAAGATCAAGTGTTTCCAATGATGGGGGAAGATTTTTGATTTGCTGTACTCTGCATCTATTGATGATGAGATGCTTTAATTCCATTTGTGGGGGGATATCAAGAACTGGCATAAGAACGTCAGTGATGGAAAGTGTTTTGAGTGAGAGATTGCTTATGGTTTCTATTGCAATTGGAGAATTATGGACATACAGTTCCTGAAGATTTGGTAATTCTTGAAGCCATGTGTTTTCATGTAAATCGTAAGCATTTCGGATGGCAATGGTTGCAAGACTTCGGAATTTTTTAGGGTGCAATATGGTGTAGCTATATAGATCATTGATGCAGAATGTTTTGAGTGAAGGGAGCTCATGCAATGTCAGATCAGGTCCGTTGATAGATAGAAACACCAAGCTATTTAGTCCTTGGATATCTAATGGTTGTGATGATTTGAAACTGATGGAAAGATGTTTCAGATAGGGCATGTTTGCAATTTGCAGATTATCAGAGAAAACAGTCTCATCGCTTTCAATATGTAGGAATTCGATTGGTTTCAATGTTAACCATTTTTCTAGGTCGTCGAAAATGACATTTCCAAGTTGGATGCTTAATGCCCTGAGATGATTCAGTCTGAGAATATGTTCAAGAACATTGGGAAGAATTTTTTTCGCAAAAAATGCTACAATTTCCCCTTTTTTGGATACGATGACATGATAGTGAGAATTTCCTAGCTCATGGAAAGCGTTTTCAGGAAGAAGAAACGAAAGGATCTGTTTGAGGAGGGGATCCTGATTTTCGGGAGGACTGATTTTATCCCCGGTCTCCCCAATGATTTTGTTTATGTATTCTATTACTCGTAGATCTTGTGGTTGGATTGGAATTATGTGTTTGCAGTTGATTGGATATAGCTCCCCCCGCAAGGGAATCACCGAACACTAATGGAGAATTTACTTATTAAAAAGTAATTCCCCTGTAAAAACTAAACAAAGGATAAACTTTATAAAAGAAATTAAATGCATTTTTGCCTCAGGGTCCGAGTAGTTTAAGAAGGGACAGTCTAATGGTAATTTATGGATGTACCACGCGAGGAATTGGAAAGTCGATGGACAGCAGCGCAGGAAGTCATGTCTAAAGAGGAATGGGATGCCCTTCTTATTCCATTGGGTGTCAATTTTCAGTATTTCTTTGGTAAACCGGGAAACCCTTCTGAGCGGTTCCTTTGTGGAATAATTCCTGCTGAAGGAGACCCATTTCTACTGACACCTGCCTTCGAGCGATCCAATTTTGCGCAGGCAACTGGAATTGAAGATATCATCGTTTGGGAAGAGACAGAGTCTCCCTACAGAAACCTCATAAAAGAATTGGATGAACGAAAAATCGGATCCAATGTGGGAGTGGATCCGAAACTATGGATAATTGAGGTGGAACGTCTCAGTCGGAACACAAATCGGAGTTTCAAATCTGCAGGTGCAGTTATTGATTCTCTGCGTTTGGTCAAATCAGATTGGGAGATCGAACAGCTGAAGGCAGCGGCACGTGCATCTGCTGAGGGAATTTTGGCAACCTTTGACAGGTTGAAAGAAGGGATGACGGAAAAGGAAGTGGTTCCAATATTGAATGAGGAATTAGGGACTCGTTCAGGCAATCCCATCACCTATGCCTTGGTACAATTTGGACCAAATTCCGCCTTACCGCATGGATATCCAACCGATCGAAAACTGAAGTCAGGAGATGTTGTCCTTTTGGATGTAGGAACAAATGTTAATGGCTATCAAGGAGACATAACCATAACCAAGCCATTTGGTTCACCACCTGATCAATTCAGAGAAATCTACGATATAGTGTTTGAAGCAAACCGAAAAGCATTCGAGGCAAACCGTGAAGGAGCAATTCCAGCAGAACTTGACAAAATTGCAAGAAGTCATATAGAATCGGCAGGATACGGGAAATATTTCACACACAGATTAGGCCATGGACTTGGATTGGAGGTACATGAGCATCCATACCTTGTAGGAACCAATCAAACACCCTTGATCGGAGGTTCTGCTCATACAATTGAACCGGGGATCTATATTGAAGGAAAGTTCGGAGTAAGGATCGAAGATGACGTGTATGTAACAAAAAACGGCTGTAAACGGCTTTTTGATGTTCCCCGTTATACTTGGGAATAATATCTACAGCTAAAACTCAAATGCCAATGAAGGATAGCCAACAGTATATGGACCCCTGTGTTTCGGTCTAATTTCAGAACTGTGCGCATATTTCAGGACTTTGTTCTTTGGTGTTCCGAATTTTCTTGTCAGATTTGCAAGAGTGAAGACAGGACCATAACCGCACATGGTCATGCCGACCTGTTGCCTGAATTGAATGGCATCCTCCAATCTGTTTTCTTCAAGAAGCTTGAGCATTGTCCGATCATTGTTTTCAAGGAGCTTGATGTCTGGTTCATGGGAGAGATCTGAACTTGCCAAAACCGCGATTCTTCGATCCTGGAATTCCATGAGCAAATCATAGACAAATTGGGAGATAATTTTTCCAGTTTGATTGAAATCCTGGTTTCCGAAACATATTGGCAAGATTTTGAATTTTGAACCGTAAAGATATTGGAGAAAAGGGATTTGAATCTCTATGGAATGTTCATATCGTTGTGATTCAGCTTCAAACTGTACAACCTCATGAAATGTAGAGTTCTCATATTGTTCTGCAAATTCCACCAACTCAGTGTCGATTTCCGCGTTCCCGAGAGGGAGTTCCCAATGGCCTTCTGGAAATATGGATATTGATGGATAGCCAAATTGATGATTGGGACCAAATATAATTGCAGAGTCGATTTGCGGAAGATGATTGAAAAGATGGGCATAGCTGTGGGCAGCCACAGCACCAGAGAAGAAATATCCAGCATGAGGAACACCTATCCCCACCAAATGATCATTGCAGTTTCTTTTCTCTTCCTTGGGGTCATATCCCGGACCAAATTTTTTGTCAAGAAAAAGTTCATTGATAGTTTCTTTGAGACTCTCAGGGTCTGCGGGGTACCAAGAACCTGCAATCGGGCTATAACGTATCATGATTAAGAATAGGTTGCCAAGAAACAAAAATCTTTCAGTAGCTGGGGCTAATGATACCTCGTATCCATCCCATTAACCGGCCTCTCTTGCTTTGTTTTTGCTTTTCAATTAACTGCATTTCAAGAGTGTTTCCAAGCTTGTTTCCTACAAGACCAAGTTGGCGTAGAATATGAGTCACCTCTTCAAATTGGCTTACCTCAAGATGGTTTTCATCTTTTGCTTCCGGAAAACGAGAGATGAAAATATCATATGCGTCTTTGAGCCGTCTCTTGATGAAATCGGTATCTGCATTGATGTCATGAAGTACCGCAAATATCAAACCATCTTCTTCGTTGACGATGAAATTGATCTGGATGTTATCCATGTAAATGGTATGTATCTTTTCATCTTCAAATGCCTCTTTAGAGAAAGCATTGATTGCCGCAAGAAACCCTGCCTGCAATTCGTGTTGCTGCAAATGGCTCATGCAATAGTCCGATTGCGTACATCCTGCAAAAAGAGGAATGCCAGATGTTCTGATGAGATATATGTCATATGCTTGGATTTCTTTTTTTCCCATAGGTAAAATTACATTTTCCCTTATTTCAATTCTCGGTTTCCACTAGCTGACCTCAGAATAATTTGGCCACCTCATCCCTTGAAAGAACGGTTTGGTTTTCCTTGGCATAATCAAGCACCTTTCTACAATTCTCTTCATTGGGATCTATTCCCAATTTTGACAGCACGTATTTTGCATTGGAAATTCCGCTTAAGGGCCCAACATCAATGACCTGTTCTTTTCCAAAATGGGATGCAGGAACTGAAGAATAGACTACATCACCCCAATGTGCATTTTTTTCTTGAGCCTTGATTATCGCGGCCGCATGAACCCCAGTAGCAGTCCGGAAAGCATCCTTCCCCATAACTGGATAGTTTGGTGGGATTTCGATCTGAACCATTTCAGAAACAAGTTCCGTGTATTCGGCAAGGGATGACAAATCACGATCCTTAAATCCAGGGTAGCCCATGAGCTTGAGGTTTACAAGCAGAATATCCATAGGAGTGTTTCCACATCTTTCTCCTATGCCCAAACCAGTACCATGAATGCGATCAGCGCCTGCCTCAATTGCTGCAATCGCATTTGGAATGCTGAGACCACGATCGCGATGACCATGCCAATCAATTCTAACTTTTTCATGTCCAGCTTCTTTCAGCATGTTTTTGATGAACGAAACCAATTTGAAAGTACCATTCGGAGTGGCATGACCTACAGTATCCGAAAGACAGATGGCTTGAGCGCCTTCATCGGCAGCTGTCAAATAAAGATCCCTAAGCATTTCCGGATTAGCTCTTGTTGTATCCTCAGTTACAAACATTATAGGGACATTATTGTCAAGACAAAGTCTTGTTGCATCTCTTGTGAGTTGAACTAATTTTTCCTTTGTCCATCCTTCCACCTTCATCCTTATGGGTGATGAACCGAGAAAGGCAGCCACCTCTACGGGAATTCCCACCTTATGACTGATCTCGATCACTGGTTTGATATCTGCCTCAACGGTTCTTGCAGCGCAGTTTGGGAATAGTTTCAATCCCTCATCCCGAATCAATTCACAGATGGCAGTGACGTCATCATACATTTTTTTTGTTGAACCCGGAAAGCCTATATCGGCGCCATCAATACCCAATTTTTCCATCAATCGGACAAGCCTCAGTTTGTATTCAAGAGGGGGGTCTCTTGTTGAGGGGGATTGAAGACCATCTCTGAGGCTTTCATCATCAAGCATGATTTTCTTGGTTCGTTTGATTTCAAAATCAACCTTGTTCCAGTCATAAATGAGAGGGTCGTCCTGTTCCATACGCGTTTCATACCGCATCAGCTAAAAACCGTTTCGGTTTCCGGAATGAATCTTTCGCAGTGGAAATCAAGCAAAAGCAGGGACAGTTAGGGATTTCAAGTGTTTTCGAACTATGGCATATTCTGGTCTGTAAATTACGCGTAACTTTTCTGTTTTCTGTGTCAATTTCCAGACATGGTAGCTTGGTAAATCCTTATCGATAAGTTTCCGGATAAGATAGATGTTAGCAACACTTCCCCCAATATAGAAAGCCCCCGGTCCCAAGTCTCTCCTCCTTGTCAGAAATATCGGTAATTCAACCTCTCCCCATTCCCTTTGGGAAAACCATTCTGAAATCAATTCCAGTTCTTTTTTGTCAAGACTTACAAATTCCCTTGAACGACTGAGAAATCCAGGTCTATCCATCCTCAACGCCTGCTGAAGAGTAACTGTCCGAACCGGGAGGTGCTTATTGACCTCCGAGATTTCATGATTCAAGATCTTGCTTAATCGATCACTCATCGTATAGTGTCCTTGGGAATCCTATATTAATGTAGGTAAAGGAGAATGGAAATTTGTCATTCTGTTGCATATAAATCGTTTCGAGCCTTTTCGAGGTATGTTCCTCCTGCAATACCAAGGTACGTGATGATCATCAAAATTGGTCCCAAAAAGAAAATTTGGTGGGTTTCTCTCCTTACACTAGACTGTAAGGTAAGAAGGAGAAGGAGAATTTGACCCAATTCCGCCCCTGCAATTTTCAGTGAAGATTTTACCAAGTCCAGATCACTCTGTAACAGTTTGAAGACCTCAAATATGGCAATATAAGTTGGGAACATGAGAATTATTGTTGAGAAAGGTGAAAGCATTTGAAGCTGATCTGTCTTGTATAAGGGATTCGGTTCGAATATTCTGAAAATTGCCCAAGGGAAATAGAAAATGGTTTCCAGCATTACTCCATTGTCACTTCTCGTATAAGAGGGAAAGAAGAGAAGGACAATAAGCGTGAAAATGGTCAATAGTTTACGTGTAATGGATTTATTGATTAGTTCAGAAAATTTGGCTTCTGGTTTCCCCTCTTCCAACTGTTCTTCCATGAATCCAAGAATAGAACAGCATTTATTTATTTTCGCACATCATTCATTCTGCATTTCCAATTCAATTTCAAATTCCAACCATTCTTGAAATTCTTGACAGGTGGCAGGAGAAACAGGATTGCCGACCTTGCACTCGCTCATGATCATACAGGTCAGGCAGGGTTGTGCATTGAAGGGGTTCCAACTTGAGGCATTGGGATCGACAATTTTAACTTTCTTTTCAATTTTAAGCTGGTCTTTGACCACAACCTTTGTCTCATACATGAAGATTTTATTTTCAAGCACAAGATCCTTTAGTTTGTTATGCACTTGGGGATAATCCCCAAATTTTCGGGTAACCTCGGTTAAGGGAGCCACCTTATATTTTGAAAGCATGTCCAGAATGCCCTGTTCAAGGTTCTCTTCAAAGGTTGTGCTAATTTTTGTGTCGACCCTCCCATGTCCTGTTTCATCAAGGTAGAACTTCTTATTTTTTTCAAACATGCTATTTCTCATCCTTGGATGTCTATCAGAATACATCATTTCACTTTTAATAAATCTTTCCCCTGTAAATGCCAAATTTGATATACTTGAAGTCCCTTTTAGGACGGCCATGTGTCCAAACAAACTCCTTAATTAAGACAAAAAGGTGTTTCAGATTGAATGGCCTCGATTGATGAGCGAAAGCGGGAATATTACTACAATAAAGCCAAAGAAGAAGGTTATCGCTCCCGTGCATCATATAAGTTGAAGCAATTACAGAAAAAATTCTACATTATCAAGAGGGGAAATGTAGTTGTAGATCTTGGCGCTGCGCCTGGAGGATGGTCACAAGTTGCTTCAGAGTATGTCGGATCCAAGGGTAAGGTTGTGGCTGTTGACAAACAGGCAATCCTGCCGTTTGAGAAAAAGAATATAGAGATTTTGAGATTGGATATGAGAAGACCAGATCTCGCAGAAAAAATTGAGGAGGTTGCAGGATCAGTGGCAGACGTGGTTTTGTCAGATCTAGCAGGAAATGTGACAGGAAATTGGTCTCTTGATGCGGATAGGCAAAATTATCTGGTTTTATTGGCTTTGAATGCATGCCATAAGATATTGAAACCGGGGGGAATATTTGTTACGAAAGTATTTCGCGGACCGACAATTCAGGAATTGGATGGGGAAATCAAACCTTGGTTTGAAAAGATACGTCGGTTCCGCCCCCCTGCAACAAGAAAAAGATCTGCAGAAGAATATTATGTATGCATGGGATACAAGGGAAATCAGGAGTGAGAGAAGAAATTGGTAAGAGTACCTGTAACCGGAACGGTTGAATCATTGGAAAAATGGCCTTACACCTATCCCCTTAAAGATTTTACCGAAGGCACTACCACTTTCAAGGTTCTTGATACAAGCAATATCTATGATGCCCCAGCATTCTTTAACCCGGTCATGTGCCTGAATAGAGACCTTTCTTTGTTGAATGTATGGGTTCACCATAAGGAAAGGGGAAGAAAGCTCAGAATCTTTGAACCTTTGGCAGGAATTGGAGTAAGGGGGTTCAGATTGATAAATGAAGTGAATGAGGCAATCGAAAAGGTGGTGATCAATGATTTTGGGGAAATTTCCACAGATTTGGCAAGATACAATAGAACATTTATTGATGATTCCAAGCTCATTCAATACAAACGGGAAGCAAGAGCTTTGGCAGCCTCATTAGCTGAAAACTCTATGAAATACCATTATGTCGATCTTGATCCGTTCGGTTCTCCATCTCCATTCATCGATTCCCTTTGGCGGATTATTTCAAACAAAGGAATTTTGGCAGTAACTGCTACAGATATGACTGCTTTGGCAGGAGTTTTTCCTGATGCCGCATTGAGAAAATATGGTGGATTGCCTTTTAACAATGACCGTACACATGAAACTGCTGTTCGATTGTTGCTCGCGATGATTGCAAGATCTGCCGCAAGATTTGAAAAAGGAATTGAACCACTACTGTCCATATCCTCAGATCATTATATCAAGGTATTCATCAGAGTGCATGAAGGAAGAGGTAAAGCAAATGCATCAATCCGCACATTGCGATCCGTATATTTCTGCCGGCATTGCCAATACTTTTCCTTTGATAACATGGACTGCCATTTTAGCTACCATCAAAACCCTGCCGGTGCAGGACCACTTTGGGGAGGATCCATATTCAACAAGGATTGGTGTGAGAAAGGTATGGCAATTTTGCACAGCCTGAATCTTCCCACCACCAAGAAAATTGAAAAAATACTAAGTGAAGGGGTGGAAGGAATTGATATTCCATATTATTATTCATTGGATCAAATGGCTTCCTACTTGCATGTCAATACGCCGAAAACTACCAAATTAATAGAAAAACTAACCATTCTTGGCTATAAGGCATTGAAAACTACGTATCGGAAACAGGCATTGCGGACAGACGCCCCATATTGGATTCTTGAAAAGGCAATCAAAGGCGTTTAATCTGAAAGAAGCAGATCGATTGTGTCATAAAGATCCTGATTGTCCCAATCAAGACCAGTAAATATTCTCTGAACCAGCCCATCCTCATCAACCACATAGACAATGAATTGATGTATCCAAAGAGCCTTATGGCCACCTTCATGGTTTGGTTGGAGAGTTGAAGAAAGAGTTTCGTTGACTGGTTGAAAGAAGAAATTCCAATCCGCAGCCACTTTCTTGATTTCCGTTTCATTTCCATAAAGGAATTGAAGGTTTTCTTGGGTTTCATTGCTACCAGTAAGGGTCTCTGCAAATGTTTTCAAGGAAGCAGAGGTATCATGAATATAGTCGAAATCAATGACAAAGCTCGCGACCTTTCCAGAATCAGAATATCGGTTTTGGGCTTGAATTACTTTTGATGCAACAGTACTGCAGCCATCAGGACATAATTGGTAAACGAAAGTTACAAGCCTTACCTTTCCGTCATAAGCCTTAAATTGTACTGTTTCATTCATATAATTTCTCAGTTGAAAATCTTTTGCGGGGTAGGGATTTTCAAGGAGCGGTACATCAGGTTGGGTGAGTTTATCAATGATAAGTCCACCAAAAAGAGCGGAAAAAACAAAAATTCCGAAAATGAGTCCTGCAAGGACTACCTTTTTTTCTGTTGGATCCATAAGTAAGAATTCTGACATATAATAAAAAAAATTCCAAAAGATTACTGAAAATTACGAAAATATGCGGTGTAAAAC
>CAZYCQ010000065.1:0-17225 GCA_964645535.1 uncultured archaeon | reverse complement strand
ATTAAATAATGATCTGATTGCCTTCCATTATCTATGTCTTTAAAGACTACTCATTTTCAAAAACAAATCATGGAAAATACAAATCTGCTTCTCATGAAAGAATTAACTGGACAGAAACTTTCCCAAATTCCATCCGGACTGACCCAATGGTTGGATGGAATTCTTACAGAAGCCAACGAAGGTTCTGTCGCAGTTACATACCATGTCCGTAAAGATATGCTCAATCCAGCAGGCACACTTCATGGCGGGGTCATTGCAACCATGTTGGATGATTTGGTGGGAATGACAATGTTCACAACTGGTGAAGACGCCTTCCATTCAACCATCAATTTCTCAATCGATTATTTTGAAAGCGCCAAACTGGGGGATACAGTAATTGCAAGATCGAAATTGATGAAAAAGGGAAACAGAGTTTCGAATATTGAACTGATCTTGGAAAAAGAGGATGGGAGAATCTTGGCCAAGGCTCATACCAATCTGATAAAAACCCAGTTCGACATAAAAAGAAAAATTTTCAATCACTAAAAGAAATCTTCCAGTCCCATTTGGATATCGATTAACCTATGTTTCTGAAGAGTTTCCCTAAGATTCTTTACAGAACAATAAATAATTTCTATTGGATAGCTTGTAGAATTACCCAACATCTCTACATTCATCAACTTCACCGGGTAATCCTTTGAAAAAACCACAAGCAACACATATCTGAAGTCTTTGGAAGATCGATCCCTGAACTTCTTGTCCTCTTGAATAATGGTTTCCAAATAGTTTAGACCCTGCTTTATTGCGTTACGGACTGTGGTATCGGTTATCTTCTTGTAGTGCTTCACTTCCACAATCATTTTTGTGATAGATTCTTCAGATTTTTTGATGACATAGCCGTCCGCCCTTCCTCCAACAACAGGTCGTTCATGAAAGGACATGAAACCGTTTTTGTGCAGGAATTCAACTATGTTATGCTGCGCTTCTGACCAATTGAGTATATTCCAATCCAAATCTGAAGGATCTACCATCCAAATTCATATGATCAACAACCTTGAGGGGGTTAAACCCATCGATTTTTTATCTTGATTTTGCATAATCCGGTATGGAATCCGTAAGATTGCAGGAATGGATTGGTAAATTCATAACCAAGAAGAATTCTAGGATCAATCACTGGTTGGTCAGCAAGCTTCTTGAGGTTCGTGAAGGAAGTGTTACCTGTCAATTCCAAGTAACGGAAGAAATGCTTAACCTAAATGGAACCTTGCATGGAGGCATTGCATCAGCAATGATGGACGACTTGATGGGTCTGACAATTTTCTCTTTAGGTGAAACAAACTTCTTTGCTTCAGTAAGTTTGGACGTTCGTTTCTTTCGCCCTGTTGAACTGGGGGAAAAGATACTTGCCAAATCCAAAGTGATCCGTAGAGGAAGAAGGCTCATCAATATCGAATGCGAGCTCATCAGAGATGACGGTAAATTGGCTGCAAAATGTCTCAGTGATATGCTTAGAACTGAAAATCCTCTAACCGCCGATTTATTCGTTCCCGTAGAGAACATTGAAAACCTTCACTTTTAAATAGGTCTCTAAATTTTTTATTTAATCAAAACAATATATTAATTTGAGAATGAGCATTCTCCTTCATTATTCATCTTCAATTGTCAAGTATTGTGTACGATTGTTCAACCTAGTGAACCGAAAATCAATCCTTTCAGTGGAAAATGAAACAAGACTTGTCATCAAACATCATGTCAAAGATCTGAAGAAACCTGAGCTGCTTATTTCTCTCCAATCGCAATTGAAAAAGGCATTTTCACGTATAACTGAAAAATATCTTACCAAATCACGTAGAGGCCAATACCTGAATGTCCAAATGAGTGCTGACGATTCCCACCTTCTGATCATTGTTGATGGACTGCATCTTGTTCCAACAAGCAAGATAATCAAGCTATTGGACTTAATTCTTTGGTACTCTCTTACCGCTCGGACTGGAATCAGGCCCAAGGATGATCCTGTTGGGTCAAAGATTACTGATGAATGGAATGCTGCAATTAAAGTGCTTAAATCCAAGTTTGCAAGAGCGAAACGTCGGTATGATTTTACTTATGAGCCATTGAAATGCACAACATGTGCCAAGGCAACCAAAACGTTGGTGAAAATGCAGGTACAAATTGGTCAAGAACTAATTGAACACCAAATTCCCGTCTGCGACAAGCACAAAATGAACTCTATCTGAGAAGGAAAAATAAAATGCATGAAAACAGTAGGTTGAAATATCCTACAGCAAAGATATGAAATGTATTACATGCATAGGCACATCATCAACCGGTGGAAATTCATTGTTTTAGTTGTCCTAATTCTCATATCCATTCGTGCAAACATAGTTTATACATTTGGTTCATCTTCTGAGGGAGACCCCGCTCCACCCAGTGGTAACGGTGGTGGCGGCGGTGGTGGTGGAGGTTTCTTGTTCTTTGACTATTACATTCCTCTCATTTTCGATGAAACTCACAAAGATGGACTGGCTTCTGTTTCTGTGACTCTTATTCAACCTAGTTTAATGTTGACATCCTTTGCAATGGATGAGTCAGGGGTCAATCAAAGGGTCTTCAATTCACCAACTACTGTAATCTTTGATCCCAGTTCAAGTCCTGGATTGACCAATGGTTCTCTTATCCGTTTAACTGCTCCCGCACAAGTTGTCGTTCACAGATTGACACAAGACGTTGAAAACGACAAATCCTTTGCATATACGGTTTTACCAGATCGGATGAGGGGATATGAATATCGGGCTCCTTTTGATGGATATGTAACTGTGTTTACAGAAGATCAACTGACAGAAGTCAACTTTAGATTTCCCAATGGATCGACCAAACAGGGAATGATATTCCAACCCTTTGATCCCCAAACCTTCCCCATAGCAAAAGGCACCTATATCAATACCACCAAGGCAACAACCGTCACATTCTTCTCACCGGATGATGAAAATGGCTACAAGGCAACATTGGGTATCCCTCGATATCTGCGGGGAATGAAATACATTATTCCTCAACAATTGTATGTGACTCCCGAAGACGAAACAGACCTTTCCTATGTGGAAGTCATTCCTTCCTCGCCAACGGAAATCAATCTGACATATGTTAACGGTGCGGTAAGGACTGTTTCGATTTTTGGCCCAACCAAGTTTTCTCTTTCAGCAGACTTAGTGGGAATCACTTCCCGCAGATCTGAAATTGATGTGAATTTACATTTTGTACACCAATATGCAGGCTTGACAAAATCATCGATGGTTCAGATGATTGAAGCTCCTGAAATGCGGGCAGGAGAATTATTTGCTATTATCCCAGGTCTTTCTGCCTCTTTTGCCATTCTTCAACCAAATACCAACTTTACCGTTGCTGAATATACACAGGATGGATTCATTATCGCGAATCGTGAAGTTTGGAAGCTCGAGACATATGACTCCGTTTCAATTCCAACCAAATTTTCCCCAAGCATTGTTGTCGCAAATGATTCATTATATGGCCTTTCAGTATCACCTGGAAGATCATTACACTGGATGGCTCCAAGCATGGCCTTTGTTCTTCTTCCACTTAATCAACAGACCCTTTATAGGAATGTTACTGGAATCACTGCCACTTGGTACAGGTTCACCAATCTTGCAATCCAATCAATCGATATCTTTCCAGATCCGGCAGAAGAATTCTCCTCCCTGCTTTTGGAAGTCAGAATCGTCAACAATGGATCCCTGCCTGCTTCCGCCTTCAAATTGGAAGTGAAACTGGATGATGAAATCGTCATCCAAGATGAATTGGACTTCCTTCCTGTCAATGAAACATTGGTTTACACCTACCGGACTTTCTTGAGATACAATCAAAGGAATCTCACCCTTTCCATAGATGTTGATGTCGAAAATGAAGTCACTGAAATCAATGAGGATGACAACACATTTTCAGGGACAATCCATGTCGGAAGAAATATCCGTCTTCGGGTATCTATAGACCTGTTTATCATTATTGTTATCGTTTATCTGGCTAGAATTGCCTACAGGAGATTCAGGCTAATGCGAAAACTGCAAAAATCACGAGTTGATGCCATTTTGACAATAGAGGAGGAGACCTGACATGTCTGACAATACCACTCAAATCAAAATAGATCAAGTCATTGGACCTCGTTACCTGAACTTGTTCTATTCAGTCTACTTTCCTGCATATATCGGTTCTCTTATCATTGGTGTATTTTTTGGGAATCAATTCATTGGAGGTCTGACAGGAAAATATGGTTCATTGACCACATTAGATCAGATCGATCAATTACAATTTGTTTTGAACATGTATCTTTCCATGTCCATACTTATCCCATTGCTGTTGATTTTCATTTCAGAATACTATGTAAGATCCATGAACATGAATCTTTCTCCCCTGACAGGGAGAAAGGGGAAGAACTTCACCTTGCTTTACGTCTTCCTTGGTCTGGGGGTCTACTTCTTCCTCATTTTGATTTTGAGTACCGTTATGGTCACTACAAGGGGAGAAGAAGTAATATTCAAATCACAAAGTGTTCCAACTTCCCCTGATTTCTATCAGACCTATATCTACACTTTAATCAGTCCAGATCAAACGGCAAATACTGAAAAGAACCTTCTTTTGATTAGTTTTGCCTTGCTTTATGTTGGGGTGGAGTATCTGTTGAGAGGACTGATTGCAAACTTTTCAAGAGTTGCCAAAGTGGGGATGGGAACTGCAGTTATTGCCTCTGCTTTAATTCAGGCAATTACATTTTCCAATATCTTTCTTCTTCCCAATGATTGGGATGTTCTGATTTACATTTTCCTGCGATTTTTCTTTTGGGGATTGATATCAGGAATTATATGGTGGAGAACCAGAAACTTCTGGGCTTCTGCCCTCTTTGCAGTGCTTTTGAACCTTCTAACCACAGGATCTATGTTTCAGCGGATTTTTTTGGAATTCTTGCAACGTCTTCAGGAAGAACTTCTTTTTATCCAAATTTCTTCCAACTTCAGTTCCCAAGTCAGTACATTTTTCACCTTCCTTAGAATCGCATTGATTGTTCTTGCCGTTCCTACAGTTGTTTTAGGTTACAATGAAACACTTCCTATATTGAGAAAATTAATTGCAGACGTTAGGTTACAAAAAAGAGGGTTGGCTGTTGTTCTTTTAGCATTCATTGTTATTGATATCATATTTTCTGCCTTTGTAAGCACCACAAGTTCATTCTCATTGATATTTGGCTATATTATCGCACTTGTGGTATTGAGATTTGTCCTGCCTTTTGTTTTCCGGTTACTTGAACCTCCTACACCTGAATCCATGATGTTGGTCGCAAGTGGATTGATGGATGATCCAAAGAACCTCAATGATATATTTCCCCTCAATGTCAAGGCAGACATTGATTTTTTGGAAGCTAGTGAACCTTGGTATCTTCTTCCAAAAAGAATAGCTGTCGTGATGGGGTTTGGATATGTTTACCTCCTTTTCATTGCCGCAACGTATCGACAGCTTGAAAGATTGGACTTGGTCAATCAGATCCGATTTGTGATTTTCTTTGTTCTCATGCCGGGAATGGCATTGACCATATTTTCATATTTTTGGGCAAATTCCATGCGAAATGGTTTCTTCTTTTCTAAATCTTGGAGGAAATGGCTTAACTTCATGGTACTCTTGCTTCTTCTTTGGAACATCTACATTTGGACAAAATCGGCATCTCAGGTAAGTTTTCATTGGTCATATGCCCCCTTCTTTCTACCTCTTGCCATGACAATTTGGCCTGCTGACATAAAGGAACCTGAAACAGAATTTGCTCAGGGACTGGGGCAGTTTGGTCGGTTCGCAACCTTCAGGTATGTGGAGCGAACCGATTCTTCACAGTTCGCAGAATGCTTCAGAAATCTCATTCACCATCCACACGATCAGGTGGCATCAGGAGTTGTTATACTGGCAACTAAAATAGGGTTATTGGAAGAAGAAGATCTCATTTCGCTATTCAAGGAACCAGAAATATCACGAGGGTTGAAAAGCGGTATCTTGATTGGTCTAGGATTAAAAGGCACCAATGATGCAAGATGGACTCTGCTTGATGCGTTAGGAGACGAGGACGTTGAAGTCAGAAAGGCTGCCTTTTGGGCGCTCGGTCAATGTGGCACACCAGATGACTTGGGACGGATGGTGTCGATTTTGGAAGGCAATCCGCATCCAAGTCTGGTACAGATTGCAGAAAAAGCAATTCTGAAAATCGATCCCAACTATCCACTTGCAGGAGTCCGAGACAACCTCAGTATCTCTTTCTGAGCCACTCTCTTCAAACAATCTTCTATTTGGGTAGATTTCAACAATTAATAATTTAAAGGAGGACGTCCAAATAATCATGTACTTCAAAGAAGGTTGAAAAGGTAGATTCAAAGATGGAAGTCTCAATGGAAGAAATCATCAACCCGATAAATCCAATCGATTTCGTCGGAAGAACTGAACAGATCGACGCGTTCTACCAATGGATCAAAGATCTAATCAATGATCAACCGGTCATGAAATGGGTTCACATTTCCGGTGTTGCTGGGGCTGGGAAAACCTCGCTGATGAATAAACTCAAAGATATTGCCTTATCTCAGGATATCCTGACCTTCAGCATAGAGATGCCCATTGCTCCTGAAGGGTTGAAGAACTTCTTCAACGGCATCAAGGAACAGATCAATTTTCTTTCCCCTGAATGGAGAAACTTCATTGAACGCAAACGAGGATTGACGATTGGAGAAATCCCGGATCAAATATTGCAACGGGCAATTGGAGAAACCATCGATGAACAGACTCTCAAGGAGTTCATTGATGCATTCTTCTTAAGGATTGACCGTGCAGACCTTAAATTGAAAGAGGATCGAAAATTTATTGGTGTCTTTATTGATGATTTGGATCGAGTTATGAATTACGAATTCATCAGTGTCTTTGAAATATTGAGAACCATCTTTGAAGAAACCACAAAACGCAATCTGAATATTTTTTTCCTGACTGCGGGTCACAACTCAATTAATCAGCACCTAGATCTCCAGAAAATGGAAGAGGAATCAAAGGTTCTCCACCTCGAAATCTCAAATTTTGACTTCACTGATGCTGACTTGATGATCCGTCGACGAGGGAAATTGATCAAGAATGAACGGGAAAAAGTTCTGAGCGCTTCAACGAGACTTCCCTTCGATCTTGCCCTCCGTCAATTTCTTGCAAGCAAGGGTTATGACCAAAGCGTCCTAGATGCAGAGATCATTGCAAAGGCTTTGGGTTTGTCAGAACAAGAGGTTGAATTGCTGGAAGATCTTTCAAAGAAAGACATCAACCTTTTCGAAAGGAATGAAATCCTGAAAAAACATGAAGAAGAAATAGTTGATGGGTTGGTACAAGGGTTCATGCTTACCCGAAGCGGAAACTATTATGCCTTTATCACCCGTTCGGTTTGGGAATTGGTCGCTTCCGTTTTTCTCCCGATTGACCCAAGAACTGAAGTTCTCTTACTGTTGAATCGAATTGAACGATTGGCAACCAAAGGATTGCTTCCCCTCAAAGAAGATATTGAAATCATTTCAGCCAACGTAAAACGGGTTCGAGACCCCCTACTAATCTTTCGACTCTCCACTGAGCTTGCGAAAACCGCAGAAGTGGCTTTGGAAAATGGACTTAAGGATCTGACTATCCAATTGCTCGATATTGCTGCAACAGGGCTCTTGAAAACCGGTGATTATGAACGATTGGGCGACCTCTACGAAAGACTTGCAAAAGGGTTTGCTGAAAAGCAAATTGATTATTTCTCTGCACTCGCCTATGAGCAATCTGCATATTATTTTGAAAAGGCAAAAATCGGATGGAGATCTCAGGCGAATTACCGAGAAGCAGGAAGAAGATATCGAAGGGAGATTTCAAACATTGATTTGGAAACTTTCCATTATGCTATGCGGTCATTATTCATTAAGGCCATCAATGCATTTATGCATGCAGGACAAAAAAACACCGTAAAAGAGATACAAGAACAAGCTGTGACCACCTTTGTTAAATATCCACAGCATCAAAAGTATTTCAAGAACTTAAATATACAATGAGGGATTCAAATGAGCGAACAGGGAAATACCAAATACATTGAAAAGCTGAAAAACATAAACTCATCAGTTACAAAAACGAAAAACGACGTCCATGCTAGGTTGGCCACTGCCAAGAAAAACATCCAGAATTCACTGGAAAATTTGGAAAGGAAAACTGGTGAGAATTTAGAAAACACTGCCAAACAAATCGAAACCGTCAACAAAAATCTAGAGGATGAAGTCGAAAACAATCTGAATTCATTCAAAAATGAAGTTGATGGAACTGTCAAAGGCTTACAGGAAGACATCAGTTCAAATATTTCCAGCATGGAAGAGTACGGACGTCAAACACTGGATGATGTTGAACAGAAAATAGCACTACAATTGGATACCAGCCTTTCAAATGTTAAGGATAGTGTCAATGCCCATCTCGAGGATGTTGGAAAGTATGACGAAAGAATCAATGAATTGGCTACACAGACCATGAACCAATCAATTGATCTAGTTGCAGAGAAAGATGGAACGGTTTCAACAGAACTGAAACAGATCCTCCAAATCAATCAGGAAACACTGAGTGAATCCCTCAACCTTCTTAAGAATGACTTCCAAAATCAGATCGGAGGGAAGGTCGAAGATGTCTTTAAGGGAGTTGTTCAAACCAAGGAAGTCCTGGACAGCATCATTACAGATACCTTAAGCCATCTGAAATCCAATTTGGAAAGACTGCATACTGAAATCGATGCCCATTTCACAAAGGAAGTGGGTGAACTTCAAGATACCATCCTTGAATTTGAGGAACAGATGGAGAAAACAGTGACCGCCATTGTAGATACATACAACAAACAAATGACGTTGCTCATTGAAAAACACCAAGAAAAGACCAAATCTGCAATAGGGGAATTAAGAGGTTCATTGAATCAGCTGAAGCAGGATTTGATGAAGGAAATATCCAATCTCAACGAAGAACAGAAGAAAAGAGTCATGGGATCCTTGGATTTCATGGACACACAAGTTGGCGAAGCAAGAAAGGAAGTTATCGATTCCTTTGCAACTCTCCGAACAGAGCTTGAAAAACTAGGAGAATCAAACAGGAATCTAATGATCCAAGAGTTGAGCAAATTCAATGAAAAGACCGTTTCCACCACACAATCCCTAAATGATGCCACTAAGACCGCCATCATTACTGGATCCAAGAATGCAAGGAATTTGACTTCAGAAGGCAAGGAAACTGTGAAAAGTCTTGTGGATCAGACAGAAAAGGAAACATCCTCATCCTTCAAGGAAGCTGAAAAGGCTGTTGATGAGATGATTAAATCCATTCTCAAGGAAACCAAGGAGGTATAACCATGAGTCTCGGAAATGACTTGCAAGCATTGGGTTTCTCAGAGCTTGAGGCCAAGACTTATGAAATCTTGGTGGGGTTTGGCTTCAGAACGCCTGGACAAGTGACCGCCTACCTGGATGGTCATTCATTGGATGAAGTAACCAATGCCTTGAAAGTACTTGAAGAAAAAGGATACGTAAAATCCATTGCAATAAAAGGTGAAGAATCAAGAATCTACATCCCAGAGGCGCCAAAAATTGTTCTTGGAGCTGATGTGAGCAACCGACTCGCGACTAGGTTAGGGGAGATTGGGAATAAGGTCAATGATATTTGGAAAAATGGAGAAACACAGCTCCTCCAATTCAAGGATGAGTTTCAACAAGCCAAATCCGAAGCAGTCACGAAATTTGCGTCAGACATTGATCATGTCACGGCCTCTCAGAAAGAAGTTTTCGATAAACTGGCAGACTCTGAAAAGGAATCGATGGAGGAACTGTCATCTAATCTAGGCAAGAATGTCAAGGCAGCAATCATCCCTCCAATCCAAAATGTGGCAGATGCAATCAACCGGGAAATCAATGAACTCTCTGCAACAAAGGAGGCAACTCTGCAAAATCTCAATAATGCCATTGCGGAACATCATCAGCTTCTAGATCAAGTCACCAAGGAAACAAAGACAGAAATCGTTGATTATGCAAATGAACTGGGAATGTCTGTATCTGCACGAGTTACTGTTGTTGATCAGGCAATTGGACAAATAGCAGATCAAAACAAAACTCAAGTTGAGGAACACAGAAATATAGCTCTATCCAAAATAGAGGAGCTTGCTAATCATATTTCATCCACTTCGGATTCCTTTACAGCAGATCATCTTCTTTCTACCGATTCTGAATTCAAAAGCTCACATGACAAAATCAAGTCAAAATATCAGGAAACGGCTTCAATCTTGTCTGAAACCTCTGACACCATCAAAAGAGGAATGCAAGATGCTGAAAAGCAAGCCATTTCTGTAACACAGGATGCAGTCAAGGGATTGCAATCAACTATCCAAAACCAAGTCAATTCAATCAAGGAAGGTTTGGTCAAGGCAATCGACGATACCCAAAAATCTGCCGTCGAAGGTCTCACCAAGATCCTTGATCAGACCAAGTCTGAATTGAACAATGCACATAAGACAATCGAAGAAGGTCTCCGACAAAACAAAAACACGTTGGATAAGGATTTAGATGATCTCAACCTCCAAATGCAGGAGAATCTGAAAGAAAAGTTCAACGAAGTCCAACAAAACAATCTTGTATTCCGGGATCAATTGGTAGATGCTTCGACCAAATCGGTAGAACATATTACTTCTGAACTTACATCCTTGCAGAAATTCATCTCTCAATTTCTTGTAGAAACAAAAGAGGAATTGAAGGCCTCCTTGGATAAAATCAATACAGATATTGATGCAACCCTAGGATCCATCGAAAATGAAGCAACCGTGCAACGGGAAGGATTTGTAAATGATGCAAAATCAAAAGCGGAACAATTGGCTGCAAGCGCTGAAGAAAAATTGGAAAACTTCCATCAAGCCATTTCCAAATATCTTGCTTCCTTTAGAGAAGAACTTACCCAATCATTGAACACGGATGTTCAGCAATTCGAGCAATCAATTGCCTCTGACTTCAGTCAATTCGAAGAAAAGAGAAATGAAATCCTAGAAAAGCAGAAAGAACAGATTGAACAGTTCAACTCCGAAGCTGAAAAGCTTCAGATTGATGCAACCAGTTCCAAGGACAAACTCATATCTTCTTTCTCACACACAATACGGGAGGTTAAAGATCAATCCCTTTCCAAGTTCAAGGAAGTGGCCTCAACAAGCCTTGAATCCTTCAAATCCGATATGGAAAATCTTAAACAGAAAAGCAAGGAAGACATATCTAAATTCAAATCGGACTTTGAACTGAATATTGTAACCATCCGTGAAGAACTTCCACAAGAAATTGAGACAATGTTTAGTGACCATGCAGATCAGTTAAGCAACCTGATCAGAGAATTTGAATCGTACAAATCCAAATCAGAAAAACTCCTTAAGGATCTTGAAAAGGCATTGGAGGACAACACCAAAGGTATGTTCGGAAAGAAGGATTTTGTCATCCAAAAACTGGAAGAACATCGAAGAATCAAGTCTGATTATGAACGGATGTCTCAAAATCTGGGAAATATGCTTCTTAAAGCAACACAAGATACTGAAGAAACACAGAATGTCGTTTTGAGATCACTGGGAAAGACAGTTCAGGATGAAGTTGAAAAGGTTGAAAACCTTGTCTATTCCCAAACCTCCAAGATTGAGGCAGCTATAGATACGCTCACTCAAAACTTAGGGAATTCACATTCATCTTTTATGACCAACGTATCGTCATCTAGTGAAGAATTGCTCAATGAAATGGAAGACAAAATAAAGAATGAATTGTCAACCACGTTCGTTGGTCCTGTCTCCTCCTTAATAGGGAAGGCACAATATCTCGCTACAGGGGTGGATGCCAACTCCCAAGAAAACATCGTTTTGAAATCACAGGATGAATTGGTTTCTGCTCTTAAAGAAGACTACGATTCTCTCCTTGATAACGTAAAGAAAAACGTCGAGGAAATCAATGCCAAGGTCAACACTCAAGTTACTTCCTCTGTTGATGAAGCAGGAGAGATGAAAAACGAACTTGTTGAAACAAACAAGGAAAACCTCCAACAGCAGTTGCAAGTAATGGAAGACTTTTCGGAGAACATGGGAAATTCACTTCATGATGTGATCTCCCGAACCAAGGAGGAACTGAGAAGTAAATCTGATGTCACCATTGATTCACTTGAGAAGACCGTCCAGACCCGTATCGAGGAAATTGAAACCGGTGTCCAAGCAGAGACGGGAAATCTTAAGGAGGATACCCAAGCAAGACTTGCCGATATCTCTGCTAAGTTCGAAGATTTCAACTCCAATCTAGATAAAATTCAGGCAGAAACCAACGACCGGCTTTCATCAACATTGGAAAACGCCAAACAGGTTCAGGAAGACAATTTGCAGTCCACACTCGCTTCCCTCAAGGAATCATTCTCAAAGGCTGAAAGTGCCATTGATACATCTGCAAAAACTATGAATGATGATGTGAGCAAACCTCTCCTGCAGATCAAAAAGTCAGCAGAAAGCTTGGACAAGAAATTTGCAGACTTAACCAAGAAGGAAGCAGACAAAGCTTCAAAAGCAGTTGAAAACATATACAAGGAACCCCTTTCCAATGTTGAAACAATCTTGCAATCAACCAAAGCCGTGCTTGACGAATTTAACAAATTTGTGGACAGTGTTGAAGGTATTAGAGCCCAACTTGTTGGGGAATTAGAGACCAAACTTAATAATTTCAAGGATTCCATCGGTTCTTTCAATGAAGAGACAAAGCAACAACTCCAAGACATGATTAACTCACAGATTGACGAATTGGTATCCTTTGTAGAAAATACCCAAAGCTTCGTCAATTCACAAATAATGGATCTTCAGACTGAAGTGAATGGTGCAGTTTCAAATGTCCAAGGAACTGTTGAAAACTTAGTCCTCAACGCAATCGAGCAAATCAAGACCAATGTGACAAATACAGCAGGCAATCTGCAGGGCAAGATTTCAGAAATTACAGAGAGCAATGCATCTGCTTTGGGCACAATTGAAACAAATCTACGCAATGAAACAACATCCTATGAGAAGATTGTTGATGAAAGCCTAGGAAAGGATATGGGTGCAATGAACGATCGGTTCAGATCACACATTGACGAGGTCAAGGCCAAATTGGATGAAACCTCCTCCAAACTAAAAACTGATGTTCAGACGTTTGAATCCTCGTTGACAAAAAGCATCGAGACAGAAATCCAAAAAGACAGGCAAGAAATATCCGCCACCATTTCCAAGATACCTGAGGTAATCAACGAAACTTTGGATGCAGCAGGCAAGGCAATGAACCTTCTTAGGCAGATTGCAGAAGGTGCTCAAGCCTTTGATCCCAAGTTGGTTGAAACCACCTATATCGATGCAACCAAAGAAGCTCTGATATCAGACCTCAATGCCCTGATCATGCGAACCAAATCCAATCTAACAATTGTTACCCCCACCATTGATTGGGTGGACAGCAGGGTTTGGGAAGAATATGGAAGAAAATCAGTCACTATCATCACTGATCCCACGGCCCACAGTCCCAAAGATCAACAGGTAATGGAAAAGATGCGGAAATCAGATAACAACATCCAATTCCGTAAATACCAACCTAAAGGTTTTGGCGCTGAGAGCCTGAAAATGATCATCGCAACACGTGATGGAGAAGAGGTTCTTATTGGCCTTCCAGTGACAAATAAGGATGTTTACGGCATTGTCACCCAGGATCCGATTCTCGTAGAAGAACTTGGAACCTTGGTGAGCTCCTATCGGGCAATGCCTCGATGGTAATTTTTCGAACGAATGGTTGAACGAAATCACGTAAATTTAATCTTCAGATTTTAAATCCCAAAAATTTTCAAAACAATTATAAACTTAATTGTATTATATGAGTATAGATATCCATGGTTTTGAATCAATTCCGAGCCCCATTCACTAAACTGATGAAACCGTTGTATGCTTTTCTCGCAAAACTGGGTGTTACTCCGAACTTTATTACCACTATCGGTTTGGCTTTTAGCATTATTGGTGGCTGGGCATTTTATGCTCATGATTATGGGGTAGCAGCCCTTGCAATCCTGCTTGGTGGTCTGATGGATACTCTTGATGGAGGTGTTGCAAGAATCAGGGGGATGGTTTCAAACCATGGTGCATTTTTAGACTCTGTTGCCGACAGAATTGGCGAAGCTGCGATCTATATTGGTCTAGTCCTAGGATTCACTGAGGTCAAAAATCAACTTGCAGCCATTTCTCTCTTGGCTGCTGCATTCTCAGTTTCGTACCTTAGAGCAAGAGGTGAAGGTTTGGGTGTCAGTCTTGCTGGAATCGGGATTATGGAAAGAGCTGAAAGAATGACATTTCTCTTTATGGCAGGCTTCCTAGGTTATCTTATCGGAGAAGTAGCAGTAGTGGTTATTGTTCAAGTTCTCTTGGTTCTTACCGCGATCACTGCTCTACACCGATTTGTAAAGGTTTACTCCCTCCTCAAAACAACTCCATCCGAAACATTATAGATTGCAACTAAATGGTTATAACGGATTTGAGAAATCAAAAAGTAATGAAAATCTCAAATTTGCTTTTTTATTTGGCTCTAATTACGATGCTTGTGATTGTCCCTGTGAGCATGATCGTTTCGAATCCAATAACAACAAAAGGTTGGGTGTTCACAGAAACCAGATCTGGATATTCAATTTATGGAGGGCAATATTTCAGATTCAAATCAACGCAAACCTTCTTTCTGGAAAGCTTTGAACCTGTATATGGAAGCAACATTGTCAATCTTAATGTCGTTAAGGAAGGAACTGACGGGGATGTGAAAAAAATGAGCCAACCATTGAAAAGAGCAAATTTCATATTTTATTTTGCACAAGAGGGTCGTTTGGCCACAGAATTTGACGCCATTCCTCTCTTGGTGCGAGATAATGTCAATCCTGAACTCTATCCATTCAACAACACTGAAACCAATTTTCTTTCTGCCATCTATTGCGAACAATCCAGTTGTAGATTCAACCTAGAAAGCGAGAAGACTTTCCTGAATTTCAATTTTGAATTCATTCAACTTGCATCAATAGATGGACAACTAAGAAATCTGACTGTCAATGTAGAACTGAATACCAACAACTTTGAATCCGGTCTTATAGAAAGAACTGCTGTCCACATTATCAAAAGAGACGAGAACCAAAAAATTATCTACAGAATGGATCACTCAATACAAAAGGTGAGTCAAGCAGCTCGGTATCTCCGGGTTTTAGATAATGAATTCCTCCAGATCCCATATCTCTTCCTCCTCCTATGGATAATTGCAAGAGTCTACAATAAAGCAACCAAATATATCGAAGAAAACAATATTCGCATCTGGTACAAAGAAAAGACAAACCCTGAAAATTGAGTTGCCTCAACTTCTTGAAATATCAAATCCATGTGTTTCAGAGGAATTCTTTTTTAGTGCATTAAAATTTCTGAAATTAAGTTGTCAGCTATTAATGCAATTGTAGAATTCGTTCGCGAAACTCCAGAACAGTCTGTCCCTGAAAAACAAGAACATCAAGATAGATTGACCGATCTGATTTTCTGTCTTCTTATCTTTTCTATCTCCTATTGGCTGAAATTTTTCATCATTGGCTATTACTTGGATGTTGTCGGCAATAATACCTCATTCAGTTTTATCAATACTCATGAAGAATTGTACTGGTTGACATCTCTTTTCGGTTGGAAACCCGGAGAGTCCATTGTGGTGGAAGGATATGTTGATTTCAGCTGGTATTACCTTCCCTATGTTGACAACTTTTCTCAAGGATGGAATCCTTATGAAGGAGAACAGACTGCCATCTTTCATCCTGAAAGGATGGGTGGGTACGTTTACGGACCACTTTATATTGTGTGGATCAGTCTAGGCAAAATATTCTTTGGTCTTGATGCCAGACAATCTGTCTTGGTTTCAAATGTCATATTTGATTCACTAACCTCAGTGTTGGTCTATGTTCTTGCAAAAAGGGTGACGGGGAATGGAATTGCCCTTATCCTTGGTTTCCTCCATACCATTACCCCTATCTCCCTCTTTTATGCAAATATTTATGGTTTGAACACCCCTCAAATGACCTTCTTCGCGGTTCTCTATCTTTGGTTCTATCTTGAACACCATGATTCATGGGGATTTGTGATTCTTTCCTTGGGATTCTTGACAAAGCAATTCCCATTGCTCTTCGCCATGCCTGCTCTTATGTTGATGGTACGTAGGTATGGATGGTTGAGAGGTTTTGCCTTTTTGGTTGAATTCATCATCTGGTCTCTCATATTTTCTATGCCATATATTGTTCTGACACCGTACCTATATATTGTGAAATTATTCCTCGCATCAAGAGCGCCTTCTTCTGTCCCAACACTTGAATTCTTGCAGGAAAATGGAGGGGTGGCTCCCAATCTTGTATCTTCAGCAGTTGCACAAGAAGATTACGGACTTGCTAATTTCCTTCATATTCTAGTGGATACTCAAATACTCTTCGTAGGTGGACTGTTCCTTATATCCTATTTTGCGTTCTCTGCATACAGGATCTTGGAAGAACGTCCATATCTTTTCTTCAGATTTGCCGCATTATATTACTTCTTTGCTCATGGAACCATCGGTAGAGGAATCTACAAATACTATACCCCTTTTCTAATGCCGTTCCTAATTTTGGCTCTGGCGCCATACCGGAAAAAGACCTTTCATATAAGGCTTGGAAAACTTCTCCATGAGGCTTGGAAAAAGATTTTCGATCCAAGATTTAAAATGGATGCTCCTGCCGTGAATTATTGGGGATTGAAAATACTTCTCCTCAGTGTATTTCCAATGTCTTGGATATTTGTTGACTGGATTGTCTCTCTTTTTGTTCCATTGGAAAACCGTTTGTGGTTCCAAATCATTTTCTTCCTGGCTTTTGTGATCGCCATAATCTTCCCTAACCCAACGTCAAAACATAAAGAAACTCCTGTAGTGATTAATGAAACCGCTCCTTCACCATTGGAAAAAATCAATAAACTCCTTAATCTCTCTCCCAGTCAAAGAAAAAGAATACCCATTGTTGTATCCTTCCTACTGACTCTGATCGTATTTTCTCAATTCTACAATACGTTTTTCGATGATAATCCATTCATTGCCCTCATCAACTCCCCCGCAATGCTGATATTGGCCTTTGCCCTT
>CAZYCQ010000064.1:11734-17410 GCA_964645535.1 uncultured archaeon | reverse complement strand
ACTCCAGATATTCCTAAACAACAACGGCTACAAACTAGCCACAACAGGCCCTGGCTCACCAGGACAAGAAACAACATACTATGGCCCTCTTACACAAAAAGCAATACAAAGATTCCAATGTGCACACAACATAGTATGCAATGACTACATTAAAGAGAAGGTTGGGCAGATCACATCAGGGATCTAGCCTTATCTACCCTTGCTGCGAATACGAAATCGCATTTGGACAATCCACCAATCGTGTGGGTATAAAGAATTACCTTGACTCTGCGATATCCGACAATCAATTCAGGATGGTGGTTAAGTTTCTCGGCAATGCCGGCCAAAAGATTGACAAAGGAGATTCCCCCAAGATAATTGCCGAATGAGTATTCTGCAATCAATCTCCCATCTTCCACTCTCCAATCTTCACTCAGCTCCTTCAATAGAGTTTCTTGGTCAGTGGATGAAAGGGCAGTTCGATCAGCGCATGGAAGATTCGCCAAAGAATCCATGCATGCAGATACGAGACGAATTACTTCAAGGTTTTCATTGAAGGGATCGGATAATCAATGAAATTCCATTGATCAGAAGAGCCAATGAAACCATGAAAAGAACAAAAACGATGACTTTGGTGAGGGTTTGGGTTCGCAGACGGGGTTTAAGCCAATTTCCTATAATCGAACCAAGACCTAGTCCAACCACCAAGCTAAAGGTCAGGTTGGGGTCGAAATTTCCTGCAAGATAATGGGCAGATCCACCGATAAGAGCCGTGAAAAGAATCATGAAAATGGCCGTACCACTGGCGATGACCGGAGGGACACCAAACGCAATGACCAAAAGAGGGGTTTTGAGCCAGCCACCTCCGACACCGAACATTCCGGAAAGTAGACCAATGATCAAGCCTCCACCAATAAGGGACGGAAGAGAGATCCGGTATCTTGCCCCTCGTTTTTCCAAATGGAGGAAGGGGGGAAACTCACCGATGCGTTTCCAGAATAGACTCTGCACGGGGAGGGCATCATCATCCAAGTTGCTTTTTCGCAACATCTCACGGGCAAGGAGAGCCGCGATGCTTGCAAAAAGGAGTTTAAGAAGACCTTCATCCAACCCGACGGAGAGGTGTGCACCAAGTACAGCACCAATGGCGGTTGGAATTTCGAACAGGGCAGCCAATCGAAAGTCGATTTCACCTCTTCTGAAGGCACCGAAAGAGCCGATCAGAGCAGGGACGGTCAGGCTGATCAGAACGGATCCTGCCACCAAGGAAAAAGGGTAATCAGTTCCTAAGGCCAAGAGTGGAACCATGAGCACACCTCCGCCAAGTCCTGCCATGACGCTGAAAGTTGCAACAAAAATGGCAAGGAGGACAATAAAGAAAAGTTCCATGAGTGACAGATAGTCTTGCGCTTCATAAGCCTCATGTTTGCACTGATTTGAGAAATGTTTCCCGATTGCGGATATGGATACGGGCATAGAGAACGAAAACACCAACCAGAAACGTCAGGACACCTTCGAGAAGATAGACAAGAAGAGTCGGATCCAGATGGCGGAGTTCAAGCATCATGACCACCAATACCGTATTGATCAGGTCATGGACGAGAATTGCCAGCCATAGGCTTCTTTTTCGGTCAATTTTGCCGTAGAGTACAACATAGGTCAGACAGACATGAAGAACAGTGGCAATTGCACGTTCATATACGGAAACAGAAAGACTGAATGCATCGACGGAGGGGGCATTCAAAAAGGGAAGGGTAACGATGAGAATCTCAGAATATGCCCATCCCAATCCGAAAACCAAAGGCAGATACTTGCGGAGGTTCCTGTCCTCAGGGTGTTTCAGGGCGGCAAAGAGCAACAGATAACGGACAGGCTCTTCAAACAGACCGCTAAGTATGGGACCGAGAAGATTGAACTCGTAGGAATAGATCACGGGAGAGTGGGTGATCTCTGCCGAATCCAAGTAATTGACACCATGCCGGACAAGCACAAAGATTTGCCAGATTTGGATGAGAATGATCCTAAGGAAGGCAAGCAACCATCCGGCGAACCCGTATGCAAACGCCCTTGCAAGGGTTCCCTGCGACACACGATCACGCAATCCCAAAACAGGAAGGGAAAAGAGAATGAGAAAGAAGAGCTGAAGACCGATATAGACCAGAAGACCCATATGGATATCGTCAAGGATAGGATTAAAGAATTAGAGGGACAATCCCTGAAAAACTGCATCAGCATTGTTTATATTTTAGGGAAGATGACCACGGAACAAAGGGATGTTTCGGATAGATCATCACAAGGTCAGCAGGTTTTTCAAGAGCAGAAAGATTGTTTGTATTGGAAAAGATGGGGAAAAGAAAAAACGGAGAAACAATGGAAGGTACCAGTGCGATTGAAGGAAGAATTGGGAGACAAACCAAGAGTTTGGAAAACACCTACCATGAAAAGAGGACATTGGATGCAATGGAAGCATTCTCCATTTTGGCGGAGAAGGTACATCAGGTCAAGAAGAAGTTAGATCCAAGAACGTTGGTATCTCTCATTGAAGACGAGAGCGGATTTAATCTCTATTTAGTGGGATGGGATGAAGTCCTTTTTGAGATAGCAGGTGATATGGAATATGAAAAGGACATTTCGGTCTATGTACTGACACCCAACCAATATGATGCTCTTCTTGCGGGAGGGAGAGGAAATTATGAGGTAACAGACATTGAAGTGGGAGAGTTGGAAGAAGGCTAAAGACCCAGCCCAAACTTGACGACAGTGCTGACCACGGATCCGAGCCGGACGGGGCCGAACTTGACTTCTGCAAGTTCCCGGATTTCCTTGGCCACCCTATCATAGGCGAATTCAAGGAGAGAGGGTTCAAGGCTCAGCAGTTCAGCGGTACGAGCCTTTCCATACTCCTCCTCCATAAGCGGTTTGAGGTATTTGTGGGGATCGGAGAGTTTGGGATCCATCAGTCCCTGCAAGATCGCCCTGAGCCAATAGGCACGGTTTCTTCTGCCGCATGAGCCATGATCCAATACAGAGAGGATATAGAAGAAGTCCTCTGCCTCGGAGGTGCATCCACCAGCCATGATGAAGTCATAGATGGCCTCAACTTCCATTTCGGTATGTCTGCCGCAGGAATAGCCTTGGATCAGGGCATTGTTGTCTTTTTGCAGGTATTTGAGTTTGTCATCCTTGCGGGTGGCAAGCTTGATTCTGCCTGCACCAGTCATGATCTTGCAGGTGAACTCATTGATCTTGCCGGCAAGTTCTTCGTCATCGACCTCGAGATTATAGCCTGGCATGTGTGCAGCCATGATTTTGCGGAAATTCTGGCGGGTGGGTGCCATGGCATCAAGTACATATTTGAGAAGTGTTTCCCGTTGTTCAAAGGTCAGACCAGCCTCTTCACAGGCATCCATGAACTTGCCATAGTCGTCTTTGATGCCTTCCTTGAAGTATGCGGTTGAGAGCTTTCGTTCGATGGTTGCCTTGTCGACGTGCTTCAATGAGACCTTACGGGGCTTGAAGGTCTGGATGATTCCCCGTTTGTCCAAAATCTCGTACAAACGTTCGCTCTGTGCCTCATCCAATCCCAGATCCGGTATTTCGGCGAAGGATACCTTGTTGACATAGCAATGGAAGAGGGCAGACGTATCAATATTGATGAAGGGTTCGCTTTCCGGTTTGAAATAGATATAGATTTCTGTGTCATCCATTTTGCGCATGGCGTGGAAATACCCTTTTTGTTTCATGGAATCAATGATCTGGCGTTTTTCGGGCTCGTTTTCGGAGAAAGACAGATCCGTGATCCGACGGTCCTCTCCCCTGCTGTTCTTTTCATGGTAGGTACGGATGTGCAGAGAATAGAGTTCAGGAGGACGGTTCTCCTGTACAGATTTCATGAGCTCATCACGGTTATGCAGATAGGCAAATCTCAGAAGGATGATGATGGCCATCTCCTGCACCTTGGTCAGCACTTCTTGGGGAAGTTCCAGATATTCCCCAATAATGGAATCGAATTTGTCCGCCAGCATGGGGGTGGTGAATGAATCGTCTTCCTTGTATTTGATGATGGCCTCGTTGAACTTGTCAAGGATGCTCCGTTCCTTGAGCACTTCCGGCAGAGGCTCAACTTGGTCAAATGCAAGGGTCTGGTTGATATTCACGAGAAACTTATGCTGGAGGAGAATTTGATCCCCGTCCACATCCAATGTTTCCACTGGCAAGAGACTGAACCCGGCATAGAAAGATTGCATGCCGAAAAGCATTTCCTCCTCGAAGCCCAGAAAACGGGTTTCTCGGCTCTCCTTTGCCTGCTTCAGTTGTTTGGGGTTGAGAGTAAAGTTCCATGATATATGGGTCAGAGAAACGGCAAAATATTAAGCTTTTCAGTCAGGAAGAATGTTGCTTTTTGAGACGTTCCAGCTCTTCCTCTAACCTCCTTGCCCGTTCTTCAGCCATATCGGCACGTCTTTTTTCTTCTTCTGCACGTTTTCGTTCTTCTTCCGCACGTTTTCTCTCCTTTTCTGCCAATGTGGGAAGAATTTCATTAGTTTCACGATCAACAAGTATCAGTCGGAAACGTGGAAAGTCACCATCATATCTGCGATTCAGTCGCATGATGCCAAATTTGAAGGGGAGAAGGTCAGGTCGTACGTCGATCAATCGAGAAAGATCAACGGCTTCCGGCCCTCCCTCTTGGCAACAGGGTTCACGGATTTCCTTGACATGATAGGGTTCATGGAGATCGGTTAGATTATAGATACGGAGAAAGGGGGTCTTCAGTTCCATTGGTTGAGGGAGATGAGGATTAAGCACCAGGTAGACAGGAACGCCAATGCTTCTGCACCGTTCTACGTTCATGCCGATGTCTTGGTGGTACGTGGACTTGGAGAGGATATTGACAGCCATATCCGGCACTCGATTGCCATATCTTTCAGCCTTGTAAGAGGATAGATCATAGGGAATGCTGAAATTTCGAAAATAGGAGAGATCAAACTGAATGTTGAGAGTTTCCCCTTCCCTTTTGAAATAATGGTTGAGATCCCACATGACCCGATCCGAAGGGAAATTGGTGGTAAGGACATCATAGAGATAAGTGATTTCAGAGGAATGGGGCTCGCTTTTCCTTCTACCAAGTCTGGGAACGCCTTCCGGGAGCACTCCTTCAGAAACGGTTTTTGCATGCCGGGTACTACGGAATGCCGCTTTTTCCTTTTCTAGGTCAGCAGTCATTCTGAATCCTAGTGGGCTTTTGGAATTAAAAACTCATTGACTGTCAAAGCTGTTCCAGATTTGCAGGAATTCGCGGATTTGGCGTTCGCCTTCCGGTTCCAGGAGTAAGACGATGCGAGGGACGTCACGCGAGAATTCCTTGCCCAATGAGATCAGACCGGCTTCGGCAAGGGTCTTGACATGTGTGTCGAATGTTCCCCATGGTATCGCAAGGATCCGGCGGAGGTCTGCGGCATTGATCTTCAGATGCCGTAGAAGGATCAGCATGATGGAAAGACGAGTGGGATGAAGAAGGGTCTTGAACCTTTGCAGTTCCTGAGGAATGCTCTCGTCATCCATATCCACTCACGTTTTGAACATCTTCGGGATTTGGACATGATAGATGATAAATCCGGAAAGGTAATATGGAAACCAAAGACCCAATCCGAAGACGAGGATTTCATAGGGATAAGGTGCCAGAAGGATTCCGGC
>CAZYCQ010000064.1:0-11634 GCA_964645535.1 uncultured archaeon | reverse complement strand
GATATATGTGGTGAAGAAGAGGCCTGCACCGACAATACCCCACCAAAGAGCACCGATGCCTGCACTGACGGGAGCCTCCTCCATGGCCAGAGCATCTGCCAACAGCAGCAGGAAATAGGAGATCAAGGATCCACCCAATCCAAGAAATCCCCAGAGGATGTTGGATTGGGCATACATCTTTGCATGAACATATTCGTCGTAAAGGGCTGCGTTCTTGAACGATTGTTTCAGGACTTCCATAGTGATTCAATAGACGAGGGGGAGATATTTAAATGGAAATGGGGCTCGGAATTTCAGAGCGTCCCTCACTTTTTCTTGCGGAACAGTCGAGCTAGGGTCAATCGACCAACCAGAAGCAGAAGGAGCGTTGCCAATCCTCCAGCAAAGAATTCATATTGGTCATAATATTGCTTGGCAGTGGCAAGATAGCTTTCCAGCATTCCCAAATCCTGTGGTGACCCTAGGGAATAGACGAACGGGTCGGATTCCGTTCCTCTATAGGATGTCTGATTGAATTCATCACTGGCGGAGATGTAATAGGCAATTGATTGCCCTTCCGAAATTGCAGGAAGGGTTCCATTGTACAGACCGGCCTGTCCAGTCATGGTCTGTTCCTGCCATGCTCCATCATCCACTCGGTAATGGAGAATGACGGAGGAGATGTTGCTTCGATCCGTGACGGAAACCACCACCGAAGCAGGGGTTCCAGCCAGCGGTTCTGCCGGAAGGACAAGGGGAACACTGATTGCGGGTCCCTCAATATCATTGTCCACAATCAGGGAGAAGTTTGCGGTCAATCCTTCCTGACCTGCGTTGTCGACGGCTCTTGCCTGAAGAAGATGCAAGCCATTTGAAAGGCTCCGGGTGTCAAGGGAGAAGGTGAAAGGAGAGGTATCAAGGGAACCGATTTCAGTTCCATCAATGAGAAGTTGGACGGAAGAGATATTGGAACCCTCATCAGAAGCGCGTATTGCAATCTCAATTGTGCCTTCGACCACACTGCCGTTGGCAAGCTGAAGCTCCACGGTTGGAGGAATGTCATCACCCACCGAATAGGAATAGGATGAGGAGTTGAAGGTGGAAATGTTGCCGAAAGTATCGTTAGCTTGGAAATAGTAGACCACTTCTGTCCCATAAGGGAATTGCGGGATCCCGACTGAATATGCAGATCCGTTATAGCTTGCAGGCACGGTCATCCATCCCTCTCCAGCCTTATAGTTCACCCAGACCTTGGAAACGCCCGTTAATTCGTCTGCAACTTCGAGAGTCCATTGTGGAACATCATAATAGTTGAATTTTGAAGAACCATGAAGGGTTTTCAATTCCGGTCCGATAGTATCGACAATGAAGTCAAGAGAATCCACAAGAAATTCAAAACGGTCACTATCCAACCGATATGTGGATATGGACACGGATTGGAGTACCCCTTCGTTAGTGCCAAATTCAGATTGAAGATCGGCACCGATATTTCGAGTCAGGGTTTGCCAAGATCCTTCGGGAATCTCCACCAGCAAGTATCTGGAGGAGCTGGAATTGGCTGCTGGAAAAGTGGATGCATTATAGGAGAACACATAATAGATCGCCCCTACATCAAAGTCCAACTGGACATAAGCATAACTGCCAGTTTCAATCGTCGAATCGAGGATTTTGAGTTGGAAATCCGTGAAGATACTGGAACCCTTGAATTCAATATTCATGGATCGAGAAAGGAAAACCGATGAGGTTTCCGAGGCAATATAGGCCGAATAATTGCCTTCATATGCATCTTCACTTCGGTTGAGCTTCGGGTAGGGGCTACCATACCATCCAAGCATTGAATTGGAGTAGCCATTGGGCCATGCATATTCCAAGCCCGCATCTGAGATGGGATTATCAACAATGGAAATTTCATCCACCTGAAGCGTTGCATTTGTGGGAGCCGTGGTGAAAGAAGACGTCACATATAATTCAATGTAGGTGAGGACAAACGAAGTGGTGAAGACATCCCGCAGGATGGAAAAGTCAAAATCAAAGGATGTCCATCCACCCGGTTGGGAAGAAAAGAAATAACGATATCCATAGGTAGAGGAGGTGAAGTTGGAGAAGGAATAAGTATATCGTGACGAATTCCCCAAGTAAATGAAGGTATAAAGAGTGAAAGACCCATTGTACAGCCGGAGGTACAGCCGGGAATACTCACTGGTCTCATTTGTTCCCTGATAGAGGTAATCCAAAGAAAGAACCATACCTGGAAGGATGGTAAGGGAATCGGAGCCATAAAGGTTCTTGGCCAGAGCCACATCGGAATAACCACCGATAGGAGATCCTGCATTGAGAGTGACCGTGCCATCCGCAGTGGAGACCGTTCCGGCATCTCGATCAGTTACAAGATTTAAGCCGCCAGTATCGGTTTCAAAATCCCCTGTAGGAAATGCCTCATAGGTCGCATTGGAAAGCGAGAGATCATCAAGGTAAGTGATCCTGGGAGTTGAGGCTTTTGGAATGGATTCTGCATAGAACCTTAACTGAGAGATGTAAATGCCGGAAAGTGATCCAATTGTTTGACTGGATGCCTGAGTCAGGTCGAGAACCACATTCTGCCAAGCATCAAGTCCAATCGATGAGTTGAAATAGAAAGTGGTCGAGGAATTGCTTCCGATGGATTGGGCAACGAAATAGAAATAGAGATTGTAATAGGTAACGCCATCAGTGACTTGCAACCAGAAATATACCGAACCCAAGGTTGCATTGGTACCTGCCACCTTCATCCAAACATCAAGAACCAGATTGTCTTCGACATATATGGTTGTGGAAGGAGAAGAGTAGGCATAGGTGGTTTCAACGGCATAATTTCCCTGGACACTCAATTTCAGACTTTGAAGGCCACCATGGACATCTTCAGTCGTCAACTCGTTGCGCACCAGTCCACTTGAGAGGGCATTCCAGTCAGAAGGCAAGCCGTCTGCATCAGAACGGTTGAAGTCTCCATTTTGGATGACATTGGTTCGATAGGAAGGATAACTGGTCGACAGGTTCATGGGGCGGATGGTCTCGCCTTCAGAAGAGACAATCGTGTTTCCTTGAACCCAAAGCGGTAGAACAAGAACAATCAACAAGACTGTGGAAAAAGTTTTCATTACCCCAATTGAACGATGTTCAATTTAAAGGTGAGCATTTTTTGATGGAAAATAAATTCCCTAGAAGAGAACGCAGAGCAAAAAGAAAGGGCGGATGCTCCCAAAAGGATGTCAGAAGCAGAATGGCCAGAGAAAATTGTTTTCCGAAGTTTCAGGAGATACGTGAAAAACAGAATTCAGAGGTTTGCACCCATTCTGTAGGATTGGTGAACCTATCTGGATGATCCGTTTCCAAAATAACGGTCTCTGCCAAGGCAGTAACTCGAAATTCCGGAGATTCCCAATAGGATCGTTGGTCAAATTCAACATTGTTTTGAGGAGGAATGGGTTCAAAGGTTGGTAATTTCCAATACAGACGGTCACCATTGATCAGCAACGCCGCAAGAAAATCCCCGTTCTTTGAAAACGTCACGGCCTGTACCCAATGGGGAACATCAAGCACCGTCACTTCCTTTTTTGTGGCAACATTCCAGACACGAACCGTCTTATCGGACGAACCGGAGGCCAAAAGCAGTCCATCAGGGGAGAACGCAACCGACTTGACCGGCAGGCGATGTCCCACAAAAGAGTGAAGCAATCCCATGGTCTTTGCATTCCAGATTCTCAGCACGTTGTCCTTTGATCCAGTCGCCAACAAGGATCGATCAGGAGAAAACGCAATTGAATTAATCCAGACGTCTTTCACAGATCCCTCAAGGAATTCCCAGTTATTCAGATTCCAGACATGGATTGTCTGCGATTGGATTCCAGCTGCCACGTGGTTTTTACTGGCAGTGACAGAGAGTACAGGAGATTGTCCTGTAAAATGACTGATCAGACGTCCATCTACAGAATAGATGAAAAGAGAGCCCCCAGAGGCACCCGCCACGACAATCTCACCGCTGCCAAGTATTTGAACCGCATTGATTGGAGAATTGAGCACGGATACGGTACGGATATGGGAGAGGGTTGCACTATCCCAAAACTGCAATTTTCCGGAAATTCCAGCGGCAATGATATAGGAACCGTTCGGAGAGACGGATAGGCTACGTAAAGGCAAGGCATGCTGGATTTGAGCCTTTCGGAGTTCCCAGGATTGATCCCACAGATAGATCTGCCCATTCCTGCTGGCAGCGACCAAGAACCCTATGGTGGGTGAGAATTCCAAGGAAACCGAACCTCCATCAATCTCAAGAGTGCGAAGTTCCTGATACCCTTCCAAATCCAGTACGGAAATGACATCTCCGCGAAAAGCAACTGCAAGGCAATTGTCTCGTGAAAGTATTGCCAGATCGGCAATTGCCTTTCCGGTTTTCTTGACGATGGATGTCTGCAACCCATTTACATCCACAACAACCAAGGAACCATCTTCCAAACCGGCATATGCAGTATTTGTCCGGTCGTCAAACCGCAAGGCATTGACTCGAGCATCCAGAGGAAAGGCATGGATCCGTTCCAATTGCTGGAGATCCCAAAGGATCAGCTCCTTTCCACCGGACAGGAGATATCGAGAATCCGGAGAGAGGGCAAGAGCAGATATTGCCGCGGAATGACCGACAAACACATGTTGGAGTGAATCGAAGGTCCAGACACGTACGGTTCTGTCTTCAGACCCTGACATGAATATTCCTGCCCCATTACCGGCTAAGGCAGTAACTGAAGCTGTGTGACCAAGAAATTCACGAACAGGAATTTTGTAGGAACCCACTCCGTGAGCAGTTATCCTTTCCACATATAAAACCATTTTCAGTTCCCAAATCCATATTTTCAGGATTTGACAAATATGAAGATGCAATCTATGCAATTTTACAGAACACATGCCATCCTCAAACGTCAAAACAGATGAAAATCCGAATTCAACCGCTTCTAGAGGAATATACGTACAAACAACATGATGGAGGACGAGATCACGGATGTGCTTCATAAGATCAGACAGCAGATCATCAACCATTGCAGACTTAAGGCAGGAGGCGATAACGTCATTACCACAGACCAAGTACGATCAGCCATCCGGAAATTGTCGAAAAGGTATTGCAGGAGGAATTGGAAACCTATGAACAGTTCAAACAGGCATCACAGGTTGCCGAGACCACCCTTACCGCAGAACAGGCGGTTCAGGTCTTCAGATCATTGTCGATCCTTTCCACGGCGTTTGCAGTAGCCTTCATCATCTTGGATATCACCAGCTATCCCGTATATTACCTGTTTCAGACGCACGTTGTCTTGTTGATGTTGACAGTGGCATGGTACCAGATCATTCGCACACGACCGGTATTCCAGACCAATGTCTATCTCCAATGATATATTCGTCTGGACATCGCTCAACTCGTCATCCCTCAAACCCTCCCCCTATACATGATATCAGCAAGAAGAATGAACTTGGACATCTTCACCCTTACACAGATCTTCCTCATTGTAGCCTTTCCGTTTCTCAGAGATGCACAAAATTTCTACAGAAACATGTGGAATCGCCTCAACTTCGTACAGCCCAAATTTTGAACAAAAGCGCATTTTGAGGGGATTACAGATGATGTAGTGTCAAAATGAGTGATTGAACGAATTGAAAATTTTATGAGAAAAATTTGGTGAATTTGAGATCAGGAAATTGGGGTAAGCAAATTTTTATTCTCTAAACTCAATTATTTGAATGTCCACATGAAGGTCAAGTCAACTTTTCTTGTGTTCATGATTTTGCAGTTGTTGATTGTTGGTCTATCTTTCAGTGGATTCGGAAACAATCAAACGCTGCAACAGGATGACGGTATTGGATACGTTTGGGACTTTTTTGTGGAGGAAGTGGACTTCAATGGTGATTTAGACAACGACACCATTGTAGTAGCCCCTTCTGTCGTATTCAATACCACGGTTATTGACTACAGTTTCGATCTGTTGATAAACATCTATTGGCTGAACAATACGGAATTCGTCTTGATCTATGAAGAATTTGATTTCATTACAGCCAATGTATCCGCAGATGAACCCGTCTCCAGTTCCTATGAGTTCTTGATCTGGGAACCTGGACTTTATCAGGTCAATGTAACCATAACAGACAGCCAAAAGTTTGACGATACGGGCATTATTATGCATTCCAGGAATGTTACAATTGAAGGGGCTGTCTCGGAAGACCCATTCGTATTTGATTATGGTGCGGAGTTTCTGGATCAAGATGGAGATGGATGCAATGAGACAGTGAATTTCTTTTTCAATGTTGTCGGCTACAACCAAACGGGAGAGATGAAACTGCATTTGACCATCATGAATTCCACAAATGAGGTCGTAGAAGAAAAATTTTCATCGGGATTTTTCTACAACCTCTATGAAACGTATAGCGATGAATTCCTTTGGTTCCCAACAGAAATGGACACATACACCATTAACTTCACCGTCATTTTTAACAATGACGTGATTATCAATGAGTCTTTGGAATGGACACCAGACTGTGCAGTTCCAACATTTGACCCAATTACATTGATCAATGACACAGAAATTCCGACCCAGACTAATTTCACAGAGATCACCGGGAATGAAACAAGCGGTGCATTCATCCTGTCGTTGCCGTTCATGTCAGCGATTTCCATGGCAACGACCCTCTCACTTCTGATCATCATTGCAAAAAGAGGTAAGAAACATGAATAGCAAAATTTTCAAGTCAAGAAAGTTCAGAGGAATATTCCTCTTCTTGTTTTTGATGCAGTTTGGATTGCTTGTATTACCAATAGGCGGAACAGCAACTCCAAAGCACCATGAGAACACGGATATACAACCTGTCCAATTACCAGCATCAAAGGACACCTCCCTTCAACTTTCCCAAAGTTCTGAATCTGCACCTCCCATTGTGCTGGAGGACAAAAAGCAAATTACATGGACAAGGGAAATTTTTGCGTATACACAGGGAGAAGGATTTTGGACATCTCAAGGAAAAGTCAGACGAACAATTTCATTGAAGAGTAGTGGAACCTGCGATTGGTCTGAAAATAGGGGATGCACATCTCCAACAAGCTCCCAAAAGGCAGTTTTTGACAATAATGGAGAGATGGTCACAAAAGGAGACTTTCTGAATACAGGGAAGGATCTACGAGTTCGAGTTTACTTTGACTATGATTCGAGTACACTTGAAGGTCGAGGAAAATTAACACGTAACTTCAATATTGTTCTGGAAGAATGGAGCAATGGTCAATGGATCTTCAGAGATAAGTATTCCTACCTTGCATACACTTCAAACGCAGCAATACCGGTTGGAGCAAATGTCGATGATGATCCTAACGATGAAATCGTAGTTATTGAACCATGGCCTATTCCGATTTATGATAGAATGTATGTATATTTCAATATATTTGACGTCGACAGTAACTACAAAATCAGGTTCGTAAAGAAAGTCTGGACAGACGTCACATTGTTGGATCCAACAGGCTACAGATCCTTCATTTGGGCGGCTTACTGTTTCAATACCCTAAGTTTTTTGGATGAGTCTTCGAGCGGTGCCCAAAAAGCTTGCAGACGGGAGGTTTTCAAATTTTACGGACAGGCAGCTGCTGAAGATATGAACGGAGATGGAAAAGATGAAATTCTCTTGCAAATGTTTCATGGAAGAGGAAATTGGGCTAGAATCCACCAAATGAAGTATTTCCACATATTGTTTACCACCTCCTCACCATATAAATTGGATTACCTTAGTATGAGCACGGGTGGTTTTTCGACATTTACGGACTTTGACTTGGATAAAAAAGCCGATGTAATATTTTTTGAAAATTGGTTGAAAAATGGGATACGGTATGTCAAGTTTGACAATGGACGATGGAAACATGACTGGTTAATCAGAGAAAAAGCTCCTTGTCATCCCCCAATCACTTTTGCGGATGCAAACAAGGACGGAAAGGTGGAAATGTACTGTAAAGCAGATTGGAAATCTACAAGAAGCGACATAGTCGTAAAAGAATTCGAAACTGGAAACGAGATCCTTCGATTGAATACAAAGCGATTGGATACAAGGGAGCTAGATTATTTAGACAGACCACATAGGGGATATAGACCATTGGACAGGATATTAGTCGGGGACTTTGACGAGGACGAGTATGACGAAGTTATAGAAATAAGAGGATCAGCCATCATCAAATATGATCTACGACTATCTGTTGTTTGTCCCTATGACAACCGACAAAAAGACTGGACAGATCCATTAAAAGCAAAGAGTTGCAAGCTAGGAAAAATAGAGAAAGAAAAAGACACTGTATACAAAATGTTTGATATTAGTGGCTTTTATGATAATTATGGGTATTATTGCAGAGGTCCCGATTGTTATTATGAGAGAGAGATCAATAAGGTCAATTATGTGGTCGTAGGCAATTTCAATGGAAAGACCGAGTTGGAATTCATGGATGCCAAAGAAAAAAGCGTTGATGCAACACCCCTTATCATCTTGGCAGCCCCGCCATTTGTAGAGGGTGTCAATGACGACGATACAACATCTGCATTTGGATCCTCAAAAAGTGAGGGATCTGGAACATCAAAGACATTTGGATGGGATGTGTCCGCAAGTATCACGGCAGGGTTCCAAACTGAAGTCAACGCCCTTTTCATAAAGGCAGGTGAATTCGAGGCAGGCGTCACGGTTGCAGGCGGAGGAGGAAGGGAGACTACAACGACTAAAACGACCACCATGACAATAACCCAAACATTTGAAGCCGGAACAACCGATGCCATTGTCTATTTGGTGGCACAAGGCATTGAATCCAGATACAAGGTGGTCAAACATCCGGACAGGAGCAAGATCGGAACCATAGTCACCTACTTCAAACCCATCTCCTCCGAACTCAGAAAGTCGGAACTTTCGGTATTCAAGAAGATGTTCCCGGATTTCCAGATTGATTCCGTGATCACGCACAAGCCAGGAGACCCACGAACCTATAGAAAAGTAACACAGTTACCAGCCGATCCAGATCCAAGTACCAGAAAGGATGGAGTCTACATCACTCCCCTTAAAGAGATCGGACAAGGTTCAGGAACAACGGCACTTGAGATTTCTTTTTCAGAGGAGATAGCCGAAGACGAATCAATTATAGGACATTTCGGAGGCGGTATTAGAGGCAGGATACAGTCTGGAGCTTTCTTTGTGGAAACGGAAATCAGTACAGAGGAGACATGGACCACCACGGGAACAACAGTAAAAGGAAAGGACGCGGTCTATTCTGCCACGATCCATGACATTCCAAAATTGGATGATTTCCAGAACTACAGGTACAAATGGGGAATGGTTCTCTACCAAGAGAACATTCCTCATAAAAAACTAAAAAACCCCGTGAAAGTGGAGGTTCTGGACTTCTATGTTGACATTCTTGGTCCATTTGCTCCGAAAACCGACTCAGGCACTGCCCAAGGAGTTGCAGCTGCCAGCGGAGCTGTTGCAACCGGCTCTGCCGCAACCGGCAAGAAGCAGAAATGCTGCAACTGAAGGAGGTCATGAGAAATGAAACAAGAGCTTCAGGAACGAGACATCCAAGAAATCTTTCGACAGGATGTCAGGCAGGCAAATTTCATGGTGGATCTGTTGTTCATCCTTGCATCCCTAGCTGTAACGGCAGGGTTGGCATATACCTTCTCTGACTACATCCATCTCTTTCTCAACCAATTTGAAAGCACTTCGAAGTTTGCAGACTCTAGCTTCCTCATTGGTGCAGTGGTTGCATTCGTTCCCGTAGGCTATATCATGGGGTTTGTCTGGACGATAATAACAAGGATTCTCCTCAGAATCCTGTACATCAACCCGATCAAGGCAGTAAGGGATGGAAAGAGTGACTTCCTGCAACTGTCCGGAATCATGGCAAGGGTGCTTTTCTCGGAGAACCTTGAAAAGGCATTTCTGCGATTGGAAGCCCCCGACTTGGATTACCGGAAGCTATGGAACATGCTCAAGTTCTCCCGAAGGTTTGTCATCACTTACCTGTCCCTTTTCTACATTGCCCTGTATTACATCCTCGACATCTTCAGGAAACAGGAAAGCGATGATTTCTTCCTTGTTGCGTTGATCCTTGGAGCCATGCTGATCGCCTTTGTGGTCACTGGGCTGTACTTGCCAATGAATCTGGTGATCGAGGATGCAAGGGTACTGGTGATGGAAGACAACGGTCAGATGATCCCGACAAAAGTGGATCTCTTCGACTACATCGATCGTTTTCTTGTTTTCTCCGGCTTGGTGCTTGGATATTTCATGCTTGAAAGAGAATTTATCTACAGAAATATCCTTGTAGACCAGATTACCTTGGTCTTGGTTTACGTCATCTTTTCGATTCTGATAGTGGTGCTTATTGCCCCTGCCTTCTATCCCGCGATACTTGTCTACAGGAACATGCACAGCAAGCTGGTCAATAATTTCAGGGAAGCTTTAGCCAAAGCCGGAGTCCAGATCGCCAAAATCAACAGATTTGCAGCAATCGATTTCGTCAAGCCCGAAGAGATCCTAGGCGGCAAAGCGACACCTGCATAATCTATTCAACAATTTCCAATTCCAAGCTTTCACTCAATTTTCCTGCAATCAAAGAGATCATCTCAGGACGTGCATCCATAACATAGTGTCTTTCATGTGCATTCCCCAGATAGAGAACCTTCCGATCTCGTTTCTTGAATGACTTGAACGGACAAATGAGAACCTTCCAGTCTGACCCGATGGGATATGAGACAGATCCAAACGGACGTGGATAGACCAACCTCCGACTTGCTAGATCAACTCGAGCAATGTCACCCTGTGGAAGCAGAACCAAATACAAAAGAGGTGAGAATACCATTACCGAAAGGATGATCAGTGGTAGGACGATAAAACTCATGACCTCCACCCATCGGAGAAACGTAGTTGAGATACCATCTTTCTCCACCAACCGAAGATAACGGAAAGCCAAGAGATAGAAAAGAATACCAAAAATAACAGCTGCTCCGACAACAACAGATCTTGAGGGGCGGGAAAGCATGACAGCCAGCAGGAATGCCAAAAGCACATAGAAGAACATGAGTTCGAGAAGATGCCCTCCGGGAAAGATGGCAAGATCCCGAAATGCATAGAAATAACCATAAAGAAAACCCAATCCAAGAAAGGACATCATAAAGGCAACTGTCGCCCGTTTTCCGAAGGAACTGTACTGGATGTAAAGCCAATCCCCATTTCGGGTAACCCATTCCATGGGGATAGCAGTGAAAAGAGCTATTTAGAAGTTGAGGAGAGAGGAAGGAACATTGCACAAAAAAATGTGAACTACAAAATCCTTTTTCGTACCAGAACAATGACTGCAATGGCAAAAGGGACAAGGGAAATGGGAGCAGAAAGGATAGGAGAGGAGTCACTGGTCAATGTTGAGGAATTGGTTGTCGTCTCCCGACTTGATGTTTCCGAAGAAGAATTGACTGATGGCATGAAACTGATGACAGTATCAACAACGATTGAACCGTAATGGAACTCGCCGGACCTTTCCAGGCGGTTACCGTACATGTTCTTGTAGTCTTTGAAAACGGCCTCTCCCGAGACAACAACCATGTTGGAACCGATTGTCTCGAC
>CAZYCQ010000063.1:15983-17545 GCA_964645535.1 uncultured archaeon | reverse complement strand
CTCCCATTGACAGAGATAAATTGGTTTGACCGATCCTTTCTTATGAGGGAGGGTACAGAAACATATCCTTCTACAATCCATCTTCCAGCCATTCCTTCAAGCGGGATGAGTTGTGATGCGACTTCATTTCCCAAGATGTCAAAGATTGATGCCAAAAGGGTTTTTCGGGAAGGGGATTCCATTAGCTTTGTTGTTTTTTGTCCTTTTTTTTCAAATAAAGACAGATGGATATCATGATGAATCAACCCGATATGATTGAGGAGAGTCAAAATAGTCCTTCGTTCGGTCTGTGTGGATTTGAGAAATTTTCGTCGTGCAGGGACATTGAAAAACAGACCTGAAACCTCCATTTGGGTTCCCACAGGGAACTTGATCGGCTTTTTCCGAATTGTTTTTCCTCCTTCTAAAACAAGCTCCCATCCTTGTTCCTCATCCCTATGTCTTGTTCGGCATCTAATTTTCGAAACAATTGAAATTGAGGCCAAGGCTTCTCCTCGAAATCCAAGTGTACCTACTGAAAATAAGTTAGTTTCAGAAATCTTGCTTGAGGTATGAAGCTTGAAGGCAAGTTCAAGATCTTCTCCACGGATCCCAAATCCATTGTCTTCCACAATAATTCGTTCTTTGCCTCCATCTTCAATGGTAACCTTGATTTTGGATGCAGATGCATCGAGTGAATTTTCGACCAATTCCTTAATTACGTCTGCCGGTCGAGTGATGACCTCTCCTGCGGCAATCTTTCTGACCAATTCTGGCGGTATTTGTCTTATCTCACCCATCATTCATCCATCCACTAAGGTTTTGAGATCTTGAAGCAATTGAAGAGCCTGAATTGGTGTCAGATTCTCTATTGAAAGGGATTTGATTGTTTGAACTACTTCAAGTTCTTCAGGTTTTAATTGTAATCGACTTTTCGAAATCTTTTTTGCTTTCTTTTTTTCATTTTTGGGAGATGGTACTACATCCATATCCTCAAACCAAGCAGCAAGGCTGGCCTGTTGTTCTTGAAGTTCCGTTGCATGGCGTATCTTCGTAGCTACAGAAGGTTCAAGGTCTTCAACCTCAATTGATGCGGATTGGGATTCTAAAAGGCGAAGAATGAATCGCGCACGGATAATGATATCCCTTGGCAAGCCTGCCAGCTTTGCCACTTCAACACCAAAACTCTTGTCGGAAGACCCCCGAAACAATTTGTGATTGAAAATCGGTTGTTCACCATCAAAGCTGATTTTGAAGTGGTAATTTTTCACTCTATCTAGAAACCCCTCCAATTCAGAAAGTTGATGATAATGGGTGGCAATCATGGTCAAAGGGCGGTTTTCGGAGTTATGCAGAAATTCTGCAATTGCCCAAGCAATTGCCAATCCATCGTAGGTCGAGGTTCCTCTGCCGATTTCGTCAGCGATGATAAGAGATCTGTCTGTTGAGTTATTGATGAAATTTGCAGCGTCAAGCATTTCTACCATAAAGGTACTTTGACCTGCGATAAGATTGTCAGAAGCTCCGATTCTAGTGAAGATTCTGTCATGGATACTCAATTTCATTTGGGATGCTGGCACAAA
>CAZYCQ010000063.1:0-15883 GCA_964645535.1 uncultured archaeon | reverse complement strand
GGAGGAACTTTATTGGTGTTCTTTCTTGTTACTTCAATATAGTAACCAAGTTGTCTGTTTTGTTTTATTTTAAGTGAGGAAATCCCGGTTTTCCGTATTTGTTCCTCCTGATACCGTTTAACCCATGTCTCACCTTCCTGTAAAATCCCTCGTAATTCATCCAACCGTGAATTGACCCCAACCGCAATGACAGACCCATCAGCAGGGGATGAAGCCGGCTCGGGATGAATCCATTTTGTCAGATATTCCAATACATCATCAAGGGTATCAAATTGATCTAAAATGGCAGATATTTCTGCGTTTGTAGTTAACTGTCTCAGCGGTTCAATAACTTCAGGAAGTTTTTGAAGGGAATCCTTAAGCTTTATGAGCTCTGGAGGTTTTGCCAATTCCAATGATATTCGAGTTGCAATACGTTCAATGTCGTGTATGGTTTCAAGTGCAGCTCTAAGATTATTCTGCCATAACTCTTCATTAAGCAAAGTTTCTACGATGGACCATCTTTTTTGGATCTCCTTTGGATCAACAAGCGGAGCCGAAAGCCATTTTCGTAGCATTCTGCTCCCCATGGGGGTCATTGTCTGATCAAGAAGTGATACTAGGGTTCCGGTTTCAGAATGATCAAAAGTATTTTCAAAAATCTCTAATGACCTAATGACCGATTTGTCCAACATCATGACATTGTTGAGATTCAGAATTTGGAGTCGGGTGATGTTGGATATTTTTCTCATTTGGGTTTCCATCAAGTAGCGAATGAGGGCACCTGCTGATGCAGCTGCAAGGCTTTTATCTGCAATTCCAAAGCCTTTCAATGACCGAACCTCAAAATGTTCATGAAGAACCTCTGTTGCCTCCTGTAAATCAAACCAAAAATCCGGCTTAGGCGTAAGGGTAATCTTTCGCCCTACTTCATCCTTGATAAGTTCCTCTACCGTATCTTCCAAACTTTCCGGAAAAATGTACTCAACAGGCGAGGTTATGTCAAGGGAATATTTTAACAGGGATTCTGCCTCATCCCCCATGAATTCTTTCACAAAGAAATCCCCAACAGACAGATCAGCAATTGCCAAACCAAAGGAAAGATTTCCTCTGGATTTATCTTTGACTAAGGCTGCAATGTAATTGTTCTTTCCTGCATTAAGAAGTGTATCGTCAACAAGTGTACCTTGAGTGACAATTCGGGTGATGCCTCGTTTAACCACACCTTTTACGGCTTTAGGATCCTCTAGCTGATCTGCGATTGCAACTTTATATCCTTTTGAAACAAGTCTGCTTACATAGGAATCTACGCTTCTTACAGGAACCCCTGCCAAAGGATGTTGGGTATTACCGATTTTTCGGGAGGTCAGGGCTATGTCAAGCTCTTTTGCGCCTACAATTGCATCCTCATAGAATAGCTCATAGAAATCACCAATGCGGCAAAAAAGAATAACATCCTCCCCCAATTCAGTTTTCATTTTGACCCATTGTTTCATCATTGGGGTGTGGCTGATCCATTTTTTTTCCATTCCATGTTCAGGTACTTAAGAACCATTAAAAGAGCTTTGTATTTTCTCAAAACCAATCATCCAAAGATAACTGTGTTTCCATTTTTGCATTTGTGATGAATTCAAATGAACATCCACTTAATTTTTTGGCATTTACACCATAATAATAGCTGTCCTTTTCGAGAATGATGATCGCCCCTTTTACTGCAACCAAAGTTCCTCCAAATTCAACCCCTTCCTTGATGTCGATTTCTTGCAATGGACGATTGATTCGTTTTAAATCTCCGTAATAATTATGCAAATCGATGAAATCGGCATCTTGGTTTTTTTGGAGGGGTTTGTTTCTTTGACCTGCAATTTCCTCTGCAATCTGCTGAATTGCATAAATTGCTTGGTTCAGCTCTTCAATTGAATCAGGGGTTGGTTTTGTGTGTGCCTCAGACATTTTTTGTTTTGAACCTATTTGCAAATTGAAAGAAAAAGATTTAGCAACTTCTTGTTCTACAGCTCGTGCTTCGAGTCCAGGAAGCTTGACAATCCAAGTTGCAAAATCACTGCCTTGTTCGACCCATCTCCTAAGGGGATTGAGGGAGACACCGACTTTATTTTTTGACCCTATTCGAGTGAGATAGACTGCGGTTTCTGCTGGTTGACAAAGATTGTAAGCCATTTGAGAAGAGGGGGTACAATATTTCCCAGTACAGGTCTTTCTGCAAGCAAAGTATTCTTCTTTTATGCAGAGAGCACATTGTTTTCCTTGAATTGCTAGATTTGGTAATTGCGCATCTTGTCCCACTCGTTTTTTGTTTTCAATGCAGGAAATCCATTTTCCCTTTTCGGGTTCCGTTCCAATACAAAAACCGGTTTCTAGGATTCTTAAATTGAAGGGAGAGCCAAATTCAAGCAAGGATTTTTCTATTGAACCTTCTTCATCACTAATGAGGATATACGGTTGAAGTGGATCACCAGACCATACAAGCTTCAAAAAAAATTTCATCTGAGGTTTGCTTTTCTTTTTAGGATAAGACAGTTTTGATTAGATCATGCATCTCTTTGCTTTCTATACCGTTCTGCAAAGCCTTTTCAAAGGCATTTCGAATTTCAGGATGGTCATGAATCAAGGGTGCAAGTACTTCTGCCGCTTGGAATCGAACTCTAGGGTCAGGATCTGAAGTGAAAACATTGATGATCGGTTCTATCATACGAGGGTCTCCAATCCATGAAAGGCTTTGGATCGCAACCATTCGGGTCAAATAATAATCATCATTCAAAGCATAAATAAGCGGTTCAACACATTCATCCCGTCGGATCCGACCAAGGCGCTGACAGGCGCGAATTTTCGCGGAACTGTTTCCAGATTTGATGTCATTAAATAGCTCTTGTATCTCCTCTCGAGGGAGTTTACTGACCATAATTAGAAAAATCGCGTTTTTCTATAAAATGCTTTCCAAAATTGGTTGCATTTCGGAACTCAATCCTCTCTGAATGGAGCAGTCCGAGGTCAGCATAGTATAAGTTAAATGAGGAAAGGGTCAAAAGGATATAGAAGGGAAAAAATATGAGCGCGCTATCCATTCTCAAAGAACAGGTCGAGGAGAACGAGGATAAAATCTTGGCGATTTTCGGGATTGATGAAGGAAGATTATCCTATGAGGAAAGGAGTGGAGAAAAAACAGATTTCCTAGAAATTAAGGTTTTCACCCCTGATGCACGATTGAAAGGAATTGCTTGGTTTTTCGGCAACAAAAGGGCGTACATCGAAGATGTCAAGAAAATGCAAGCAAGAAAGGAAAACCAACGAGTCGACATGGTATTAATAGCAAAAGAAGGAACGACAGCCGCTGGAAAGAAGATTTTGAAGGAAAGCGGAATTGACATTGTTAAGGATCTCAAGTCGGTTAAAACGAAAGAAAAGAAAAAGAAAAGGAAAAAGAAGGTCACCAAGCATAAACAAGAAATCACAATCGACGATGATTTCGCAATATCTGAAGAACAGTCAGAAATAAACAAAAAAGCAGTAATGCTAGCAAACAAAAGGGAACCGGAAATCGTTAAAGTGACTCCTATCGATGAAGAGCAAGGAATTTATGACATCAAAGGATATTCCTCAACAAACGATCCACTGATTATTTACAGAACAATAGATAAAGCAACAATAGGTGTCAAGGAGGTTCGAAAGTTTGTCGAGGATTTGGGTGATACAAAAAAGGTTCCAGCCGCCATAATTGGAAGAGATAAGTTTACCCCCTCTGCAAAAAAAGAGGCAAATGAACATGGGATCAATCTCATTTCTCTAAAAGAGGAGGCAGAAACCGAGGGAAGCGAGGAAAAGAAGGAATATATGGAACGACTGGCAGAAGGTGCAATTGAGATTATTGAACACCGAGGTTATGAAATTGTCAGGGAAAGTGATGCCCAATATACCACGTTGGTTGCAGGAAGCGAAAAGCTTGGGACTTACATCATTGCACGAAAGAAAGATGGAACGGATGATAAGAAAATGTTAATCCTTCTGCCTAATGAAGAGGTAGTCCGAGTGGCTACTGTTCGTTCATTCAAAGAGCAGATGGAGGCTTTGGGTATCGAAGAAGGGATGATGATTGCTCTCAAACGTTTCACCTATACTGCTGAAAGGGAATGCCGAGCATTAGGAATTATTCCAATAAGAAAAAACCATCCGGTATTCAATATTTTCAATCATTTCCTCGTTCCAGAACACCGTATCCTCTCCAAAAAGGAAGTCAGGGAAGTTCTAAAGAAGTACAACTGCAAACTCCATCAATTACCTAAAATTTATGAGGATGATCCCGGGGTGGTAGCAATCGATGCAAGAATCGGAGATGTAATTGAGATCGAAAGGGCACCTGATGTAAAATTCTATCGTCTTGTCATTGGAAGACCTGATGTTGAAAAATATCAGGAAACGCCTACCATAACAAATTGATTTCTCCCTTACGATTAAGTTCAAATTGTATAGTTGTCTTTCTCGTTCATGGTTTCAATAAAATTTAACTCGCGAAGGTCAGAAGTGTATGCCAAGGGAGGAATGGTTGCCTCGTCCCAACCTTTGGCGACAGCAGCAGGCTTGAAGATTCTTGAAAAAGGAGGAAACGCGGCAGATGCGGCTGTAGCAACGGCAGCAGCTTTAAATGTGACAGAGCCCACTTCAACGGGAATTGGAGGGGATGCCTTTGCTTTATACTATTCTGTGGATCAAGGAAGGGTAGAGGGAATTAATGGAAGTGGACGAGCACCTGCAAATCTTTCAATTGAAAAACTTAGAGAATTAGGAATTGAAGACCTTCATCCGTACAGTGTTCACACCATTACCGTTCCTGGAGCAGCAGCATGTTGGGTAGACACTGTTGAACGATGGGGAACCATGGAATTGAAAGAAGTTCTGGAACCTGCAATTAATTTGGCAGAACAAGGATTTCCTGTGGCTCCAATAACTTCCTTGGCCTGGGCTAGAGGAGCAATGAACCAATTGAAGGGACCAAATGCCGGTGAACTTTTACTTAATGGCAGACCCCCCCGTGCAGGAGAGATCATGCGAAATCCAAACTTGGCTAGAACTTTTAGGGAATTGGCGGAAAATGGTAAAGATGGTTTCTATGAGGGATGGGTGGCAGAAGCAATTGTTGAAAGAATCTCTCAGGAGGGAGGATTGATGACACTTGATGATTTGAAAAATCATCGATCAACCTTTGATGATCCAATTTCAGTTAATTATAGAGGAATTGATATCTATGAAATACCCCCCAATGGTCAAGGAATAACTGCACTCATTGGATTGAATATTTTGGAAAATTTCGATGTGAGTTCGATGGCCCATAATTCGGTTGAACATTTACATGTGCTTATTGAAGCCATGAGGTTGGCATTTGCAGATACTAGATGGTATGTCGCAGATCCTGAAGTGGTTGATGTCCCAATAAATGAATTGATTTCGAAGGATTACGCAAAGGAACGCGCACAACTGATTTCCATGGAACGAGCAACCGCAGATGTGCAAAAGGGAAGTCCTGTTACATCTTCAGATACGGTCTATTTTTCAGTTGCAGACAGATATGGAAATGCTTGTTCGTTCATCAATTCAAACTACATGGGGTTCGGAACAGGAAAAATACCCAAAGGAACTGGATTTACGCTTCAGAATCGAGGACATAATTTCAGTCTTGATCCGAACCATCCTAATGCATTAGCGCCAAACAAACGTCCCTATCATACCATCATTCCGGGAATGGCTACCAAAGATGGAGAACTATATGCTTCCTTCGGAGTTATGGGAGGATTTATGCAACCCCAAGGTCATGTACAGGTGATTTCGAATATGATTGATTTTGGAATGAATGCTCAAGAGGCACTAGATGCCCCTAGATTTTGCATCATGGATGGAACCGCCAACGGGATAATTGCTCTTGAAGATGGGATTGCTATAGAAACAATGGCAGGTCTTGCTGCAATGGGACATATGATAAGACCCATGGTCGGTACAGGCCGGGCAATTTTTGGCAGAGGACAGATCATTCGACGAGATCCTCAAAGTGGGGTTCTTGAAGGAGGATCAGATCCTAGGGCAGATGGATTGGCAATGGGACTGATTTGATGGGAAATCTGTAACAATTTTATATCCCATTCAAATTGTAATGATATGGGAACATCTGAGGCTTTGAATGGCTTAACGGGGGAAGAGATCATACAATATAAACTTCATCCCGTGTTCCCATTGATCTTTCTTGGAACAAAAAAAGGAGAATTATTGGTGGGAAACCTTCAATACCGCGAGATAATTCACAGGGAAGGTTTTTTTGAAATGGATGAATTTGGTGAGTTGAGCAAAATTGAAACACCAATCAGAAATATCGCATTTTCTCAAGATTTTGAACAGGTTTATGCTTTTACAAAGATCGGGGCAATCTGTCTGAATGTGGCAACGATGGAAAAGATTGCGGAGATTCCACTTGAGGAACCGTTAGTGTTTGGTGATGTAGATTCAAACACTGGGGACATAGCCATTTTGACAGAGGATGGGTATATTTCGCGATGGACACCAAAATTCCATTCTAGATCAGGATATTTTGAACTTGGCAAAAGAGGATTACTCAAGAAAATTCGAATGGTAGACGAGAATACTATAATCGGACTTGGAACGAATAATGATCTTTACATGTTTGATTTTTCCACCCACAAGATATCAAAACTGAAGGAATATGGAAAAGCAAGCTTTCTCCTTGTAGAAAATCCAATTCAATCAAATGAAGAGTATTTCGCGTATCTCACTTCCATTGGAAAACTACTTGTCGGGAAAATATCTAATCCAAGTCTCGCATATTTCCAAGAGATCATCAACACGGATACGCCACAGGGAGATGTCTCTTTTGTTCCTACAATTGACCAACAATCAACTTATGAGTTCCTAAAGGATCATTTCAACGAGTTGGGAGACTATGAAGAGGAATTCCATGAGGATCTGCGTTTCCAAAGAAGTTCGAAAGATAAGTATGATGCAACAGCTGAGCACGTCAATGATTTCAAAAAAATAAGGAAGAACATCAATGAAAGTTGGGATCCCGATCTTGTACTCCATTTTGCAATTAAAGACTTTGTTGAAGGAGAGCAAAGAGCCGGTCCCCTAAGACTTATTGCGTTGATTTGCAAGGATTATGGTCTAGATCCTCAGCTTGCCATATTTTCATGGAAATTAAATGGGAGGAGGAAGACCAATCTCATAAATTTTACTCGGGAAATAATGAAGGTGGAAAAAAAAAGGAGACAAAAGATCCGTTATCTGATAACCATTGGGTTCATTTTTGCCTCAATCACGGTAATTGATCTGATTTATCCATTCAATACAAATTGGAGTACAGGAATTGCAGTGTTGGGAATTGTCGGAAGTTTCTTTATTTTTAGGGCTGGAAACCGGATCAATAGGCTTCCAAAAATTCCGTCCATAGAAACATATTGGCTGTTGAGGTTTTTTATCTTGTCATCTACAATCATAGCGGCCCTAATCATAGTTTTGAACCCCTTTTGGTCAACATTTATGGATTTCTTTCCTTAGAAAGCAAAAGTTCAAGATAGGAAGTTCTGATCTGATTGTCAGGATTGAGACCGAATTGTTGGCAAATCATTCTCAAGTAGTCTTCTCGATCCTCTTTATCTTTTTCATCTTCAATGGTTATTTCGAATTCCGAGAAAAAGCCAAGACCCTCCACTTCATCAACAGTTATTTCCAAGGTTCCATCCTTTTCAAAAACCTGCCTTGTTTTTTTGACTTGGGCTACTTTTTCAAATCCGAGGCGATTGAAAATCAAAAGCATTTCTGTAGATGAATTAATGGAGACAGATATTTCTTCCCTCATTTTGCTTTTTTTCGAGGTTTTTGGTCCCTTGTAGGTAAGTTCCTTTAGGTTATCCGTTTCTCGGATTCTCAGTGCCTCATCCGTTTTGTGAAAATTATGGAAGGGAGAGTTTAGGTAGGTATCAATTTGATGAATTGTTTCTGTCTTGTGGTATCCATTTGCAAGTATGCTTTTTATAAACTCCATTGGATTTTCAAGTCTAAATTTCAACTCTATTTCTATCATAGTGTTGGGTGATAAGGTCTAATTAAAAATCTATTAATTGGCACCTAAAGCTTTACGGAGCCTAGATTCAACTTCATCAAGATATTCCATGGTTGTCAACCAACTCTCTCTTGGCGGGTTCATGGTTTTGTATATTGTTCTTGCGAGATCCTTGGTCATTTTTCCATCTTCAATGGCCTCGACACAAGCTCTTTCAAGAGTTTTGGCAAATTTGATCAATTCTTCGTTTCCATCAAGCTTTCCACGGTGGGCAAGTCCAATTGTCCATGCAAAAATGGAAGCCACCGGATTTGTGCTTGTTTCTTCTCCCTTTTGCCAGAGTCGATAGTGACGGGTGACCGTCCCGTGTGCAGCTTCTGCCTCCAATGTCTTGCCATCAGGACAAACAAGTTGTGAAGTCATCATGCCAAGAGATCCGAACCCTTGTGCAATAGTATCGGATTGAACATCACCATCATAGTTCTTTAGTGCCCATACAAATCCACCTTCCCATTTCAAGACTTGGGCAACCATGTCATCAATTAGTCTGTGTTCATAAGTAAGACCTCTCTTTTCGAACTCTTCTTTGAATTCATTGGTGTAGACTTCTTCAAATATGTCCTTGAATCTTCCATCATAGGTTTTCAAGATGGTGTTTTTAGTGGAGAAATATACGGAATAGTTTTCGTTGAGACCGACTTGGAAGCACGCCCGTGCAAAATCTCGGATGCTGTTGTCAAAGTTGAACATCCCCATTGCAACTCCACCATTCTCAGGGAAATCAGCAACACCCCATTCCTGTGTTGAACCATCTTCACCCTCGAAGACCAATTTCAGGTGACCTTTTCCAGGGATTCTGACGTCGGTCGCTTTATATTGGTCAGCATGCGCATGCCTTCCTACGATGATGGGTTTCTGCCAAGCAGGAACGAGTCGCGGAATATTCTTGCAGATAATGGGAGCCCGAAAAACGGTTCCACCAAGGATATTACGAATTGTACCGTTGGGACTCTTCCACATTTTCTTCAGATTGAATTCCTTCACCCTTGCTTCGTCAGGAGTGATGGTTGCACATTTGACACCAACATTGTATTTCTTGATTGCGTTTGCGGCCTCTATAGTGACTTGATCATCAGTTTTGTCACGGTTTTCAATCCCAAGATCATAATATATCAATTCAATGTCCAAATACGGAAGAATGAGCTTGTCTTTGATCCATTTCCAAATGACTCGGGTCATCTCATCTCCATCAAGTTCGACCACAGGATTCTCTACCTTGATTTTTTCCATGTGGTGAATCTATTGTTGCATTATTTAATAATTAATATAATTAACGGGCTTCTTCCAAAGAATCTTCAATTTTGGAGATAATTTGTTCTTTCCACATAACTCCTTGTTAATCGTTCAATTTTTTCGATAAGATAATCTGCATTGATTTCAGGTTGCCATCCGAGATCTGATTGTGCCCTTTCTGTTGAAAATATCCAATTCTTCGTCATCAGTTGCATTCTCCTTTTGAAGGATTTTTCCCTTCGGATAAGCCATTGGAAAGTGTTGCCAATAGACCCTATGATTTCGAAAATGAAACTAGGGATGGGAATGGTTTTCGGTTCTATTCCCATTCCCCTATAAACCGCCGAAGCGATCTCTGAAAATGAAAGCTCAGTAGATTGAAGATTATAAATGACATGTGGAGTCCGATCTCGGGCAGCGGCCAATAAAATGAAATTGTTAAGGTCACGAACATGCAGAATGGCATTTTTTGCTTCCGGTCCAAATGGTCTAGGAAAAAATTTCTTTGGTAGCCGTTTCACTAAAGTTGGGATAAAACGTCTATCATTTGGCCCAATAATGAAAGGACAGCGAACAATAGTGGCACTGATCGATGATCTTTTCAAAATATGATTCTCTGCCAACAGTTTTGATTTGGAGTAAGCGCTTTTGGGATTGGTAGGGAAATCTTCGGTTATTGGTTGAAGAGATCTTGTTCCATAAACACCGCAAGTGGAAATGAAGATCAGGCGCGAGATATTATTTTTTTCCATTGCATCAAGAAGGTATTTTGTTCCATCGGCATTGATGCGAAAATGTAAATCTCTTTGGTCAAATGGTTCTATAAGGGCAGCTGCATGGATTACACCCTTGATACCTTTGAGATGTTCTTCATATGAACTTGAATCCAATAGGTCTCCCTCTACAAGCGTTATTCCTAATGATCGTAAGTGATCTTTCATTTCTTTGGAACTAGAAGGACGAACTAAGCCAACAACCGGAATGTCCTCATTTCGCAACTCCTTGGCGATAGAACTTCCCACAAGTCCAGTTGCACCCGTAATGAACCAAGAATTCCCAAAATCTTCATTTGCAGTCAAAGGAACTAATCAATCTGGCATTCCTATAAAGGTTTAAAATTTCTTTTTTCATGTTTTAGATCTTTTACCTTAAAATTTTAGAGGGTTTCAATATACTCAAGTTTGATTGACCATGGATATCTTGAAAGGATCGAGTTGGCAACTTGTCTTGCCTTCCTTTCTTCGGAAGTCCCAGCATAGTAAAGTATACGGCATGTTCCTCCACGGATTCGTTTCAATTTTTGATAAACTGTCTTTGTGGTGCGAATTACATCAAAGATAATTAAAGAATCCGCTTCAGGAAGGTCTAGATCTCTTTCACCGACATTTGAAATTATCGCCACCATTTTTCGGTCAGTCTTCCGATACTGCTGGAGAAAATCGTCTCTTTGGTGTTGATTTACTTTTCCTGTTATTTTAACCGTTTCCACTCCTTTTACCCGGAACATCTGTTCTAAAAAATCACAGGTCGCAAGAAAAGAACAAAGAATGACTGTTTTTTTCGAAGTTTCAACAATTTGTTCAATGGCTCTGAATTTGGCAGGCATTGCCCTAATAGTTTGATTTACCCATTTTGGATCTAAACCATATCGGAACAGATGAATTTTCGCGTCCTCTCCAGGCAATGCCCATAAGTATTTTCTGACCAGAAATCCTTGTGAAAACTTCTTTTGTTTTTGTTCATCCACATTTAAAGTTCCCGACAATAGGAGTTGAATGTCCTCCTTGGCGCGATTTTGTAAATTGCTGTCTGCAAGATCTTCAATGATTGAATTTTTTATCTCTTCAATATGAGCCTCAAGTTCCATGGTCAAGGAGGAAATTGAATCATCGCGAACACCAGTCAAAACCAGTTTTGTGGTGTTTACATATTCTTGAAAATCAGTATCTTCAACCAATTCATCCATGGAGATCAATTGGCTGTGGGGAATATGTTCTTGAAGAGATTCCAGCTCCCTTTTTATTTTCATTTGGGCAGAATCCAGAACATAGTGATCATCCCGCAGTGTCCCAGACATTCCAATTATTCGAGCATGTTGGAATAGAGGCAAAAGTTTGATATAAGGTTGCTTGATTGAACTTCCCAGACCAGTTCTCCTAACTATTTGATCAATTTCATTTATGATGATTATATCAAATTGCTTCAGAATTAAAGGATGCTTTGAAATGGAATTATAGAGTGTTTGAGGTAAAGTAATAACAACCCTGCTTGTTTCCAGAATATGCTTTCTGTAGCTAGACGGTTTTCTACTGTCGATAAGTTCAACATCTCTGAAATTGTAGACTTCTCTGAAAAACCTGAAGGTTTCATAGAGACTGGTTGAAGCTTGCATGATCATGATGATTTTTTTGTCGGGAAATACCTCGGACACTATCTGATGTTGTAGGAACCTTTTACCTGCACCGCAATCCAGCTCGATTATTGAATTATATCCGGACTGTTCATTTTCCAGCACCAAATTGAGGATTTTTTTCTGGTATTCCCTTGGTTTTAGTTCCATGATGACAATGCTCAATGGGTCTTTCGTATTATAATAGTAATGGAAGACGCAATTGAATGTGATATCGGACAGAACCGCAAACATTTGTGGGCAAACTGACAGCTTTTTTTAGGGGAAAATAAGATTTCAATTATGGCAGAAGTTGATACACAACCACAAGAACCTTCTGAAACAGAAATCCGTGCACAAGAGCAAAAACAGGCAATCGTGAAATTCCTGATTGTTTTGCTTGTTATTTTTGTCATTTACTATTCTTCGGGAATTTCCGATGGAATTTAAACATCACAAGAAAACCCATTGCCAGAAATAGAGGAGATATTTGGAAGGAAACAAAACCTTCAGTCAACAACACTTCAGGTGCGATTAATTCCGATATCTTATCAAGAATGCGTAAAATTTCAATAGCCTTCAAAGTATCTTCCACATTGGCCTCTTTGCCAACTTCTCCAAATCCGCTTCTCGGTTTTTGCAAGTTGATGATAAAATTCACGATCGATTCCTTGTACTCAAGTTTCCCAATCTGTCCCATATTGTCAAGTGCCAATATTGCGTAATAAGTGGCATTCAAGGTAGCAGATCCATTTTCGTCCCATGCAAAGGCGCCATTGCTGGTTTGATGAGCCCGAATATATTTGCTTGCCAATTCCAAATCACGAGGGGATCGCCCAAGCATTGAAAGAAGAATATTCGAAAAGATTGCGGTCTTCAAGTCAATATAGGAACCGTTATTGAATTGCATGTCAGTTAACCATTGGGTCAAGCTTTGAAAAGGTAGGGCAGGAACAACCCCAATCCCAATCGTCATTTCAATAAACTGGATCCATTTCCAGATCAATCCGACAGTAAGTTCTCGTGGAACTAGAGCTGTTTCGTTTCCATTGATTTTTTCTTCGTACAGGACAGCTGTTGCAGTCGTGTTAACATAATTGTAGATGTTCCACTCTGCAAGTTTGGAAGAATTGAGATCCAACAGAGCCAAACCCTTTATGGCATGATAGGTTTCATCCCAGGAGGAATTGGTGAATGGTTTTGAGCCAAAGCCTCCATCTTCATTTTGCGATTCCTGGAAGAAAAGTAAAATGTCAAGCGTATTGTTTACCTCAAAACCAAGGTAATTGGAAATCTGGAGTGCCATAGATGTGTGGGAGATTGTTACTTCTCCACCAGGGACATTTGCAAACCCTTTGTCGTTGATTCTTACAGTTTCAAGAAACTTTTCAACACTTTCCTGCTTTGTAATTGCAAGGGTAGGATAGAGAATGTGGGAAACAAGAAGGAAGGAAGCAAATAAGAACAAAAATGGACGAAGACTCACACCAGAACAATCTCAGCGGGTTTAATAAACCTATGGAAATTGGTGGAATTCCAAAATTGCAGAATATCATAGTTATTGCATGCAATGAATCTTGTTGAAGAAGAGCTCTTCGTATTATTGCACTATTAATGGACATTTTTTGGGAATTATAATCATTAATCCAAATAAGAAACAGAACATTTTATTCCCGTCGATTGCATGTTCATCCAACCAAAAAGGTGATACAATGAGCAAAGTAGCAGTCATTGGTGCCGGAAAGGTTGGCGAAATCGTCGCCTTCGGTCTCGCAACTAAAGAAGTTGCAAATAAAATAGTCCTCAATGACATCATTGAGGGAGTCGCAAAAGGTAAAGGCCTCGATATGTACGAAGCAACCCCAGTGATTGGAGTTGATACAGTAATTGAAGGGTCAACAGATCCAAGCATTATTGCAGGGGCAGATATCGTCGTAGTTCCAGCAGGTTCACCCAGAAAACCAGGAATGGATCGGATGGATCTTCTTAAAGTAAATCTTAACATTTGCAAATCAGTCACAAACAATATAGTTGAATATGCTCCTGATGCAATGATCCTTTATATTGCAAATCCAGTTGATGTCCTTACTTATGCATCATGGAAAATCAGTGGATTCCCGACCAATAGAGTTTTCGGAATGGCAGGGGTCTTGGATACAGCTAGGTATAGAACATTTATTTCCATGGAGGCAAATGTATCAGTCAAAGACATTTCAGCAATGGTACTTGGAGGACATGGAGATTCTATGGTACCCTTGGTAAGCAAAACCACTGTTGGAGGGGTGCCGGTACAACATTTCCTCTCAGATGAACAGCTTGAGAAAATCGTTGAAAGGACACGGAAAGGCGGAGGAGAAATTGTCAACATTCTTGGTTATTCAGGGTATTATGCACCAGGAATGGCTGCGGCTGAAATGGTGGAAGCCATTCTTAGAAATCAAAGAAGAGTCCTGCCTACCGTCGCCTATCTTGATGGACAGTATGGTTTTAGTGACATTTACGCAGGCGTTCCTGCAATTCTTGGGAAGAATGGTGTTGAAGAAGTCTTGGAGATCGATCTTGATCCAAAAGAAAAAGAAGCACTCAAGGTCTCTTTCGAACATGTCAAAAAAGGAATTGAAGAAGCAAAACAATTCATTTGATGTTATTAGTCCCTGATTGATACAATCCAATTTTTTTTGCCATTTTTTCGGATTTCAGAGTTTTTCGGAGAAGAACTTGATTAAGTACAATCCTATAATCATGATCAGAAAGCAATCCATTTTGGTAGCAATAATGCAGATGCGTCAAAGCTTTTTGCAAATTTGGCATCGCTTGGGTAATTAAGTCAATTTTGTCCTCCAACGATGCACGTAGCTGCAAAATATTAATGAGAACCTCATTGTAAATATCATAATCGGAAAGTTTTGATGCAATTCTTTCTCGATAGGTATGAATTTCGGAGGACAAGGCAAGTCGTTTTACGACTACTGACTACTTAAACTATTCTGATGGACGATAAAGCTCTCGAAAAGATCAATGAAACGAAAAAAATAGCAGTTTCAGCCCCATCAGACCCAAATTCAAGATGGAGTTTACCATTTGTTGAAGAAGATAAGAGTAATATCCCAATATTACAAAGAATAAAAGAAGAGCCTTGAAAAAGCCATCTCATTTTCGAAATTCGAAAAATTGAGCATCAGTTCAAACCTTTGGTAAGATTAATCTTATCCCAAATGCTGTGACAACCATTAAGGCCAGAGTCAACCAAAGAATATCATAAAAATCCAGAGGCGGCAAAGGAACATTCATTCCAAACAATCCTGCTATCACTGTGGGAATGACCAAGAGTGAACCGATGATAGTCAACCGATCCATTGCCTCTGCTCTTTTTTGACTGGATAAAGTAAGATGTAGGTTGACAATATTGTTCATGTTATCTCGTTGGAAATCAAGAAGGTCTAGCAGAAATAACAATCGATCCTCAGTATGCTCAAAAGATGTGTTCCGTAATTCGATATCTTTCTGCATATCCCGAATTACCTCAACATCCGCTCTAACACTTCGGTTAGCAGTATACACCCTTCCCTTGAGATCCGTCAAGCGCGGAAGCCAATTTGGGTCAAAATCCCATGACAGTTGTCTTTTTTCCATTAATTCCAATTCGTTTTCAAGACGTTCAATGATTTCAATACCTTCCTCTACAAGTTCGTCCAATATTAAACTAAGAATACGGTTTCTGTTCATGCTCTCATTTCGAAGACGGATTTTGCTCATAATATCGAGGAGGACAGGCGTTTCTTTGTTTGTAATGGTAATTATTGTTTCTTCGGTAAGAAGAATGGAAAGTTGGAGTTCAAATTCGTCAGTTTCAAAAATCGAACGAGTAATGAACTTGAAAATCGCAACCTTAAACCGATCCTTACCAGGTGCCAAGGATGAATAATCTTGGAAACGGGGCCGTTGATCTTCTAATAGATCTTCAGTAAATCTTCGGGATTTTTGGATAAATTCAGGCAATTTTTCCACAATGGTTTCTGTCCTGACATAAGAGATCCATTGAAGGTTTGAATAGTCAAAATCCCGAACGTCAATCAGCTCATGAATATCCAACGGTTTCCCATTTTCAAACGTCAGGACATATCCCATAAGAGTGAATTCGAAAG
>CAZYCQ010000062.1:0-17557 GCA_964645535.1 uncultured archaeon | reverse complement strand
TCATATTTTAATCATTTTCCTAATCCATTTGGAGATTTTGAGATAAATGAAAGAAAGGAACTACACCCATTCCATTGAATCTTGGGTCAGTCACCATGGATATTTGAGAAACAGGACGGTACATTTTGCAATCGAAAACTGATGGTCTAAAAGTTTCAAACAAAAGTTAAATAACATATTGTTCATGGTATTTCATGCCATTCAATCAGAATCTTGCAAAAGATTTGGCAGGCTACATTGAGTCGTTATACTTGGATTTCGACAATCCATCCATTCCTTCAAATTCAAGCCTTTGTACCCAGTTGGTCGTTGATTTTGCCGCGGCTATGGATGGAACTGGAAATGCACAGGGATACGTGGCAATACAGGATATGTCAGAAGCGAAGAAGAATGTGTATATTGTTCTTTTGGGAACCAATCATATCTTTGACATTTGGGATAATCTTCAATTTGATCTTGTGGACTATCCAAACCATACAGGAAAGATCCACAGTGGTTTTTATCAGGCATGGGGTCAAATCCGAGATGCAGTATACACCTGTATCGATCCCATTAAGGATGATGTTGAGGTCATCTATGTTACGGGTCACTCCTATGGTGCAGCAATTGGAGAGATAGCGCTTCCTGAGCTTAAGGCAAGGTATGCCTCTGAGATCGTGTATTATGGATTTGCCATACCAAGAATAGGGAATCAAGATTTTTCAAACTATATGAGGACTGCCTTCACGGACAGATATGAAATATTGTATGCAAAGGATCTTGTCCCATGTGTTCCTTCAAGAGCCATGGGATATTATCACTGCGAGCCATTTTATGTAGTGGGAAGCAAAGGCCAGTTTATTCTTACGGACGACAATATCCATAGTGGCGATGATTTTGAAACTCTTTTGAATGTCATTCAGGGTCCATTTCGAAAGGAACATCAAATGAAAACCTATCTTCAGCTGATGGAAGGCATTTTGACATCCCTTGATCCGCATGATCCAGATGCACAGAAAATACTTGATGACACTTGCAATCTATCCCTATGTGACAGATGTCCCATTCTCAGAAAGCTGAGGTTTTGGTAGTCAGGAAGGTAGGGATTCTTTGGTTCCCTTGTCAATTTCGTCTCGGGAAGGAGATGCCTCTTTTCGCAGGACAATCTCCATTTCCCGAGTAATGGCATAGGTATCCAACCCTGTCAGTTTGGCAAGAGAAACGCCTAGTATCGTGAGAACAAAAAGAAAAATCCCCAAGAATTGGAAAAGCCTATCGATGGTCAGAAATAGGACAAGATAGGAAGCGACGAGACCACTTGAAAGCTGTGCAATTGAGAGGGAAGTGTTCATGAACGAAGATACCTTCCCCAAATCATTATTGGCTATCAGGGTTTGGAGAAGGGTTGAGAGAGGAATGGAAATGAGAACATTGACCATGCCAATAAGACCCATGGACACATAAAGCCAAAGGACAGGGTTTCCAAGGGATGGGGCTAGTCCAAGCAGGTACATTGCCGCCCCGATAATTCCGAAAGTGGTTAGGATCATCATCACTTTATTTCGGATTTGCCCTTTGGAGGAAATGATTACCGCACTGAGCAACCCTGAGACTGAGGAAAAGCTGATAAGAAATCCAAATGCCTCTTCTCCCAAATTGAATGTCGATTCAAGATAAAAGGAAAGCAAGGGATTGATCATGCCGATGGCACCAACGGCAATGAGGAAGAAAACCATGATGAATCCTATGACCCGTTCACCAAAGGTCAATTTCAGCCCTTTTTTGATGTCTTTAATGGTTTTTCCGAGAGTCAACTTCTTTCCGTCTGTTTCTGGTTTCAAATCAGTTGAAATGGAAAGGATCATCACAAAGGAAACAAGGTATGAAATTCCATCAATAAGGAAGGCAGTGGGAATTCCAAATTTTGCAATGGTTACGCCTGCCAATGCTGGACCAATCAAACTGGACATCTGGAAAACTGTCTGATTAAGGCTGTTTGCCCTGACAAGATCCTGAATCTCGACTATCCGGGGGATGGAAGCACCCTTTGCCGGTTGAAATATCAACCGAGTGAAGGAACTCAGGAATACAAGTGCATAGACCATTCCCAACGTATCTGCAAGCATTAGTCCAAAGGAGGTGAAGGCTCCAAGAAACTCTGCAAAAGCCATCAACCTTTTTCGATCAATCCTATCCACCAATACACCGCTAAAGGGGCCAATAAGAACGTTAGGGATCATCAGGAAAATATAGATGAACGATACAGATTGTGCGGCAAGTTCCAAGGGTAGATGACGACTCAAGTGAATTACGAGGAACAAGGTTGCGATATAACTGAAATTTGATCCGATAGCAGAAATCAATCCCCCAAAGAAAAGAGCAGAAAAATCCCAATTCTTCAAGAGGTTCTTGGTTGAAGAAGGAGTTTTTTGAGGTATTTCACCATCTGGATAGAGGGATGTCTTTTCTGTCATGCAGTCACCAACAAAAGTTCAATAATTGAATTAATTCAATATTGATTCCAAATAAACTTTCACCTACCAAAAGGTGAAATATGCAACCATGTGATTCAATCGAAATCTTCTTCGAACAGAGGTTTGTTGATGGATGAGCTGAACAGGTAGACAAATTGATCAAATTGTGGAAAATTCCCATTGCCCTCTTCTTCCATGAAATCCTTTTTCATCGCAAGTATGCGTTCTTGGAAGGCCATAAGTTCTTTAACCAACTTGCGATATTGGGAAGCACTTTTCAGCGGAATTGTGGTTGCAGCCATCCTGAATTCACCCATAGGAATTCCTCGAGATTTGCACCATTCAATGAACGAATCTTCATCACCTTCAAAAGAGGAGGCTGCATCAATGAGCAGGTTAAGGTTCTGTAAGGAAATATTTTGAATGCTCTGACTGATCTTTGCAATTGTTTCAGAAGACCGGTAAATGGTTTCCATATCAACCTCCTTGACTTTTCGGAACAGAGATCTATAGATATCTTCACCTTCATCAAAGGATGGTTCCTGCTGTTCAGAAATGGGATGCTGTCCGGTTTGAATTAGTTGCTTGAATGCTGTTTTGGCTTGTTCAGTCACCCGATAAAATTTGCCACGCATTCTCGCACTTTTTTCAGCATCCACCTCAATAATTCCCTGTTTAAGCAATTTTCGAATCTGATGGAGGGTCGTGGTCTCTAGTTTGTTGGTCAAAGCAGCAAGTTCCTTGAGGTTTAGGGTATCATAAAGAAGAAGGGTAATGAATATCTGTGAAGTGGTTTCAGTCAACACGATGTTCCTGAATTCCTCGGTGGAAATATTCACATGGGAGGTTGAATGATTGCAATCAAAACCTTTACTGATTGAGCATGTTTCTGTCAAGAAAAAGATTGTTGTATGGTGAAAATCCATTTTCAATTTACATGGAGATGATGCTTTGGATTTTAGAAATCCAAGGATGTGAAACTTTACACAACTTTCTGCCAAAGATTCTTTACAGACATTTTTTTGGGTTCAAATTATTGCAACCGAAATTGTCCATGCATTGATTTTGCAAAATCAGTTTACGACATTCGAGTTTTCTTTTGTGGAATATTACGTTGGATAAGGGGTAAAATCGCAATCAGGGTTAATAAGGCAACACCTGCTGAAGAAGAAACTTTTTCGGCGCTGGTATCGGACAAAGTATCCTCAAGGTTAACCTTCGTTACATTAAGTTGAAATGTTGTTTTCAGAAAATTGCCCTCATAGACAATTCCTGTGGAATTACCGATTGCAAAATCGTGAAGGGAACGCTGTCCAGAAGTTGTCGGCAAATCCAAGTCTATCCATGAAGAAGTGCTTTTTCCGAATAAATCCAAAGCTTGTCGTCTGCAACCTTGCTAGATCCACCGAAAAGCACGGGCTTTTTCAAGACAGGACTGAATTCAAGTTTTGCGTCTGAACGATAGGAAGGAGAGACGGTTGACTCTTTCTTGATCCAATTATTTTCTGTGAATGAATAAATCCAAGTATCTGCGTAGTAAGGAGCACCATATCCTCCAAAATTTGTTCCATACATTTTCTCCATACGTTGATTTCCATGTAATTTCGTGGGCTTATCTCAAAAGAGAGCTTCGAATGGGTTGCAGAAAAGCTATGCATTGCTTTTTGCGTTTAGGCTAAATTATACGAGATTTATGCTGATGTCGACCATCAATTCCTTGATGAAAGTGAATAACTCTTCAAAATCAACTTCAGAGATATCTTTCGCTGATTCAAGGTAGTTATTCAAGGCAAATTCCCAAATGGATCGGTCTTGAATCAACCACAGTCTTTGTGGATCGACTACAATGAGAATGGAGAGAAAGGTTTTGGTGTCGCCGTTTCCAACCCACTTGCTCACAATCAGACCTTCTTGGCTCTCCCCATCCACAACAGGGATGATTGCAGATCCTTCAACATGATCATCACCCCGTCCAAGAATTGAAAGACCAGCCATTCCCAGTGTAAGAAGGCGGATGAAAACGATGTCCTCATCGGAATGCCCATTCTCAAAACCATGGGAAAACCGCACTTGAGGTCCATGCAGATCGTAGGTATAGATGGCAAATTTCAATATGTTGCTGAAGAAAGTTTCGGAAATTCCTCGAAGTGTAGCCAAGACGTATCGTGTGTTCATTAGAACACCTATGTTCAATAGGACAATGGCAAGAATGACAAGCAAACGAACGGAAACAAAGATAAGGGTATTGATCATTAAATTATCGATAAGAGGAACAAGAAGAAAATGAACAAAAATGATGGTGAAGGAAACGATACCCAAGCTTGCGGCAGCATAGAGGAATGGTCGACTCGAACGGATTCGCCAATCTGTAAAAATTTTCGTGATTACAAATCCAAATAGATAAAAGAGGAATAGGCCTCGGGCAGTCAAGATAAGAAGCAATACAGATTGAATTTTTGAATAGTAAAATCCTTCACTTTCCACTATTGAAACAAAAGATATTGTTGGGTAGATACCTTGGGCGAAAAGTAACCCTAGACCGATCAAGCCAAGAGCAAGCATCAATCGTACAATAAAGCCGGTATCTCCCTTAATGAAGGAGTTTGCAATGATAATCTGCTGGGTGGAAATAATGAAAAGGATTACAACAAGGATGATGGGGATAACTCGTTCCTCAGGAGGAATAAATGTTGCAACAGTCAGTGCAGCAAAAGACCATATCGAGATCAGAAAATATCCGGAGATGGTTTTCATCACTATGGGAATTCCACGTTTCAGTATGATGAGCCCTGTCTGAAAGATGCAGATTGCAGTGAAGAAAATGGAGAGCGTCCATCCTAGGAAAACCACTTGATCTGCATCCATGTGTTTGGATGGAATATGAGTAAATAAGTTTTCCAAAAGGGGATTAGCTAGTAAGTAATCCTTTAATGGGTGTGGTTCAGAAACGACAGATGAAACAATCAGCATTTATTGCCGGAATTGCACTTCCCATGACTTTTTTGGGATGGCTTTGGTTAAGTACCGGATCCATTTGGTACGCTTTCCAACGAATTGCGGAGATGATTGTCAGGGTTCGTCCAAATTACGAATCATCGGGAGCCTGGATGCTGACATTTCTAATTCCAGTTAGTATGAGCCTGTCTGTTCTCCTGAAATTACCACAATGGCGACAACAAGCGTTACAGGCCTCAAACTTCCTTTTTGGATTGACCATTGGAATGGTTACGATATTCTTCCTTCTTAACATCAACTTTTTCATGGAGGCAGTCCAGTATTTCCCATTTGTCCTTGGAAGTCTGTTGCTGTTTCCAACGGGGATATGGGGATGGGAGGCATGGAAGAGTAAAGACAAGGGGAATATTGTAAGAATGATCATTGTCACAAGCTTAATGTTGGTCTTGATTACACCATCCCTTGTTGCTAGAATTGCTCCAGCACCATCGCCAGGGTTAACTGAGACTGAATTTGGAAAATATGAGGTGGAAAGATTCCAACTTGACAATGATTTCAATAAGACCATCAGGGAACTCGCAGTTCCTGAGAATACTGGAAACAATTGGTTTACATTCGTTTATGTTCCCCATCCAATTCCAGTCAAGATACCAATTTTCATTTTCCTTCATGGCCATGGGGGAACGGATCCAAAATATTATGACCAGACAATGAGACAGATTGCCTCACGAGGTTTCTTTGGTATCTATGTGCAATATCCAACAACCTTTGACAAAAAAATTGAAGCGCTTGCAGATCAAGAATATCCAGAACTCAAAGAAAAGCCGAAAATCATAAAGGAAAACCCTTACAGATATCGGATTGTCTGGGAGGGGATTGAAACCGTCATTGGAAGTATTTTACAAGAAACTAGCGAAATAGGCATGGGTTCCGACAATCTTGATTTGACCAGAGTGATGATAGCGGGTCATTCGCTTGGAGGGGGAATGGTGCCCTTCATAGCCACCAAAGTAATTGAGCAGGGATGGGCAAATGGTTCATTGGCATTGGATATTGAAGCAGGATGGGTTGATACTCTAAAAGGAAATATGACTAAACTCCCCAATGAAACTGTTGCAAATGTGGTATTCTATGACAGGGACAATGTGGTTCCAGGATGCCTGACAGCACATCTCTTTGAACGGATTCGTTCCCGTGATGGAAAAGGGGTTCTCCAAAATGTCTCATTCATCACTGTCCAAACGGACTTTCATGGGTTTCCAAGAGAACTTGCAAACCACTATACTCCAACAGACCTCATTCAAGGAGTTCTTTACCATCAGGCATTTCTAAGCAGACTCATAGGCATGGCAGAATTTCTTTTGGGAAAAGGGGGACTTTCACCCATTCTTGAAAACACAGATCTTGGAACTTGGTCAGATGGAGTTAGAATAAAACCTCTTCTGCGAACAACCGACCCGTTTGGAATTAGAGGGGAAATTGGGCTATCGAAAGTGTCGGTTTACTTTGATCATCCTGTATGCAATTGATATTCAAAGAAAAAGAAGCCTTTGAAATTAGTTAACGGCTGAAACACGGGTGAATGATTAACTCTGATCTCTTAGAACTGGTTGTGAAGCGGAGGCAGTTTCAATGACTGATTCTGTGAAAGTATGGGTTCCAGAGTAGACAGCACCATCCATACCATACCATTCAGCACTGATAACCCAATCGAATTGGGCAGAGAGATCGACATCTTCATCTATTTCCATCCATTTAAGACTGTGACTACTACGTACAGGGAAGGTAATGGTGATGTTGTCGCCTTCAAAGAGGTAAAGGAGACTTCTATCCCCACGATGGTTCCTATGATGATCCATTTCGAGGGAAAATCTCAGAACATTTCCATCCTTCTCGATTCGTTCAGTAGAGACATAAGTGCGTGACATTCCAGAAGATTCGATTTGAATCCGGGCTTTTGAATGACCACTCATATCAAAGTCCATTCCTGCGGGCATGGAGAATTCGAATGTGATATCACCCTGTAATAGATTGATGTCACCATCCTGTACGGTAGCCTCTATGGTTGGTCTTATTTTGTGATCATCTCTCCTGTAAGTTTCAAAGGAAATCGATTCAAATTGAATTGAACCTTCCTGCGTCAATCTCTGTCCTTCATCAATGGCAGCCATCAGCATGTTTCGGGGCAAAGCCAACTCGAAAACGGCTTCAGCATCATGACCCGCGTCATGAGGATCAAGAGGGGAAGATACAACCCTTGCGGAACCATCGCGGAAAGCAAGAGCGGTGACCGTTACATCATCTTCAGATGTCGCATAGACAATGGGGGTTGCATCAGTGGCATTTGCAAGATCATCCTCGTCAATCTCTATATGGTCATCATCTTCAAGTGCTGGAAGGTTGGAAAGATCCATTCCACTAAGAACATTGATTGGATCTGATTGGGTTGTGAATTTAAGGTCTTCTGCATCACCATCTGCATCAGTAATTGGTGCAAGTCCAACAACCTGTGCAGTGACATCAAAATTAATGTCTTCAGAATGGAATTTGTGGATACTACCGTAGAAAACCATTGGCACTCCAAGACTGTAAAGCTGGGATACAACATCTGCGATGTTGTTGTGGACTGCCCACATGGCAATGACAACAACATCATAGTTTTCTGCGAGTTCAGTTGCATTCAATTCCATTCGCTTGAAATCGTAGGAGTCTGCATTTTTGTCGAATTGGAAGTCAATATTCTTTGTACGCATCGATCCTTCAAAGAAACTACTCTGAAATAGGTTTTGCCAAGCCCGTTGGCTGTGTTCTGTCTTCCCTCCATAGTAAAGCAAAGCTGCACGGACTTCAATGGGTGCCATTGGATCTTCCAATGCAATAGAAGAACTTGAAATCCTGAGGTTATTTATTCCAGGTTGATCGCCTGCCTTCAAATTGACAGAAACCAAGTTTGCCTGATCCTGCGGAATTTGGTTGACAGGATTGCCAGAGGTTTCACTAACAGTGAATGTGGCTGTCTGACCCGGAGCGATGGCATAGCCACCAAATTCTTCACCAGGTTCATATGATCCACCATTAGCATCTACAGGAGTAGCACCTTCAACAGAAGTGATCTGCCATTCTGCATTGCTTGAACCAGCACCCGCACTCACTGAAGCACTCTGAACATAAATGGTAGTATTTCCATTGTTCGTAACAGATACCTTGACCGAACTGATGGTGCCTGTTTGTGCATTTTGGTTGAGCTGAACGATCTCTGTCGTTAGTGTTGAAGGGGTCAATGCACCACCATTGGACGAACCTGCATATTCTTGTTTAGTTTCGGAGGAAGCCACTGATGGAGCATCATCTAGGGAGTTGGTATAAACAACTGCAATTGTAGCCGCTCCACCAATGGCAAGCCCAACCATTAAAAGGACGGCAACCATTGGAGAGATGGAGCGTCGACTCTGGATGAATCTCATATCTTACTATATTGCGGACAAGCTTTATAAACCTTATAGAATTTTCTTCCGCAATTGTGCAGAAATCCCGTTTCAAGCCTTAAGAGTGTGTGTTTTCGAATGGGAGCAGAAAACAGCCATTTGAAAAAGTGAAAAATACCTTAATTTTGGTCATTTCTTTTTTCTTAGTGGGAAAACAAAAAAAGGATGTAAGTTGAAGTTAGCTCATGACAAAATATTGCAACACCTGTGGAACCGCAAATGATGACAACGGAAGATTCTGCGTCAGTTGCGGAGCCAAGCTCGAGGAAAGCATTAGCACACCCATGAAGCCAGCAGCCGAAGGAACCGCTGTTACGCCATCACCTACAGAAGGTCAGTATCCTCAACAAGGAGGACAATACCCTCCACCAAACCAATATCCTGCCACACCCCAAGGAGGTTCTGCACCACCTTATATCCAAGGACAGTATCCCCCACCTCAACAAGGAGGTCAATATCCCCCACCCCAGCAGGGAGGACAGTACCCTGCACCACAATATCCCCAAGGACAGTTTCCTGCTCAACAGTTCGGAGGATACAATACAGGAATGGAGAAAAATGGAGCGGTTGCATTCATACTTTCTTTCTTCCTTCCAGGCTTTGGCCACATCTATGTTGGAAAGGTCGGAATGGGACTACTGATATTCATTCTCACCATTGTTCTTTCTTGGACGATCATTGTTCCTCTTATCCTTTGGCTGGTAGGCATGATAGATTCCGTCAATAAAGTCGGAGCTTATAACAACTTTGTCAGAAGATACGGTCGACCGCCTCAAAACTATGAATTCTAGTCATCTGAAATAATTGAGCAGATACAGTCAGAACAAGTATCAAGAATACAGTATTGGATACAGCAGTTGTCAGTTGATAGGAAAAGATAAGTGCCGATCCCGCCGATAATTCCAGCAACAATTGCGGAGACAATGTTTGTAGTGAGAAGGAAAACGAGAACGGCAATTCCAATACCAACACCGACAGCAGCCTTCCATTTATCTTCCTCAGAACTTGGACGAGTCATGCTTCCAGGATAGGCACCAGTATATCCCGGATAGGCTCCCGATTGAGGAGGATATCCTCCCTGTGGATACTGACCGGGAGGATATTGACTGGGGGGATACTGACCAGAAGGTTGTTGTCCTTGTGGATATTGATTGGGAGGATATTGAGCGGGAGGTTGCTGCCCTTGTGGATATTGACCTTGGGAAGGGTATGCCCCTTGAGGAGGAGTATCCATTGCCTTGGAAGGAGTTGCTTGAGATAGACTTGTGCCGCATTTGTCACAGAACTTCTCATGAGGCTCAACTGGATCACCACAATTGGGACAGTAGCTTAGGTTACTGAGGGAAAGAAATGGAACTGCACCCGCTGAGACAAAGCAGGTTTGGGAAGAGGGAAACTTTGCAATCCCTAACATGAAAAGAACAAGCATAAGGGGGACGGTCAGGGAAGAGTAACGGGAAATAAGGGGATAGACCCAATCCGGAAGGAGCGCATGGGAGTTTCCACCTACGATATGGGAGGAAAATTCACGGATCCTGAAAAAGAGATATGCCACCACTCCGATGTACAGACCGGCCTGCACCGGCGCCTCAACAAATCCGGTGAGGGCAAAGAAAAATCCAACAATAAACATTAGACGAGATATGAATTTCACAGGTTTTCTGTTGAAATCACGTTGTGCAAGGATTTTGAAACCATAGATTCCGAATTGAGGGAATGTCAGCACAGTGGCGATAGCAAGCCTTTGTAGAAGCTCCAGATCAACTGGAGTTGTCGCCACCAAATATAGGGAGAACATGGTAAAAAGATTAGGGATCATTTGCAGGTAGATTCCCAAACGGTGACCTTTAAAGACCTCGTAGGATGTAATCGCTGTGGAAAATCCAAGGAGTGTTCCGAAAATCATCAATTCGGAAGTGCCAATTGAGAGCAGCCCCACCACCAAAACAGGCAGGACAAGATGCATGAAGACCTTGTTGGTTGTACAACCTATACAGTAGGCCTTATCTCTCCAAATGAAGACATGGGAAGTGAAGTTCGGATCATTCGGGTCGTGATGGGCTAGACCTAATTCCATGAATTCCCTATGGGAAATCGCTTAATCAATTTTTCTAGGGATGGATATTATTGTGAAACAGTTCTTTTATTTTCCTTTGCGTATTTTTCATCACACCCCCAGAAGATTTGCAGGACTTACCGGATGATCAATTAGCCTTACAAGTGGAAATTACAATCCAACGACTGAAAAAGGTCAATTTTTTTTGATTAATTCGAACCCTTTTGACCTGTTTGAAGTCTGTTGAGCCACAATTAAAATACTTCTGGCCGATATCCCATTCACCAAAGGTGGACAATGTGTACAGAAAACTTATTGGGATACTTACCCTGTCGGTGATAGTAACTTCAGCATTTGCTTTGGCTGCACCTGTATCAGGGAACCACAACGAACCAACCTATAGTTTTAACATGAATTTCGGGTTTGGTGCGTATGAATTTGAATGGGATGTGGAAGCTGTACTTAGGGAGCTGATTGGGCTAAAAGGGATTGCATTTTCCTTTACGATGGTCGGTTCATATTACTTAGGGAACTATACGCAAATTGCCCAAGGAACATTGAAATTTAATTATGAGACGGATATTGCGACGAAAAAGGCATCCGTTGATAATGAAATCAGCGTTTATCTTAGATGGGAAAACCATCATCTTGTAGAATCAGGATTTGAAGGGAATAGTCAATTGACATTCTGTCCGTGGACAGTAAAAACGAACAAACTCTATGCCTTAACCAAAACCCTTGGAATTAAAGAAGGAAGTTGGAAGGATCTCCTCAATCTTGAGGCAGAAATCTGTTTTGGTTTAAACTTTGATTGGAATATCGTTGATAAAGATGGATATGGAAAAGGAGGAAATATCGGCATAAAGCTTTGGACAGAGGCGAAATTGACAGCGGCCAAGTTTGGTGTGGAACAAACTGAAGATTTTAATCATGCCATTGAAGGGGGTGTTGTTACAACAGGGAAGCTTTATCTTGACTTGATTTATAGGCTCAAAGATGATCTGGGAAATATTATTGACAGATGGACTGTGAAAGGAGGATATGAAACAAGCTTCAGTATCGGAGTTACAGTAGATGGGACATTTTATGGTTTTGAATGGACAAACAGCAATGAGTATGTCATTTATGAAAATGGATACAATAATGCGCAAAATTCGTTCGGCGACATGGCAAGGCATGTTAACTATAAATTGATTGATGGGGGAAGCAATGAGGATGCTAAATGGGGATTTTCAAATGCCTTGGATATAACCAACAATACAATTTGGTTCAACAACGATGGGTTTTTTCATGATCAAGTTGCAGAAACTGTGGGATATATCGCAGGCATCTATAAGGACACATATAAAATTGGGAAAAAAGGGCAGCAAGCCGATGTCTATGTAACTGTTGCGGGACCTCCCGTTCAGTTCAGACTTTGTTATGGCTATGATACCCAAAATCCCTTTTGCAATCCGTGGGTAACTGCATCAGGGGGCAAGGGGTTCGACCATGTCTGGATAAAAGAATACGGCATAGATTGGATTTATGTACAGATAATGGGAACAGGAAACGACAATAACGGGTTCTATGGGATGAAGCTATACGTCTATGATCACCCGGTCTCTTTCTAGTCCGAGAAAAATATAAGTTGAATATTTTCCATGGCATTCTGGCTTTTCCAATTCTCAATAAATCTTGACTTCCGGAGGAGCAGCAACGATTTTTGACTTGATATATGAAATCAAATCCATATCCGTTGAGGCAATACCAAAATATGGAAGAACATCCCCTCTGTCATCAATGAAAGCAATAAATACCTTTTCTGAATTGAGCATGATGAACCTGAAGTCGGGTAATACCTTGTAGAAGCTGGTATACTTTTCATCTATCTGTAACTTGCGGCAGACATTGATGAGGATTCCGAAGTCTGAAAGCTCATCAGGGTTGAAATTGAGAGAGAGATGGAATGGTTTCCCATCCACAAGTTCAGGGACAAACGACAGAAGATCATCTTCGGAATCAATAATTTTGTATTTCGAGAGATGTTGCCAATACAGCTCCTGTATTATTGATGGTATCTCAATAGATGGATTACGATAAAGATGAGACAAAAATCGATTGACTTCCGGAATGTGAAAATAAATTTGGTAAATAAGTTGACATAGTGCAGTCAAGTTATATTTCCCGGTATGAGCATTCTTGACAATCAGACCCTCAGCAACCAAAACTTTTAGATGATAGGCCAGTTGATTCTTTTTGACCTCAAGCATCGCTGAAAGCGTATTGAAACAGAGCTCTTTTTCTCGATCCAATGTTTGCAATATCTGGAAACGAAGAGGGTGTTTTTCGATACTTGCCAAAAGTTTCAGCATCAACGATGAGCCAGACATAAGTTAAGTCCATATTGTTATCTCTTTTTAAAACTTTGCTAAACTCCATTAGCAAGGTAGATTTTAAAATGGTTTCGGAGAAGAAAAGCGTAATTAACCCTTCTTCAGTAATAGTTTGAAATGATCGAGCAAGTGAACAAACGCATTGCAAGTTTCAGATTGATTATATTCAAAAAATCATCAAGCTATCAAGTATAGGATATCGGATTAGTTTAAATGCATCTGTAGACTGCTTTGGGTCCAGAGTCATTGTATTCCTTGCGGCTGACCCACATCTTGTTGAAGGTCTTGAGACTGGCAAGGATGGAACCGCCGATCCAGACGGAATAGCGTCTTTCGGGCGGGGCGACGATCTTGATCTCGACTGCTTCTGGCACCATTGAGCTGAGCTCCTTGTGCAATCTCTCCTTCAGACCGGGGAACATGGTTGATCCACCGGAAAGAACGATGTTGCTGTAGAGGTGAGGTCTGATGTCAACGTCACATTCATTGATGGAGTTATAGATCAGTTCAGGCATGGATTGCTCCTCAGATCCCATTGCACTGGGATTGAAGAAGAGTTCAGGTGCCAAGAACCTCTCCTGTCCAATGGTGATGGTGTCACCGTCAGGCATGACATAGCTCTTTTCCATTCCGGAGACCTTGTCTGCCAAGGCAAGTTCCTTCTGAGGATCGAGGGCAACATAGCACAGCCTCTCCTTGATGTCACGGACGATTTCCTTCTCAGCGCTGGAGGTCAATGAATAGCCTCTCTGCCTGAGCAGCCTTCGGAGGTAGTCCGTAATGTCACGTCCACCGATGTCGATCCTGTTGATGGCATGAGTGATGGCGAATCCTTCATAGACAGGGACAACGTGGGTAACACCGTCACCTGAGTCAACGACGATACCAGTGGTTCTTCCGGATGCATAGAGGGAAAGCACAGCCTGCATGGAAATATAGAGTGCAGGGACATTAAAGGTCTCAAACATGAGCTCTGCCATCTTTTCCCTGTTTGAAAGGGCATTGAGAGGAGGCTCGGTCAGGAGGACGGGATGTTCTGCGGGATTGACCCTCAGGTCATTGAAGAACGTAAAGTTCCATATCTTTTCCATTGCATCCCAGGATTCAATTGCACCGTGTTCGATGGGGTATTCAAGTTTCAGGACACCACGAAGGTTAAGAGCTTCATCTCCGATGTAGTAGTCCCTTACATAGTGGTCGACGTCAGTCATGATGGATTGGTATTTTGGATAGCCAACCAAGGTGGGGAAGACGGATCTTGGCTGATCCTCTCCTGCAAAACCGTTCTTGGAAAGACCAGTACCATTATCAATAACGAGGGGTCTTCCGGTTACTTCTTCACTCATTGTTCATACACCTCAGCGAATGTCCGTGGGGGACATCACTTCAAGATAGGTGTACGATTTTCTAGTATATAACTTTTGTGCAAAAATATATCCGACAATTTGCGCGTCTAAATCGGTGAAACACCATTCTACACGTATTTTTCATATTTTCTTTTTATTATTAGAAAAATATTTGATCAATAGATTGCCCCGCTCGGACACAGATTTCTAGCCAACAGAATAATTTCACTGCCTTTCTTTAAACTAATGTCCAAATCAATTGTAAATTACATGTGAATTGTATAGATTGAATTTTCGTTAAACTATTTTACCAAGTTTTTAGCTGCGGCGTTTCCTCAGGATCACCAATGTTGCAAAGACAGTCAGAGGTGCTGCCCATTCAAAACCAGGCAAGGGACTCTCGAAAGAGGGAGAGGAAGTGGTGCCGTTGGTAGTCGCACTGGTATTTGCAGTTGATGTGGAAGTATTGGTGTCGGTAGGTTCAGTGGGACTGGTGGAATTCGAAGAAGGTACCGACGTGTTGTTGGTGGGAGGAGCTTCAAGGTACTTGTGGGGGTGTGCAGTAAGTACGTTCCATTCGGAGAAACTCGCTGCAAGATCCAAGCTCCCTTCAACCAGGTGCATGCCGGGTTCAGAAGGACCATTCTGAGCAGGCTGTGCCATCTCCATGACCTGAATTGACAACGTAACGCTCATGTCAAGACCCCTTTCCACCAAGACACCCGTGACAGGATCATAGACATCAGTTGCAGTGACTGAGAGAGAACCACTGAGAATGATCTGATAATTGTCAAAGTATTGGGTGTCACTAAAGCTGGAATCGTATTCATAAGTGAAGACATCCACAGGGAATTCGAAGGTGAAGCCGTTGATCTCATAAGTATAGGGACCTTCTGTCTGAACAAAGGAACCTGTCATCGGGATGTCATGAGGGATCACACTGAAATCGATCGGTAAACCGAAGAGATCCCCACCGAAAAGCCCATCAGCGTTGTCATCACCTTCGAACATCGGATTTGGATAGCTAGGTAAGGGAGGAATCCACATCTCAAGTGAGGAGTTCGAAGATGAAAACAGGGGCATGACCTTCATCACCGGAGAAGTGTCCACAGGAGAGGTGTATGAATTGTTGTTCCACTGGAACCCATCGTAGAAACTCTCCTCACTTGTTTCCTGCCTATTAATGGAACCCTCAGTCCAAATGAGAGCCTCAAATGCATCAGCATAGTGACGGTACACCTCAACGGAAGTGGTTCCCGAACCTTCCTCTGTTGAAGTCATATGGTTCGTGGAAATGATGTTGTTCATGAAGGTGCCATTTTCGTCAAACAACTCCCCTTGAACATATCCACTGATTTCAAAGTCGCCGTATTGTCCCCAATCATAGGTAAGAACATCATTCTCCTTGAGGGGAGGATCACCGAATGAAACAGGACGGGCAAGACCGTAATGGCTGCTGGCAAATGCCAACTGAAGGTTCTCAACATTGTCGTTTTCAAAGAAGAAATCACCGGACATATCAAGTGTGACGTTGAAAGGAACTCCGAATTCATCATACATCATGGTGGTAAATGCTCCGGTGCTGAAGTTACCGTCAACCCAGAAAAATTCATCGCGATTTATCTCCAAAGGAATGCCTGTGGCAGAATCATAGACAAATTCCACTTCATTCAGATAGGTCACATTGTAATCCATTGCAGCAATAGCATCGAATTCAGGTGTAGGAATGGTAATGTTCATGGTTCCGGCAATACTTCCGAAGGCCCGCATGGTAAAGACCCTCAAGGAAAGGTTGGTGAAATTCTGCCCGTTGATCACATAGCTACCCGTACCGGTACTCACGCTTTTCGTCACACTCACAGACAGATCGGGAAGGACAAAACCTGCATCACCACCGAAATCCAAACCGGGAACAATAAAGTCCCCTGCAAAAAACTCAGGAGGCATGTAGGCATAGGTCGCATTGGCAGAGGAATCTTCACGGTTGAACTCATGATCCATTTGCCCACTCAGATCCTGATAATCTGAGAAATTGCCGTCATTGGGAGGTACATTCGGATCGCTATCGTAAACATAGGACGTCGCATTCCAATAACTTCCAGGCAATGCCTCGGTATTGGTGTTGATCAGGAAAATTGAGTCAAAGCCTCGTTCATTCCGGATGACAAAAACATCGGCTGATGTATTCCCATCCAGAACAAACTCAGTCAATTTCCATTCATCCCTGCCGAGGAAGAATGTGCCGTTGTTCTCAGGATCGATATATGCAGTAAAACTGTTTTCACCATAATCCAGATAGAACGAATCACCCACGTAGGTTAGGCGATCGCCGGTCTGGAAGGTGGTTGTCGCATCGGCAGAGACTTGGGTTCCAAGATTGATGAACCCCAAAGAAACTGCTAGAAGCAAAATCATGGTATAGGTACTGTAAACCCTTTTCATAGGTACACCTCTTTGCTACAAATATCCATCCTTTCATTCTATTTGAACCGTTCCGAATGCATCAGTCGAATTCATCAGCACAGATACATCAATCTTTAAGGAAGGCAATACATGCAGCGAAAAAATCAGGGGACAGGATCCGTCCCGATATACCGATCATAGGGCTCAAAGGTCGGTACACAGCGTCCTTCACCATGAAGCTTTTCCAAGGTCAGACACCGCATGATCCACCGGGATGCCAAGCGTTCAAAAGCATCGCCCAATTGCTGGGGATTGCAGATGCTACAACCCTTCACATCCATACGGTCAATCAGTTCCTCATTTTCCACCCGATGCCGGGCACACAGAATCAAGACCCTCCCACCTCGTTTCACAACTGACTTCAATTCAATTACCCCCGGGATGCCCCCGTTATACAATATGGTTTCCAGACAGGTAAAAAAAG
>CAZYCQ010000061.1:0-19257 GCA_964645535.1 uncultured archaeon | reverse complement strand
GGCTTAGTAATTTCAATTCTGTTACCTTCAATCCAATTGATTTGTGAGTGATAAACACTAATCCCATTATATTTAAAATCTAAAATAGTATTTCCCACGACTTCATTATAATGGGAATTCATTAATTTAATTGCTGCTGCTCCAGCGATTGACATCCCGAACTGAACCGTGTTAGATCGAATAATAGTGTTGTTCGTATTTTCCAATTCAATTCCTGTATCAACACAATTTTCTATCTGATTGTTTTCAATGATGCCATTGACTACATTATATAAATGGATAGCACTAAAATAAGCTACAATTCCAGAAATTTTATTGTCACGGACAATAAAAGAAAGATTCGTATCTGAGATGCTTATTGCATGGGTTTCCTGAACTTCGATAGTATACCCTTCAATAATATACGGATTCTCTAAGCTCCCATCTCCCGCCCATCCATTGGCCTCAGCTTGGGATCTGAAGTCATCATTGCCAGAAATCCTGATTGGTGTAGTATCCCCTGTTTCAAATTCTCTGACTGGGCTTGATATAAGGGAATTCTTTGTTGTAAAAGAGTAATTGTTGTTCCCTGCCAATGAGAAAGAAACCAAAGAAATCAGAATAATATTAACTAATACCCCCATTTTGATCAAAAAAAGTAGTTTTATCTTCATTTTGCATCACTATTGCTTTTCAGATAGGATGACGTAATTAAGTAAAAAAAAATTTCCATTCAAAAAGAAATACAAATCATAACAAAAAATCCTTTCAGAAATAGGACAACCAGACAAATCTTTCCCTCTAAATCTAAAGTTTCATGAATATCAACAGGGAACAGAATAATAAATCACAATGTTTCCACTAACAATATGGAGACTGAACTTCTTTATTATTCCGATGCCTATCTGAAAGAAACTACTGCCACGGTCATTGAGATTCTTGATGAAGGTATAATACTTGACCGCACCATTTTCTTTGGTAGATCCTGCGGTGTCAAACCAGATTATGGTACCATCTCATCCAAATCTGGAGTGGCTAACGTAGTGGATGTCCGAAAATTCGATGAGAGGATTCTTCATGTATTCGATCAGAATCCCGGTTTCAAATTGAATGAGAAAGTAACTCTGAAAATCGATTGGAAACGCCGCTATTCCATGATGAAATTGCATACCGCCCTCCATATCCTCTCATCTCTCATTTGGAAAAAATTTGATGCATTAGTGACAGGAAGCGATATCACTCCACAAAAAGCAAAAATTGATTTCGACTTGTCTCGAAATTTTACAAAGGAGGAACTGCAATGGATTGAAAAAGAAATGAACACCATCATCAATGAAAATCATCAGACGTCAGCTGAAATTCTCCCCATTGAAGCTCTTGAAACACATCCGGAACTGATCAGAACCAAATCAAATATCCTCCCTAAAGGGCTGAAAACAATACGGGTCGTTTCCATTGGAAATGTGGATAGACAGGCTGATGGTGGGCTTCATGTAAAATCAACAAGGGAAATAGAATCATTCAAGATTCTCAAACACAAAAACAAAGGTCGCGGAATTCGAAGACTTGAAGTGGCCATTGAATGAAGCATCCCAAGGATAATGGTTAAATTACCCTATTCGTCCCATTCGTAAAATTTACTTGTTGAAGATTTATTGAAGTTTTTATGTAAATCATGCAAAAAAATATTTTTCTTTTTTTAATTTTTTTCATCAATATCTTTTTATAATTTTTTTTTTTTTTTTTACAAATACATGCTAACTCTGAAATTACAATCAATTATGTTGGTCAGTATTGTGCTTTCAAGCAATTTGATTGGTCTTCCTCATCTAGTTGATGATAAACCAATTGTTTTGCGCACTAGTAATGCAAAGGAAGGAGCTCTTCCATCCCCCGAACCTCTTGAGAAAGTATATGATTGCACTGCATCTCACCTATCATTTATTAATTGCAGTCCTTGGCTTAATCATGTGCCAAACGATGGTGACTACAAAAAGACTATAATGGTGATTGATCAAGGGATACCCGTTGATCAATGGGCATCACTCCAAATAGGTGGTGATAATAATTACTATGTAGATATTTTGTCCTATTGGACCTGGGATGTTGCGAATAGAAAAGTAGTTACCTATGGCTATCAAGGTTCTGAAACATTTGATTATCTTTCAAATATTGAAAAGAAGTTGGGATATAATACTGCATATAAAGAACATACCTTTGATCACACATTTTGGGTACTTTCTGCTCTTGCTAGTATTGCAAGAGGAGCAAAAGTTATAATTGTTGATATAAAGACCTTTGATACGGATTATGGTTTGTCGCTTGGAAATGGGAAATTTTGGGATTTTCTACTAGCAAATATTGACAGTTTAAATGTGGGTGTAATTGTCACAGCGATTGAATGGCCTAGTAGTGCACAAAATTTCTATAATTCACATGTGAAACGTCTTTATTCCAAAGGAATATTTATGGTAACTGCAATCGGCAATCAAGGCCGAGATGAAAGTAGAGGCATTCCCAATTCTTATCCTGAATTCTTCCCTGTTTCATCCATTGATCATGAGAATCGGGGCGAATGGAGGACAATTGGTGGAACTTATCTTTTCTACGAAAACTATTATTCAAGTACAGGATCATTAAGTGGACGTTCTGAATATGGTATTTCAAATTGCCATGATTGGAAAAATGCCCGCATAATATGTTCTTCATGGGGAAGCACTTCCCGACCAGTAAGGTTTGCTATGCCTGCACATTTTATAACTCTAATGAGTTATTATTTTCAAGGAAGAGTCTACCCCGCTGTAATCGGCGGAACAAGTATTGCAGCTCCGATGCTTGCTGCTGCTGCATTAGTTGCAATCTATGCATTTAATCTTGGCCATTATAAAACATTTGGATGGTATGAAAGCCCTTCACTTAATTTACTTGTCAGAATGCTTGAACGGGCTTCTTCTCAACCAAATAATCCTGATCAATTTCTTGGTGTAGGATTTATAAATTTAGGTCGCCTGTTCGATATTGCCTATTCTGAAGGATTAAATTTTATTCACCCTCTCTCTAGTGGAGGTAACGGTAATTGGTTGTGATATCATGAAGAACAAAAAATTTGGTTTAATTTTTTCGTTGATTTTTCTTCTAGTCCCTGTAGCGGCTTTTCCTCATGATCCGGTTGTAAAAGTCAATCCTATCAATGATCCGGAAAACCCGTATTATGGATGGCCTGATACAATCCCTATGGATCCAATTTCTGTTCAATCAGGAAACCCCTATCAGATGATCGTTCCATCCGGAAGTGAATTTGAGCTGTTGTTCCACATCAATGGAACTGATGGACAAGGCAAATTCACGTTCGCTTTGTTTCAGATAGAACAACAGGCACCTCCTTTGTCTCCGAATTTTTCTTCCTACACAAAACAGTGGGAATCCGCTGATAGATCCGTTATGGAGCCAGACAACATTTCACGGACATATCGGCATGCAAGCAGGTACAAAAATGATCAACATGAGATGGTTGACGTCATTGAATTAATTTCGACTGAAACAATCGATGGACTGTTTTTCACACCATTTTATGAAACTGGATTTAACCAGAAAGGCGAACCTCGTCCTGTAGACAATTCTGATAAAGCCCTTTTTGTGGTCTATTTTGAAGGAGAAGGAAATGGAACTGTAAATTTTGTCGATTACCATTTGAGCTGGATTATTGTCCTGAGGGGGGGTGATGCCTCCATTTCCTCCAGTTCTGCACAGCTGCAGTCACTTCCCTTTTTAGGTGGAATGATGATTATCATGATGATGCGAAGCAAAAAGCATTCGGGGAGAAGACGAAACTAGGCAATTAAAATTGACAATTCGGGCAATAAAATGTACTTCTTCCCCCCTGTTTTTTCTTTTCTATCCGCGTGCTACATCTGTGACACGGTTTTCCTTCTTGTCCATAAACAAGGAATTCATTTTGCATGAGACCTGCATACCCCTCAACTGAACTAAAATCTCTTAGTGTCGATCCTCCTGAGCTGAGTGCTCTATTTGCAACTTCAATCAAACTTTCTGCCAAAACCTTGAGTTCTTCATCCTTTAGCTGATTTGCTTCCCTGAAAGGACTGATTCCTGCCTGAAAAAGGGATTCTGATTTATAGATGTTCCCACATCCCGCTACCACTGTTTGATCCAAAAGAAGTTTTCCAATCTCTTGCCTTCTTGGTTTTTTCCCCTTCCCCCTGACCCTCCTGATGAATTCTGGCAAATCGAAATTTTCTTTGAGGATATCCGGTCCCAATGCTTTGATACTTGATGGCAGTTCGTTGATTATTTCGAATTTTCCAAAAATTCTAGTATCCTCAAACACCAGCCATTCCTTACCTTCAAGTTGGAAAATGACTTTTTGATGGCTCAGATTGTGATCCTTCAAATTCCCTGCCAATAATCTCCAAATCCCAGTCATCCCGAGATGGTTAAGGACTTTTAAGCCGTTTTCAAATCTCCAAACCAGAAATTTACCAAATCGTTCAATATCTTGGATTGATGTTCCTATAAAATTCTCAGATTGCAGATAACGATATTTTGGATGATCTGAGAAACGTGCTTCAACAATTTTTTTTCCTTTTGCCCTAAGAAGTCCTCTTCTTACCACTTCAACTTCTGGACCTTCTGGCATGAGGTATCTACTTATCTCTTCCTAATAAGCAGTTCCTTTTACTCCGAAGAAGAACTCAAATATAATTGAGTGAAACTATCCCTTCCAATGCAAATCGACTTCAATTGAAGTTTCATTCCAACATAGATGCCTTTTTTAGAAAATTGCTAGGCAGAATCCTTGACTTTTCCCGTTTCATTTCTAATTATCTTTTCCTCCAAGTGCGATAATGGTCTTTGCAAATCGAAACATCTTGGGAATTCTTTCCGCTTATTTTTTCCATACGCTTTGTCCAAATATTGTGCACATCTTATGGTCTAGATCTAAAAATACTTGAATTTTTAAAGCAATTTTCCAAATAGGGGCGATATACTTTAATAAGTATCGCAACTTTCCAAAATCATGGTTGTGCCAATTCGTACCTTATGGGCATTCATAATCGGGATGATGCTATTTCTAGTCCCATTCTCGGTGAATGCAGCAGATACAAAACTATACTATAACAATTTTAGTTCATTGAATTTGGATGGAACGATCAACGAAGGCGAGTATTCAACAACATTTGATGTCCCTGATCATCTGGATAAACAGAATGTCTTTATTACTGTTTCTTGGAGCCATAATGGAACCCACCTTGCCATGGGTATTGTGGGGAAATTAACGGGTTGGGTCGGTTTCGGAATGAACGAACCTGGAAAGGGAATGGCAGGTTCAGATATGGTTATTGCATCAGTTGAAGGTTCAACGGTTACTGTTGGTGATTACCACGCCACAGGAAATGTACCTCCGACGCAAGATACGAACCAATTTCCTATTGATGCTGCTGGTAAGGAAGAAAATGGCCAAACAACCATTGAGATGGTTATTCCCTTGACCTCTGATGACACCGAAGGTCAAGATCACAATTGGAAAGTGGGAGGAACCTATGGTTTCTTTTTTGCAGCCCATGAAAGCAGTGATACTCTTACATATCATACATGGCACTCTGATTTATTCACTGTTGAGATTGCGAGTCAAGGTGAAACACCTGCTCAAGCTACGGTTGCATTGGGAGGATCAACGGGTGGAAACGGAGAAACCGATTATCTGTCCCCTATTTTGTTTTGGGGATTTTTGACCCTCCTTGGTATTTTCATCTGGAGGAATGGTAAGTTTTACTGAGGTGAAATCATGAAAAACTGGATAACTGATTTAATTGATCCAAAAAACAGACAGTGGGAAGAATTTTACAGGAATAGGTGGCAATATGACAAAGTCATCCGATCCACTCATGGTGTAAATTGCACTGGTGGATGTTCATGGAATGTCTTTGTTAAAGACGGAATAATCACTTGGGAATTGCAGGCGACGGACTATCCACTCCTAGAAGAAAAACTTCCCCCATATGAACCCCGTGGATGCCAAAGAGGTATTTCTGCCTCATGGTATGTCTACAGCCCACTTAGAATCAAGTACCCTTACATTCGCAATACATTGTACAGGTACTGGAAAAATGCAAAACGAGAACATAAAGACCTGATTGAAGCTTGGGCATCAATTGTTGAAGATGAAAGAAAACGCAAGCAATATCAACAAGCTCGCGGCAAGGGTGGTTTCAAGAGAATCTCATGGGATGAAGCCTTGGAAATAATCGCTACCTCTGTGATCTATACAATCAAGAAATATGGTCCAGATCGTGTTTTCGGCTTCTCTCCCATTCCTGCAATGAGTTACCTTTCCTACGGAGGTGGTTCAAGATTCCTCCAACTGCTGGGTGGGGTGAATCTAAGTTTCTATGACTGGTATTGTGATCTGCCCAATTCTTTCCCTGAAACTTGGGGTGAGCAGACAGATGTCGCGGAAAGTGCAGACTGGTACAATGCCAGATATATCGTGTCAATGGGTTCCAATCTTTCCATGACACGAACTCCGGATGTGCACTTCATTTCGGAGGCAAAATATGTTGGAACCAAGTTTGTTTGCGTTGCACCTGATTTCAGTATGGCTGCTAAGTTTGCAGACTGGTGGATTCCAATTAATGCAGGAACAGATCATGCAATGTGGGCTGCTGTCAATCATGTGATTTTGAAGGAATATTACATTGACCGGCAAGTTCCATATTTCATTGATTATCTTAAAAAATACACTGATACGCCCTTCTTGGTTGAATTGAGAAAGGATGGGGATGTCTATTCCCCTGGTCAATTCCTGAGGGCCAATCGATTGGAGAAATACAAGGATGTTGAAAATGGAGATTGGAAACTTCTTGTAATTGATGAAAAAACAAAGGACGTAAAAATTCCCATTGGAACAATTGGATTTAGACACGCGAAAGAAGATCAAGGAAAATGGAATTTACTGAATAAAGATCATGAAGGTAATGAAATTGACCCATTATTGACACTTTTGGAAGATCATGATGAGGTCATCAATGTCAAATTCACTGAATTTGGCGAGAAAAAAGAATTCATCAGAGGAATCCCTGCCAAAAAATTGGAAACTCCTGATGGTCCTGTCTATGTCGCTACTTCCTTGGATCTTCTTTTTGGTCATTTCGGCTTGTCTAGGGGATTGAACGGCGAGTATCCCGCAGATTACGATGATGAAACCTCTCCATACACTCCGGCTTGGCAAGAGAAATTTACTGGAATTGGACGGGACACTGTCATCAAACTTGCCAGAGAATTTGCCACAAATGCTGAAAACACTGAAGGTAGATCAATGGTCATTACCGGTGCTGGTGTCAACCACTGGTACTACAATTCTCTCATGTACCGTGGTCCCATAACTGCCTTGATTCTGACTGGTTGTGTTGGAAAGAATGGTGGTGGTCTGAACCATTATGTGGGACAGGAAAAACTTACCCTGATGACCTCTTGGCTATCTGTAGCAATGGCCACTGACTGGGTCGGACCTCCAAGGGTTCAACAAACTCCAACTTGGCATTATATTCACTCTGATCAGTTCAGATATGAAGGGGACTTCAGTGAATATGCCTCTCTCCCCAATGGAACAAAATATGGAAAGGGAAATGTTGCAGATCACATTGCACGTGCTGTAAGAAATGGATGGATGCCATTCTATCCCCAGTTCAACAAAAGCCCATTGAAGATTATTGAAGAAGCAAAGGCAGCTGGATATACCGATGACGATGGAATCAAGAAATATGTGGCTGAAAAGATTAATTCTGGAGAGCTCAAACTTTCTGTTGAGGATCCAGATGCTCCTGAGAATTGGCCAAGGGTCTTTTTCATCTGGAGAGGCAATGCATTGATGTCCAGTGCCAAGGGACATGAATATTTCTTGAGGCATTATTTGGGCACTCATGATAATTCCATCAAGGATGAAGAAGCCAAGGATCACCTTAAGGATGTTGAATTCAGGGAGCCAGCCCCAAGGGGCAAGATGGATTTGGTTGTTGACATTAACTTCAGAATGGATACTTCCGCTCTCTATTCCGATATTGTGCTTCCAACTGCAATGTGGTATGAAAAGAATGATCTCAACACCACAGATATGCATTCATTTGTTCATCCATTGGGGATGGCCACACCTCCTGCTTGGGAAGCCAGATCTGATTGGGATATTTTCAAGAGCTTTGCCAAGAAAGTGAGTGAACTGGCAAAAGAATATCTGCCTGAACCGGTCAAGGATATCGTGACCAAACCATTGGCTCATGATAGCCCAGATGAATTGTCACAACCCACCTTCCAAGATTGGAAATATGATGACATTGATTATATTCCCGGGAAGACTGGTTTCCATCTTGCGATTACTGAAAGGAATTATGTCGATCTTTACAACAGGTTTATTTCATATGGTCCAAAAGCAAGGGAAAATGGATTGGGTGCTCATGGTATCCGTTTTGATATCAAGGATATTTATGATGAATTGGCCAGTCTTCCAACCACTCGTTCACCAGATCCAAAACACATGAGAGCCATTGAATGGGGTGGTAAACGTTATCCGAGATTGGAGGATGCCTTGGATGCCATAAATCTGATCTTGGCTCTCGCTCCCGAATCCAATGGTGAATTGGCATACCGGGCCTTCAAAACTCTCGAAGCCAAAACTGGTCTGACTGGATTGTCTGATTTAGCTGATGATACCCGTAGTATCCGTTATACCTTTGAAGATCTCAAAACACAGCCTCGGAGAATACTGACTTCACCTTTCTGGTCTGGAATTGTCAATAATGGAAGGGCTTATACAGGTTATGCCCAAAATGTTGAGAAATATGTCCCATGGCGTACTTTAAGTGGTCGACAGCATCTTTATCTTGATCATCCTCTCTATGTCGATTTTGGTGAACAATTCCCCACGTTCAAGCCAAAATTGGTACCTAAGGCCACTGGTGATGTAGATAATACTTCCCCAGAAAAGAGTGTCCTGCTGAACTATATCACCCCCCACGGCAAATGGCACATCCATTCCACCTATGGTGATAACCTGAGAATGCAGGAATTGAGTAGAGGTTGCTATCCCGCTTGGATTCATCCAGATGATGCCAAAAAAATTGGTGTAGAAGACAATGATTGGGTTGAAGTTATCAATGACAATGGTGTGGTAGTGACCAGGATTATTGTAAGTTCCAGAATTCCGAGAGGAACCTGCTGGATCTATCACTCTCCTGAAAGAACGGTTTCTGTTCCCAAATCTGAAGAACGTGGAAAAAGAGGTGGTGGACACAACAGTCTGACACGGGTCAAGCTGAATCCTCTCCTTTTGGCAGGAGGTTATGCACAATGGACCTACGGCTTCAATTATTGGGGTCCGGTAGGCGTGAACCGAGACACTTTTGTCTTGGTCAAGAAGCTGAACAAGCTCGAATGGTAGGTGAATGAAATGGACGTACGATCGCAAATTGCAATGGTATTTCATCTGGATAAATGCATAGGATGCCACACCTGCAGCATCTCATGCAAGAATATTTGGACCGACAGGAAAGGTGTCGAATATGCTTGGTTCAATAATGTGGAAACTAAACCTGGTACTGGTTATCCACACAAATGGGAAGATCAGGAAAAGTACAAGGGTGGTTGGATCAAGAAGGGTGACAAGATCCTTTTGAAGGTTAACGGTAAATTTAGCTCCTTGGGTAAGAATATCTTTGGAAATCCCCATCTTCCAACAATGGATGACTATTATGAACCATGGACCTATGACTATGAGCACCTTTTCACAGCTCCACAGTCCAATGATCAACCAGTAGCCAAACCCATTTCTAGGGTAACTGGGAAATATATTGACATCAAATCGGGTCCAAGTTGGGATGATGATCTCAGTGGTTCTGAACTCTATGCAAGGAACGACATTAATCTTGAAGGACTTAGTCAGGAGGAAAAGGATCAACTCAATGAATTGGAACGCTTGGTTTTCTTCTACCTTCCAAGAATCTGTAATCACTGTGTCAACCCTACCTGTCTTGCAGCCTGTCCTCAAGGTGCAATTTACAAACGGGGTGAAGATGGTATTGTCTTGATCAATCAAGATAATTGCAAGGGGTGGAGAATGTGCATCTCCGGTTGTCCTTACAAAAAAGTGTACTACAATTGGAGTACCGGTAAATCGGAGAAATGCCTTCTCTGTTATCCCAGACTTGAAACTGGGCAGGCACCTGCATGTTTCCACTCCTGTGTCGGTAGAATACGATATCTCGGAGTTCTTCTGTACGATGCAGAAAAGATAACTGAGGTTGCCGCTTTGGATGACTCTGAATTGGTGGATGGCATAAGAAATGAACTTATTCTTGATCCCTTTGATCCGGAGGTCATTAAGAAGGCAAAAGAAAACGGCATTGATGAGAAAATGCTCGAAGCTGCCCAGAACTCTCCAATTTACAAGTTCGTTAAACAATGGCAAATCGCCTTGCCTTTGCATTCTGAATATCGAACCTTACCCATGTTGTTCTATGTTCCTCCACTTCTCCCTATAATCGGAAGGAAAAGGAACGGAATTTATGATCAACAAGGAGATTTGAATGATCGCAAGCCTCAAATGAGTGATATCGACAAGGCTAGGATCCCGATCAAGTACATGGCCTCCTTGTTCTCCGCAGGGAACGAGGATATTATCTATGCAACCTACAAGAAACTCATGGCGGTTCGTATCTTCAAGAGAGCACAGGAACTTGGAGACATTTCTCCTGAGGAGGTTGCCACTGCCCTTGAAGAAGGCAAGACTTCTGCATTTGAGGCAGAAGCGATCTTTCAATTAACCAGCCTTCCAACAATGGAGGAACGCTTCGTAATTCCACCTTTGGCAAGGGAAGCCCAAATCGAAGGATTTGTGGATCCGTTCGCCAAGAAGATGGAAGGTGGTTTCGGGAAGAAATCCGTACCGGAAAGGAGATGGTGATATGGAAATTATGGCTCTAGCGTATGAACCCTTGGATCCCGAAGTGGTTTCATTATTTGCGAAACTGCTTGCCTATCCCGAAGAGGATTATCTTGAAGTAGCTGAAAAATGCTTTGAAAAACTAAATTGCAATGATGACTTCAAAACGTTTCTTGAGTTCATACGTCCATTGGAGCTGATTGATGTCCAATCTTACTATACGGAAATGTTTGAACTGAACTACCACATTTCACCTTATGTCGGTTATTATCTCTTTGGCGAAAGTTATTTGAGAAGCACATTTCTTGTTGAGCTTAAGAAAAGATTTAGATCCCACGGCTACTCTGTTGAAGGGGAACTTCCTGATCATTTCTCGGTGCTTCTTGATTTTGTCTCTAAATTTCCAAACGAAGTTCTTACCCATGAAATTGTCCAAAGTGCTTTGCTCCCCTCTCTGAAACGCATCATTTGGACAAAAGTAAGGCCTGAGGACAAACCCCAATCAGTCTCTGCGGGATTAGCGTTCTATTCTCTTTTCCTTTCCATCTACAATTATTTGAGCAAACCTGAGGACAAAATTCAAACTCGGGAAACTGTGTCCTTACCTGTTCATTCGTCACCTGTTCCTGACAATAGCGGAATTGACCAATGGATCAGGAAAGGTAAGAAGGAGGAATCAAAATGGCAATAGACATGTTGTTTTACCTTATTTTTCCATATGTGGCTATCACATTGGCTGTGATCGGCTGGATATACCGAATTAGCTACGACAAATATTCAGTCTCCAGTCAATCTTCCGAATTTCTAGGAGACAAGGAAACACTTCTCTTTGGCTCCTATTTTTGGCATTATTCGATTATTGCAATCCTGTCCATGCATATTCTAGGGATTTTGTTCCCGGATCTATTCAACAGGTTAGTTACAGATTCCAATCGGGAATTCTGGGAATACACCGGGTGGGCTCTTGCAGGATTCTCTATCTTGGGAATGGCTATCCTTATTTACCGTAGAATAACCAATGAAAGGGTTCGGGCAGTCACGACTGCTGCTGATTGGATTGTGCTTGGAGACCTTTCAACACAGATCGTAACTGGAATGACTGTCGCAATTAAATATCGATTTGGGTCTCAATGGTTTATTTCAACCATGGTTCCTTGGTTGAGATCGTTGTTCACACTGAACCCAAATTATTCTACTGTTGCAGGTTTTGCAGGATCTGACTGGCTTTTGCATCTGCATTTCGTTAATGGAATGGTGCTGATTGCCATGATCCCGTTCACAAGATTAGGGCACCTGATGCTCTATCCAATTCGATATGCATGGCGAACTCCCCAGATTGTTATCTGGAATAGAAGCCGTGGAAATTAGGTGATGAAAATGACAAAAGAATATCAACTAGAAGGAACTCCTGATGAAGGTCTTTGGGGTGCAACTATTGGCTTTTTTATTGGATTTGCCGCTGTAGTTGCCCTTGGCTCAACAGCTACCGAATTCAACGTCGCTCTTGGACTTTCTGGAACATTGGCTGGCCTTTTGGTCGCGATGCCCAATCTTTCCGGATCTCTCCTTAGAATCCCATTTTCGGCTTGGACTGATGATGTGGGTGGTAGAAAGCCCATCTTGGTTCTTCTTGTCCTTTCAATAGTTGGAATGGCTGGACTTTATTTCTTTGGGCTCTCATTGGAGAACGGAACTCTTACCAAAGGTATGTACCCATTGATCCTTTTCTTTGGATTCTTGGCAGGTTGCGGTATCGCTACATTTTCTGTAGGTATCAGTCAAGTTGCATATTGGTTCAAACAAAAAGATCAGGGTTCTGCACTTGGGAAGTACGCAGGAATTGGAAATCTTGCTCCTGGCATCTTTTCATTCATCATGGCAATCACTCTTGCAACAATCGGAGTAGCCAATTCATATCTTTTATGGCTAGTTCTCCTTGCAATTGGAACTTTCATCTATTTCCGAATAGGAAAGGATGCATACTACTTCCAATTACTTAATCAAGGTGTCTCAAAAGAGGAAGCCATCAGGGTTGCCAAGGAAAAGGGTCAGGAACTTTTCCCCAAATATAAACTGATTCAAAGTCTGAAAGCATCAGGAAGGCATTGGCAGACATGGGCATTGGTGAGTCTTTACTTTACCTCTTTCGGTGGTTTCATTGCATTGGGAACTTGGTTCAAGAAATATTGGGTTGATTTCTATGGCCCAGATCCCATTGTGATTGCAGATGACATAAAATTTGGGATTCCATTGATCCTTAACGGAATTTTCATAGTGATTGGTTCTCTTGTCAGGGTATACGCGGGAAAGATCTCCGATTCAATTGGTGGAACTCAAACCCTTTTCGGAGGTATTTCAGTTCTTCTTGTCGGTGCCCTGATTATGACCTTCAGTGAAATATATGGGCTTTCAATCCTTGGAATGGTTATTCTGGCTGTCGGTATGGGAATCATGAATGCGGCTGTCTTCAAATTGGTTCCAAAGGCAGTTCCTGATGCTGTTGGAGGTACTTCAGGATGGGTCGGAGGTCTTGGTGCATTTGGAGGATTTGTAATTCCTCCAATACTAGGTGCATTTGTTGATCAAATGGGATCCATTGGTTACGCTCGAGGTTATGTCGTTTTCGTTCTCCTCGCGCTTATCTGCTACATCCTAACTTGGTTGATTGCCCGATCCACTAAAAATTAATTGACCACCTTTTACACACGAAAAAATCAATTGATTATGATTTTCTTTTGCCTTTGAAGACATCCTGAAAATGTAGCTTGATCCATAACAATTCAATAACCTGTCGCCCGAAATATGCAATTTAATTGAACTATTTCTTATCAATTTTACAAAATGTCTGTGTGAATGCTGGAAAAATGCCATGGTCTCTGTGCCAAATTTTATATGGCTTACTTTAGTAAAGGATCACATGCAAAAAGGGCTACTCTTCTCTGCATTTATTGCAACAATTCTTATGATCTCAACGTTTCCAAGCAATGCAGCTAATACCACACTTTATTACAGTGATTTTGCATCTGCAAAACTGGATGGAAAAGTTGATGACGGAGAATACCCCACAACATTCAAGGTTGCAGATCACCTAGATTCCGAAAATTATTTCCTCAATGTTGCTTGGGGTCACAACAAAACCCACATTTTCATAGCCCTATGGGGTGAATTCACTGGATGGGTCGGTTTCGGAATGAACGAACCTGGTGCTGGAATGACCGGCGCGGATATGGTGATTTCGTCCGTTAAAAATGGTGTTGCAACCGCACAAGACTATCATGCTATTGGAAATACTCCTCCAATCGTGGATGATTCCCAATTTCCGATCGAAGTTGCTGGAACTGAAGAAAATGGAATTACTACCGTTGAACTTCGTTTCCCTCTAGCTTCTGATGATACAGCTGGACAAGACCACAATTGGGAAATCGGTGGAACATATGGATTCTTCTTTGCAGCCCATGAAAGTTCAGACACTTTGACCTATCATACTTGGCACTCTGATGACGAGTTATCTGTGACTATTGCAGATGTAGGTGAGACACCTGCTGGAGCAACTGTTGACATATATGCTACTCAAAATGGCAGTCCATTCCCCTTACTTGGATTGTTATTTGCAATTCCTGTTCTCGGTCTTATTCGTAAAAAAATTGAATAATTGATGATACCCTAAGCGATTCGAATTATTTCTGCTGTATGTACATAATATAATTTTTCTGCAATATTGCAGAAATGATCTGCGATTCTTTCAATCATGCGGACTGCCTGAAGGCGATCGATATTGGCTTCGACATCTCCTCCTTCCTTGATTTGCTTCCTGAGATGTTCATTCGCCCTGTCATAATAATCATCGATGACCTCATCAAGATTGGATAATTCCAACAAGATTTCCGCATTACGGGTTCGCAGAGATTCTTCCAAGATGTCGATCATTTTGTTCAGTACATCATGAATTTGCCCTAATGTGTCGAAAAATACAGAATCTTGTGTTGATTTCTCACCAAGTTTCATCCTGATGATATGTAGCGAATCTCTCACACTCCTTTCGATATCATTTTTTATACGAATTGCTGAAAGCACAAGGCGTATATCTGTTGCCATTGGCTGTTGTAACGTTACAATTTCCGTGCATAAATCCAAGAGGTCTTTGGTTCGTTGACGAACTTTCCTATCAAGATTTTCAGCTTCTTCCACTTTGGTATGGGGTGCCTCGATAGATTTAAACATCTGTTCCAAAATTTCACGGGCCATTTCAAGCAATTCATTGAGTGAAGACTTTACAAGCTCCAATTTTTCCGTATACTCTTTTCTTGTCACTATCCGAACCTCCCTGTAATGTAATGTTCTGTCAACTCTTCTTTTGGTTTCTCGAACACATCCCGAGTTCGTCCATGCTCAATCTGCTTTCCATTATATAAGAACATGGTGAAATCCGAGACTCGCGCCGCCTGTTGCATATTGTGGGTTACTGCAATGACGGTGTATTTTTTCCTTAGGTCCCTCATCAAATCTTCAATAACCAATGTTGATTGTGGATCTAATGATGCTGTCGGTTCGTCCATAAGGATGACCTCTGGTTCAACAGCAATTGCCCTTGCAATACAAAGCCTTTGCTGTTGTCCTCCTGAAAGATCCGTTCCTCTTTTATTTTTCAAGTCATTCGCAACCTCATCCCAAAGTCCAACCACCTTCAATGTACGTTCCACGACTTCATCTAGGGTCTCGCTGTCCTTAATGTTTTGGAGTTTTAATCCTGCTACAACGTTGTCATAGATGGTCATGTTCGGAAACGGATTTGGTTTTTGAAAGACCATCCCTATTTTTCTTCGAACAAGTACAGGATTTACTTCCGGAGCATAGATGTCATAGCCATCTAGAAGGACTTTTCCTTCTATCCTAGCCCCTTCATTAAGCTCATGTAACCTGTTTAATGTTCTGATAAAGGTTGATTTTCCACAACCTGAAGGTCCAATTATTGCAGTTATACTTCTTTCCGGAAAAACGACATTGATGTCAAAGAGTACTTGTTTCTCTCCGTAAAAAGCATTTAATTGATGAACCTCAACCTTGTTTCGTGTATCAATTTCCTCTTCAATAATCTGACTTGTATCGATTCTAATTGCCATATTACCACTTCCCTGGCGTACCGCCAAACATCTTCCGTGTAATGAAAATCACCCCAAAATTTAATGCAACCAAAATCATCGCTGCAACCCAAGCAAGATTATGCCAATTGTCATAAGGGGCAATTGCGTAATTGAAAATAAGCACTGGGAGGGTTGCGCTTGGCTCTGTAATGCTCCTTGGAGCTCGTTGACTGAAAAATGCCGTAAAGAGTAATGGCGCGGTTTCTCCCATAATCCTAGCTACTGCAATCAAAACTCCTGAAGCAATCCCTTTAGATGCCATTGGTATGACAATTGACATTGCGGTTCTGCTTTCACTAAGTCCCAAAGCATATCCTGCTTCATCATAGGATTTGGGAACCAAATGAATCATTTCCTCTGTGGTTTTTGCAATGATAGGAATCATGATAAATGCCAGTGAAATGCCTCCTGCCAACACAGAAAATGAATTCATGGCCAATACGATCAATCCCCAAACTACAACGCCTGTGATGATGGTGGGAATGGAGACCATGGTGTCAATACCGATTCGTAACAAATTATTCAAACGACCCTTGCCAAAATACTCTAGATATACTCCTGTTGCAATTCCCAATGGTATTCCCAATAAACTTCCGATGACGGTTACTTGAAGGGTTCCCAATATCGCGTGGAAAATCCCTGTACGTTTGTTCAGAGGAGATCCTCCTTCCCGAAACAGTATCTCAAATGAAAATGCCTGAAGACCATTGGCAAACACTTGGACAACTACGCTAATTAATGGGACAAGAACTACGATAAAGCAGAGGAGGGCAATTCCATTCATGAGATAATTTACCAGTTGTCTGTATTTCCAATGACCGCTGTCTTCAATCCTTAACATATTTTCCTTTTTGTTCTCTTCCATAATTTCATTCCTCCTTCAAACGATTCAGGATGAAAATCCCCGCAGTATTGAAAAAGAAGGTAATCACAAACAAAATAAGAGCTAACTCAAAAATCATTGAAAAATACAGTTGACCTGCTGCTTCACTGAATTCGTTTGCAATTAGGGAACTGATTGTCTGCCCTGAACTGAAAATGTCAAATAATGAGGTTGGAGGATTGTTGTCGTTGCCAATTACCATGGTGACTGCCATTGTCTCTCCCAAGGCTCTTCCTAACCCAAGCATCAAGGCAACAAAAACCGTTGTTTTCGTTGTTGGAAGGACAACTTTTCTACTTACCTCCCATCGAGTTGCTCCCAGACTTATCATTGCCTCTTTGAGGGTGACCGGAACTGTGTCAAATCCTTCGATGATGATGTTCATGAGGATTGGGGTTATCATAATTGCCAAAACCAGTCCTGCTGTGAAAATTGAATATCCACTGGTGATTTTTACCCCAAAAACCTCCAAAAACGCAAATAATGTGTTTCTGAGGAAGGGTATCAACACGAAAATGCCCCAAAGACCGTAGATGACGCTCGGTATTGCTGCAAGCAAATCAACCAAGGTTCTTGCCAACTTCTTGTATCTAATGGGAACAAATTCATAGATGTAGATGGAAGCCATAATACTGATGGGCAAGGCAATGATGATCGCCAAAATTGATGTCATTATAGTCCCATAAATGAATGTTCCTACCCCATAGATGTCCTTGACTGGATCCCACCTCGTATTTGTAATTACTTCAAATCCAAAGGTTTCTATGGCCAAACGGGATTCCGATAGCAAAGCCTCCAAATAGAGGAACAATAGAAAAATTGGCACCCCTATTCCCAACCCCATAACGATGAACTTGAACCATGTGTCTTCCGACGTCTTTCCAACGAAGGGGGCAGTGGCTTCGTTCATTTCTTCAATCTCATGTTTCAGCAAGATGATTACCTCCGTTACTTGTATGGATGGTGTATTGAATAAAACAATTTACATCAAAAATCAAATTTCCGATCTCCATTTTTGTACTAATGTCCCTCCCCTATTTCTCTCTCCCTTATGAGGATGGAAGAACCAGAGATTCTCCGTTAAAGTTGATCATCCCAATTGTATTCTCGTTCAGAGAAATGACTGTATCTGCCAATCCTACATAATACAGGGGTTCTGCAAACGATTGACCGTCATGAACAATCCACCAGATAAAGTCTACAAGTGCTTGGGCCACCTCTTTATCTTCCACATTGTTCAAATCTTTGTAAACCATCAAGTACACAAAACTTACAATAGGATAAGAACCGCTTCCAGGAGCGTCAACTATTGAAACATCCTCCCAACTCTCATCTCCTTTCGGAAGGCTTGCTGCTGCATTGTTTACTGCATTCTTGATGTTCTGGATGCTTGGTGAAACGAACTCTCCTGCTTGATTTTGAAGCTTGACTGTGTTGAGGTTATTCGTTTCTGAATAGGATAGTTCAATATATCCGATGGAATATTCATTGTCCAAAATAAGCTTGGTGACTCCTTCATTTCCTTTACCTCCAAGTCCGACAGCCCAATCAATGGATTTTCCGGTTCCTTTTTGCTCTTTCCAATCGGTACTGACATGTGAAAGATAATCGGTAAAGACAAAGGTAGTTCCTGATCCATCTGATCTGTGTGCAACAATGATGTCTTCAGATGGAAGGGTAACATCTGGATTCAATGCAGCTATTGCAGGATCGTTCCATTTTGTGATTTTCCCTAGGAAGATATCTGCAACTACCTCTCCTGTCATTTTCAAGTCATTAATTCCCGGGATATTGAATGCGACAACAACTGCACCCACGGTAATGGGGATATGAAGGACATTTTTTGCACTCGCAAATTCTTCCGCATTCATCGGTGCATCAGAAGCAGCAAAATCAACTGTCTTATTCAACAATTGGCGAATACCGCCTCCACTTCCAATGGATGCATAGTTTACTTCAACATCGGATGAAACATTTGCGGTGTAATAATCGGACCATGTAGACATAAGTGGATTAACAAAAGTTGATCCTGCTCCATTCAAAGTGACTGCCCGTGATGAAAACAAGGCTGGCAGAAAGAGCAGAGCAACAATCCCTACAACAACTGCCGTACCAATAATTATTTTCTTTGTTTGATCTGTCATGAGACCTCTATGATAAACTTGAACTGTTTGAAATAAAGCAATTGTGAAAGGAGTGTATGGAGAAATAAGGAGATTTATGAATTTGCCATTTACAGACCATCAAGCTTAAGGATAAACAAATGAATGTTGAAGTGGTGCCACCAATCATTCGTAAAATCC
>CAZYCQ010000060.1:0-19847 GCA_964645535.1 uncultured archaeon | reverse complement strand
TTAATAATACCTACCAAACAGTAGCATCCGTCAAAGAATCACCTTTTGAACATGGATTGATTTACCTCCCAATCACACAAGAAACTGGATACCTATACCAAACAAACGGAATCAAACTAAATATATACCAATTCGCCGAAATACAAAAAACATCATCTCAACAAACAACATCTCAACAAACAAATAACCAAAATATGAAAATAACAATATACATAACAATATCCGCCACAATAACAATAACAATGAAAAAATTCAAGCGTAACCAAAAATAACATTTAAGTGACTAAAAAACAAAAATGAAAATGTCATACGCTAAGGCGATTGACTAAAATTAATCAAACCAAAAAAAAACAGGTCTGGCCCGATGGTGTAGCTCGGCCAATCATGGCGGGCTTTCAATCTTCATTGAGAAGATCCCCGTCGACCCGGGTTCAAATCCCGGTCGGGTCATTTTCATTAATTTTCTGAATTTACAGGGGTTATCTCCTTCCTTCATCCATTTTTTTTTAGATTATTATAGATTCTATCTTACCAATTCATGAAGGCTCAAGTTTCATTTCTATTTTTGATTTCCGAAGTTGCAATTTGTATTATTTTTTTTTTGTGCCCTTTTCAAATCTTTTCAAAGAGAACTCTAATCACTCTGATATTGCTTCGAAGGTTTTGGATCAAGTTGAATACATTTTGAGTTTGTGGAGAGAGATCCTTTTTCGGTATTGATTCAATCATCTGTTCAAACATTTTTCGATACAGCATGACAGGTTCAGGATTGTCATCCACAATAAGTTTGACCGTATTTCCTTCTATGTTTTTTCGGCAACAATTTCCTTGTATACTTTCTTGTTGATCATGTATGTCAAGGCCTTTGGAAAAGAAGGTTTCATATTTTTGAACTTGGCAGTTGTAATCATAAGACAAATACTTGGTTGTTTGAAGACGAGGTTTTTGTATGAATATTTTATTGTAGGAAATCGCAAAAACGAGATGCGATGACTGGGTCGCAGGATTGAGCACCATAAGCCCCAACAACGAGGGCAAGCATGGATACCAGCATTGGAAGCATTGCAAGTATGATTTTCTTTGTTTTCATTGTTTTATCTCCTGAGCATCATTGCTCAATGTCCCTATCCTATCACACTATATAAGCTGTCCTTGGATTCTGCAAATGGAAAATTTTTGGGAAAGGCTGTCAGGTGAAGATTGTGATGATTGGGATTGGTAATTGCGGATGGGTGGGTGGTGTATCGATGGTTCTGTCCATTTTGGGTTTGGCAGGTCATTTCTCTATGTTGCAAGGATCGGGGAGGATTTCTTCTTTCAGGGGAGGTTGAATTTCCAGATGGTGACGGATTTTTGATCCGTGGTTTCTATATCGGGACACCACTAATTCGCATCCTTGGAAGGGGGCAACGGAACCATGTGCGGATGATTTTTTTATCTTTGATGCAGTGTATGCAGAGTTGGACGGGTATTTGGAGGGGATAAAGTTTATTAGGCTTGTCATTGTCGTTGATATGTGGGTTCTGTGGTCTCGGAAAAGAAAATTTGGCGTATGGATCGGTGGGATCTTGTTGCTTTCGGTATCTATGTGCTTCTTTCATTGATGTTTCTGGATCTGCTTTTTTTCAGGGTGGTTCCTCCTCCGAAGGATCTGCTTTTACCCTATTCCAGCTATTCGGAATCTTTTTTCTGGCAACTGAAGACTTCGCAGCTCAATGGTTATGACCTTATTCTTGCAGCCAAGGTCTGGACGGTCATTGTGATCAATCTCAGCTTTCCGTTGATTGCTTTGGCCATTCGGGAGGATGGGGGGCGTCTTCTCAGCAGAACACAGATGGAGTTGATCTTTTTGGTTCTGGTTGGGGGTGTTTTGGCTCTTTATTCGCTGAAACAGGCACCCTATAGGGATACCGGTTTTTTTGATCCCTTTTACGTGCTGTATCTCCTTCCTACGTTCATTCTTTTTGAGATGGTTGTAAGGTGGAGGGTGAAACTGGTCTTTCATTTTCTGCTTCAGGTTCTGTTGATGTTCTACAGCTTCTGGATTGCATTTTTTGTTTTGGTCGGTGACTGAGGTGTATTTTTAAGGGCTGTTTGTGTTTGGTTACCTATGCGTCTGATGTTGATCTTGTTGGTTTTCCTGTTGACGGTTCCTGTTTCAGCTACGAACCACAACCGAATTGAGGTTGATCGTATTGAGGATTCGCGTATTTTCTGGCTCAAGCAGTATCGATATCGTGTCATGGTTAATGTGTCCTTCTGGTTTTCGTCCTTATACAACAATAGTAGGGATTGTGTTTCTTCATTAACTTTTTCCCAGCATATCCTTCCGTGGCTATTTTATGGTTGGGAAACTCAGGAGAGATGTCTTCCCCGACCTGTCTCCTCAGTTCAGGGTCTTTCCTTTGAGGTGGTGGAATTTGAAGTAATTTTCACATCTGTAAATTCCACGCATGTATTACTATCTGCCCAAATCTAGCCATGCAGTTGCATGCCCCTGTCACAGCTTAGATTGGTTGTCCAATTGGACTGCAGACCCCGATCCCGTCATGCGAAGCGATCGAGTGGATAGATTTTGAAAGCTCTATCAAACTTCTTATCCGAGGATAAGTCTCAACTGCGGGCAGCGAGCAATTCTGCGGCATTCTGGTGCGTATTCACTTTCTCGCCGCATCTTTTGCAGGGAGCATAATCCCATTGGCCCGGACCCCTGTCTAGACGGCCGCCACATCCAAAGTGCACTTTGAAATTCACGTGACGGGGATTCACGATCCGGTGCTCGACTGCATGACCCAGCTTCCTGCAGATGGCTAGTGCCTTGGCAATCAGCTCCTCTTTTTGAGGCATGGTCGTGATTGCCTTGGCTAAAGACCCTTTGGTTTTGCGTGTCGTGACTGTCAAAAATTCCGTTACCAGAACCTCCGCTCCGGAGTTGACGATCACACTGGCAATGAACCGCGGAACTAATGAATGAGCCGTTTTCAGCAGGTTGCTCCGCCTTCTATGCAGTTGACCAAGCTGCCAGTGATCTGAGCTTTTGTATTGCTTGATCTGGTCACTGACTGCCTGATATTTCCTGTTTAGTTCCTTGAACACACTGTTGTCCGTTGGCTGATTGAAGGAGAGCATGTGTTCACCCAACCGATTGATGTCCAGAGCCACCACTCGAGTCTTTTCCAGCTCCATCTTCCAAAGTTTGGTACTCCAGGGAGAGGGCACCTTCCTAAGGATGACATCAATACGCGGCTGGCCGTCACGGTCAAGATCCACCCGGAAACTGCTCAGGACAGCACCTGCGCAGATGCGTCTGACAACAGCCTTGGGGAACTTGATAGTTACTTCCAGCGGTTTCCCTTTGTTGGGGAAGATGAGGTCAATAGATTTACCTTTGCAAACCAATTCGGTCATCTCTGACGAGTTGCCCGGTCTTTTGATGACGTATTTCTTACTCATCACCAACTGAATGGGAAGGTCGTTGAACTCGGGACGCGGAAATAGCTTGTCCAAGTCAAACTGGGGCTGAAAGCCGTGCTTGACCGCGATATAGCAGATCAGGTGACGGAAAGGAGAGGCATAGACCTTGGGAAACCGATGGCTCAATGTCGATTTGAGCAGCTCCCAATTGTCCGAAGGAAGTCCACAATCTTTGAAAAAGTCAGTGAGCACAGCAATAACCTTGCCAGGGTTATCGACCATGACCTGTGCCCGTTCATGAAATTTTTTTTGATTGTCCGTCTTCGGCTCGAACAGGTCATCATACCATTGACGAATGACCTTCGGCTCTACCCGAAATTGGGGGATCGGCTGGTCCAGCTTCCTTCCGAGACCGACCACAAAATTATAGGCAAAAGCCTTTGTATATTTCATTTTCCGCAGCTTTAGACCCATAAACGGATCCCTGCCAAAGAGGGAAAACATGATTTCGCAGTCCTTGACCACTTTCAGAAAAAGCCTCTTCAGTACCTCTCTTGCCTTGAATGCCCCATGGACATATGCAAAAGTGGATTCATGCAGGTTGGATCCTACATAGAGTGGCATTTCCTTCCCTGTGGACAGCTTCACCTTGACCTGAGCGAATTCGTTTTTGTAGGGATTGAGAAAGGTCTTTCTGAACTTGTTCAAGGAGAACCTTGGACTCTGAAGCACATATTTCTCCATGCCCTCGAGAACTCGAGGATGGTTTGCCATTGCCAAGCTCAGCTCTTTCAGATCCCTAATCTTGTTGGCCAGTCGCGTTCGGAATTCCTTCCGGTCTGAAACTTCATCAGGAATCTTGTAGTGAACACGATAGGTTGCAGTTTGTCCGGAACCGCCGGACGCGTCAGATTGCTTTGAGGAGACGTTTTTCTTTCGTTTTGTCATTGTCATCACCTTGTCACCTCAGCATGGACTGGACCGGCAGATCCAACCCATACTGAGCGCATGGACCATACCGGTCCTTTAAGGCCATTTGTTACCCGCAAAGCGGCCAGTGGCGGGGCACCAACGTAGCCAAGAGCTTTCACCCAATGCCTACGACCCGAGCAGTTGTGCGGTCTGCTCTCGGCAATGTTCTCCATTGCATCTTACCTGAAAGTTCGACAGTGTCGACATTATTCAGGCTTTTCCCTTGTGAGGTACTATCCATGTAAATTTAAGCTTTATAAATCGCGTAAAAGGTCGATAGCATCTGATTCTTTTCGTTGCCCCCTGAGGAATGGCTTTTTGGAGAAATGTTGTGAAAAATTACCTCTCGGAAGGCGATACCGTAATTTCGGTTTGTAATAGCTGTAGAAGAAATCGGTTTCCCGATCATCGATGAACCATACCTGTGCTGTATCCTGTGCATTACGTATGGCTCTTCCAATGGTCTGGTCAATCTTCTGGATCAGTGGGATGACAAGGTTGAGATCTCTCTTCATGGAAAAGAAGTCCATATTTGATTTGGGAGACGACTGCCGGCACCTGTTGTTGTCATAGATCCTTTTGAGGCAGGATGTCCTTACGTGGAATTCAAGGTCACTGCTTTTCGGCAGGTAGGGAATTCCGGTGAAGATGACCTGATCAACGAGACTCTTTCCGTTCTTGCTCCATTCCACCCCTTCGGAGAACTTGCCCCCTGCCATGACCAAGACCAGTTGACGTTCCTCCTCGTTGAGTAGACCATTGAACTCTTCCATTTTGGTGTCAGGCTGCTCCACATATTTTGGACGAAACGGAAGGAAAGCGTGCAGTAATTGGTTAAGGAAAGCATAGGAAGGGGCAACCACCAAGGCATGTCCTTTTCCATGCCTGAACAGCTTCAGGACGGTGTCCGCATATCTTTGGTACAGCTCACCATCCTTTCTCTGTCTCTCGCTGCTGTTCAGTCTGGGAAGGGCCAATTGGAACCTCTTAACCTGCGGACTGAGGCTGGTACGTGTTCCTTCAGTCTCAATGATACGGGCGTAATCCATGAACATCCCTCGATAGACCGTAGGGAACACAAAAGATCCTGATTGGAGAATCAGAGTGGTTGCAGGGTGCAGGTGGGAGATGTCCCGGTCTTGGGTGAAGTGCCTGCCGTCTCGTTCCTCAAGGTAGGCAGAAGCAAGATGATGGGCTTCATCAACAAGAACCAAGAGTTCAGTAAGAGGCGTCCGAAGATATTGGTGGATGATGTCAAACTTCTCTCTTTGGAGAAATGATTGGGAAAGGATGATCAGATCCGCCTCGTGCAGAAGGGCGTTGCGAGTCATATATGGACAGCCGGGCTGTTCCTTCAGGAGCTTTTCAGTGCATCTAAAGGGATCCTCTCCGCTCATCAACCGATTGCGCAGACGAAGGAGAACCTGGACGGAATTGGCTGGCTGGGCATATTCTTTCCTGAATTTAATTCCTTTAGCATAGAGCGGACAGCCATTACAGGTGGAAGGTGTCTTTCCGATAAGTTCGTTAATCCTGCACAATGATTTCTTGGGGAGGACCGGTAAAATCAAGGTCTTTCCTAACCCGTCGATGCCTTCTTGGCCATTGAAGACGGAATATGGTGCCTGAAGTCTCCTGTGTTCAATCCTGCCGAATTCCCTGAGAATGGGATAGTATTGCGAATGGGTACGGACAAAGACGAGCACTTGCCCCGGTGATCGCATCATGCCTCTCCTGAACAACAGGCTGGCAAGTGAGATCATGGTCTTGCCCATTCCTGTCGCTGCATTGAGGATGATCCCCTCCCCATGGTCGCAGGACCGATGAAACGGGGTTGTCATCCCTTCGATGAGTTCCTGGATCATCAGGCGTTGGCGAGGTCGGGGCTCAAAAGGCAGATACCATGCAAAAAGACGATGAAGGATGGGAAGGAGGAGGTCCGGATCGAATCTCCACGGGTAGGTGGTTTGCTTGAGTTCCAATTGCAGGATCTTGGGCAAGAACGGGAACCCGTCAAAGTAGTTGTCGGCCCCCCGATCGGGATAGGCCCTGAAACTTGATTTCAAGGGTCGTTTCCTCTTGTATGAGAGCAGTTTTGTCGAGAGCTCTTCATCAAGTTCAAGCGTTTCCACCGGAAAACGATAGACAAACTGCTTCCTTTTGTGGATCTTCTTTTTTTTGGATAAGGGAGGTTTAACAGGTTCAATGGTCGAAAAGGGGATATCAATCTGTGTGTTGACCGCCCATTCGATCCATGGGGGCAAACGTTTGGCACCAATGGCTTCCATCTGCTTCTCGACCATCGATGGAAATACCTCTTGGTCATGATATGTGAAGATGACCAAAAATGGGTAGGCCTTGCTTTCCAACGACCTTTGGATCTGGATGCCTATCCCCGGATGCTCCAAAGCAACGATTTCCAACAGGTGATTGATAGGGCGTTCACTGGTCAGTAAGTACTTTCTGGATTTCATACCAACAGAAAGAATCCATTTTAGGTTTATAAAGCGGGAATTTTTCGCCTCCTTCTATGCAATTTCTCCGCATAAGAGGTCATGATGGCAATGACATCCTCAACAAGAACCTGTTGGACGATCCTCTTTTTGGTGAATTGAGACGTTCCAAAAAGTTGGCAGAACTGCCGGATCAGGGCCAAACCTTGCCAACCGATCGTGATAGGTGACAATCACTACCTCTGGCTGATATATTGCAACAGTCTTGATCAGCCTTTGCAGATTTCTTCTTTGGTCGTTTAATCCGGATGCAATATCCACAAAAATCTGGCAGCCTCCATATCCGTTTTTGTCTGCATAATTCTGTATCGATTGCTTCTGTTTTTCAAGATCTTTGGTTTGCTTATGCCCGCTGACCCTAGCATAGCCGAATGCCATCCTGTCGTTTCCCTTCTGTTGCTGGAAACGGGAGAACAGGTACCTACGATGGTTTCCCTTGATTCTCCTGTCTGCAGGAAATTTCCTGTTTCTGTCCCACCTCCTCATCGTTGTGACGGAGACTCCCAGCAGTCTGCTATCATGTCCAATACCAATATACATAGTTGGGTCTGGAAGAACGCATTTGGAAAGGTTTGGCTAGATTTTCGACCACTTATGACCAACGGTCTTCATTCGGGGAGATTTTTCCAGTTTGAATGATGGTGTGGTCTCCATGCCAATCTCTATCTTTCGCAAGGAGCCATCTGTTTTTACTTTTGACATTCCCTCCTATCAGGGGATGATGTTCGAATTTTCCATCGTTTCTCTTTCCATTCAACTGCTTGAACGTCTTTCTTTGGATAGGTTATGGCTACATTTGGAAGCTACCGGTCTTTATGATTTTGCTGGCAAGAAATGCTACAATTCGGCTAATGATCATCCGACCCTTGGCATTGAATATCAAAACCGGACATATGGCTTATTAGGGGGTCTAAGGGTAACCGCGGTTATGCAGGAATGTTTAACTGGTACTGGTGAAGTGGAGGCAAGATTCAGAGGATTTCTCAATGTTTCTCGTGACCAGAGGATACTTTCCCTTTGGGTTTTCATTTTTATCAGGGATGTTGAATGGACCGAGAGCGTGGGGATTACCATGGTCAAAAAACGGCTTCTCATTGCTGGAGGGGATCTTTTCTTCCTTAATCGGGTGAAGGATTCCTTGATCTGGTTCATTGGCATGGTCGTTTCGCTGTTTCTTTTTCGGAAGTTGCGTCGCCGTCGTCTCAAGTTCAAGGTTTCAGACGACTGGTTCAAAGTGGAGAGGTGATGATTGTCAATCTATCTGGCTTTGTAGAGCAGGTGTTACGTCATTGAAAGTTCAGTTGTTTAATTGGTCATGATGATTTCGAACTGCTTAACACTTATTATTTTGTAATTTCTTGCTTAATTTTTTTTTTCAGAATCTTCTTCTGGGGGGGCGGTGGTTTCTGAAGCAGTCCCTGCAATAGACAGGCCTTTCACCGTCAGGCTTGAAGGGGACTTGGGTTTGGGTATTGCAATCTGAACAGATTGCATCATGCATTTCTCTGTTATCGTTTCTAAAACTCATTGTTATCACTTGATCCAGATTTTTCCGGATACAGAATACCAATATATTCCATCTATATAAGTCATGGGGCTCCTTCCGATTTCATGCCTGATGTTCATGCATCAATTGGTTGGCTGGTTCATTCTGTTTTTCTTACATTTATGGTTTCTGAGAATGTTTGAAACAGCAGGTCGACGATCTTGTTTTCGTCCTGTATTTCAACAACCATTTCGTCCTTTTGGTCTTGTATCCATCGGTTCTGCCTAAGTTCCTCCACAATCCCGTTGAACCTCTTTTCTTGATCCGGTGTGGGTTTTCCTTTGACAATGAGCCAATAGGTGATTCCGTCAACGGTCTTGAAAAGGATGGAAAAATCAACCAGCTTGATCTCACTGATCTTGATGTCCATATTGGTTTTTTGGAGAAGGTTGATTGCGAAGAGCAATCCGGTGACGAATGGGGAAACCTGTTCCGGATTTCTGAATGAGACGTTGAGGATCTCGATATTGTGCTGATTGGAGATGAGAAATGCTACTGGGACGTTCCTTTCCTCCATTTTCGGCTTGTAGATGGAGGTGAGCTCTTCATCGATGGCCAACTGCTCGAGCAGTTGATGTTCAAAGTTTTTGATCTGAACATCCTGTTGGAGGAGAAGCTTGATGTTTTCAAGATCATTCTGAAAAGAGAAGAGTTCATTCTCCAGCATGAGTGCTTCGGCAAGCTCAATTGCCACTTCTGCAAGTCCAATCTCCCCCCTAAGCAGGTAGAGGCGTGCCTTGAGGAGGATGGCCACAAGTTTATGAAAGACGGACCCCTGCTTGTCTGCGAATTCAACAAAAAAATCAAGGAGAGTGATGATTTCAAAAAGACTTCCTACATGAACTGTCTGGGTGTTCTCAATGGTTTGCAGGGAATGGTGGATGAGAACGGCTATGGCCTTCAGGCGGATATCGATGGGAATTGCTGGACTATGGAGCATATGCTTGATCTCATTGAGGGAAGGTTCATCAATCTGCCTGTTCTGGAGCTTGAGTGTCAGATACATGGTTCTGATGGTCTCCGTCGGGTTTTTGAGCCATATCTTCTCAAGCTCCTCAATTACCATGCTGTTGGGCAACATGAGCTTGGGAAGCACAAGTCCTTTGAGAAAAAGGGATTTTGCAAGCAGCAACGGATTCTCTTTTTGCAATTGTATGGATGCCTCTATCAATGCAAGTGCTATTCCGTATTTGTCCTTGTAGTAGTAGATTTCTGCCATTCTTTGGTGTATCCTGATGACTTCGGTCTTGACTTCGGTCTGCACGGAGAGCCTGAGGGCTAAAGAGAACTGCAACAATGCAAGATCGAACTGGCCAAGCTTTACATGGAGTTCGCCTAAGGAAGTGGTAGCCAGAAAAATCCCATAGGTAAACCCTTGGTCTTCCGAAGCCAACGCAACTTCCTTGTAGATTTCCCTTGCCTTCTTGTAATCTCCCACAGAACTATAGGTTTTGCCAATCTGAAGAAGTGCAATCAGATAGTATGGGTTGTTTCTCATGAGGAAGAAATCTCTTGCCTGAATCAACGTGTTCATGGCTTTTTCAAAATATCCTTTTTCAAGAAGAGCCGTTCCCATTGCCTCCAGAATTTCCCCATAGATTTGAGGGTAGGCCTGTGCGTTGACGAGATTCTTGGCTTGGTACAGCTGGATCAAGGCCGTCTCCGGTCTGCTGAGCTGCAGGTTGTTCAATCCAAGCGAATACATGGCCAAGCATTCCAATATCCTGTCATTCTTTTCCTTTGCTAGATGAAGGAGTTCCTCTGCAGCTTCCTGTGATTCCTGTATAGATCCGTATTTCGCCCCTCCCTCCGCCAGTACCAGAAGACGATGCAGGTCGTCTGCCGGTTCACACTGCTTGGCAAGAGCCATTGCATTGGAAAAACGCCCTTCCTTGACTGCCAAGTATGCGGAAACTGTCGATGGTGATGCCTCAAGGCCCTCCCTTGCATAGGAAAAATCCCCCCGAAACAAGGCATTCCATAAATCCACGTTAACGCTATTCTTTTTTCCTATAAAGGTCTTTTCAAAGGGCGGGATGATGGGAATCAAATGTCTGCTGGTATCCTTTAATAGGTACAAACATAAGTTAGTGTGTGGCATGGAACCTCAATACAATCGAAACCATCCTTTTCATGGCTGGCTTTGTAGCTCTCGTTCCGACCGTTCCTCTCCTGAAGCTTTTCCGGATGTCACAGATCAAGGAATACCTGATTTTCTGTGCTGTTTTCCTTACCTCCTCCCTCTTCTCCTTCTCTTCAGTGCTTGCCCAAGAAACAAATGAGCTGTTCTTCTGGCAGCTCATGTTTACCGCAAGAAATCTTACCTATTTCCTGTTCTTTCTGCATATGGTTCGAATGCTTTGGTATCATCCCCCGCTTTATGTCCTCTATCCCGGAGTTGTCGGCTATGCTCTCGTCCAATTTTCCATCATCTTCTGGCAGTTCAATGAGGCGGGTGTCCCGGGACTTTTCCTTCCTGACGGAACGGACATCTATTCCAGCAATCACCGGCTCTTGGCCATCATCTTCCAACTCTATGTTTCCCTCCTCTTTCTCTATGGCTACTACAAGATCCAAGTCGAAAACCCCTCGCCCCGGGTAAAAAACACCAAGCTTGCCATGATGACCATGGCAGTCATCCTGCTTGTCAGCCGCATCTATCGCCTGTTGCAGAACTTTGGGCTTCCAGAAAATCCGGGAGCCGAAGTCTTGGGCAATCTCATGATTGTGGTGGGATTCCTGACTGTCGGCCTTGTCTTCATCATTTCCCCTTCAAGCATCATGCTGACCCCGGTCCAGTTGAGCGGCATTCTTGTCCTGAGCCCTGTAGGGGTTCCGATCGCCTCCATCAGATTCCGGGAATCCTCCCTGTCCATCTCCCCCACCCTTCTCGGAGGAATCATGACCGCAATCCAGACCATCATCGATACGACTGCCAATGACCATGAAACCAAGGAAAGCTTCCATCAGCTTCTGGCTGCACACCGTTCCATCCTCATCTATCGGGACGGTTCCTACCTGTACTCCATCCTGACAACCAAGGATGCCACCTCCCTGCAACGAAGCTCTCTCAAGTTCTTCGCCCGCAAGTTCAGAGAACTCTATCGTGAAGATCTTGAAGCATTTGAACGAATGGGCGCCCAAATACGAGACCTCTCCCCCATTCTCCAACTGGCATTTCCCTATTCAACAGGATTGACGCCTGAATATTGGGAATGACTCCTGTGTGGTGGGAATGGCTCCTGAATGTCGAGGATGATGTCAGAATATTGGATATGATACCTGAAATGTTGCGATTAATCCAGAATGTTGGCTGTGACTCCTGAATGTACCTCTCAATCTTGCCAATGACTCCTGGATGTTAGGAATGACCCCTCAATCTTGCCAATGACTCCTGAAATGTTGCCCCCTTGGCAGAACTTCCTCCCTCCAAAAAAAACTGAACGCGATGATTCCCTTAAAAATTCCCCATACCCATTCTATCATATGGATCTCCTTGACTTCTCCTCCAAACAAAAACTCCTGTCAATGGTGGAGGCTGGCGACATCATCAGATATGGAACCAATCAGGTGCCTGAAGCAATCTACTACGTTTTCTCAAAAGAAATGGACAAGTCCATCCCCGCAGCCCTCTTCGAGGTATGGAAATTCGTCGGTGGATATGACCACTATTTCACTCGCTTCCTTGCCAATGATTTCGACCTGATGAAAACCATCGATGTATTCACCCCCAAGAAACATACTGTCACCATTGACCGAATCCTCGCATATCGTCCCCCTACAGAAGGACTGACCGACAAGGAGGAATTCCACTTCGATGTCGATGCCAAGGAGACCAGCCCCGAAAAAACCGGAAAATTCTCCATCCCCTACGCCGCAACCGTCTCCATCGACAATGAACCACGCGAAATCATCCTCACCCAATGGACCCCCCTGCAAAAAGTGCCTGTCGACCGCATTCAAGAAGGAGCCATCGTCGAAGTGTGGGAAGTCGACGGATTCCTCACCATGATGAAAGTTTTGCGATTGTAGATACCTCTGATGAATCGCCTCAAAAAGGGTTCTCTCCACCTCGACCTATGGAAGAACAAGTACCCTCTATGGAAGGAAAGCCCCCCTCGGAATCTGCTATCGTCACCTATCAACTCATGATGCCCGGACAAAGCAATCCAAGCTGGAGAAACGGATCGCTCGAACTGGGAAACATCAATGGTGGTGCTATCCTCAACCTCATCGACAACGTCGCTGGCCTAGTCGCCCTCCGCCATTGCAGAACACGAGCCGTAACCGCATCCATCGACAGAATGGACTTCCTCAATCCCGTCCACGTCGGTGAACTCCTCATCATCAAGGCAAGCGTCAACTACACCGGAAGAACCTCGCTTGAAGTGGGGGTACGGGTCGAAACCGAAAACCTCTACACCGGTGAAAGAAGACAGACCGGTTCCGCCTATCTCACCTTCGTCGCCATCGACGAACACGGCAAGCCCATCAGGGTACCCCCCGTCCTCCCACAGACCGATGAGGAACGGAGAAGATACGAGGCTGCCAAACTCCGACGCCAAAAACGTCTCAAGGACAAACTCCATTCCTGACCTGTTTTCCTTTCACTACTATTCACCACTTCCCCTTTGCCATCCCCTCCTCCATTTCCCGACCCAAAAATGGTTTCTACCCCCATCACTCCTTCTCACACTCTCCGAACTCTCTCTCCAATACCGGAAAAAGGAAAGGTCGCCAGAAAGCTTAAATCTGTTTTTATCGCACTGGACTATGACAATGGATCCCGACTTCAACAGTTTTCCGCTTTCCCAAAGGCATGTCATGGAAAACGCAAATCCGGAACTGCCGCCTGCATTGAGGTGATATCATGAAAAAATACATGATACTGATTGGTATATTTCTCGTTCTCTCAACCGTGCTGATTCAAGCTCAACAGTCAACTCAATCCCGTCTCGGCTGTGATGGTGATTGGAGTGAGAAAGAATATGGTGAAAAGAAGCTCATCTTCACTCCGGAAAATCGAACTGTTGCCTTCAACATCACCCTTGCTGATGATGTGAATGGAACCGGAAGAGGGTTCACATTTGTGACCATTGTATGGAAAAACACAACCTCTGATCAGTCTTATCTCAACTATACTGCCGTCCTCCTTCTTAATGAAAGCACTCCCGTGCTGGAAAATCCCGAGGATTATGGAATAGTTGATGATGGAAGGTACTACCGAAAATCCTCTTCCATTGTTCTCATGGATCCCTCTAGCGACTCTGGAGGAGTGGATATTGAATTCCCCTTTGCAGACAATCGAGACGACTATTATCCCATCAATGCATCTGAAGAGTATAGCCCTCTCGCATTCAACGGAACTGTTGAAGAAAGGGGACGGATCTGGGCAATCGACAACCCCTATACTGTCAAGATTGTGCTTTATTATCTCGCTGAAAAATTCCCCTCTCCAACATATGGTTTTTTCCTTCTTGGTCGTCTCAGAACCCAACTTTGTGCAGGTGGCTTTCCCACCCTTCCCTATGAGGAAAAGACCCCACTCTCCCTCATTGTCGCCCCGATGGCAATCGCCATCCTGACAATCTGGAAAAAATGGAAAGACTAACTCATCCCATCCATGTCGCGTTACCATGATTTTTTAAGGGGTGCTTTTCAACAACAACTAGAGAACGTTTCTCCTTTACAAAATCCCACAGAGGCTTTCATTATGAGCACGACTACACATTCCGACAGATTCAAAGAGCTAACGGAAAGGGTAGGGGAACGTGTCAAAGAACACTTCAGAGAATATGAGGTCGAAAAAGGTTCGGCCATGAAACATGTCTCCCTTATCATCATCCTGACCTTGGCTTTCGTTGTACGGCTCTTCCCGACCCTCCTCGGTTGGGATCCGCTTATCAAGGCGTTTGATCCATGGTTCCAGCTCAGAAGCGCTGGATATATCCTTCAGAATGGACTCATCGCCTTCTTCAAATGGCATGACTACTACTCATGGTACCCATACGGAAGAGAAGTGGGCGTTTCAATGTATATCGCCATACCTCTCGCAACAATATTCATCTACAGTATCCTCCAGTTCCTCGGATTCAATATAACCCTTACATTCGCTGGATACCTCGTTCCCGTCGTATTCGGAACCATCGCCGTATATGTAAGCTACCTCCTAGGAAAGGAACTCGTGTCAGATAGAGGGGGACTCATTGTCGCTCTCATCATGGCTGTAACTCCATCTTACGTCCAGAGATCTATCGCTGGATTCCTCGACAATGAAGCATTGGGCGTACTATTCACCATGCTCTCTTTCTACTTCTTCGTCAGAGCACTCCGAAGAAATAGCGCTGGTTCCGCTATCCTCGCAGGAATTTCCCTCTTCCTACTATCCACCAGCTGGGGAGCTTTCAGATTCGGATATGACCTTATCGGTATCTACGCCCTCGTTCTGGTCATGACTGGACACTACTCTGAAAGACTCGTCAAAACATATACCATCACAATATCTGTCAGCTCACTGCTTATGATACTCATACCAAGAATTGGAGGCGCTTTCCTCCTCTCTACTGAAGGAGTCGGTCCAATCGGTGTCATCGTATTCCTCATCCTCTTCGGAATAATACAAAACCTCGCCTCAACTCTACCACCTAAAGTGTTCAGACAATTTATCATACTCTCATTCGTCACACTCCTGACCGTAATCGGACTCGCCGCTATTGCACTCGCTTCAATTGGAGCACTCGAAGCAATAGGTGATAAATTCATATCCGTCATCCTCCCAGATAGCAGATCCGCTCTCCCACTCATCGACTCCGTATCTGAACATCAACCTCTGACTTGGGGAAGCCTCTACTTCAATATATCTACTATGGTATTCTTCATCCCAATAGGACTATACTTCGCAATTAACAAACCTACTGAAAGAAACCTCTTCATCCTAACTTGGGGACTAATCACAATCTACTTCTCTGGATCCATGATCAGACTTATGCTAATCCTTGCACCCGCAGCTGCACTACTAACTGCCCTCGCTGTAGATAACCTCCTCATACCTTATGCACTTATTTCTCACAAAAGAATTAAGGTAACAAAAGCTACCATGAGAATGAAAAGAATTGGTAACGCTCATACATTCCTAGCATACCTAACTGTTTTCGCTCTCCTCGCTATAATGGTCGGTGCTGGAATTAATGCCGCGGCTGATCGATACTCCAGACCTGAAATAACTCCATCCCTCGATGGTAAACCTAACGGTGCACTCGATGACTGGATGGAAGCATTCGAATGGATGAGAACTCATACATCTTACAAAAAACATATCAAAGAAAACGGAATGGACAGCTTACCGCCTGTAATGGTCTCGTGGTGGGATTATGGCTATTACATCACAAGTTTAGGAGAAACAATTACGTTAGTAGACAACGCCACGATCAATTCTACGCAGATTGCGACTGTCGGAACGATGCTGATGTGGAATGCATCGGCTGCGATCAATCTGATGTACAAGTACAACGTACAATATGTTCTGGTGTATTCAGCCGCCGGTGTGCTTTCACTGTCCTCTGATATCGGAAAAGCGATCTGGATGATCCGTATTTCAGAGCAGTATACACCACAATACGGTGTCAAAGAGAGTGACTACTTTGATCAAGGTTCCGGTTACAAGGAGAAGTTCTATCAATCGGTTCTCTACAATCTGATGGCCTATGCCCCTCCTGACATGACCGGAATTGATCAGTCCCGTCCTCCATTCATTGATCGCAAGGGTCTGAAGGACAGCCTTCTTCCTGATCTGGATAGTCATCCGGTCACCTCACTCACTTATTTCAAAGAAGTCTTCAGAAGTTCAGGTTATCCTCCTGGTGGTGCAGGTGCTCCTGCCTCTGGTGACTATCCGTTGATCCGGATTTATCAGGTGATATATCCTGAAGATATGGCTTTACGGATCAACGAGTTTGATCAGACAATGGCCAAGATCTATGAAAATCAAAATTAGGTATCATCCATTTTGACAAACAAGCCCATCATCAATTTCTAGAGGATCATAATTTTCCGAGTTTAAATACATTAATCAAGAACATAAAATGGACGCCTTTCAAGAACAGCGTGTAGTCCCACAAAAGCACAACCATGTTCCTTGAAAGGGCGTCCTCTATAATCTTGAGCTCCCGTAGGAGCGTATGGCCCTGGTGGGACTACACGCCAACCTATTGGTCAGCCCCATGAAAACAAATTTTTCTTGCCATCCTGTGAATTCTGGGTTCTCTTTTATGTATCCAAAACCAATTATGAAGACTATCGAATTATCTATTGAAAAATTGCACAATAATATTGGTGATATTTTTTAAAATTTTGATGGAATATTGGATGAACAAATTAAAGCATTACTTGATAAAAAATTGAAAAACGTTCATCTATGACTCTCATGATAAACATAATCCACAGTGTTGACTTCAATTAACAAGTTAATAAAGCGAAATTAGATACTAAATATGAAAGATGGACGATCAGGAATGTTTAACAATCCCTGTTGAAAATGTAGCATTCAGAGATTTGGTAAGTGAAATCACAACAACCACATACGCAACTCATGGATTGCATACCTATCCTGCAAAATTTATTCCCCAAGTCGTAAGATATTTCCTAAAGAATTATACAAAAGAAGGAGACGTAGTGCTAGACCCGTTCGGAGGTTCTGGTACAGTGGCAGTTGAATGCTCTTTGATGGGTCGGAACTCCATAACGTTAGATATCAACCCAATAAGCAAATTGCTAGTGAATTGTAAAACCAAGATTACATCAACCCCTCAAAATTTGCGATCATTATTGTTAAAGGAAATTGATCGAATGTTTGAATATAACGGCAAGGAATTTCATCCAAATTGGAAAAAAGTTACATATTGGATTGATCCTTTATTTCTTCCATTTCTAAAGAAAATATTTGGTTATATTAAATATGAATGCAAAGCAAATGAAATAAAGGATATTTTGTTTCTCGTAGGCCTAAGTATTTCAAGGAAATTGGCAACTACGGATGAAAAAATCCCAAAACTTTACAAATCGCCAAAGAGCAAAAAACGAGTTGAATCTTTAAAAAAAGTTGATTGGAGGACTATTTGTAAACAGCATGCAAAAGAGGTCGGTAATAAATATATAAACGCAATTATTGAATATAATCGCCTCTCCCCAAAAGGAAAACATTTGGTCTTTGCTCCTCAAGACATCTTGAATTGGAAATATGACGGAACAATTGATGCAATAATTACATCCCCCCCATATATGCAGGCGCAAGAATATATAAGGTCATTTAAAATTGACTTGTGTTGGTTGAACTATTCGGATTCAAAAATGCGTAAATTGACCAATCTAGAAATTCCCTATAGAAAGGCACCAGAAAGAATCTCAACACCTACGATTGATATGGTTAGAAGGAAAATTGAGATGCTTTCATTAGAAGAGGCGAATGGAATGCGATCGAAATCACTTGACGAAAAAAAATTAGAAAATGCAAAGAAAGATTGGTTAAGTATATTTGATTCTTATTTCTATTTTCTACTAAAAGGCCTAGAGCATGTTTCCAAGAACTTAAAAAAAGGTGGTTTTATTGGTATTTTCGTTGGTAATCCGAAAATGCAGGGGTTTGAGATAGAAATCTGGAAAGTACTGTATGAATACCTTGCATATCACGGATTTGAAATAGTCAAAGTATACAAAGATCCAATAAAAGTCAAAAATTTGTTCAAAGGAAGGAAAAATACAAATCCAAACGGAATGAAACATGAATTTCTAACAATTTTAAAAAAAACAGGAAACATACACCAACCCCTTTGTGTAACCTATAATGAGAATGAACACGATCCTATTATTGATCGTCTTTTGGAACAAAAAAATTAAGTTTTGTATTGAAAAAATCTTTGTGGAATTCTCTCAACCGTTTATAATCATTTTCAGTTGCAACGAGTTTCAAAGCAAGAACAAGAATGAGATCTCTGATATAATTCATTCTTTCTTGCATATTTGACACAATAGTTGGAAATTTTTCCTCCTTTATATGTGCTGCAATTTTTGATGCCCAATCTTTTGACAATTCAATTATTTGTCTCGGTTCGTATTCCAAAATTTCAATATTCGCATTTTTTAAACCGTTTTTTACTATTTCTAGATTTGTTTTACCATAGGTACTCAAGAGGGGAAATTCCAATGAAGCAATCGTATATGTCAACCAAAGGTCATCCCAATTTTCCAGAGATTTCCATACTCTTGAAAGAATTTCTGCAATTTCCTTCGATTCAAACTCAAAAGAAAGAAAATTCATAAACTCCTCAAAACCGTAAATTGTTTTCAAAGTTACATTGGATTGGGATATCTTAAAACCTTCATCAAGGTGATTGATAAAGTCTTGTTCATTGATATTTTCATCGAATTGAACCAAGCTCTGTTCTAGTGATTGCCAAATCTTTTTTTTCATCGAATTAGCTTGTTTTTTATCTAACGGTTCCCAGACTAAAATTACAAAAACCGCTTTTTTTTTCTCTTCAATCCATGATTCAAGGTTCTGATCCTTTAAAAAGTGCTTTAAAACTTCGTTTAAATAGTCTACGTTTGATGCCTTTGCCGTAGTACCGCCGGTATCATCTCTTGACCTGATTTGGATTGGCATTATGAATTTCTTAGATTCAGAATAAATAACTACATCCATATCTAGTTTGATATTTTTCTCTAGGCCGAAAAAAGAAATTAAAGTTGATTTTCTCTTCTTTTTTTCCACAACTTTATAATTCTCTAGTTTTGCGAGTTTGATTCCGACACTAATTACGTTTTCAAGGACACTTCCTTGCCTAGCCCTGTATGAACTATGAAAGTATTGTTGGAATGCAAAAAGATAAGATGCATAATTTGCAATTTTATCATAGGTATCTTTCTGCGCATTCCCCAATCCTACTGCCTTAAGTTTTATATCATCAAGCCTAAATCTATGGTGTAAGGCAGAAAATCTTTCTTCCTGTAACTCTATGGCAATCCTTCTTGATAATTCTAGTAAGGATTTTAAGATCTCATTCTCTGAAAATAAACCTGTTATATCTTCATCAAAATTAATAAAATACCTTTGAAAATATCCGTTATCTGTCATGTAAATTTCACGTTCCCTATAAACCAATAAAAATCTAGAAATATTATGTTTTTCCCTTATTTTTTTATAACATTTTCAAAATCAATTTTGTAAACTATCCCTAATCATGAACCAATCCGTCCATCCCTATGTTGAACCAGAACTAGAATTCACGTTAAGATACATTCAATTCATTCAAATTAACACTTCAGCTTAAAACAATTCATTCACTATGATCATATTCAATTTTGTACTGGATGAGTGTAAGCCCCCGTAGGAGCCAGGTCTGGTGGGA
>CAZYCQ010000059.1:12214-20018 GCA_964645535.1 uncultured archaeon | reverse complement strand
CATTGTTCCAACAAGGATTACTTTTTGTTGGAGAAGCATTGATCCTATTGGGTAAAAAAGGTCTTGCATTGAATATTTTGGAATGGAAGTAGTTTTCATTTGGATGTGATTGTTTAATTCAAATCGTTCCAATTGTGCCTTTGCATGTCCATAAATTCTAAAAGGGTTTGGAATTTTTCCTTGGATAGGAAAACCAATAATGTATGCCCTTAATTTATCATCTTTTTTTTTTTTTTTTTAAACATAAATTGTAGAATTGATCGGTGCAATGATAAATGATTCTTTGATTGCCGAACCAGTGGGAAGAGCATGGATAAGAATGTCTATTTTAGATGATTCTTCAATATTTTTTGATTTCACAATGACTGGACCAGTTTCTCGAGAAATCTCAATCAGCGCTTCTTTGAATTCGTTTCCAAAATTTGTTAAATTAGTTGACATTAGAGTTGCGTTTTAATTTTACTATTTAAAGACACTAAAACAAATATTGGAATTCCTGCTTCAAAATTTCGACTCAAAAATAAAGATAAATTAACTTTAAGGAAATCAATGATATGTGGGATTACTTATTGGGTTCGTTGGCAAACCATCTTCTGGAAAAACAACACTTCTAAATGCATTGGCATTGACAGAAGCAAAGATGGGGGATTATCCGTTCACAACCGTTTCTGCAAATAAGGGAATTGGATATGTCAAAGTCACTTGTCCTTGCAAGAATTATGATGTAAAATGCGAACCAAGACAAGGGTCATGTGTTGATGGTAACAGATTGGTTCCCATTGAGCTACTCGATGTGGCAGGACTAGTCCCAGGTGCATCGAAAGGAAGAGGAATGGGAAATCAATTTTTGGATGAATTAAGACAGGCGAGTGCGTTTATCCATGTAATTGATGCCTCAGGAAAGACCGATTCTGAAGGAAATCCCGTTGATCAATGGAACCCATCAGATGATGTAAAATGGTTAGAAGAAGAAATAACTGAATGGGTTTTTGGGATAATATTTTCTGATTGGAAGAAATTTGCTCGAAAGATTGAAACTGATTTGAGCAAAATGGATGAATATATTGCCACAAAACTAGGAGGATTGGGAGCAAGTCCACAGATGATTAAAAAAGCAAGAAAAGAGCTGAAATTTACTTTAGAAATTCCACCTACGCAATGGAAGGAAGAGAATAAAAAACAATTTGCAGAGGCAATCAGATTAATTCTTTTTCCAATGGTAATTGCAGCGAATAAATTCGACCGGCCTACGTCGGAAAAAAACATAAAACAATTGATCAAGGATTTTCCTGATAAGAAAATCATCCCAACCTCAGGTTTGGCTGAGTTAATACTGAAAAAGGCAGAAAAAAATGGTTTTATCAAGTATATTCCAGGAACAACCACTCTCGTTTATTTGATCGACAAAGAAGACAAGAGATTACGAGCGGTTCGCTCAATTGAAGAAAACTTGTTTAAGGTCGGAAAAACCACAGGAGTCAATGAACTCATTGAATTTGCTGTTTTCAAACTACTTAACTTAATTCCGGTATTCCCGGTTCATGACCCCGTACATTTGATGGACAAAGACGGAAGGGTTTTACCTGATTGTTTGTTGGTAGAAAAGGGTGCCACGGTAATAGATTTAGCAAAGAAAATTCATACAGACCTTGCAGAATCGTTTATTAACGCAATCCATGTCAATTCAGGAAAAAGAATCGGATCAAGTTTTGAATTGAACTATGGGGATATAATTAAAATAAATTCTGCAAAAGGTAGATGATTTTGACCAAATAGAATCTATAGTGATATTTATGAAAGACTAGAGATTGATTCATTTAGGCACAATACTGAGGAAGATAAAATGACAACAGTATATGATGTTGCCGCGGCTGATTTGATTGAAGCTGCGGCCAAAGAGCTGAAAAGCTTCAAAGTTGTTTCCCCTCCGGTTTGGGCACCGTTCGTCAAAACAGGAGTTGGAAAAGAGCTCCCACCAGAAAGACCTGATTGGTGGTACATTAGAGCCGCATCCGTATTACGAAAGATTTATCTTAAAGGACCTGTCGGAACCCGAAGACTAAGGGCAATGTATAGTTCCAAAAAGAATAGAGGAGTAAAACAGGAAAAACCTCGGCTTGGAAGTGGGAGTATTGCAAGGAAAATTCTGCAACAACTTGAAGAAGCCAAATTAGTGCAGAACATCCCAGGAAAGGGCAGGCAGATCACATCTGCAGGAATGTCATTTTTGGACAACATAGCTCATTCGTTGAAAAATTAATGGAGGAATGAAGATGTCAGAAGATGAACTAGATGCCCTGCGAAAAAAATATATGGCACAAATGCAGAATGAGGCAGAGCAGGCTCAAAAAGAAGCAGCATTGCAAGAGCAAAAGGCAAAAGAGCAGGCCATCAAAGAAAATCTTCTGAGATCAATCCTATCAGTTAAAGCAAAGGAGAGACTCAGCAACGTCAAATTGGTCAAACCTCAATTGGCAGAAGCCATTGAGAATCAATTAATCCGCCTTGCACAACTGGGAAGGCTTCCTGGAGAAGTAAGTGAGGAACAATTACTCCAACTTCTACGCCAAGCTTCCAGTAGCAAAAGGGATTCAAAAATTAGCTTTAGGAGAGTTTAATCATGGCAAGAAATAAAATTTATAGCAGGAAAAAAAGATATGCAAAAGAATTGAAATCAAACCAACCTGTCCCCACTTGGGTTGTGATGCGAACCAAACGACAGGTTAGGGATCGGCCTGGAAAAAGGCATTGGAGATCCAGTAAGATAAAGAGGTAGAGGATAATGTCAGCATATACTATTGAATTTGAACGGAATTACATCGTTCCTTTTTATCCTAAATTGAATTCCATCCCAAGGAATAAGCGTGCACCTAGAGCAGTCAGACTGCTCAAGGAGTTCATTAAACGTCATATGAAAGTTGATGATGACCAAATTTACATTGGTCAGGAAGTTAATGAATTTATTTGGCGAAGAGGCATTCAAAAACCACCACGAAAAATCCCAGTACGGCTCGTCAAATACTCGGATGGGGTAGTAGAAGTAAACCTAGCGACTGTTGATGCAAAAGCAGTCACCAAACCTACAGTGAGTGCACCCAGTGGACCGATAGAAAGCGAAATTTCCGAGGATGAAGAAGAAGAAGAGGAAGAAGAATAAAAAATTTCTAATCTCTTAAAAATTTTTGGTGACTTAACGTGACATTTGACATTAAACCCATTGACATTGCAGGAAATTCAAGCATAGGTCTATTTGCTTTTGCAACCGATAAATATGTAATTCTTCCCTTTTCTACAAAAAAAAAGGTTAAAGAAACATGCAAGGAAATACTAAAAGTCAACCCCATTGAAGTTACTTTGGTAAATTCGAAACTGATAGGGCTATTTGCGACTGGTACTGAAGACATTTTGTTGGTTCCGGACGTAATAACTTTTGAAGAACTAGATTATTTGCGACAAAATCTCCCAGAAACCGAAATTGAAGTGATTCATTCAAAAATCACAGCTTTGGGGAATACCATTACAATAGGTGAAAAAATTGCCTTTATTCATCCCGATTTTGAGGTTGATGCGCGAAAAAAACTTGAAGATGTCCTAGACAGAGAAATCATTCCACGAAAAGTCATGAATAGTCCACTAGTGGGATCCATCCTTTTCCAAAATAAGAATGGAATTCTAGCACATCCAATGATATCAGATTTGGAATTAGAAGAAGTTCAAGAAATTTTTGGAAAAAAGGGAGATATTACAACGGTCAACAGAGGAACACCATATCCAAGACCTGGAATCATAGCCAATAGCCATGGTGCTTTAGTTGGAAGTGACAGTACAGGTCCAGAAATAATGAGGATTTTCAATATTCTTGGACCATGAATTTTAAGAATATAACGCGTCTTTCGAGTGATTTTTAGGCTTCGATTTGTTGAAATAAAACAAGTTTTAAGAGTTACCCATGAATTAAAGAACTGTAAATCGCCTCACAATAGTTGGTGAAATTATGGCAACAGCAATTCAAACACAATATTTTTCCATGTTTGCATTGTTCCTTATGGGAACAATAACAGTTGTGGGTTTCAAGTTGCTGAATTGGGCTTTTGCCCCGAAACGGAAACTAAAGGACAGTGGACATGAACAGCTTAGTGTTTATGTGGCATATGAATGTGGAGAGGTTCCAGTAGGATCCGGTCAACATCGATTCAATTTTCAGTATTATGTTTTTGGATTGGTGTTCGTTATATTTGATGTAATTACTGCCTTCCTTTTTTCATGGGCTTTGATAATTAGGGACTTAAAAGTAGAAGGTCTTGTCATTGCCGGCACATTCTTGGCAATATTTCTAATCGGCTTTGGTTATTGGTGGAGAAGAAATGAATTGAGGTGGATGTAAAATGGACATTGAAGAGTTAAAAAACAAGTTAACTGGAGAATTTCCAGACAAAATCATAGGAGAACCCATCATTAATGAGAAGGCCTTGGAAATAGAAATTGCAAACCAAGATCTCTTGGAAATTGCCCAATTTGCTAAACATGAACTTGGATTCACATATGGGGATATGGCTTTTGGGATAGACCAGAAAGAGTATATGGAAATGAATTGGTATATTGGAAGACCGGATAGTCCAACTTTTCTAGTGCTGAAAGTCAAAATTGATCGAGATAACCCTACAGTCAACTCCCTTGCAAATATCTGGTACGGTTTCAATTGGCATGAAAGAGAAGCCTATGATTTATTGGGAATCAATTTTGAAGGGCATCCAGACCTTAGAAGAATATATATGCCAGACAATTGGGAAGGACATCCTTTGAGGGAAGATTATATTTACAAGAGACCGAAATATTATCGGCCAGAAGACGAATATAGGAGTGAATGAAATGTCAGACAAAACGGAAATGAATCTTTTCATGGGGCCACAACATCCCTCAATGCATGGATTGTGGTCATTGAGATTAACAATTGATGGTGAAACGGTCATTAACTCGGATTGCCAAATTGGATATCTGCACAGAAGCTATGAAAAACTTTTGGCCAATAGAACATATGAACAGGGAATTCCAATTACCGACCGATTGTGCTATGTGGAAAGCCATTCCTATTCCACTGCATATACACATGCCATAGAAGGCATTTTTGGAGTGGAACCACCTGAAAAAGCCAATTGGATACGGATTATGACATTGGAAATACAAAGAATTGCAAGCCATTGTCTTTGGCTTGCTGCCATGAGTGTTGATCTAGGGCAACTTACAATGCTGATATATCCAATGACGGCAAGAGAGCTCCTTATAAATCTTCTCGAAACAATTACAGGTGCAAGAATGACTTACAATTATGCTAGAATTGGTGGAGTGTATAAGGATCTTCCACATGACATTACACGTAAAGTTGAGAATAGTCTTGAGGAATTTACAAGATTGCATGGAGAATTCCTAGATCTGCTTGAAGAGGCACAGATATTCAGGATGAGAACAGAGGGGATCGGTATTCTGTCCAAAGAAGATGCCTTAAGCTTTGGGGTTTCCGGGCCTATGCTTCGGGCTTCAGGTGTACCTTTCGATGTGCGGAAGGAAGACCCATACTTTGGATATGATCAACTCAAATTTAAAGTTCCAACAAGAACGGAAGGAGATAGTTTTGCGAGATATCGGGTAAGACTTGAGGAAATGGAAATTTCAATGGGATTGGTTCTTCAAGCACTAGATAAGTATAACGAACTTAAACCAAGTGACCCATATAGACTTGATAAAATTCCCAGAAGACCACCAAAGGGAAGAATATATAGAAGAATTGAAGCGGCAAGGGGTGAAGCTGGATTTTTCATTGAAAGTGATGGAACACCCTCACCCTATAGAGTTAGAATTCGAAGCCCTACGTTCAATAATCTTGCACCCCTTCCCCAGTTAATAAAAGGTGGGAAGCTTGCAGATATCCCTGCTGTTATGGGAACTGTTGATCTTTGTGTAGGAGATCTTGATAAATAATGCTATAACACTCTAAATTTAGCTGAAAGTTCAAAAACAGGAATAATGGGGCAACCCAATTTGTTTGCAACTTCCAATATTATGATTCTAAGAAATTCATTCAACCATTGCTGATGATTTACAATAATTGACAGAATTTTGTTTTTTCTAGAGAAACTCATCAATTCTGGATTGAGTTGAAAAGTTAGTAAACAATCAATTCCCAAATTTGCTATGGGATCAAGCGATTCAAACTTTTCCAAAATGATTGCCCTTTTTGTATCATGATCACTTACGGATTTTTGGGAGAAGGTTATTGCCCCGACAATCAAACGATCAAAAATGCCTCTAAGAGGGATGGGTTCCTTGAAATAAATAACAACATGAGCCATTGTAATTTCTGGAATGGTGAAAAATGTAAGACCATCATTATCAGTCAATTTTGAAAGCAATTGATAAAATATTTCAGGTTCCATGCTCCAAGGTGATCCAATTTCATAGACAAGTATATCATTTTTATAACAAACTTCAAGAATTCTGGAATTAGATAAGATGGAATTAGAATTTTCTAATCCACTTTCCAAGCAGAGAATAAAATTTGCTCCTTTTTGCAATGCTATCCCAACAACCGAATTTGTTAGCAATGATGTAGCAATAACACCAGTAACCTTCCATTTTGTAATGGAATCATAGTCCCTTCTCAGCAAAAAACCCTTTGATTTCTTGAATATTTTTCGAACAGAGACATCGACCATTCCTGCGGTAACTATCTCACCCTTGTATGTTTGAAGAACCATATATAATTCCAAATTTATGGAAATTTATTACTTGGGGACACTGGATTCCATCTGAAAAATTCCGAGTTTATATCTGAAATTCATTATTTTTTGAAGATTCAAATGAGCATATTTTCAGCGTTGTTCAAAAGAAATCGCAAAAAGACTGCAAAAATTGTAACACTTGGAACTTCGGGAGCAGGAAAAACAACCCTTATTCGTTTCCTTGAAACAGGAAAACCTGTAGAAGAGGTCGACATGACTTTAGGGATTGACATTAGAAATAAGGGAGCAACTATCGGCTCCTGGAATCTTTCAACCATTGATGTTGGGGGACAAGATCTCTACAAGAATGCATTGTGGGGTCTTGCAGTTACCCAAGCAGACGGCATCATTTATGTGATTGATGGAACAGTAAGAGAGGATAGAGACAAAGATGATTTTCAGAAATCAAAGCTTAGCTTTGAATATATGTTAAATATCCTTAACCAGAACAAACCAGTTCTTGTTCTTGTCAACAAACAAGACTTAGTGGAACTGAATCCCTATTCAGTCCAAGATGCAGTAAGAGTTTATGAAATTACCAATCGAAACAGAGGGCGGGATTTCAATGTAATTGCTGGATCTGCAAAGCTAGGAAATAACATTTATGAGGGAATGGAATGGTTAATGGAAAAGATTGAAAAACTGAAGTAGGTGGTTCAATGAAAACAATCCAAATACAAGCCTATTGTAGTCAATGCAAAAAAACCTCATGGGTTGAAGTGAGCCCCGAGGAACTCAATGGACACATTGAAAAGGAATCCAAAAAGGTTTTCCTTCCTCCAGTTCCAGGGGCAAGAGATGAAGGAGCTTCGGGTCTCTTAAAAAGGTCACTATCTCATGGAGATCATGTTCTTTTAATTGAGATCGATCGAAACGGAACTGTAAGAAGAGAATCTGTTGTTAATTTAATTTCTTCTGTTATCGAAAACATTGTTGCGCAGGCTGTAGAAAGAACCATAACTGTTGATGAAAATCTTAAAAACAAAAAGAAGAAAATAATGTTTATTTCAAGAGCCTATGCTTTTCAT
>CAZYCQ010000059.1:0-12204 GCA_964645535.1 uncultured archaeon | reverse complement strand
AATTTTTCAAATCAGTTCTTTCTATTTTGATGCTTAATTTGGATCGAGGAGAAGAAACAAGGAGCATTATTACAAAGAAGAAGGTTGAACTTATCTATAATAACCTGACATTGATTCAAGTTCCGTATGAAGATTCATTGCGCCATTTCAAAGATAAATCACTTCAGAGTGTCGTTGTAGATGTTGATACTTATGAAAAAGATACAATTTTCACTGAAGTACCAACATCAAGATTATCTGACATAAATATTATTCTTGCCTATAATTCAAAGAAAGACCAGAGCAGACCTATTGAACTTTTCAAGGATTTACTTTCAAGGGGGATAAACAAACTTTCATTGTTTGATTACTCTTCAGGAAAGGGATTGAGCAATATTATAGATGCAAGTTACAGAAATGTGTTGGACATGAATTGAAGAATATTCCTCAAAACATAAATCTCAAAAAAACATAGAAGAGGTATGAAAATATTCTATCGGGCTGAAATTTCGTCTGCCCATAGACTTTATCTTCCTTATGAAAGTAAATGTCAGAGAACTCATGGGCATAATTATTTGATTGAAGTCGAAATAGGAGGGAAAGTCAATAACTCAGGAATGATAGTTGATTTTACACACCTCAAACAATCAATCAATAAATTCGACCATATCTTCCTGAACGATGTAATTGAGCAACCTACAGTCGAAAATCTTGTCTTGAAGTTATTGGAGGAAATCTTAAAACTTCCAGAAAAGGACAATTTCCAATGGGTAAAAGTTCGAATATGGGAAGATAAGGATTCCTATGCTGAAGAAGAATGGTTGAGGAACGAATGATGAAGCCCAATGGAAGGTTTAGAGATGCATTTATCATCTCAGAATTTGCAAGAAAAATCAGTATTAATCCAGAAAAAAGAACGTTTTTTTATTACACGGGTCTTTTCATCAGAGTCAATTATTCGATTAAGTTTGGGATTAGCAGTGAACGTTTTGGAGAACTTATAACTAAATTTTCAATTTATACCAAATCTATTCAGAATAAAAATGATTTTTTGATTAATTGTCTTCAAAATGCAAAAAAAGAATTAGATCAAGTAAATCAATATAATTCAATTTTTGATTTTAAAAAAAAGGGGATCATTATCATTAAATTTGAAAATATAACTGTAAAGTGGGTGGGATCTAAAATTCTGCGAGAATTTAGTGAAATTATGGGAGACCAAAAAACAAACAAAATTAAAAGTTATGCCGCAGCATTTTCAAAAACAAAAAAGAATCCCATTGATTGGAGACAACCTTTTCCAAAACCTGATTTCGAACAATTTATTTTTGGAGACAGAGTTGTTGAAATGGGTCAAGGATATTGGATACCTAAGATTAAACAAGATAGTTTAGAAGATGTTGGGATTGCTTATTTCCTATTTTGATTTAAGCTCTGATTTTAAGAGGTTGATCGAGGTAATGGTATAAGGGTCGATTTCTTGTATTTCTGCGGCGACTACAGAAAAATAATCAAGGAAGGCAGTTATTGAAAGTATCTGTGTCAAAAGCGAATCGCCTTCTGCTTCAAGAGAAACCATGGAATCTCTGTAATGATTCTCCAAAAAGTCAAGGTGAAGTTTTGTTCTAGGATGTTCATATTTCGATCTCAAAATAATGAAGAATACATCTGCTCCTTTCCCATCAAATCCAATAATGGCATTATGACTAAATTCAGGAGATTCAAAATTTGCGGCATGCAATTTTGAATTTTCATTTAGTTGACATCGAAAACGCAAACCCACTGATCCAAAAAGTGTTGAAGAAATTACAAAAACAGACCTTGAAACTAGACTAAAAGCTAGATTTTTCATGAATGGCTCTTGAGAATGCAACATGTTCACATGTTGTTCAAGTTCTGGAAGAATTATGTCCAAGTTTAGTGGAAGTGAAAAAGAATCGTAAACTGCACCAAGTAAAATTCCAAAAAGGTTTGGTAAAGCAGCTCTCGGTTGAAGACCCTCCTCAACTTTGAAAAAAGGAAGATTGTTTTCTTTAGCTAGATTACCTAAAATACCACCTGAAGAAATCACTGCAATTTTGATTCCTCGGTCTAATAAAATCTTGGCTTGGGAAAGTGTTTCTTCAGTGTTTCCTGAGTAACTAATGACAAATACGGACCATGTTTCATCCACAAAATTTGGTGGTTCATAACTCTTTGATACAACGACTTCGCAATCGCTATAATATGAGAGGACTGTTCTAAGATAATCACCGGATATTGCAGAACCCCCCATGCCGCAGATCAGGATTTTTTCTTTACAGGAAATTGCCTGTGCTCTACCTTTTTCAAAATAGGAAAAGAAAGTCTTTGCAAACTCTTTGAGAAGCGATTTATACTCGGCAACGTGTACATCTATTTCAGACATATGCTAAACTCAATCTGTTGCAATAATAGAGTTTGCTTTAAATTCATATAATTCCCTATTCAATAGAAAAAATGGACGGACCGAGATTTGAACTCGGGGCCTCCTGATTGCAAATCAGGCGATCTACCGGGCTGATCTACCCGCCCAACATATAAAGGCTGAAATTGAATTTCAACCATTTAACGAGTTATCTTTTTGTTATTTATTGGTTTTGGAAGGTAACGTTGGGAAATGTTTTTGTAAACTAAGGAAACCCCAACATTGTGTCGAAGAATGATCAAGCAATTCTTTCATTGCTCTACGATTTCATTCTGATTTTTCCTGGAATTCTTCTTATCTATTACCAATACAATAACGGATTACCATTAGAGTCTTCGCTATTGATTCTTTTAATTTGGATAGTTATTGGAATTGTGATTCCTAAACCTGAAATCATTCGTTCTAGGATTCAGCCTTGAAGAAAGAGACAATTTTTTGTGCAACAATAGTCCCATTCTTTTCTTGGGCTTCAATTGTGTTGGCACCAATATGAGGAGTTACAAAGACTTGGGGATGTTCTAAAAGTTCTTTATTGATAGGAGGTTCAGTTTCGAAAACGTCCAAAGCAGCACCTGCAACTTTTCCAGAATTCAATGATTCAAGAAGGGCACTTTCATCAATAACACCACCTCTTGCAGCGTTGATGATAATAACACCATCTTTCATTTTTTTGAATGCTTCGGAATTAATCATATGTTTTGTTGCAGGAACAAGAGGAACATGGAGTGATATAAAATCGGCAGTCTTCAACAAAGTTTCCAAAGGGACGTACTTGAAATTGTCTAATGATTTTAAGTGATCATATTCAATAATATCATATGCAATGACCTTCATGCCCAAGGCTATAGCATATTTAGCTAATTGACCACCAATAGCCCCAGATCCAATTATGCCAAGAGTCTTTTCTCTCAATTCAATCCCTTTAGCCTGTTTTTTTGGCCATTTTCCTTCTCTTGTACCCATATACGCAATTCCAAACTTTCTTGCAACTGCAATCATCAATCCTAGAGTAAATTCAGCTACACTTACAGTTGGACCTTCAGGACTATTAACAACCTGAATACCCTTGTTTTTTGCTGCTTCAAGATCTATATTATCAAGACCAACACCTGCCCGACCAATTATTTTTAGCATTGGTGCCTTTTCAAGGAGATCTAGATTGACTTTCGTTGCACTTCTGACAACCAATGCTTGGGCATCCTGCAATTCTGCTTCAAGTCTCTCTTTGTTCGAGGAAACATCGACAACCTTCATTCCAGCTTTTTTCAATATTTCATTAACTTTTTTATGTAGAGGATCAGCGATGACTACTTTCATTAATCAATTGACACCTATCCTCCACTTAAACCTTTTATTCGCTTCTCGATCCAAGTAAGCCCATCATAAGACAATGAAACTCTGATAAGGTCATATTCCGATAGAATCGTGATAATTTCATCAAGAAGATCCACAATTTCACTTGAATTCCTCTTCATAACATAGGAATCCTTTATAGGGAAAGTAAATAAATTTCCTTCAAATGATGCAATAAAATTAGATCCTTGTTTTTTTACAATGCAATTTTCAGGAACAATGACCTTGTGATCCAAAACCTTTAATTTTCTACGAATTTCTTCAAAATAACCAGTATTGCCACAATTTACAGACGGTACCTCCATATCTATTGCTACTTGGAAATTATGACCGTGAAGCCTCCATTGTCCATCAATATTCGAAATATGAGCTGAAGAAAAACCCATTATTTCATTTTTCAATTTGATTGTTACCATCAGGCTAGCCAGTTTAATGAGGATAATAAATGTCAGTTATTGATCAACTATTTTGGTTGAACAAAAAAGAAACAATATAAACACATATTCAAAAGAGGATGCATGGTAAAATTACCGTGGATTTTCCCAGGGGTAAGACAACCCAATTTCTATTTACCTAAAATTGAGCCAACCATCCCAACAACCATATCCCCTAAAGTCATTTATGCTCTTGTCTATGTAAGTGTCTTTTATATCTTTATTGGCGGAGTTTATGACCTTATTCAATCACCTATCGCAATTGGTGCAGACAGTGCAGGAAATCCTGTTTTGATTTATACAGGGGCTTTGGAAAGGCAATTTCTTATTGAAGGGATTGTGGCAGGTCTTCTCATGTTTTTTGGTGCACTTGGGCTTTTTCTTCTGAAAGAAGCACCTTCTAATCCTCATGATACAGACAGGGCAAATATGCTTGTTGCACTTGGTATTGCTGCAATTTTCATTGCTTGGCTTGCACTTGAAAACATGATTAAGCAGAAGATATAATCCAATATGTATTGAAAAATTCTATATAATTGTCAGATCTCTAGTAGATTGTGTCGAATAGATTTGATGGAATTATGCTCAATAGACTTATGGTATTGATCCAGATTGTTTTTACACCGATTTATTTCATATATTATACAATATTCTGGAATGATACTTTGATTTCAAACTTTAATCAGATTATAGATACCTTCTCATTTGTACCGATTGAAAAGAAATATGTACCATGGATAGTAAACCTTGGAATTCCAATTCTTTTTTCGTTACCTTGGGTTCTGTTCAGCATTATCAGAGCAAACAGAATCGCAAATGCATATGAACTCATGGGAAGAGCTATGGGAAAAGTCCGAATTGATCAAAAGCTGTTCTATGGAGTCAATGCTATTTTTGTTCTCGTCTTTATTATTATGCCCTTCTTTAGCCCAATCATTACCATTCTTGGAATCATTTTTGCCACAAGAATGGCTCTTAGGAAAGTTTACATTGGAAGATTCCATTGGCTAGTTTGGGTTATTCCGAGTCTAGCTCTCCTTTTTATCCCCTCTTTGGTTGCTTTTGCATTCTATTTTAAATACGTTGAGCAATGGAATATTGTATACCATTTTTGGTTGAGCAACATCGACACCCTCTTCGGATTTGGACTTAGCCTTGCCATATCTATTGCGATAGGAAATTTTATTCTCTTTCTCATGGAAGGAGCAAAACAATATGGATCAAGGGAAAATGTCAACTATGGGTTCGTTCTCGTCTTGAAGTTCGCACTCTTCCTTGTTCTTTTCCTTGTATATCTAGCGGATCCTTCTAATGGGTTTTTCAATATCATGAATGCCATCGCGTTTGTCCTTGGAGTTTTACAGTTTGTTCTAGCACGCATTAAGAACGTAAGTATTGAGGAAAATGCAAATGTAGGGCTCCTTATGATCCCTGTATTTTCCCTTGCCCATTTTCTCAGTGAAAGGATTCCTTTAAAGGGAGTTGTCATCATCATCGCATCGCTTATCTTCTTCGGTCTCTTTCTTCTTGGATACAAATATGCTGAAGATGAAGATCTTTTTGATTAGCAAATATTTTATTGCATAAGTCAATCTGAGGGTGTGAAAGACAACTTCAAAGTGATTTTTGGAAAAACACCATTGGCTTGGATCGTTAAACGAATCTGCAAATTGGCAGAAAATCCTTGCATGATCATTGATTGTACCAAAATGATAACTATCAGGGATACTACCATTTTTAGGCCAGAAAATAAGAAAAACCTAGTCAGGCTCATAACAGAACTACCAAAAATTCTTCCAAATCAAAAGAGAACCATCATCGTCTATGGTATTCCTGCTCTTCTATTTGAACTTCCGAGCAATGAAGATGAAAAATTTTTGAATCTTAGAATTTATACGTTCACCATCAAGATTCTAAAAGAAATCGCCAAGAAACATGAAGTTATAATTGTCTCCTTTATCAAGAATGATAAGCCACAATACCTTCAGCAGACTAGATACTACACAAACAATATTTTCAAAATTAAAGGGGATAGAGACGAATTAAACCTAGTTCCATTTATTGAACACCAAAGTTAAATCGCAAGATTCTTCAATAAAAACATTGAAAGTCCATCTTGGAATTCTCGCAGATCCAGCAAAAATTGACCTTTACTCAGAAGAATTTTACCAAATATTTGAGATAGAAGACGACAACTTTGCTTTGTTGGGTGCCTCAGAACGATTCGTTACAAAAAGAAGATACAAGAAAATGTACAAGAAAATCCTTCACCACATAAAAAAAAGAGATAATCCACCTTATATCCCAGGTCTTACTCCAGAAAAGTACAAGAATTCTTTTGATTCTGCCATTGGCCTTTTTCCAAGCAGCACACAACATCTCATTAGAGGGCCAAAGTTTATTTTTGCCCCTATTCCCATTAATTCAACCAGCAATTATCTCCTTTTCAAGGCAAAATTTTTGACAAAACTCTTATCTCCATTTCTTAAGGCTGAAATTTACCCACTTGCATATCATCCAATGGGAGGAAAAGCTGCAAAAAGGACAAAGGCAGATACAAATCCCGATCCTGAAACTATCAAACAGCGTTTTATCGATGCAAGAAATGACCCTTTTTTTAAATGGTTCTACATTGAGGCAGGCTCAGGACAGCAAAGAATGAATAAAAATCTAATTCAAGATATTCTTGAAGCTCAAGCCATGAATGGGAATAGCTATCCGACAATCGTTCCAAATGCCATTTATGGTGGAGGAATTAAATCAGTAGAAGATGTAAAAACAATTCTTAGCAATAAATATATTCCTCAAGCCATTGTTGTCGGAAATATTTCTGAGGAAGACCCGAAAATCACCTACAAAATCCTTGAATATGTCAAAAAATTCAATCTCGGACTTGATTAATGTTCTTCAATTCGAACACCATATCGACGGGCAATTCGTAAAGCGGCTTCTTCATGCAATGAACGGGATCCTACTTTCACAGAAGTACGAGTTTCATTTACCAATTCAAATGACCCCAAATGACTAAATTCCTTGAACAAAAGATCCACTAACGGTTCATGGTATTTATCACCCCCATCACCAATTCGGAATATCAACTCCTCATATGCCAATAATGATAATTCTTTCCGGAGCCAAGTAACCAAAGCATATAAATCAGTAAATGTTCGTGTCGATAAAACAGAACCATTGAAGATTAAGCCAACACCAACTGTCTTTCCTGGATCCACACCCACTAGGCATAATCCAGTAGGTTGTGTGAAAAAAGAATTGATGCCGGACAATAGACTTGTCAATGTCACAGATCGATGGCTTGAAAAACGAAGTACCCGATCAAAATTGTTTTCCAAAAATTCTCGATAGGTTGTGATCACGATATCACTATTATGAACATCCGATGGATCAACACTGTGAATAAGGCGTGAAAAACGACCCGAAAGCAACGATTGAACCTTATATGCCAATCGAAAATCTGAAGTCAAAATTACTATACCTGCATCCAACATATTAACTAGCAAAAGAAACATTAATCAAGGTTACCTATTGGCCACTTAATCAAGAATAATTGATGAAAAGGATCATAGAGTAAAAGAAGTATTTCAATGATTAACATCTTTTGTGACATGGCAACAAAAATTTGTTTCAAAGAAGCCAATGTATCAAAGATAAAATTATTAACTTCTTTCTCTCTTAAACAATATGAGTCAGGTTACGACCTGATAAAAGCAGGGTAGCCAAGTGGTCAACGGCGCGGGACTCAAGTTGATTTCCACATAGTGGAAATATTTGGAGGCATCCTGTCCTTTAGAGGTTCGTGGGTTCGAATCCCACCCCTGCTATTTTCCTTGAATGAGTTACTTTGAATGATTATGCTTTTCCAATAGATGTTTAGATGTTATTTGACTTTGCAATTTAGATTTTTCGGGAAATATTTTGTAATTTTGAAGGATGTTTTCATTTATGATGTAAGGTTGATGCAGTTTTCACCAATTTGTTTGAATTGTACGATTACAACAACCCTAAATTATCAAGGCCAATCTAATGAAAAAAGAATTGGTTTTGCGATGTTTGATTTTGATTTGGAATTAATAATTTTGTTTTGGGTAAAAATCGATAATTCGTGCTGAAACAGGGCATGTTAGCTGATTTTGGGATTACGGATAAAAAATAAATACAAACTTGAAAAGTTGTCGGAATAAAGGAGTGTTCAATCAATTTTCCGTACAAGAAGAAACCATTGTGATGGTAAAATGCTATTTTTTGATCATAGAACGGGTTTACATTTGAAATTTAATGTTTATAGAATTCGAGTGTTCATAAGGTTGAGTTTTTTAAAAACGGTCTCTTGATTATTATAGAATGTTACTTTGTTTTGAGGAATGATATATGATGACAGAACAGGTTAAGTTAGATGAAATGATCAAGGATATCCAAACACGTTTTAATATTGTAGGAAGGGAGGTCGAGCTAAGGAAATGTTTGGCAGCAAAGTTGGCTGGAAAACATCTCTTGTTGGAAGGGGATGTTGGTGTTGGTAAAACCACTTTGGCACATGCAATAGCTAGTTATTTTTCGCAGAATCTGGAGCGAGTGGATGGTGACGAACGATATAATGCTGCACGTTTGGTCGGCCATTTTGATCCGCCAATGGTTATGCAAAAGGGATATACCTGGGAATCTTTTGTAGTAGGACCTCTTGTAAGTGCAATGCAGAAAGGTGCGATTTTATTTTTGAATGAATTAAATCGTATGCCGGAAGGAACCCAAAACGTTTTGCTCTCAGCAATGGATGAAAAGCAGGTCATCATTCCTAAATTGGGTTCAGTCAAGAGCGCTGATGGATTTTATATTATCAGTGCAATGAATCCACAAGAATTTGTTGCAACTACACCACTGAGCGAGGCATTGAAAGATCGTTTTGCTTGGGTTCGATTGGAATATCAGAGTGAGGAAGAAGAACAAAAGATTGTAAAAATTCGTTCTGGATTAACCAATGACGATGTTGTCCGTGTTGTGGTGAAAATTACACGCCAAACACGCAATTGGCCAGATCTTCGACGTGGAAGTTCCATACGTGGAGCAATTGATTTTGCCAGCCTATTGCGATTTATGGATGTTGAACAGAGGGAATCCTGGATTGAGGCTGGAGTCATGGCATTGGCCACTAAAGTTGAACTTGAGGATGGGATCGAACGCCGGGTTGAAGACGTTCTAAGCGATATCATCCTTGAAATCCTGGAGGATGAAAATTTTTTCTGAGTGAAGGGAGCTGGGACCAGCTCTCTGATGATCTCATGAAGCGGATGCCCTCATTTCGAGGAAAAATGGACAAGAAAAAGTTACTGGAAGCTGAAATAGTTCGAGGTCGTCGTAACCCGATGAAATATCACCAACTATCAAAAGGAATGGATTTCATGACTATTCGGGATTCAGCAGAAAAGGCAATTGAGGTAGAAAATATGCCAGCTATCCAAGGATTGGCAATATCCAATCCCGCAGCTGTTGCCGATGCAATGGAGAGCCCACAAGGCTTTCAATTACTCGGACGTCGAGCAGCTTCAGGCGACAATAGTGCACCGAACCTGTTTTTCATGCTACGGGGCTCAATGAGTGAAAAGGCAAAACCAATTTTCAAGCGTCTTGCACGGCGAAGCATCCTGAAAGTATCAGAAGGAATCATTGGGAGAGGACTTCGTGGAAACATCTGGATACAGACCGAATATTCTCCAGATGCAGATGATTTTGATGAAGAAGCAACCTTGGAAAACTTTATGGAAACAGGATATTTAACTTATGACAACATTGTAGCGTTGGAAAAAAGAGAAAAGACAAAATCAGGGGTTTTAATTTTTGATACCTCAGGATCATTGTTTGGGGAACGGTTTACCACAGCAGCCTTAGCTGTGGCTGTCATGGCATATCATCTTGCACATGACGAGTATGCAATTGTTCTGTTCAACACAAAACCATACTTGATCAAGCGAGCGCGAGAACGTGTGCCAATCAACCATTTGATTGACCGTATTCTTGAGGCAGAAAGTGCGGGATATACAAATATTACAGAAGCGTTGATCATGGCAGGTGTAGAGCTGGAAAAAATGAGAAATCGAAACAAATTTGCGATTTTAGTGACAGATGGTGTCTTCAATAGAGGAGGAGATCCAAGAAAGCAACTCCATCGTTTTCCAAAGCTTCATGTTTTGGGACTCCCCTCCAAATATGACTGGGGACAACGATTATGTAAAGATATGGCTCGGAAAGGAAAAGGACGTTTTGCACCTGTCAGTTCACATGAGGATGTTCCAAGAGCCCTAATGAATCTGTTGAGGGATACACGATAACTACCTTCCTTTGATAGATTTTAAGGAAATTCAAACTACAGGGAGAAAGAATACATTTTTGAATGGGAAGTTTCAGTTGAAAGTATGGCTCTTTCCCATGAAGATGAAAAGTTACAGAATCTGCTGACAGACATAATGATGATTGCATTAGAAGATGGGATCATTACAGATGATGAGATGGCCATATTAAAGCAATTGAAAATGGACATCAAACAATTACGGGAAAGAATTGAGGCAACCATTCAAAAAGGTGATCTCACTGATGAGGAGAAAATAGAACTTAAGCGTCTCAAGAAAATGATTTTGAAGAATGCATATGAAACATCCTCACAGGATTTCAATATCACTAAAGAGGAACGTGCATTGATAAGTGGTTTAATAAAATCAGTTATGTTTGACCAATGAGATTTTCCTAAAAGAATAAATGCTAGACTGACATATGATATTTGATGATACCTTATCAAGTGATCAACGTCAAGGCAGACGGATCCATGGAAGAATTGACGCCAAATAAGAAAGCGTTTAATTCAAGAAGGGTATTGCTTATCCAAGACCCCTTTGATAGAAAAATTTGGATCTATAAAGGAAAATCGTCTGCCAAAACAACCAAGAGAATGGGGGAAATCAAGGCTAAGGAACTTAATGGAAAACTCGGCTTTCAGTTTTCCATTGAGGAAGTGGATATATCAGATACCAATACAATAGATCAATTTTTAGAAAAAGGAGAAAGAAAACCGAATTTATCCCTTGAAGATTTAAAAGTAAAGAAAGGAAATGGGAAAAAGAAGAAAGAGAGCAAAAAAGCCACAAAAGTAATAGTGAAAAAGCCTGAAGGAATTCCAAAAGCAGTTGCTCCAAAAAAGGGAAAAGGAGGAAACCTAGTTCCAAAAGGAGATTTGGAGAAGGAAGGTCCTATGATCGAGGAATTCCAAATCGCCTTTTCTGGTGAAAATCCGGATTTCGGTGGATTGATCAGCTTTATGGAAGTACTTGATCGACTAATCAAATCAGGAGCATCACGAGAAGTTGCAGAAAAGGAATTAAAGGATGCTATTGTTTCATTATTGGATTTATATTTTGTAAAATAGAAATCACTCAGTAACCTTGATATTCTTGATAAGTTGAAGTAAGGTTCTAATCAGAATCGCTTCATCTTCACTGATAACATTATCTTTGGAAATGACCTCCCACGCTTCATCAATTATTTTTGCACGTTTTTCCCTAAGCACCAGTTCTTCTTGTTTAGAGAGATAATGATCCTCAAGAGCATTTTTGATGGCCTGATCCAGATCTCTAAAAGTAATATCCAAGACATTAATGAGCTCCTGTTCCTCCATTGTGATAAGTCCGTCTTCTTCAGCCTTTTCTATTATCTTTTGCAGGATTTCACCTAAATTAGTGTAAAACTCCACAAGTTTTGATGTGATTTATTAATTAATATAATTCGGTATCAAAGGGTAAATTTGGAAAAAATATATCGAGGTTTTATTCAATTAATGTTGATTTGAAATTCTTTAGTTATTGAAGAATTCCAAAAAAACGGAAAATAACATCACGAAGATTTAAAATTTCAATTTGAAGTTTTAATGAAAAATATGAAAATATTTGAGGTTCCATAGGAAGTAGGTACTTCAAAAACATGTATGAAAGT
>CAZYCQ010000058.1:18915-20023 GCA_964645535.1 uncultured archaeon | reverse complement strand
ATAGTTTCAATCCCTAATGGGTCATTATAGCTCTCGCGACTTCTTGATCCTCAGCAATTGCGCTTTGCTTTCCTTGGTTTCAATCCCTAATGGGTCATTATAGCTCTCGCGACCAAATTCTTCACGCTGCAACCTAATAGCAATAATTATGTTTCAATCCCTAATGGGTCATTATAGCTCTCGCGACGTTGATACCGTTTCTCCACCTTGGATCAGATCCATAAAGTTTCAATCCCTAATGGGTCATTATAGCTCTCGCGACGAAATGGCAAATAATAACTGAGGATCAAAAAAAGCTGTTTCAATCCCTAATGGGTCATTATAGCTCTCGCGACCAAAAAAAGACGCGTGAGTAAAGTATCAGGGCAATGGTTTCAATCCCTAATGGGTCATTATAGCTCTCGCGACAATACCCTCAAGAAGCTTAATTTCAATATATTGATGTTTCAATCCCTAATGGGTCATTATAGCTCTCGCGACATAGACAGGATGTGTATGAATTTCTGTGATGCTATAGGTTTCAATCCCTAATGGGTCATTATAGCTCTCGCGAATGCGGGTTCATGTAAACCGTTGCAGCAAAAGGGTATTTAGTTTCAATCCCTAATGGGTCATTATAGCTCTCGCGACCTGCGGGAAAAAAAGCCCGCAATTAGGTTCAAGGGTGGTTTCAATCCCTAATGGGTCATTATAGCTCTCGCGACCTATCAGAAGATCCGGTGAAACCCGGTACATCCTGAGTTTCAATCCCTAATGGGTCATTATAGCTCTCGCGACAATACGTGAGATGGCTTTGAAAGCCCAAAATAAAAGGGTTTCAATCCCTAATGGGTCATTATAGCTCTCGCGACATAGGACGCTGCCAGCATTGCATGAGGCTGGTATTGTTTCAATCCCTAATGGGTCATTATAGCTCTCGCGACTATGTAACACTTATAGTTTATTTAATTTTCGAAACAGTTTCAATCCCTAATGGGTCATTATAGCTCTCGCGACCCCGATGAAACAAAAAGGGAATTGGAAAAGGCAAGCAAAAGTTTCAATCCCTAATGGGTCATTATAGCTCTCGCGACAAAGGGTTCGCAAGGAAAACCCAAATATTCCCTAC
>CAZYCQ010000058.1:12849-18905 GCA_964645535.1 uncultured archaeon | reverse complement strand
AAGCCAAAAAAATTTAGGCGTACATCTTGAAAATTTCAATCCCTAATGGGTTATTCTAGCTCTCGCGACATTTAGTCCTGAATGTGTGGCTGTATACATTGAGGTAGGAACGTTTCAATCCCTAATGGGTCATTATAGCTCTCGCGACCGAGGGCATTTTCCCATACTCAGCCTCTCTACATAAGGTTTCCGAATCCAAAAATGTCTTTTGCACTGATTCGAAGGAACCCATTTCCAGACGATCTCCTCCTAAAATTTTACGTGTGCAAAAAAGGTTGAAATATTTGTTCGTGACTGATTGCACCCCATGCAAATTCCTACGATGGAGCCATTTTGCACCAATTTTTCCCCAACTCTGATGCAATAAGTTCTCCAAAAGCATTTGTTAGTAGATTAAGACTTAAAAAAAAGTCTGATGATTTCAAACTGAAGAGGTCGGTCAGGCATTTTTACCTTCCGACCCAAGGCTTTACCGAAGGGTGAAACTATGAATAGAGTTGCAATTATTGGTGTTGGTGTAGAAGGTTTTCGAGCGGCCATCCGTGAACTCTCCTACAAGGAGATGGTTTACAAGGCAGCGCTCAAGGCCTATGCCGATGCAAAAGTTAATCCCCGGGAGGAAGTGGACACATTCATCTCTTGCGAGGAAGATTTGAATATGGGTATTTCCATCGCAGATGAATATGCTCCTGACCAGCTCGGGGCTGCACAGAGACCGGTTCATACCATTACTGGGGACGGTATTCAAGGAATGGCAGCAGCATATATGCAGATTGCCACTGGGATGTTCGACATTGCTGTTGTGGAATCGCAGAGTCGAGTCTCCGACATGCTGACTCCAAATCAGATCCAGCATTTTGCCTTGGATCCCATATATGCAAGACAATTTGATGCCACTTATCACTCCATTGCTGGCTTGGAGAAAAGAATGTACCAGACGGCGGCAGGTGTGGATGATGAGGCATTTGCGGAGGTTGGTGTGAAGAATTTCCGCAATGCCTTGCTGAACCCGAACGCTGCGTATGGTATGGAGGCCTCACGTTCCGACATTTTGGAAACGGAAATGGTGGCATCTCCCTTACGTGAAGGTGAGATCGCTGAACATGCTGACGGAGCAGTTGTTGTCGTAATGGCAAGTGAAAAGGTGGTCAAGGAGAAGGATGTTGATCCTGTTTGGATCAAGGGGATCAGCTATGCTACCAATACCCCGAATCTTGAGACAAGGGAATGGAAAACGGCCAAGTACGCCGAACTGTGTGCATCACGTGCGTACAAGATGGCTGGTATTTCAGATCCTGCGGGTCAGATTGATTTCTTTGAGGTTGACGATACCTATGCCTACAAGGAATTACAGCATCTGGAGTCCTTGGGTGTTTTCAAGACAGGAGAGGCTGCCAAGGCACTGATGGACGGTAGATTGAATCGGAATGGTGATTTGCCGGTCAACGTTTCTGGAGGTGTTTTGGGAATGGGAAATGCCCATGATGCAAATGGGTTGCAGAGAATCGTTGAGGTTGTGGAACAGTTGCGTGGAATTGCTGGTCGTAGGCAGTTGACCGATGTCAAGACGGGTCTTGCTTTTTCATGGAGAGGGGTACCTACCACAGCTGGCGCTTTGGCGGTCTTGTCGAAGGAGTGATGAAAGCATGAAGAACAGGAAAGTTGGTATTGTTAGTGTTGGAATGACCAAGTTTATGAGAAGAGCTAAGGAGACACCCAAGGAATTGGCCTATTATGCATCGAAAGCTGCATTGGATGATGCCGGTATTACACGGAAGGACGTCGATGGGGTGATCATAGGCTCTGCACCTGATGCTTTTGATGGGGTACATCAGAAGCATGAATATTTGACGGATGGATCTGGTGGGTTTAATCTTCCTTCCATGAGAGGATATGTCGGAGGAGGTACCGGTGTCTTTTCCCCAATTCAGGGATGGTATTCCATTGCATCAGGAATGCATGATGTGGTTTTGGTCACTACCGAGGAGAAGATGTCATCTGTACTTCCATCTGCTCAGGCAGCGTTCAATACGATTTTTGATAGTATGATTGAAAGGCCATTGGGTCCGAATCTTGTCTGGATCTTTGCTCTTGAAATGAAAAGGTACATGGAAACACACGGCATTCCCAAGGAACATATAGCGTCTGTGTCCGTGAAGAACAAGGGCAATGCTATGGATCATCCAAGTGCCATGCTTGGAATGAAGTTGACGATTGATGACGTATTGAATTCAGAAGTTCTTGCAGAACCTGTTCACCTTCTGGACATCTCTCCTGTGGCTGACGGCGCTGTCTCTTTTGTCATGATGTCTGAGGAGAAGATCAAGGAATTCGGCATATCCCTTGATGACGTGGCATGGGTTGATGGTGTTGGATGGAATGTTGATACCACCATGTGGACCAACAGAGATCTGTATTATCCGAAATATGTAGAGAAGGCCGCCAAGCAGGCCTATAACATGGCTGGAATGAAGGATCATTCTCCAGAAGCTCTCCGCAAATGGCTTTCCTTTGCAGAACCCTATGACCCGTTCAACTACAAGGAATTGCATCATCTTGAAGGATTGCAGCTTTTCCCCAAGGGTAAGGCTCCAGAAGCTGCTTATGAAGGGGTTACGGCAAGAGACGGTGATTTTCCTGTTACACCTTCAGGAGGTCTGTTGGGTGTAGGCAATCCGATAGCAGCAGCTGCTGGAATGAAGGCCGCGGAAGTCTATCTTCAATTGACGGGGAAGGCAGGCAAGAGACAGATACCTAAGGATGTAACACGAGGTCTGGCACAGGCATGGGGTGATCTTATGCAGGTAGGAACCGTATTGATCCTGAAAGGAGGTCGAGTCGAATGAACGTAAGAGGAACAAAGCTTTCACATGATGAATTCATGAACAAGGTACTCAGTGTGACACATCATCCTGAGATCAGATATGCTTGGGCAACTGGAATTGCCATTTCCAAATTTCTGGAAGGGTTGAAGGAAGGCAAGATCTACGGTGTCAAGTGTGATGACTGCAAGAGAGTGGTCTGTCCACCTCGAATGTTCTGCGAGGAATGCTTTTCGCCTATGGTCGAATATGTTGAGCTTCCCGACACCGGTACTGTGAATACCTTTTCCCTTGCGTATATTAGGACGGATGCCTCAAGGAGGAAGGATCCTGAAATTCCGGCAGTTATTGACATTGACGGTACAAGCATCAGTCCTTCTGGTTTCCTTCATCTGTTGGATGAAAGCATTCCCCATGACCAAATCAAAGTGGGAATGAAGGTGAAGGCAGTTTGGAAACCACCTGAAGAACGAACCGGGAGTATAACCGACATCAAATATTTCACGAAAATGGAGGAAGAATCATGATACCGAAGAGACGCACAATGACAGATGCCCCTACACACGAAGTAAGAGGTGAATTTCCAGTACATTTCCATTACACGGTTGGAATTGTCGGTGAGAAGTTTTTCTTGGGTCTAAAGGACAAGAAGTTTCTCGGAGTTACCTGCCCGGATTGTTCAATGACCTATTTCCCACCTAAGATGTACTGTGAAGATTGTTTCACAGAATTGGCAGACCTTGAACTGAAAGAACTTGCCCAGGAAGGTACTGTGGAAAGTTTTACCAAAGTTTACAAGGATCATCGCGGTGATGCCTTGGACACTCCATACTATTTGGGGCTGATTAAGGTGGATGGTACCGACACCCTGTTTTTCCACAAATTGATTGGAGATGCTGAACCGAAAATGGGGATGAAAGTCAAAGCTGTTTGGAGTTCTGAAACAAAAGGTTCATTATTTGATTTGGAAGGATTTGAAAAAGCTTAGATAGCTTCTGTCACTAATTTTTCAATTATTTTTGCACTGAAATCCGGCAATTTCTCCATGAATTGATCTTTGTTGTTGACCTTTATCTTGCCTTTCTTCATCTTGAGCTTGACAGAGGATTTTTTGCTGGCAACCTTGAGAAGATTTTCTGTTTCATCCTTTGGCAGTCCCAATACATTGGCAACCTGCTGGATGGGAACTTCATCACCTTCAGCAAGTAATTTGGCAATGATCTTGACTTTCTCCGCATTTTTGGCGATCTTCTGGAAGTTATCACCTGGAATATTCTTCAAGTATTCTTCAGGGTTCTGGAAGAATTCCTTGAACAAAGAGGAGGTTTTGTCAAGATTGCTGATGAACTCGGCACGGTTCACGATGATGGTTCCTTTTTCATCATCAATGCCTATTCCAGCATAGAGGGGTAGACTTCCGAAGAAGTTCTCAAGCTTTGATGCATCGATATTGACAAGATCCGCAAGATCCTTGAGTGGAATTTCACCTCCTGCGGTAAGCGTTGCCAATAGCCGTTCAGGTTCTGTTGCAAGGTTCTTGAGAGAGGAGAAATCACCTTTCTTGATCTGTTCAAGATTGATTCCTTTCGCCGCAAACTTGTTTTGAAGATAAAGAATGGGGTTTTTGGCAAAGGCATCCATTACCCTTGCCATGATTTTGTTCTTTTCGAAAATTTCGGTCACAGGTTCTGCTTCTTCCTGTTTTTCAAGTTCTTCAAGCTTTTCATCGATTTTTTCGGAAATGTCGGAGATCTTACCTTCTATGGTGCCCGATATCTTTTCACGGAATTCTTCTCCCCGTTTCTGTATCCGTTCAGTAGCGGCATTTGCCACATCTTCGAGTAATTCTCCGGATGTCAGCTTGTTGACCCTTGACATTAATCTTGCAGAAAGATTGTCGATACGGGATTTCTCAAGGAGATCACGAATCAAGGTTTCAATATCCTTGTCTTCGAGGAAACCAAATTGCAACTGTAAGAAGAGGAGGGCAAAAAGACCAATGAATGTAGCAAGTCCTGGAATCAGGAACATTTCAGTTTCATCAAACGTTGAAAGGACTGGTTTTTTGGGAAGTTCAACCAAATAGCTCAAGGTATATCCGGTTGAATTGATTTTGAAGCCCCAAATGGCGAACTTGGTATTGTTCAGTTCAAACAGAGAGTATCTGCTGACATTAACAACACTATTGAGGAAATTGGCAATGGTTTCCGCTTCCGTGGAATTATCCAATTCTGAAATCGTATGGTTGAATGTGGTTTCATTCATTCCGTAAATGGAAAGATCAAGGCTTTCATCATAGATTACCTTTGAATCATTTGAAATCATGGTCAATCGGTTTGAGGGGGTTTCAAAAGCAGCCAATTCTGCCCGTATCAATCCAAGATCCAAAACCATTTGAAGGGCACCCAAAAAAGCTCCTTCGCGAAGCATCTGGACAGAGATGCTTACAACCATTCTACCCGTGGTCTCGTCGTAGTATGGATTGCTGAGGAAATATCCTAGAGGGTTGAGTTTGAAGGTTCCATTATACCATGGTTCCTTTACAGGATTGAAGACGCTAATATTGCTTTGAATGTAGGGATATGTTTGGACAAGACCATCTACGTAAACTGCTCTGATGAACAGACTTTTTGGTGTCTTTCGATAGGCATCTTGGAGAAAGAGGGTAATGCTTTCCGCATAGGCCACTGTAGAATTGCTTGGACTTCTGTCTTCCCACTTTGCGAAAGATGTCACCGATTTGTCAATGGTCTTGTTAATTAATTCATTGAATTCCGGTCTTGGAGTAAAAGTGGCATTGGGTTCAAAACCGGGGATTCTGGCAGAGGTAAAATTATTGTTCAAGTTGTTTCGCAAAGCAACCAATTCATTGCCGTGTTCTATGAAGACATTGTCCATGAGCTCAGCAGTTGAAAAGGCAATTGGTCTTGAGGAAGAAAGTACAGAATTCTGGAAATCCGTAGTATTGTCTACTGAAACTGTAGTCTGTAAACCGTAAAGGTTGAAGAGTAATCCAACAAGAATGATGGTCAAAGGAATCATGGCATAGGCAGTGCTTCTTCCCGTCCCTTCCAGAAATTTCCCAAGCCTGCTTTTTCGGATTTCGTCACCAATTTTGAAGTATTTGGGAATCCTTGCTTTGACTTCCTCAATTCCTTTATCAACAAGTTCATCCACATCTACTTCAGGTTGAGGCAGGCTTTCCTGAACTTGGTCTTGGATTTGTTCTTCAAT
>CAZYCQ010000058.1:0-12749 GCA_964645535.1 uncultured archaeon | reverse complement strand
CTACTTCAGGTTGAGGCAGGCTTTCCTGAACTTGGTCTTGGATTTGTTCTTCAATTTGTTTTTGGACTTCTTCAGTCTGTTGTTCCACTTGTTCTTGGATTTCTTCAGTCTGCTGTTCCACTTGTTCTTGGATTTTCTTTGTTTCATCCTCATCAGGGATGTTTCCTTTAAATGGATCTTCACTCATTATCATCAACCTCCTTCAATAGTCGTTTCCGCAGAAGAAATATTACCAAAGCTACAAAAACTGATGCGCCAAAAACAGGCAACATCCCTGTAAATGTTTCAGGAGTTGCTTCCAATCCTCCAAGCTTTTCAACGGCTGTCTTTGGAATTAAGACATCTCTTGGAATTGTCGTTCCCAAGGTGAGTCCTGTTTGACCAAGATTTGAAAGGACGAGGTAATACTGATTTCCATCAATATCCTGAATAATTCCTTGTTGAAAGGTTCCTCTAAGGAAAGACCTGTAGGATCCATCGAAGTCAGGCGATTCAAACAAAATATCTTCAATTTGTTTAGGTACATCAGTCGATTGTGGATCTCTTAAATCAGCAAATTGGTAGTCCAGATGAGCAAAAGTAGAACGTCCGACTGTAATTACAAAGCTTTCCTGACCTGCAAAATTCATGTTTTCTTTTAGGATCTCAAGGAATGGATTGAGATCGATTTCCAAATTAAGAATTCCTACTACCTTATCCTGAACCACTACAGACATTGAAAGGTTAACTTCTATCCGTCTCATTTTGGCATCGATCTTTGGTGCACTCCATGTTACGAATTCCGTATGGGATTCCCCGATTATTGAAGAATATTGTGGTACAAGGTCAAGAATGAGGTCACTGGAATTGGCTAACTGAAACTGTCCATCAGTTGCATTTTCGAGAAATGTCAAGAGAGGAAGATTAACCTTATCATTCACGCCAAAATAGACTAGTTTGGCTTGAGCAACACCATTCTCTTTGTTGATTGTTTCTGCAAGTGATTCATTACCGATGACCCCACTGTTGGGATATCCATCAGTAAAAGTTAGCAAAATACGTTCATTCCTTCTATAACCGAAATTTGAAATAATGTTGAGTGCCTCTGTCGTTCCACCACTGAGATCAGAGAGACCTCCAAGTCTCAGATTTTCGATGAACTTGACAGCCAATTCCTTGTTTGCTTCGGTTGCAACAAGTAATCTTGGAGAAAGTTTATTGATTCTGTCAGAAAAGGCTACAATGGAGAACCTATCGGTGGATGAAAGTGAATCAATGATCTGTCCAGTAGCGTTTTTGATGGCTTCAAAATGAGAGACATTCAGTGAACCTGAAGTATCGATTGCGAATACAATATCCTTTGCACCGCTAATTCCGCTTTGATACCAGTGGTCTTCTGTAAAATCATAGGATTTGTCATAGGAAACATAAGGGTAGGTAAAGAGAAAGCCCGATCTAGAAGCATATCTTATGAATGAGATCTCTTTTCTCAGGTTGGGCTTCATTAGGTCAAATAGTACGGATGACCTGTTGAAATCTTCATAGACATCACTTTTGAGATGGCTGAAGGGGTTTTCGGTTTCAGTTTCCGAATTCAGATATGTATCTGCATACTCGTTTTCAAATGCAGAAGGTAGAAAATAAACAGAAGCCCCTTCTTTTGATATTACTCGGTTGTAATCATCATCTTCCTTCAGATTGGGAGGAGCACCGAGTACTGAAGGATTATGGTAATAGATTCCTTTGCCTTGACCATCAAGACCAAAGATATATGCTTCTTTGATCGCTTGTTTCAAAGACCCGCCAATTCCTTCATATTCTCGAAATAAATCAAAGAGTTCCTTTTCTATCTTTTCATTTAATTGTGAGGTTGTTGTGAGGGCATTACCTTCAAAAGCAGGATTAAGTTTTATTTGTGGTTGTGTATAGGCAAAAAAGGTTAGAGTTCCTCCCGCTATTAGGGAAAGGAGAAGGAGGAATGCGAATGCCAAATCTTTTTTCATATTTCAATACCTCCTGGTGCGGATTTCCTATTTTTGATAAATGATGATATTCGATAATATGCTGCAAGGAAAGGAACCTGAAGTCCTAAAATTGTTGATGCATTGTCTGCGATGAAATCCACCGCGGATCCGATTTGGAAAATTTGACCAAAAGCTGTAATGATACCAGTAAATCCTGTGACAATTATCCCAATAGTTTTTAGTTTTTTCTCCTGATCTTTTGAGACACCTAACGCAGATTGTCCCGTGGCCTCAAAGAAAATTTCCTGCCTCGCGATCGGTTCTGTCTCCTCAAAAGGAAGATATCTTTCCTTTGCGTCGAAGAGAGGATAGGCAAGTGCAAGTACCTCGCGAGAGGCGCCTTGGACAGCAGTCATCACAATTTTGAACTGGGCGATTTCACCAGACCTAATATGAGATTCCACAATCGGTGGGGCAATACTGGATTCACTTTCAAATTTTATTCGGATACCAGGATATTCTGAAATGTTTCGGACACGAACAATTGCCTCAACAGGTTTATCAAATTGAATGTCCCCCAATGGTTTGAAGTCAAGAATGAACTTATCATCTGTTCTTGTAGCAACTGTAGATTTCTGTGTTAATTCATTCATGATTTGCAGTCCACGAAATCCAACGATCCAAATGGCAATAGCTCCAGCTCCAATGAAGGCAACTTGGCTGTTGGACACAACTTCATAGTTGGGCTGAGTTGCTGAAATGAAAGCTTCACGACCGAAAAATCCAATTATTAAAATCGTTGATAGTCCAATAAGACCTCGGAATAAGGTTGTGGCAAAATTCCCGTATTTTGCCAAGATCACCCTTAATCCTTTTTGAGCAATTTCCTCAATTACCTGATCATCCAGATCATTTGAAAAGCTAATTTTGGTGGTGTATTCCTTGGATTTTCTTTGAAGATTGACAACCTGTGCACTGATAAGGGCCATAAACAGGACAAGTTCTGCAATGATTACGTTTCCGATTACCTGAATGGTTTCCTCAACTTGCTTGAGAAGCAGGTTTGGATTGGAAACATATTCCAATATCTGTTCCCAAATGACTGAGAGACCTAGCACACCAAAGTTCATGCCACTCAAGCCGACAATTGCCGATGTAAATCCAGAAGGATTCCTTGTCTTGGCTTCAATCTCGATAATTGTTTCATCGGGATCTGAATATTTGAATTTCGGAGGTTTGCTTTCTGTAAAACGAATTCTTCCGATAACCTTGTCCTGTTTCCGAGGTAACACAAAAAATGTCTGCCTCCATCCTTTACCGGGTTCTAAAGCAGGAGTTTTGTCCATATGAGGTGTAAACTTGGTTGAAAAAACTGCTTCAATGTTGAATGCTATTTTCCTTTCAGTGGGATTCATGATTTCAACCACGATTGGGGTCCATTTTCCTTGAATAAGGGAAGTTTCTGGTAGTTCAACATTGATGATTTCGGCAGATTTCATGACCTCTATTTTGTAGACAATCTGTTTGTTGAGCTCTTCAAGTATCCTTGCTTTCTTGGCATTATAGATCTCAATCATATCAAATCCTATAAGGACTACCGGTAGTCCTAAGGTCAACAATACCGCATCTCTAAGAAAACTTTCAAGGAACAATGGAGTTGCAGTTCCAATGGGGGCATTTTCAATCAATTGTGATCCATATGCATATACCAGATTGTTTGCAAGACTTAGTCCCACTATTGAGACCAAGGTTTTCCTCACCAGCTTGGTAATTTCCTTTCTAGATTTGAGCTCTCCAAATTCTTCAGGTATGAAATCTCCGACTCTTGAATTTTCAAGAAATCCAGTCAACCAAGTACTAAATGACAAGGTGAGGGTACTGAAAATGAGTCCCAAATTTATGCTGGGAAGGGGTGAGCCATCAAGCACTACTTTGAATTCATTGAACAATACCCCTAATCCCGCGGAGGAAGCTCCAATTCCTTTTCCAAAAATCATTGCACCAGTTCCCAATATTAAAAGACCAAATCCATCACTACTGATTTCAACATTGGGAAGGATAGTGATGGAATCTGGTGCAAGATCAGTAATCGTTGTATAGATTGCAGCTAAAACAACTGTTGTAATTTGCTTTAGTCTTGCGTCAAGATCCTGCAAATTGTTTTCCATGATATTGATGAAAGGGAGACGACATTAATCAAGGTTTCCCGCAAAAAATCCGTAGGTTACTTAAAATTCTTTCATTTTTTCAAAGAGCCTTTTGTTTTGTATTTTCGAAGAGAATAGGGGAGAATGAAAATAGCAATTATTGAAAACTTCAATGGTGTATTGTTTTTCCCTGTGGACGAGGTTGGCGTAGCTGAGCTTGAAAAAGTATGGGTGATCGGATCAGGTGCTGTCAATGAATTGAAATCGATAAATGCATCAACAGGTACATGATCGCTGCCCTCACCTGCGCTTGGAGTGTCTCCGATCGTGGAATTGATAATTCTGCCAAAGAACCATTGATTGACGAAAATGAAATCGATGCGTGATTCAATACCGGGAACAATATAGGTTGGAGGTGCTTCATTTGGATGTTGGCTCTTGTACACATCTATGAATTCATGATGAATGGCGGTTCGAGGATTTTCCGAATTGATAACCATATCAATTGGTTCAGTACCTAGATCATGAGGTTCAGGATCTTCAGGAGAGTGGCTGTTCATGTCACCGGCATAGATTATAGGCACATTCCCCAAGGAATCCATGTAATTTAGGATACCTTCCTGTTCCTTTTCTCTCGCAATTTCATTGTCTTCTCCCGGACAGCAGGTAAGATGGCCACCAAAGACATGGACTGTTTGTCCATCAATATTGACTGTTGCATGCAGGAATGGAAGGCTGGCGATTTGTTTGGCTCCATTGTCAAGATCAAGTTCAACGATCTTTTCTGCACTGGTTATCTCAAATCTTGAATAAATGGTTATCCCATCAAAGGGGTTCATTATTCCTTGTAGGGTATAGGCGTCATAAGGCAGATAATCCATGAAATAGGTGTTGAAAATGTCCATGTATTGATTCAACAATGCATTGTTGTTGTCATCAAAATCTCCTGTTTCCACAAGGATCAGAATATCGGGGTTCTCTTCCTTGACCACATCAATCCATTGAGGAAAGATGCCAGATTCTTTGATATTGTAGGTCATTACCTTTGCTGGATTTCGGGATTGAGGAACAAACTCCTGATCCACGGTTACGGTAATTGAAACTTCGTTCTGATTTCCTGACAAATCCGTGGCAATTACCTTGATTGTATGTTGACCTTTTGTCTCTTGGGTGGTGTCCCATTGGTATTCGGTCATATTGCCAATTAAAGTATTGTCAATCCAAAATTCCACAGAATCAATTCCAAATGGATCAGTAACGGTATATTCGATGGGTACAGTTCCCTTCACAATTCCTCCATCCCTAGGATTTGAAATCTTTATTGTTGGAGGATCAGGATCGGGAAGACGGATTACGATCTCCTCAAATTTGCGCGTTTCGTCAGTAAAATAATTCATTACATTTGCAAAAAAGACGGTATCTTCAGCAGAGGAATCTCCATAATCAAAATCAGACCAGAGAGTAGTTCCAACAACGACAATGCGATCGTCATTGACCATTTCGATGGCGGAAAGGGGAATGGAATCTCCTCCCGTTCCATCATTCGTATCATCAAAGACTGTATCAGGAGGTGGTGGATTTTGATCGGTTTGGTAAGCTTCCGCTTCAGCGTGGATCAGAACAGTCGCATTGCTTCCAGGAATGACGGAGCTTGGACTAAAGAAATTGATGGTTTCGACACCCTCAAAGAGGGGAGAAAATTCTTGATTGAAATTGTTGGTTTCAATATACCATTCCCTACGGGCAGAGGGATCGGTAGTGTATACGTTGTCATGGTTGACTCTTGTTCCTGCACCTATGCTCGAAAGTATTTGGTTGATCGAATCGGTATTTACGGGTTCAAAATCACCTCTTGATGCAATCAATAAATTGCGGCTACCATTTTGCATCCATGTTTGGATTGCACTGATCTCCTCAGTTGGTATTGCTGTATAAGGAGCGGTCATGACCAAATAATGAGAGAAAGAAAGCGCCTCATCCCACGAACTGAAATTGGAAGCGTATTTTGGCACATAACCTCTCCTTTCGAGATCCTGCATTACCAGATCCAAAGAACCATCTGCATAGTCATTTTGATGAATATCATCAATGAGTACTACACCCTTTGGTTCTTCGAAGACAAAGTTTTGAACAGGATCCTTGATTTCATTCCGACTTGCGAGAGTCGGAAAAATCATAAGGAAAACCAAGATGATTGATATGAATGTTCTTGTTTTCATTGATTTTGACTTGGCAAACTCATTAAGAATGTTTTCTGAATGTCTTTGAATGTTGCATCATTTAAAAACTGGAAAAAATAAAAAAAATGTCGCAAACTTGGGAAAATATAAACCTTAAAAAATATTACTATACATATAATAATTATGGAGATGATGAATGCAGAAAGAGAGGGTGTATTCATTCTTCTCCTGAAAATAGGTGACTTTCTTTCAGACCCTCCTTCTATCGCTTCGATTCATTCATTTGTATTGACTTTGTCCCAATATTTGGAAATTCCACTTGCAAGGAAAATATATGGCAAGCTTAGTCTTTTTGGTCGTTTGGAAAGAGAGGGATTTGAACAGGAAACCATCCATTATTTCGCTTTTCCTTCCAATTGCAATATTTACACTGGAGAAATCATGACAAGAATTCAGGAAATAGCTCATAGCCTTCCGCCGGTAAATTTTGTTTCTGGAAAACGGGATCTTGGAAGCCTTCTGAAAACATATTGTATGGCCTATTGGTCTAATTCAGATTTTCATGATCCACAATTTCGGATTACAACTAGGCAGTTGATCCAACTTTTTGACCAAGTTCATAAACAATTCAAGCAATGTACAACGGTATTTCCTTCAAATATTCTAGGGGATGTTATTGATTTAGGTCTGGTTCTTTTGAAAGGATTATTGAAAACTCCCGTTCAGGAAAGTTTTCTAACCAATGATGGTTGAAGGATTTGTTTTGGAAATCCTCCCGAAAATCATTGAAAAAATCGTGATTAATTTTCGGTTATCTTTTTCCCAGTTGAGAAAGTTCTAATTGGATCTATTCTTGGAATTCGTATGGCAAATAATTCGGAACCCGTGTATGGTGAGTATTACCATCAAATGGAAACCGGTCAGAAATTCTTTACAAGATTTCTTTCCTGTAGACATGGTGATGATATTTCCCTGAAATTGATTCTTCTTCATCCGTTTCCCTTTTCTTCACGAATTTATTCTATGTTCTATCAATCCGAAGCAATTAAGGAATTGATTATGGATTCTTGTCAAACAGGTCACCATTTGCAGATCTTTTTTCCAGATTTTCAGGGATTTGGCAAATCCGCTCCTGGATTGAAACCGAAAGATCTCAGTGAATACTGTAAAATAGTCGAAGTGTTGGCCGAAGAAGGTAAAGTAATTGTCGGAGGATGTTCCATGGGAGGTTATGTCGCTCTTGAGGCATTGAATACGCTTAACAATGTTCAAGGCCTTATATTGATCGATACACAGCATAAAGCAGATACTGAAGAGAAGAAAATTGCAAGATATAGACAAGCGGAAACTTTTCTGAGGATCTTGGCAGGTATTGAAGACAAATGGGCAGTTATGGGAATTTTAGGCTTGAAATTTCCCTTGGTTGTCGAGTTCGAGATGAATCTGTTGAAATCATTGCTTTTCAAGAATACAGATCTTATGCTTATGGATACTGCAAAAGAAATCATGGATGAGTCCACACTCATCGGAGTGGTCCATGCATTGTATGCAATGGCGGGACGAAGAGACAATTCTACAACCCTTTCCAATTTTAAGGGAAAAACGATCATCATGGTGGGTGAACATGATTCTGTAACTCCACCTGACCTTGCAAAGCAGATGCAAAAAATTGCCCAAAATTCAATCCTAGAAATCCTTCCCAATTCTGGTCATCTTCCCATGCTTGAAAACCCTGCTGAGTTCAACATGCGGTTGGTATCTCGACTTAAAGAATTGAGGAACGCAATTAGCTGATTATAAATCTACAGGTTTTTAGGTTTTTATCGGTTAACCATCTCATGAAAAACTCTCCCCATATTTCCCTAAGGGAAGTCACAAAATCCTATGATCTAGGGGAATCCAAGGTGATTGCACTTGATGCAATCAATCTGGAAATTGAAAAAGGAGAATTTGTTGTGGTTATGGGTCCGTCCGGATCGGGAAAATCCACATTGGTGAATATGATTGGAGGTATCGACAAACCTAATTCCGGAAATATTTCCGTTGAAATAGAAGGACAGATTCTTTCATTGGAAAATTTGAGTTCCAAGGCCTTGACCAATTACAGACGTTATCGTGTCGGGTTTGTTTTTCAATTTTACAGTCTTGTTCCCACCCTGACTGCATTGGAAAATGTTGAAATGATAGGTGAGCTGATAAATCTTCCAAAGAAAAAACTGAAAGAACGAAGCAAAGCTTTACTGGATGAAGTGGGATTGGAGGGGAGATATGGTTCTTTTCCTTCTCAACTGTCCGGAGGTGAGCGGCAACGGGTTGCTTTAGCAAGAGCGTTGGTCAAAAATCCAGAAATTCTCATTGTCGATGAGCCAACCGGCCAACTTGATGAACAAACTGGTCACAAGATGGTTCAATTGATCAGGGAAACCGCAAAAAGATATGGGAGTACGGTCATCATGGTGACTCATGATGTCAATCTCAAGCAGTATGGAGATAGGGTGCTGTATCTTTCCTCGGGAAAGATTGTCAAGGAGGAGGGTCTTCTTGAGGTTGCAGGTGAAACAAGATGAAGAAAGTGTACAAATCGGCTATTCGTGATCTGTTCTTTCACAAGGGGAGAAGTGCAGTCATTCTTTTGGCAGTAATCATGGTGATTTCTTTCTCTCTTGCTCTTAATAGTTTGACAAACAATTTGGAAACAAGCTTAACTTCAGAACAGAGTGAATACAAATTAGCCCATGTAAACTTCATTTTTGCGGATGCGGTTGACCCTTCACTCAACGAAACCATTACCGAAGGAATTTTTGAGGCAATCGGAAGGTATCCGCAAGCTTCCATTGTTCGTTATTATTTGAATTCCCGATATCAACTTCCAAATGGGGAATGGATTGAAAGTGTAGTCCTTTCCATTGATCAGAGAAATCCGGAACCACTGAATCAAATTCTAATAGAGGAAGGAAGAAAACCCATTGCCAAGGATGAAGCATTTCTGCTTTCATCTTTTGCCAAAGAAGTTGGAATCGAAGTAGGAGATACCATCAATCTTTTTTCGCCAGCAGGTTCTTTGGATTATACCGTAGTAGGAATTGGGAAATCAATTGAATTTGCATCATATAGCATTGTCCAATCTGGGGTCATGTTTTTTTCCGAGGAAGGGGTAAACCGTTATCTGGGAATACCTTTGAATTCAACAAATCGAAATTCCTTCTCCTATTATATTGATGAAAAGATTACTGTCGAGGAAGAAACGAAGATCGTTCTTCACATACAGGAAAAGCTAAAAGATGAAGGTTTGCCACCTGTTGCCTTTAGTTGGTTAATGAGAGAGGTAAGTTACCGAAAGTCACTCAATGATTCAATGAAAGTCACTGCCAAATATATGGGTGCCTCAACCCTTTTTATTTTCCTGATTGCAGGAGTTGTGATCTTCGTTGTCACAAACAGGTATGTCAATGATCAAAAAATAATTATCGGAGCCATGTATTCGTTTGGGATGAATAAACGTGAAATTATCCTGTCTTTTGTTCTTCGAATAACCATCCTCTTCATGATTGGGGGATTCATCGGTTATCTGTTTGGTCAAAAACTTCTTGAAGCCATTATCACATCGATTGTTGATCAATGGGGTTTATTTGGTTCATCTGCGGTAATCTCCTCTGAAACTGCCTTATGGGTCTTTTTAGGTTCTTATCTTGTTCTTATTGGGTTCAATATTATTGCACTGTATAATGTCTTTAGATTGACTCCTTACGAAGCAATGAGAGGAAAAACATCTGAGCTGAAGAGTTCCGGATTACTTTTCAGAATCTCGAAAGTACTTCCTTCACGTGTCTTTCGGGCCGCTTGGAGAAATCTTACACGAAACAGAACTAGATCCGCCCTGACCATCATCAGTTTCAGTGTATCTCTTATTTTTGCCGGATCAATCTTATTGACCCATAATAGTGTTTTTTCAAATGTTGATGAGTATTTCGCAGACAACGTTCATGCAGATATCATTGCCCATACTGGATTTGAAGACGCCTATGGACCTGTGATTGATGAATTGAAGAATCATTCCCAGATCATTGCAGTCGAACCTTATTTGGAACTGTTGGCACAGATCAAAGGTAGACCAGATATCGTAACATTTCTGCGTGGTGTCGACTACAACAGCACCATGTTTGAGGTTGACCCTGTGGAAGGAAGAATGATTACCCAAGGGTCAAATGAGGTTTTGGTTTCACAGTACGTCCGGGCAAATTTTGGTTATGACATTGGAGATAAGATTCAGGTGGTTTTCTTCGATACAATTCTCAATTTCACGGTTTCCGGAATTTACAATGATCTCTTCCGAACAAGCTCGATATTTTTTGACTTGGGTTATCTTTCAAAGATTATTCGTGAACCCCTTACCGGTCTTCCTTTGGAACTTTTCGGGCTTCAAGTTTTCAATAAGGTGCTTATTCAGGCTAAAGGGTCAATCCATGATCTTGTGGATGAACTGAACAAAAATTATCCTAAATTGGAAAATGCAATTTCGATTGATGTCCAACACCGGATTGTCAGACAATTGATCGGAACCCAAACAGTTGTGATTTTTGTTCTTATTTTTCTGGCATTGGGGGTTGGATCGATAACAGTATTCACAACACAGTTCATTTCGCTCATTGAAAGGGATCGTGAGTTCAGTGTGCTTAGAATCTTTGGTTCGTTTGACCGGGAAATTCTGAGTGGGGTTCTGATTGAGGCAACTATTATTGGTTCCCTTTCGGTCATTGCGGCATTGGCGCTAAGTGGAGCTGTGGCCAATGCAATTTGGATTCCTTTGATAAGTGAAAGCCTTCTTTACGTTTATTTAACAAGTGATTTTTCTGTTTTCTTATTCTTGGTAGGATTTGCGGCATTTTCGGTTTTTGTCTCAACACTTGTTAGCTTTAGGGAAAGTGTGAAGATCAAACCAGCAGAAGCAATAAGGTTTGAATTTCTTTAGACAAAAAAACAGAGAATCAGTGGTAAATTGAATTTGAATGGTAAACTCTTCTTTATTAATTGCTTGTGGTAGCAGAAGTAATGGCAGCTGTTTCACCAAGGGCAACAATCCGTAAATCAGAATTCGCAAGTCCACACAACCATAGAACCAACAAGAAGAGTCCTCTTCGATGGGTCATTTCACATGTGTTGAGAAATTGGCATTATTTTCTGTCGGCTGTCGTCCTTCAAATTGTTGCCTCATCCTTGGGTGCAAGTATTCCAAGAGTTGTCGGTCAAGTTGCAGACTACTTTTTCAATAATGAAATGACACCTGAACTTTTAGCGAATCTGTCTTTGACAATTTTAGGATTAGGCTTGGCTTCAGGTCTTCTTTTGCTTCTCAGGGGTGTTTTCATTGAAGTGGTCTCGCAGCGTATTGAAAGGGATGCAAGAGATGAACTTTATTCGGCCTTGCTTGGAAAAAGCCTGACCTTCCATGATCAACAGCAAATCGGAGATTTGATGAGCAGGGCGGCAGCTGATGTAAGACAACTGAACCTGATGGTCAATCCCGGTTTTCTTCTCGTTTTTGCAGCAGGAGTAAATATTGTTCTTCCAGTCCTTTTCATTTGGAGAATCAACTATCGATTGCTATTGGTACCTATAATTTTCCTCACTATTTTCTTCTTCGAGCTGAAAATGTACATCGACAAGTTAACGCCTGTTTCTTTCCAGATGAGAATGGAAATGGCTCAGATGAGCAGTGCACTCAATGAATCAATCAGTGGAATTCAATTGGTCAGAGGAAGTGCCCAAGAACATATTGAAAAGCAGAAATTTCTGCGTCATGTGGAGAAATACAGAAAGGAGGCAATTCAAAGTGGAAAAATCCAAGCGAGATATCGACCAATTCTCTGGCTTGGATTAGCTACAGCATTTGCGTTGTTTCATGGTCTCTTCCTTGTTCTCAATGGAACAATCAGCGGAGGTGATCTTGTTTCCTTTATTCTTCTACTTCAATTGCTCAGATTTCCAACTTTCATTAATATATTCGCGCTATTGTTCTTCACCCTTGGACGAGCTTCTGCTGAACGAATCCTTTCGTTGATCAATGCAGAAAGTTTGATTGATGAAAATCCAGAAGGATACAGGGGAATCATCCAAAAGAACGTAAAGTTTGAGAATGTGACGTTCGGATATGTTGAAAACCTGCCTGTTGTTGAAGATATTACTTTTGAAGTAAAGATGGGACAGACAGTTGCCCTTGTAGGAATGACTGGTTCAGGCAAAACAACAATAACAAAATTGCTTGCAAGGTTGTATGATCCACAGAAGGGCAAGATCTATGTGGACGATATTGATCTGAAGGAATGGTCACTGGAATCCTTGCGATCACAGATGGCTGTGGTGGAGCAGGACATTTTTCTTTTTAGCAGGTCAATTCGTGACAATATCACCTTGGGGTTGGAAGATATTCCTTTGGAAAAGGTGATTGAAGCTGCCAAGCTTGCTCAAGCACATGAATTTAT
>CAZYCQ010000057.1:0-20046 GCA_964645535.1 uncultured archaeon | reverse complement strand
CTTGTCGATCAAGTTCTTCAATTCAATGCGAAATTTCCTTCTGATATCCTGAAAATTCCCATTCATGGCAGATACTGTGTCGTGGATTTCGGATGTGTGATTGAGCCGGGATCCCCTGAATATGGTGAAAGTGGCAGTTCATCATGTAAAACCTGTATTGTCAATGAAATCAATGATTGGGAAAAAATCGATTATGTCGATCCCCTGGATGGTCATTATGGACAACAACTTCAGGTTGTCAAATCCTTGCGTGATGCTTTACCTAACCTCCCGTTAATGCTTACGGTTTTTTCACCCACGATGGTGATGCGCAAACTCTCAATGAACCAATTTGTCCACCATTTCGTAAAAGATAGGGAAAAGGTTCTTGATGCATTTAAAATTGTCAATAAAGTAACTATAGAATTTATGAATGCTGCTGTGGATTTTGGGGTAGACGGAATATTCATGGCGACTCAGGAAGCAGATCTTTCTTCTGGCTTGGATAGAGACACTCTTACTGAAATCATCAAGCTGAATTCGAATTTCTCTCAAAGCAACAAAGGAGAATTTTCAGTGCTTCATATCCATGGTGAACAGGTTCTATTCAAAGAGGCTATTGAAGCATTTCAACCAACTGCGGTTAACTGGCATGATGATGTCTGGCCAACCATTGAGGAAGCCCGTTCCCTATTCAAAGGCGGTTTACTTGCTGGAATCAGTCCCGACGCAATTTTGCAAGGAGACACATCTCGCATTCTTGAACTCACAGACTTTCCAGATAGCTCACCTCTTATTTTGGCACCCAACTGTGTTCTCCTGCAAGGAACAAAAGAGAAAACTCTCAATGAGATTTACCAAATCTACAGAAGATGATGACAATTTTCGTTTCTTTTCTCTCAATGGTTTTAAGTGCTTCAATCTAGGAATGGCATGGATTATGATGTGGTTGTTGTCGGAGCGGGGGCAATGGGACTGTCTGCTGCCTATTGGTGTCAAAAGTCTGGCTTGAAAACATTACTTCTTGATCAATACCAAATGTTCCATTCCAAAGGGTCTTCCCATGGGGAATCCAGGATCATCCGTCTTTCTTATTCTGAACCATTTTACATCGACATGATGAGAGAAGCCTATAGGCTTTGGGAAAAATTGGAAAATGAAAGTGGAAGTAAACTTTTGTTTCGAAAGGGAGGATTGGATTTTGGAAGGGAGGATGATGGTGGTTTGAAAAAGGTTCTTGATGCCCACAAACAGGCAAATCTTCCCAACGAAGTTTTGGATTTCAAGGAAATGAAACGGAAATTCCCCCAATTCAATGTGGATGAGAACTACATAGGGGTCTATCAGGCTGATTCCGGTATCGTCAATCCTGATTTGACGCTTCGTGCATTGTGCAATCTATTTTTGGAACAGGGGGGTAAATACAAGTCTCTTTCTCCCGTCCAGTCTATAAATCGTGTTTCTGAACGATACAAAATCCAAACTCCTCTGGAATCATACTTTGCGTCACACATAATCCTTGCTGTTGGTAGCTGGATCAATCCTTTTCTTTCAAAATTGGAAATGAAGGCTGATGTTTCTGTATGGGGTCTCACCTATGCATTCTGGAAGACCATGACTCACGACATCAATTACAAGACAATGCCAATTTTCATCCATTGGGACAGTGAAATCCATTATGGTTTCCCAGAATTCGAAAAAGAGGGATTCATCAAGGTTGCGACACATATTTCCCCAGTTATCCCTGAAATTGATCCAAATGAAGCACAAAAGTCATTGCATCAGGAACAACTCTTCAGCACGGCTAAATTTATTCAGAAAAGGATGAACGGTATTTCCCCTATCCCTTCCGGATCGACCAATTGTCGATATACCATGACTAGAAATGAGAATTTCATCCTCGGAAAGCTTCCCCATCATGAGAATGCTATTGTTGCAGCAGGATTTTCTGGACATGGCTTCAAGTTCACACCATTGGTGGGCAAATTACTTTCAGAACTAGTGCAAGGTCTCAAACCACAATTTGACCTTTCGCCCTTTGATCCCATTGAATTCATCCATGAAAAAAATTCAAAATTTTAATTATTGGAAATTAAGGCTTAAATGTCCAAAATTCATGTGGTCCGTCTGTAATCCTTAAATTATCTCCCTATTCCTATTAGTTTATGGTATCCGAAGAAGGAACGGCAATTACATGCACTTCACTTACGAAATATTATGGTGAATTTCGCGGAATTGAAAATGTCGATTTATCGGTTGAAAAAGGCACTATTCACGGCTTTTTGGGACCCAATGGGGCTGGAAAAACTACCACAATCAGAATCCTCGTCGGTCTTCTCAAACCTACTGGTGGTAGTGCCACTATCTTTGATCAGCCCGCGGGATCATTGGAATCGCGGAGAAAGATCGGTTACCTTCCTTCAGATTTCGAGCTATACTCTCATTATACTGTAGGAGAATATCTTGACTTCATTGAATCAATTAGAGGTTCAGCTCCTCGAAGAAAAGAACTTGTAAACAGATTTCAGCTTGATGAGGGAAGGCTGTGCAAAGACCTCAGCCGAGGAAATAGGCAAAAGGTTGGTGTTGTGCAGGCCTTTATGCATGATCCCGAGATAGTTATCGCAGATGAGCCGACAACTGGACTTGATCCATTAATGCAGGAAGAGTTCAATAAACTTCTCATTGAATATACAAACAATGGAGGTACTGTTTTCCTTTCTTCACATATCCTCGCGGAAGTGCAAGAAGTCTGTTCTCATGTGACCGTGATCAAGGAGGGTTCAATCGTTGCAACAGGTAAGGTCGATGAATTGCTTTCTCAAGTTCCAAGGAAGGCCATTCTTAGAATTTCTGATGTGTCTGTCAAGCAGAACCTTGAGCAGAATCCACAGATCAAAAAAATCTTTTCAGATGGGTTGACCATAACCGTGTATTATGATTCTTCAGCAAAGGATTTCCTGAATTCCATTCCTCTTGATAAGATCGACGATATTCTACTCCCTCCTCCAACCCTCGAAGATTACTTCTTGCCAATTTATCAATCGGAGGTGTAGAAATGGGAAAAATCACTAAATTAATCCTTAAGGATTTGATATTGAACCGATTTTTCCTTCTTGGCTGGATTCTTGCCTTTATGGTATTCAATCTTATGATGTATGCACTTTATCCTGGAGAAGAAGGTATTCAGGCTTTTTTAGGCTTACTGGATCAAGAGATATTCCAAGCAATATTGGGAGGGATTGATTCCGAAGCTGCCCCTGTTCTGATATGGATGAGCTTTGCACTGCCTACTATGGGTCTTGTTGCATTTATTGCAGCTTCTCTTTATGGAAACAGGACTATACTTCTCGATATGGATTTGGGAACCCATGAAACTTTCTTTCCATTGCCGGTCAGAAGAACTTTAAATCTCTCTATCTCATTTCTCAATGGCCAAATCATTTCTGCAATTTTCAATCTTGCCCTGATACTTCCTTGGTTTTTCCCGATTGAAGGAAATCATGTTGAATTCTCAATTCTTATGAACCTATTTATTTTTAACCAACTCTTTTTTACAATGGGTTACCTCTTGGGTATCTTTTTGGGAATACTTGGTGGAAACTTGGGTCGAATGCAACAGTTCTCGTTGTTGCTAATTCTTGTCTTCTATTCAGTTCAGATCCTGTTCCGTGTCAATGACTCCCTCCAAGATCTCAACGATATGAACTTCCTCAATTGGTATGATCTCAATTCAGTTCTTTTCGAGAATAAGCTCCCTACCAAAGAGGTACAATACATTGTCATAACTTCAATAATTTTTGTCCTGCTTGACGTCTGGCTTTATTCCAAAAAGGAATTTGAAAAAGACATTGCAATGGTCAATCTGAAAAAACCAATCTCAATCATTTTCAAGGCTCTTTCCCCATTAACCTCCTTCTTGAATTTTCTCAATCCCAGAACCTACTTCCAATCTCTTGATTCAAGAGTTTCGAAGCTAGAAAAAAAGGTAAATGGTGAAAAGAAATCCAAAAGTGCAACGTCCGGCATTTTCGTATTTTGGGCAAAGGCACTGAAGAAACGGCTTCCATATACTGCAGATTTCCTCTTTTCTGAAGCAAGAACCCTGACGATCATGTTTTGGGTTCTTGTGATGTTCTATCCATTGCAATTCTTTGCCTATCCCGGTGATGAGGAAGCTCAAGCATTCATCATTGGCTTTTCAGGTGGTTTTGTCAACCTTATTACGTATGGTTATGATCTTTCTAATGCCCCCTATGTTTGGTGGATCGTCACTCAGGCAATTGGAATTCATTGGTTTTTCATGTTTCCACTTGCTCTCTATTGGGGCAAAAAAATAGTCAGCTATGACAAGGACAGAAAGATCGGTGACCTTGTTGGTTCGCTTCCCGTCCATCCATCAATCATTGTCACTCAAAGAATATTTGCAATAATAATCGAACTCCATATCCTGTATGTCCAGATGGCACTGTACACCTTTCTGTCTGACCAAACTTTTGGCTATTCTTCCGAAACTGCTTATCATTTGGCCGCAATTTACGGATTTGTTCCTCTTTATCTTCTATTGACCCTCCTGCTTGCTGTCCCGATATATCTTTCCCAATCCAAAGGTGTAATCTGGAGCCGCCTTTTGGGCATCGCAATTCTCATGTGGTTTGTCATCCCGTTTATGACCCAAACCTCGATTGACCCTCTTGAAGCAGGTTTAATCGGCCTGTACAATCCTGTCAAGGTAATCTTGAATCAAGACATAGCTGAAGCAGTAAGACAAATTGCGATCTTTTCAACTGGTGCATTGCTTGTGGGTGCCTTCCTGATCAAATTTAGTGAAAAACTGCCATTCATCGAGACTTACTGATTTAGATGCCAATAAGCACTATCCATGCAACAAAAATGGCCAAGACATATGCAAATACAAACAAGATAAAATAGAGCCACTCTCGAGAACCCCATCCAAGTCGGATCCCATTCATTACATGGAAAAGGAATCCAAAGCTTTCTCCGATCTGTGTTGTAGGGCTTAAGATTCCCCTAAGGAAATCTTCACGGTTTCCTGGAGGGAATGGTCCAAACAATGGCCAGAACATAACCACATGACTGATCGTAGGCATATCTCCTAAAAGATGGAGGTACATTCCCAACCATATCAGCATCGGTGAAAAAGATGGCAGTGACACTCCTACCTTTTCAAACCAAGCTGTCCAGCTATCTCTTGTCAAATAAATCAATAATCCAAATCCATTGATGAATAGCAAAGAATGTCCCACCCATCGTCCTGTTCCAAAGAAGAGGGATCCAATTGGTTTGTCTATAAGATCAGGTATCATCACCGAAATGGCTCCGAGAAGCATACTGATCTTTTTTTCTTCTCCTTTTATTTTATTGAATAACCAGCCCAACATGACTCCAGTAGCCGTATGACCCAACAAGTACATAGTTCACGACCCTCTTCTATTCATTAAAACTTAGTGAAGAATTCCAAATGAAATTCCCCCTAAGTTTAAATTCTGTTTAATAGTAACTAAACTATATGACAAATGTTCCTACCTTGATATATTCCGGCCTTTCTTCAATCATGATTATCCTCGGAGGACTATTGCTGTATCTGAAAACTAATTCTTTGAATACTAGACACCTTAAACTTGTTTCATTGGGAATTGTCCTGCAAGCTGGTCTTCCTGTCTCATTCATTCCCCAGGCATTTCTAGAAGGTAATCAATACACTGAAATCATCACTTTCGCTGCAATTCTCGGGGCAATCACTCTTCTCATAGGAATGGTTCTGACAGTTTGGAATCTCCAGGTTCATCAGGCGGCAAATGTTCCTCAAAGATTTTTGGTATTGCTTCTTCTTGCCGGATTTAGCATGGGTTGGATAATAATCGGAACCGAAGTCAATTGGGATGGAACTAATTGGATCATCAAACGAAACAATGCAATTCGACTTCTGATGTATGGTCCTGTAGCATGGATTTTAGTGGAATACCTGAGGCTTTTCATCAACGGAGCAAGAAAAAACCCCTCAAAATGGGCCAAAGTCGCCATATTATACCCCACTTCTTATCTTATCAGCTTTTTTCTCTTGGTTTTCAGAGAGGAGCTTCCATTCCCGACATCATTTTATCAGTTCCCTTCTGCAATGGGGGCTTTGGCCTTAGTGTTGGCACTCACCTATGATCCCACCTCGCTAATTGTCCCCGATATTGTTCTGGAAAAAGTAATTCTCGCTCAACGATCTTCTGGTCTCGCAGCGGTCTCCTACCCCATTGAACAAGAAATTCAACATTCATTGACATCCGCAGGTCTCCAAGGAATATTTGCTGTAATCAAAGAAATATCTGGAAGAGATGAACTTCCACCAAAACTTGGATACGCAGATTATACCATTGGCGTGTATCCCGGAAAGGAAAATTCAATATTTGCCATCTCTACAGGCTCTCATCCATTGCTTGATGGGATTTTCAAGAACCTCATTGCCAAATGGGATATCCCAATCATTGGATCAAATGGAAGTATTAGCGGTGAACATCAGGATACCTTTGCAGCTGACATTCACTCCAAACTTCGGATATTCCTATCAAACAATGGGAAGAAATAGGCTCAAGGGAAAAATTTAAGGAAAGATTTCCATCCAAAATTCTGATGCATCCTTCTGAATGGTTGGAACAACTTGACTGGATGAGTGAACTTTTTGATTATATTAGGTTGCCTAGTATCAGCTCTCAAGGTGAAAAGGTTAGACTTACCGCAGAATTTGCCCAAAATCTCATGAAGAAATCTGGGATTCAGTCTGAATTGGTCGAAACATCTGGAAATCCTGTGATTATCGGCGAAAACCATGGTACAGGTGCTTCTGTCTTGATCTATGGACATTATGATGTCCAACCACCCGGTAATCTTCATCAATGGGAAACCGACCCCTTTGAACCAGTCTACAAAAAAGGAAAAATTTGGGGAAGAGGAAGTGCAGACAATAAAGGTCAACATTTTGCCCACCTCTTGGCTCTTAGATATCTAAACGAATACGATCAGGAAACTTTCAGGAAAATCAAGGTTAAGATACTCCTGGATGGGGATGAGGAACGAGGTTCATTTTCCCTTCCTCCTGTTCTGCAAAAATACAGAAAAAAATTGCAATCTGACTTTATTTTGATTTCTGATGGCCCGTCACTAGTTCCTGACAGACCTACAATAGTTGGATCCGTTAGGGGGATTTTTGGCTTTCAAATCACAATCCGACATGGCAAAGACCTTCATTCTGGTAATTATGGTGGAATATCCCGTTCTGCAACTGCTGACTTGATCGACCTTCTAAGGTCAATGGTCGATGGAAACGGGATGTGCAAGATCAACGGTTTCTATGATGATGTCCTTCCTCCTTCCGCAAAGGAACTGGAATATCTTCAACAGCTGAATCCAATTTATGAAAACATTCTCCAATCTGCCCCACTAACTCCTGCCCCATCAATCCAAGGGAAAGATGCTAAGTTTCTCAACCAATTCTTTCCAACATTCAACATAAATGGTCTTTCTGCGGGAGGTGTGGATACTCAGAGAAGAACTATTATTCCCGGTGAAGCAAAGGCTTCAATTGATTGCAGAATGGTTCCAAATATGAACTCAGAACGTCTCAAGAACATAATCGATAACCATATCCGCCTCTGGGCTCAGAAACGTGGAATATTGGATAATGTATTTGTTGAATATGAATCCCCCATGGAGCCTGTCCAATCCTCTCTTGATTCACCCTATATGGATGTGGTGGCTACCGGTCTAAAAAAGGGGTTTGCCGTTGATCCACTCATTGTTCCACGATTGGGGGGTTCCTTGCCGATTTATCTCTTTCCACACATCCTCAAGGCTCCGACTTTTTTGATTCCATTTGCACTTCCAGATGAAAACAATCATGCTCCGAATGAAAATCTCGATGTCGAATATTTCAAGAAAGGTGTCTTTGCCTCCATTGCCATTTTACAATCTGTTGCTCAATTAAAGAAATCCTAAAGTCACACGTAGTACAAAATATTTTTATATCTTCTATACAATATCTGTTTATGCGTTTTTGGTTAACTATTCCATTATTTTTCCTTCTTCTTATTCCAAACGGTTCTGCCTATGATTTCGGGATACAGCAAGGAGACCATATCTCCTATGAAGTCGAAAAAATTGCGACCACAATTCCACTGATAGATGGTGAACCTCAATTCCCCATCCAAAATGAAACAACAAAAGGAACTGCGGAATTATCTGTGATCGAAATCGGGTCTACTGAAATCAAATCACAAACCAAGTTTGATATGCCTGTACTCTATGATTCTGAATTGAACATAAATTTCGAAGCAAATATGACTTATCCTACCATAGACGGTACTGCCATTGCAAAAGTTCAGGGACTTGATGGAAATGTCTGTCCGGATCTTCCCTCAAGCTATTACTATTACTTTGTCTATCCTATTGATGCAATGAAAAATGATTGTCTTCTTGGAGCAGTTATTGCGGATCAATATAGGCAATCCAATCAGCTGGATATCGATATTGCAGAAAAAATGGATCCTTCGACCTATATATTCAATACCAATGGAACTTCCGTTAGACTAAGTCTTTCACGTTTGCTAAAAATTTTGGATCCAAATCTTGATGATCTCATTCCTGAAAAATATAATCAACTACTTGTGAATTATTCTTATTCTGCCATCATTGCACGAGAAAACTTTACTTATGGTTTTCTGTATTCCCACACTTTCATCCCTGAATTTAACCTTAGTGAAATCATTGATCCTTCAATTCCCCTCTTTGCAGGCACCTATCCTCCCAATTCGACCTTTGGAATACTTTTTGACAAGGAAACAGGCCTCATGAAAGAAACCTTTATCCAATCAGGCAGGATAATTATGGATATTATATCAGGGGATTATTTCTTGCGAGAGACTAAGATCCATATTATCCAAGAAGGTGAGACCGCAATTGTACAGAACTTGGAATTGCTCAAACCAACCTCTCCTCAACGATTTTCTCTTTCCTCACCATTGCTGTTTCTCCCTATTGTCCTTATCGCTTTTCTTAGAAAAAAGAAAAAATCATTACTTCGATAGGCTTTTGAGAAACTTTTGGAACTCTTCAGTATCACCATCCGTGATAAGGATGTCAAAAATTCCCTTGCCATAAAGCAATCGTTTGATTCTTTCCTCATTTTCTCTTGCCCAATCATCACTTCGGTCAATCACTGCTGCAATTTTCATCCTTGGGGATGTTTGACGGATTTCCCTGATAATTTCATCCAAAGAATCAAGCATTTCCCTGCCATCCATTTGAAGAATTACAGCTTTTGTGCCAAGATAAAATCTCTTTCTGATGGACTTTGTCATCTTTGAAACCACAACATCCCAGACCTGAACCTTCAATTTTTCGCCGTCACTCTCAATTTCTTGCTGGCGAAAATCCGCTCCGATGTCTCCCAACTCATCTCTCAAAAATTCTCCTGAAATTGCTCGAGAAGCCCTTTGGTTGATTTTCGTTTTGGTTCCAAAATAAGAAATCTTGAGTTGCTTTCCCACAATCCCAATAATTGGATTTGAAAGATTTAAACTTTCTAGCCAAACTGCCACTCCTGTTTTTTTTCGGGAAATTGCAATCTGAATCTTCATCTTGCAATATCCGTATCAGTAAAAAATTAATTCTGCACCTGGTGTTTTTCGGATATTTCCGTAAAGCTCGAGCAAATCATAGATTGTATTCAACCCTATCAGATAGAATTTTGTTGTTCCGATCTCGAAAAGAAAGTCATAAGCAATTTCTTCCTCCAATTGTAATCCATTCGGAAGTGATACTGCAACAGTACGCAGTGGATCCGGGAAGGGCATCCTATAGTCATTCAAATTGGCCCTGAGATAATCAATCGTGTGAATATGCAACCAACCTAGTTTTTGGACATAGGTCTTCTTGTCCTTTGTCAAAATCTGTACATCTGAAAGGCTAATCCGCTCAATTATTGACCAGAAATGGCGTAGTCCAAATGTTTCTGCACAGTAGTAGTAATGATGTCCCCCTGCCGATCCAAGATAAACTCCATCCAAAAACAGATACGGAATCGGCAATTGCTCCTCAGCAACAACGATCTGATTGAAATTGTCAATGCCAAAAGCTCTTCGAGAAATCTGGACAGTTGGTGCAGGTAGATGTCCTTCAATTTCCAGAAGTTTTAAAGCTGCATCAGTTACAGTTTCTCCCAAATCCAGTTCCTTCCAACTCCTCACCAATGAAACAAATGCTCTCGCTTCGTCAATATTCACTTTCCCAAAAACAATGGCATCAACCGCAAGGCGGAAAAACAGACAAAGATGCAATACCCAGTTCTCAGGATAGTATTCCGCAAGTCGATAGAGTGGTGTCAATAACACCATGAACAAGGCATCTAGGTCGTCATCCCTATCCTTTGCCAAATAGAATAACCCCCAATGTCTTCTAAGAACAAACACTGTCAGGATACTTGCCAAGACAAATTCACTGGGAGTTATCTTTTTTGGATCTTCAGAAATGACCAAAAGCATGTAACTATTGCATACTTGGATGAAATGCACTAAGCCTACCGATTCCTGAATATCCAGTTGAGACGAAAAATGCGGTAACCTGAAATAGTACTTCATCTCATCTTCTCTTGAAGTGCCCCGATGCCGGAGAACCAACTCACCCTCGATTTTGACAAATTGTGCTGGATAAACAGAAGGGAGCTTGTCGTCAAAGAATCCTTCCATGATCAAAGATCTTTTGAAACCATCCAAATCAAAACGCCCTTGGTTTTGTTCCATCTCCTCCGGAAAATACTCGAACAAAAGTTCCATGTACTTCCGAAAGTCAATCTTCAATTCATGTGATGAGAGGAAAGAACGAACCATGTTTCTATGCACAAAAGATAGATCTTGGTGCTCGAATTTATGCCAGCTCATTTTCTCGAGCATTCCCCAAAGCTCTTCCGGATCAAGTTCGCCAACAAATGGGTTCTCTCCTCTTTTTCTCACTGAATGCTTTTGGGCATAACCCAATCTTCTATCTTTCGTCATGTGTAATGAAAAACTGTCTGCCTCTGGATCAAAAATCTTCTTCTCAAATCAAAGACATGGTGAATCACTATACTTTATTCCTGTGAAATTAGGAAAGATTAACAAAACATGAGAATGCAAGGCTTTTGATGCTGACTATTAATCAGGAAATACCGTCCTTTTCTCTACCGGGTGTAAAAGGAGCTGAAGTTCGCAACTATACAAAAAAAGATCTAGATGGATGTTGGACAATCCTTTTCTTTTATCCGGAGGATTTCAGTTTCATCTGTCCGACGGAAGTGACTGGTTTCAACAAGCATTTTGAGGAGCTCCAAACTTTACAAACTAAGCTTTTTGGAATTTCTGTAGACCCCATTGATATCCATAAGGAATGGATCAAAGAATTAAAAATCAACTATCCTCTCCTCTCTGATGAAAATGGTGAACTCGCAAAAAAGTTCGGAGTTCTGGATACAACGGATAACCGTGCTCACAGAGCAACTTTCATCATCAATCCTGATCTTAAGGTCGAATTTGCAATGATCAATTCACGGAATATAGGCAGATCAGTCGAAGAAACTATGCGTGTCCTTCGTGCCATATTGCATGGCACCCTCTGCCCAGCAGACTACGATCCGCTTAAGGAGGCTTAACTCTTGAACGATCTCGCATCAATAGAGAAAGTCAAATCACGAATTGAAATCAAAGGCAGGGCAAGGGAGTTTGTATTTGGAATGCAAGATGGCTTGATCTCCATCCTTGGCCTTGTTTCCGGTATTTACGGTGCCTATCCAAATGAAGGGCTGATTGTGGCAATCATTGGCATCACTGGCGCAATAGCAGCAGCCATCTCAATGGCCGTAGGATCCTTGCTTTCATCTGAAGCTGAACGAGACCTCCTGTTGGCAGAAATCCAAGAATCATATGAAGTGTTTGAAAAAGAACCCTATCTTGCTCAGGAGAGCCTGCTCGACATGTTAGTCGAAAAAGGACTAGATAAACCGACAGCATACAAGGTTGTCAAGATCATCTCCACAAACAAATCCGTTCTCTTTGAAAATTTTAAGGATACTGTATTGGAACTTCCCTCAGTAGAAGAGGAAAACCCATACCTGAATGCAGTTGTCATGTTCGTTGCCTTTGTCATTGGAGCCCTCTTCCCAGTGGTTCCCTTTCTTGTCTCTTCTGGGAAAATTGCCTATTACAGTTCAATTGTAGCCACTTCAACTGCCCTTTTCTCATTGGGATTTGTTAAGGGCTACCTTGCCAAGCACTCTCCCCTTAAGTCTGGTCTGAAATTCTTCTTTATAGCGGTCGTTGCCGGACTGTTGAGTGAATCCATTGGAAATATTGTAAGCATCATCTATTCTTGAAACTTTTTCAAAATCTTAATATTTCCCTTCAAAATATGATTTCACACCATGGTAAAGGGCGATGGAATTGGCAACAAGCATCAGTAGAATCAGGAGAAATAGTCCAGTGCTTATGCTCCTTCTTTCGTTTCCTCCATTTTCTCCTGCTCCATCCGGGAATGATGGTGTAGTTGATATCGTCCCTGATGAAGAGGTGCTCTCTTCTGAAGAACTCTCTGAAGTATCGGTCGACGAGAATGATTGAACTTGGACAATTACCTCATCTCTGGCAACATTGCCGCTTGTGTCATATACTAGGATGGAAAAGTTGTAACTCCCCACCTCAAGCCCTGTTAAATCAACGGTTATGTTGGTTGGTGAATTCCACGTGCCCGATTGCACTAAACTATTGTTCTGATAGATTTCATAGGTGTCCGGAAACAGATCACTTACCCTCCATATGATTGCCTGACCCGCCTCTCCTTCCTGAAACACAATATCGTCAACAGGTATGATCACAGGCGCGATACTGTCAATTACTGTTATTTTCAGGGTGGTATTCTCACCATTCACTCCATATTTGTCCCTTACTCCTATTTCAAAGGTAAAGATCCCTAAGCCAGTAGGATTAAAGGAGAATTGGAATGCATTTCCATTCCATGCTCCATTCTGAATGACGGAACCATTTTGATATACCGACCAAGATGCAAGAGGAACTGGAAATGTAGTTGAGACATCTATTGCAATAGAACTGGCATATTCATGGGTTTCCTCAAGAGGGTCTACTTTGGGTCTTATTGGTGCAGTGTCAACATATCCCTGAATGGTATAGGTGGTCGCTCCATCCGGAAGATCGCTCCAATAGTTCCCTATTCCCCCTACTGTAAGGATAATGTCATCAGAGAGGATAAAGTGATCATTTCCGGTAACCCAGCTGTTGTTGATGAAATAATTTTTCCAAGCCGAGAAGGGGGTGTTCAGATATGTAAATTCTGCATAGAACACACTGTCTTTATTGTCGATAAAGATGTTTCCCGTAATATTTACGTTATCAATATATTCAAATGTTCCTCGGTTCTCGGTTAAAGTAACGTAATTCTCCCGAAATACGACATTGGAAGATTCCGAAACAAACATTGGCGTATTTGTTGAATTGATGAGGGTTCGTTCAACGGTTACCGTATCTGATCCAATAATGAATAAGGCATCACCACCTCCTGTGATTTCACCATCCGATAAAGTAAGGTTATTTGCCCCTTCAATGAATAGGTGCTTGTTTCCATTGTCTCTAAACTCAAATGAAGTCATAATGACATCTGACAGAAACGACAACACAAGTCCATTTTCAGATTCCGTATACTTCATCCCTTCAATGTATACCGATTTCGCAAACTTGATGGTTGAACTGTCCATTAGCTTGGAAATGGTTATGTTTTGCATTCTAAGGAATCCCGTTGTCTCCAAATAGATCCCGTTGGTTGCCTCCGTAATTGTCACATTCTCTAGAATTACCCCAGATCCTGAAACTATGTTCAAAGGTTTAATCAAATCATTGTAGACTGATTCTATCATTACATCTTTCAGCTTCAATGTGTAATTGGTGACAATTCCTAACCCCAATCCTCCTGTAATCACCAATCCCTCCAATACAAAAGGGTCTTCTGGAGTACCAGATCCCTGAATTCCATTGGTAGTTGCCCAATCATCAAATTCACTGTCATTCTGGGCGTCCAATCCATTGGATCTTGCCCCCAATTCCTCTGTGTTAATTGCTTGGTTGGGCGGATTGTTGTCTGTCAGATCATGCAAAACCCAATTGAAATCTTCAATCCGAGTATTATTCAGCACATTCGAAGTAGCCAATTCAAAAATGGCACCAAAATCGACACCTCTCATAATGGTTCCATTGATCGTCGTATTTGTTGAAACTCTTACATAAAAACCGATTTGGCTATTCTCAATGACATTTGCATCAATTGTACGCTGATCGTCCACCTGATAGAACTTCACACCATGCAGACTCTCCCTGATTGTATTGTTTTTCAGCTCAAGTATTCCAGGACTGTAAAATGACAATCCATCCTCCAGACCAGACACTGTATTGTTTCTGATGGTCCACACATCTCCAGAAGACCCCCCTATGCCACTGAAAAAAATGGCACCATCCCACTGATGGGGTGTATAATGAACTATTGCTGTATTGTCTTTAAATTCAAGATCTCCTTTGGGAATCAAAGTGATAAATGTTGACGTACTTGAAGAATTGAAATAATTTCCAATAATCCTGTTACTGCCTCCCAATCCGGATGTTCCAAATATTGCAGTTTTCTGAGTCTGAAATTGATTTTGGGTTATATTCACATTCGTGATGCTAAAAGTGCCCGAAGTAAATATAATCCCTCCTCCAGATTCCCCGACTATGACAGTATTGTCTCTGATCTCCAAGTTTCTGCTTCCAGAAATGGATAGGGCATAAGTCGTGCCATTGGCAACAAAAGTGTTTCCGGCAATTACCAAGTTCTCCATTCCAAGCAAACGAAGGGCATAGGATGATGAAAAAAATACTGTATTCTCAATGCGCATGGCATTGGCTGCATCCAAGGTCATTTTTCCCAAAACAACGGAATCTCGCAATACGAAATTGTCGCTGATTGAGTCAAAATACATTTCAGCTACTGAAGCGTTGATGAACAGTCCTTGGAAAATGTATGGGTTTCCTGCGGATCCATCCCCGGAACTTGCATATGTTGTTGCGAAACTGGTCAGATCATTGAATACTGTCTGACCTGAGACTTCTGTATATGATGAAAGATCATTGAAATTATTTCCCCATATGGAAGAAATCAGTCCATTCACATATTCGTTATGGAGAATCAATGGATCTTGATTTTGAGTTCCCTGAAATTGGTGTATTCCCCTTTCCCGATCCGTTCGCGGTGTTCCATCAGAAACTAATGGCGTTCTCTCCATGGAAATTGTTTCTGCTGTTCCCAGTTCAAAGTTATCATTTCTTACTAATTTTGATCCCCCCTTGGCTTGCAAATTTATCAATAAAACAAGAATCAGCACCAGTAATTGCGCATTTTTCCATTTTACCAACTTTGATGACATAAACAATATAATTGAACAATGTTCAAAAATTATTCGGTTCGATTTGGAACTTTTTCATCATTCCCATTTACCTCAATTGACAAAATTCCTATCGATACAAAGTTTCATTGCTGCTGTTTGAACCATTCAATTGTCTGGTGAATACCTTCTTTAGGTGGAGTTGCTGTCAATCCCAGTGTTCTGATCTTATCATCATTAATGATGAAATCGGATTCAAATTGATAGGTCATCTCCCTTACCTCTCGGATCACTGGATTGAAAAGTCCAAGAAGCCAGAGCATCCATCCCTTTGCGGGCTGATAACGAGGTTCAACCCCCAGTTCATTGGCAAATAAGGTCAAAAATTCCTTCTGTGAAATTGCTGGAGCCGTTGGAGCGTGCCAAACTTCCCCGTATGCATTTTTCTTTTCCCCAAGGATGACTGCTGCTTTCGCAAGATCATCAATAAACGTGAAACTATGAAGTACATCTGGATTACCCAAAAGATATGGCTTTTTTCCCTTTTGCAGGTTTTCAATTACCTCAATCCCCATCACGGCATTTCTAATCCCTGGTCCATAGAAATCAGACCCTCTAAGGATCAAAATTTCGCATTCTCCTCCTTGATGGGCTTTAAGGTATCTTGATGCAATTTCTGCCCTTAACCTTCCCTTGCGGGTTTTTGGTGATACTGGAACCTCCTCATGAAGGTTTCCAATGTGGTTTGGATCATACATGTACAGATTGTCAATAAAGACCAACTGGGCACCAACTTCCGAACATGCCTTGATCACGTTCTCTGTCGCTTGGGGAGGGTAATTGAACCATTGGTCATATCTGAAATTCACGCAATTGTAAACAATATCCGCACCATCGATTGCATCTTTAAGCGACGAATATCCCAGAACATCTGCTGACCTTCCTTCAAACCAATCCTCGGAAATTCCAGATCTAGATATTCCTACTTCTCTTCTTCCCTCTCCTTGAGAAATCGAAGGATCGCGCTACCTGCGCCTCCCGTGCAACCTAAAACTGCTTGCATGAATTAAAAAAAACGCATTGCTTTATTAACCCTTTTACCAACTCTGAAGTTTGTCTTTCCTCTCTTCTGTGAATAAGCCTTTTATTGCCCGAAACTGTTGTGGAACATGTGTTTCCTTTCTTCTTCCTTATCTCATTTGTCCAAGACAATCTCATCTATTTCCTTTGGGGCATTCAAATCGTCATTGGCATCTATTTTGTCATCAAGGATAAGTGGATCCTGGGCTTCAAAATCTTCCCGTTCGGTGTCAGTACGACCAATTTCAACTCCTCAATTGCATTTCTCGGACATGCCCTTCAACAACCCCTCACAAAATGGATGAACATAACTCGAGAACCCATTTCCTGGGCAAGTGTCCTTTTTCTCCCAACTGCAATCTTGGCAATTGTTCTAATGATACTTGTCGATGCCTTCAGAATATTACTGCGTTCCTTATTTGTCCTAGTTCAGAATGTCAGCCTCATCGATTTTGATTCAGTGGGATTCTGGATGGCCGTTCTTCTTGCCTTCTTTCTTCATGAACTGTTGCATGGCATTGTGGCAACTGCAAATGGAATAAAGGTCAAAACTGTCGGGGCTCTTGTCATTCCAAACATTCTTTATGCTGCCTATGTCCAGATTGACTATGACGAATTCATCAAAAAGGACCAGATTGATGAACAACCTCAACCGGTGCCGCTGTATGAGGATCCAGAAAAGGAATACCTCCGGAAAAGGCTGTTAGAAATGGAAAAGACCAAACCTGTCTCCTCCAAAGAAAATGATCCATTTGATGTGGAAGATGAAAACAAACGTAAAATCCTTAGAAATGTCCTCGCCGCAGGAATTACCGGAAACCTCTTTCTTCTCATTTTCGGGATTTTCTCGCAATTGATGTTAGGTTCACTTCAATTCGCAAAATATCTTGTAGGAAGTAATTTATTGCTGATTGGCCTGAATCTCTTCCCTATGGCGTTTTTTGATGGAGGCAAACTAGTTCCGCTTACCTTGAAGGGAAGAATCTCTGACGCAAATCTCAAGACCATCCGAACACTCATCAACTACCTTACCCTCATCTTGATTCTCCTTGCTTTCTGACAACATATTGGGATAACCCTTTTATCAGGTATTCTTCTTGGCAAAATTGTGTTCAAAAATTATGAAAAAGAACATCGCAACCAAATTGATGATGTCATGAGACAGATTTATCCCATCATTCTTGACCCAAACGTTGAATTCTCCTATGAATTGAATCATTCTTTCAAAAAAATCCAATTAATTGATGTATTTGTCTGTCTCGTCTCAATCTTTATCTCCTTGGCAATTTTGTTTCTCAGTTTTTTGATCATACCTCCAACCAATCTGCTTTTTCTCTTTGCAATGTTGATAATGATTCCACTGCTGTTTCTAACGGCATACCTGCCTTTTCGCATTCTGTACCAAGGTGAACTTGTGGTCAAGGCAAAAGGTGTTGGGAAACAGCTAGAACCTCTTATTGAGAAATTTTTCAGGTTTCAGGGGTTTAACAACTTTCAAATAACTACACTTGATGATGGAATTCTCATAAGACTCATTGCCTCTTATTACCGGATCGTCTCACTTTATTCTATCCTTCCCACATACTTTGACAAAGGTGCTAAGGCATTCAGCTTTGACACCGGACAAGGCGCAATCTCTTTCAAAACCCCTGAAACACAACACGATGAACATTGGATACTCGATGGCACTATCATATCCAATACTCCTGATTTCAGAAATCTGTTGAAAAAAACGATTTTTGACTATATCAATATAGGAACATATGTTTTTCTTGCCATTTGGGTCTCTTTTCCAGTCCTATTCGATTTTCCTTCCCCAATCAACTACATTCTCTTTCCTGGCATTATGCTGATTCTCATTATGGCTCATACAATGACAAAAGGTGGACGTCTCTCCACCATACGCTTTGTCTATAAACCTGCTGAAGGACCTACTCCTCGACAACTTGATGAGATAAATCTCTTCACTACCTTTAGAAAGGAATTCCCTGACCTTTCCCACCAAGACCCAGAAAGAAAATCATATAGGCTTGCTACAGGAGAGGTGGTCGATTGGACACCATTTACCCATCCAAGAGCAAACGCACTTGCAAAACCATATTTCGGCTTCACTATCTTTACCTCAAGAAAAAAGGCAAGAAAGTTGGCGAGTCAAATCAAGGAACGATTCGAAAAAATCACTATCCCTAAGTTAACAATAGGTGATCTTCCATCCTTTGAACGTAGTGAACGAGAAAACACAGTCCTTTTCACTAGAACCCTGATTTTGGTGATTCCGGTGTTTCTTGTCTCCTATCTGTTAATGGCCTCCATAATGTTCGGTTTCGGTAACTCCTATCCCAAATCCAACCTCATCATTCAAGACCAACCTGTTCCCAACCATTTTGACTTCACCATCCGTGTGAACCATACCGACCGTTATCATTTCACTTGGGAATTCAATTCAACAAACAACCGTATTTTGGCAGAAATCAAATATCTCGTCGAAGGAAAACTGATTCTTTCCCAATCCTACAACCGAACCCTTCCACATACCAGAGCAACTCATCAACTCTTCCTCAAGAAGGGCGACCTTCTCCAGGTTCAAGGAACTTTCAATGGAACTGCTCTTTTTAACTTCTATACTGCTGAAGGTCCAGTTTCAAACAGTTTTCCTGATTTCAAATTCACTTTTCTCCTTGCCTTCAATCTTCCCATTATCCCTGCCATTACCGCCATCATCCAAGGCCGGTTCCCCTATTTGCCTTCTTTACTCCAACCCCGTAGGGTTTCGGATGATAAAAAGATCCGATGGAATTCAATCTTTGCCATCCTTGTAGGGATTTCAGTCCCCAATCTGCTGTTTCTCCTTCTTTCATCCAATGGTTTCATTCCCGCGCTCATGCTCCGGCTTTACTTCATCCATGCAGAGGCTGCCATATTCTATCTTGCCTATTCTCTTGTTTTGGCCGTTTCCATCAGCTACCTACATTATTTGCTTGACTTTGGGACAAACCCTTGGATCCATGGTTCCATCATCTTCTTGACTCAATGGATATGGTTCTTCATCCTGTTCCCCAATTATTGGCTATTGTGGCTAGGATTCTAAGGAAATTACAAACAAAGTCCGTTTCATCCCATGATCAGGAAGGTGTGTCATTGCCTGGGTCCTTATAATGTGCATATTTTGGATAGCCGACAACCATAAGAATTACAGTGCCTACAACCGAGCTGATCAAAAGATCCAAAGAAATGAGTGTTGATATCATGGTTATGCAAGTGGTTGCAAGCATATTCTCCCCTTCGACCATCAAATAAAAAGCACACCAGAATCCTGCAAATGGGAAAATCCTGGGAAAAACCTCTTCATGTCTTCATTTTGCAAACAAGACAAATCCGACCCTCGACCCCATCGTGAAATTGATCTACATTTTGACAGACAACGGGCATGTGGCAGAATTCGGATACCCGAATTTTCTCATCAAGCCATTCCCTCAATGCCTTCTGAAAGGTCATTTTGGGGCGGCATCACCCTAAAATGCAGGTAACCC
>CAZYCQ010000056.1:0-20136 GCA_964645535.1 uncultured archaeon | reverse complement strand
TTTGATCCAACTGTTGAAATAACCATTGCAAAAGAAAAGGTAAGTATCAATCGAATCAAATCCTGTGAGGGAAAATCCTCTGTTTTTCAAGAAGATCATCTTATGCAACCCAAACTTCCTTTATCCCCTTGATATTACCCATGTATTCTTTGGATTTTTAACTTGGCAAAGGTACTCACCTGTTGTGTTTGATCTAGAGAAGTTCCAGAATGACCTGTTCCAACCGGCTCAGGACATGCTCAGTCAAAATGGAAGAGGAAAAACAGACTCCCTCCCCAGAAAAAAAATTGTTGATCTATATAAGCGGTGCCGTGCACAGAATAGATTGACTGCAACTGCTTACAAGGCTCTTTGCGATCGCAATAAATTTGTCAAGTTGGCTGCACTTGACCTCATGACTACCTTTGTGGATGAACGATCAATTGATTATCTTTTCAAGGCCTTGGAAGATGAGGAAGATGTTACAATCCGACAAAAGATCGCTGAAACAATTGATGCCATTGAAGCCAAAATCAAGAAAACGTACTCTGGACAAGCACAAATTTCCGTATCCAAAACAATCAACTATGGCTGATGCTGCCTTTCTTTTTTCGTTCCTGTTTCCTTCTAACCGCTAATCGTTCCGCAATTTCCTCTTGCCGTTCATGATGACCTTTCAATCCTCGTGTTCCCTGTAGCTTTGCAATTATCTTTCGGTACTTCGGATGTATCTTTCCAGGATTGGCAGAGGCAAATGGTGTTCCAACAAGTGGCATGAAGGTATGAGAATGGATCTTGGCTCCCATAGCGGTCAATTCCTCCATATGCCTTATCGTTTCCATAACATCTTCTTCAGTTTCTCCTGGAAGTCCAAAGATAATGTCTACATCCACCTCAAACCCATTCTCCAAAAGAAGCTTCACCGCTCTAAGAGTTTCCTGAGGGGTGTGGCCTCTTGAAGCTTTTTCAAGAACATCAATTGATCCCGACTGCCCTCCGACGATTATTCTTCGGCTATCGGAATATTTTTTCAGCAGTTTGACACTTTCTTCCGTAATGGTTTCAGGACGTACCTCAGAGGGGAATGACCCGAAAAAGATCCTTCCTTCATCACCAACAATTTCCCTTACCCGTTTCAGCATGTCCTCAACGATGTCTAACCTGATATGTTTTCCATCTTCTGACCCATATGAAAGTGCGTTTGGCGATATAAATCGGATATCGGTTCCTACATCCCTAAATCTTTCATGAATTATCTTAGCGTATTTTGCCACTGTTTCAGGCGACCGATGGCGGACTTTCTGTCCTCCCCGCGCTCTTATCTGGCAAAACCTGCATTTCCATGCACATCCTCTGGTTATTTCAATTGGCCTGTAAAGATTGTGCTTGGATGAAAACGGTGGATACATGTTCAAATCAATTGGTTTCGGCTTTGGTGTTTTAATGACCTTTCCGTTTCTGAGAAACGCTATGCCAGGAACTTCTTCCACATCTTTCTTCATTCCAAGGAACCAAAGAATGAATTCTGGGAAGACAATCTCTCCTTCTCCAGTACACACATAATCCGCGCCGTTGATGAGCATGGAAAACGGATCCCCGATGGGATGAGGGCCTCCTGCAATACTTACTATCTCTTTCTCTGCAAAGAAATTCCGAAATTTCTTGATGGCTTCTGCATAATCCTCTAACTGACTTGAGAAAACACTCACCGCCAAAACTATTCTTTCAAATTGTTGTAATTCTTTTGCATAACTTTCTGGATCTGCCTTGTAATTCGGAAGAAAGACCTCCAGACGATTGAGAATGGGATGGATGTCTAATGAAGCCAATAGTGCAGAAATGGCATTTGCATTGACCTTTGAAAATAAAAATACGAGGCAGCTCTTGTCAAGCTCAGGTATCAGGATCACTATGATGAAACGAACATTATTGTATAAATTCTAAACGAAAGATGAATTTATCTGCTCAATAATCCTTTTTAATCCTCTCAAAAAAAGGATTCGTGCGAGTCTATCATAATGGTAAGTTTTGGTCCCATGGCAAGCTGTTTGATTGGATGGAAGTTGATCAAGAAGGTCAAATAACCAAAACCGGAACCGGTGCACCTCCCCAATCTCATGAAATGATTGATCTGAAAGGAAACTATGTACTTCCTGGCTTGCAGGATGCCCATATCCATGTGTACTCTCTTGGGCGAACTGCATTCAGACTCAACTTGCAAAAAGTGGGTTCAATATCAGAACTTCAACAACGATTGGCTGATTATGCCTCTTCCAACCCTGAACTTGATTGGATTGTCGGTTTCGGCTGGGATCAAGATCTTTTCAAGGAAAAAGTCTATCCTTCTAGATTCGATCTGGATGCCGTTGTTCCTGATCGACCGGTTGTCCTTCTGAGGGCATGTCACCATATCGGTGTGGTCAATTCAAAAGCTCTTGAAATCCTAGGTGTAGATCGCTCAACTCCATCACCGGAAGGGGGACTGATTGACAAGGAAAATGGAGAACCAACAGGAATCCTTCGAGAAGAAGCGTTGAAACTAGTTACTCCCCACATTGAAAATTTCGATGAAGATCTTAGGTTGAAGATATTCAAGCTAGGTCTCAAGGAATGCGCCAAGGTTGGTTTGACTTCGGTTCATACAAATGATCCAAAGGCATGGGATTCTTATCGTCTGCTAGCTGAAAAAGACGAACTCCCCGTAAGGGTATTCTTGACTCTTCCATACAAAGATTTCATGGAAAACCCTGAAATCAAAGTGAAGGATGGTTTCGGTCTGTTCAGCATCGAAAGAGTAAAGCTATTCGCGGATGGTTCATTGGGTGCTTCTACCGCAGCCCTTGGTGAACCTTACAGTGATGGAAGTGCAAAAGACCCTGAAGGAAGGGGTGTGCTGATTCATGAAACTGATGAACTTCGAGAAATGATTGCCAATATTGTTTCAAGAGGTTTCAAGACAGAGACCCATGCCATCGGTGACAGAGCCGCTGAACAGGTACTTGAACAATACAAACAATTGGGTCTGAAGAGGCAGATTCTTACACATTGTCAAATACTCTCACCACATGTCATCCAACTTCTGAAGGATACCGAAACCATTGCCAATATTCAACCACCCTTCATTTACTCTGATGCCAATTGGGCTGAATCTAGAGTGGGTTCCAGAATCCAATTTTCCTATGCATGGAAAACCTTATTGGAAAATGGAATCGTTTGTGCAGGTGGTTCTGATGCACCGATAGAAAACCCCTCCCCTCTGGAAGGTCTCTATGCGGCTGTTTTCAGGAAAACAAAAGATTATCCACAAGGATGGCATACCGAGGAATGCCTTACCATAGAGAAGGGTATTGAGATCTATACAATCGGTGCTGCTACTGCTGTTGACCGATCTACAACACTCGGAAAGTTGGAGCCAGGTTATCTCGCCGATTTCATCGTCCTTGACCATGATATTGTATCATCTCCTGATCTCCTAAAAAAAGCAAATGTGTTGATGACTGTGGTTGGAGGTAAGATTAGGTTTCAACAGGATAATTGATTTGCTTTCTCAATGCATAGACCTTGATTTTAGGTTTGAACCCCATTGAAAGATAGAGGGACCTGGCTGCTTCGTTTTCCGTTGTAACCCAGAGAGATATCTTTTCGAATTTTCCAATTTGTTTTGCCCTTTCCATCACTTCAGTCAAGATTCCTCTTCCCAATCCCTTCCCCTGGTAAGCCTTTCTCACTCCGATTATTGCCACAAAAATGCTCTCTTCAAAGTATGTGCAAATTACTCCTCCTACATATTCCCCGTTTTCTTCAATGAAAACAGATAGATCTTTTAGAACTTCCCCGAATTCCTCTGATTTAATTATCTCAAGGATGAAATTTGCATTCAAGGGTGTAAACATTTCGATTTTCTCATCTATTGTCCCTGTATACGCATCCACAAACATTTCTCGGTATTTGTTCTTCTCCTTCCAATTAAGGGATTTGAATTTTACACCTTCCAACCTTTTTAACCCTCTTACTTTGTCTATATTGACATCCATCTGTTCTCTTGAAAATTTTCGTTCAAACCCCTTCCGTTCCAAAAATGGGACATATCGTTCATGAACGCTTGCTTCAATTTCCGAGGGTTTCCAATAGCTTATGTCGCGAATGATTACGTCAAGAATCATATCGATTTCCTCATCTGTTAATTTCGGATCAAGCCCAAGGCTATAGAAAGTTGTATCTCGTATTCTCACCACTCCTACTATTTCCTCTTGGCGCTTGATCCAACAATGATCAATGAATGCCGCATTTTTCATGATCCTGTTGACCTCATCCTTCAATCTTCTTCGTTCTGCCTCAATCACCCACTGGCCAGTATGCTTCACAAATTCGGAAACTTCATCAATTGTGTTGGCTATCAAGTCAATGTCAAATTCCAATACTTTACCCCACATCCCCCTTCTATAATTCAAATATTAATAACATTATTATTCCAAAAAAGATAATTTTTGAATAACGCAATTCAGTTTTTCAATACCCTAACTCTAGATTTACCTGATTTATCGGTGGTTTTCCTTCAAAGATTCTCCGAATATTCTCAATAATGTCTTCAACGAACACCTCCTCACGATCTACAATTTTGAATGCACTATGTGGTGTCATTACAATGTTTGGAAGCTTCTCAAATGGATAATTCTGGAATATGATCCTTTGATCACCCCTTGGATAATTGTACCAAACATCAATTCCAGCAGAGTGGATCTTCCCTTTGGCAAGTGCATCATATAGCGCTTTTTCCTCTATCACTGGACCTCTGGCAATATTTACTAGAACTGCTGTTGATTTCATCAAATCAAAATGTTCATCCCTGATCATTCCCTTGGTTTCATCTGTGAGAGGGACTGCTACAATGACGAAATCCGATTTTGGAAGGACTTCCTGCAACTGATCCGGTCTCCCAACGAACTCTGCTATATCATCCTCTTCATCTGGATGCCTTTTAATCGCCAAGATTTCCATTCCAAATCCGTTTTTCAGCATCCTTGCCATTTTCTTCCCGATTGCACCATATCCTATGATGGAGGCTGTCTTACCTGTTAGCCATACCGAATTAACCTCTTCATACCTTGACGTCCAATCCCCCTTTCGCATCCCCATATCCCTCTGAGTCAAAAGTTTGGCAGCTGCCAATAGTAGACTGATCCCATGTTCTGCGATTGCCAACGAATTGGCATGGGAGTTTGAAACGGTAATATCATTCCTCCCCTTAAGATGTTCCTTTCCAAGGTTATCAAACCCTGTCCATGGTATCTGAATATGTTTCAATTTTTTTGCCCGTTCCATCAGTTCTGGGGTGATGCGGTACCCCACAAGAATGTCAGCATCTTCCATCTCCTGCAAAAACTTCTCTTGATCCCGCGTTTCCATAAATACCAATTGAATTTCTTCAGGTAGATTCTTCAGGAATTTTGACTTGTATCTCTCTGTCAAAAGTCCTTGATATTGAAAAACAACTTTCATGTGTCGGCATGGTCTACCTAGTTTTAATTTTTCATTGTTCAGGAAATTTCAATGTTCCCAAAAATTCCTGCCTTCCGGCAAAAATACAAAAGGTGTTCTGGATAGTTGATGTATGGTTCTCCTATTTACTGGTTTCGAACCTTTCGGAGGGCATCGGGTCAACCCTACCCATCTTCTTGTACAACATTTTGACAAAATGGTATATGATGGACTTGAAATCATTGGAAAGGTTATCCCGCTCCGTTTTCATGAAATCAGGCCTCTTATTCGGAACTTGATTGATGACATCCAACCTGATTACATTGTTATGTCGGGTCAGGCACCAAGAAACGCAATTACTCCTGAACGGATTGCCATCAACTATGCTGAAACCTCAACCCCTTACAACTGCGGGACAACCATTGAGGGGCAATTCCTAGATTCTGAAGGGGAAGATGGTTTCTTTTCGACGCTTCCGCTGAAAAGAATTGTTCAGGGTCTTCGTGAAAAAGGTATCCCCTGCTCCATTTCGCTTTCTGCCGGTACTTACGGCTGTAATCAAATCTTCTATGAATGCATGCGGTATCTGCGAATAAAACATCTCGATATACCTGCTGGTTTCATCCATGTTCCCCTCCTTCCTGAACAGGCTCTGAACGGAAGATATGCTTCAATGTCCTTTGAGCTCATGATCAAGGCATTCGAGACCATATTTCGAATAATTGATAAATCGCATGAAAAATCCCTTTAATTATATCTAAAGAGGGCGGTATTGGATAAAACCTTCTTAAATCCCTATGTTTAAATATTTCTCGGAGTAACCTACTTTATAGAGTAGATTCATATTCCAACTCTACAGGAGGCCTACAATGGATCAAAAATACCCCCCCGATCTCATCGAGTTTGATCCTCTCGCATCAACAACAGTCATAACTCCCTTGGATTCAAGCTCTTTCGATACCAACTTAATCAAACAGCTATATAATGATGAGCAACTGACCAGTGAAGAATATGTCATCTTGGACTTTTTTGGAGCAGTCAACCACATGAAAAAAATTACCAAGGGTAATGAAGTCATCATCAGTTTCCAAGGCCTCAGAAGAAAAGTTGACATCCATCAGGCAAGACTGACCAAGGCCCTTAACCGGCTCGTCGAGAAGGATCTCCTAAGGAAAACACCAGAAGGATATACATTAACAGAACGGGGAATTGTACTGTCGACAAAATTAATGGATCGGTTCGGGAGAACCCCCGACTTCCTGCCCACAATTCACACCCATACGGTCTCTGGAAAAATACATGTTTCCCAAATGGATCGAGATAAGATCTTACAGATCAGTGATGAATTTGTGGGTAAATGGTTTGGAGAATTCAGATTTGTATCAAAAACAGATTACGGGGATCGAATTGAGCTTGAATGGTTATCTACCAATGGCTCCATCACTGCTAAACTGATTTTCGGTCCTCAAAACCAAATCAAGATCAGCACTTCTTCCGTGAAATATTCCAACTCCGAAATGGAGCTCCAGATCCTCGTTGATCGAATTGTTAATGCATTGGAAAAGAAGTTCGACGTTTGGGTAAACCTCGAATCCCAAGATATCTATGAGAACAGAACGAAGCTGAGTGCTTCTGACACTATTGGGTCACGATTTGCGGCATGATTTGTCAAGTATTTGCGCTATGCTTAATCTAAGATTCCTTGCAACATAGCTCATGTTTATCAATGATCGCGTGTATTTATTGTAGTGCATTATTTCAGGTATTCCCAAGGGATAACAATCGACCATGATCGAATTTCTGTTAAAGAGGCCCTTGAGTTGGTTCAGCACCAAGAAACTGCATCAACCAACAAGGATAACTATCTTGGGTTTACCTATGAGGATTCTGATGCAACCATTCAATTCGTACGCAAAAGCCATACCAAATGGATCATGGATGTTCCTTACTACCATGACGGTGAATTTGTCAAGGCGAAGGATTCTGAAGTTTCACATAGTGTTGTCCTTGATATCGTCGATCGTTTTTTCAATCCCTCCGACCCAATGACAAAAGCCCTTATTGAAGGAAGATATGATGATTTTGAGAAAATCATTGAGAAAGAATATGGAATTGTTTTGCTTGATGTCGACTTGGAACGTGAATTGCAGCAATGGCTAAATGACAACGAATAGCCCTTCAGATCCTTCGAAGTTTTTCCTGCTCTGAAACCAGGATCTTTTGGGCAAGCTTGACAAATGCTTCCTCAACTCTATAACCTGTCAGAGCTGAAGTCTCAATATAGCCTATACATCTATCCAATTCCCTGGCAAGTTGATTGCCTTCTCTCCGGTAAACCTTTCTCTGTTCTTTTAAGTCATTTTTGTTGCCCACCAAAAGAAAGTACTGCCCCTTTGTAGCGTTATCGGTTTCCTCATACCATTTCCAAATATTTTCGAAGGTTTCCCTCCTTGTCAGATCAAATGTCAATACCGTTGCTTTTGCTCCCTTGAAGAAAATCGTTCGAAGCGAAAGAAATTCCTTTTGTCCTGCAATGTCCCAAATACTAAGGGTGACTGGTGTCCGTCCGATGGTCAAATGCTGACTGTATGGTTCCATTCCCACAGTCACAAGATAATCCTTGGTGAACTTTCCATGCACAAACCTCGTAACAAGTGATGTCTTTCCAACAGCCGGATCTCCCAACAAGAGAATCTTGAAATTGAATTCCGAATGAGGTTGTGCCATAACCGCAACTTGGTCAATGGAATAATATTCATTTCGGGAACTAGAGCAAGAAATACTAGGAAAATTGAAACTTAATGCGCAAATCTCCATCGGCACTCCATTTCAGTAAATCGTGGTTTTCCCTAAATCTACTTGGAGAATCTCCCCAGTAATGGTTTTTGTCTCCAATAGGAGATCCACTATTGGTAACAAATCTTCTGGCATAAGCAACCCATGCAGAGGATTCTTCTTTTTAATTTCCCAGATGACGTCCTCATAGGATTTCTCTTTCTTTTTAGCTTTCAATTTCAATTCATCGATATGTCTGTCTGTCATAACATATCCTGGCGCAATTGCATTGCTCAGAATCCCATGCTTTGCACCTTCCAATGCAAAGGCTCGTGTGAGCATATGTACTCCTGCTTTGGATACTGCATAGGGAAGTTTTTTCTCAGAAGGTACCAACCCCGTGGTTGATCCAAAAAAGATAAGGTTTCCACCTCCCATTTCTTTTAGCCACTTGAAGGCCTCCTGCCCCGTAACAAAGGCGGATGTGAGATTGAGGTCAATGACCCTCTGATAGTCGGACAATTCAATGGTTCCTGCATTTTGACTGATTAGGCTTCCCCCTGTCAAATGGATAAAGCCATCTATTTTCGAATGTGAACTTCGGATCTTTTTGAATACCTCAATTAAACCTTGAGGATTCAAATGATCTGCCCGAAAGAAATGAAATTTTTCATTTTCTGCATATTTCCTTGCTTCTTCCGCAGAACTTTCCCCTCCAATTCCTATAATTGTCCATTCTCTTTTAACATACGCTTCTGTAATTGACTTTCCTATCCCTCCAAAAGGTGAAACGATAAGCACTGTTTTTTCGGTCATCAATCTCTAATGGGGAATCTCTTAATCTTTCTTTCTGTAACCTACTTTGACCAAATCACCCACTTTCACATTCTTAATTGAACTTGCCTTGAAGAAGAGGCCGTGAATCATGAGGTAGGTTCCTTCAGCAGTTACCGAAACTACTTTTGCAGAAACTCCTGAATCAGATAAATAGAGGCGATAGGGATCAATAAGAATGAACGGATGCCTTGTGTTCGTCAGCTTCCAGCTCTTTTTGAATGTTTCCGGAAGATCCTCAAAAACATTTGGATGACCAAGCAATTGTGCCGTGGAAAAAGTTTTTGGAGATTTCCTTACCTCCTCAAAAGAACCTTCCTGCATAACCTTCCCCTTTTCTAGGATAATGACCTTATCTGCAAGCAGATCTGCCTCAATTGACGAATGGGTCACATGGACGGTTGTTATTCCTAAATCCTGCTGAATCTGTTTGAAGACCAATGCCAGCCTTAGCCGCTCTGCTTCATCAAGGGAACTGAAAGGCTCATCCATCAATAGGAGTTTCGGTTCAGGTGCAAGTGCCCGACCAAGAGCCACCCGTTGGCGTTCACCTCCTGAAAGAGTACTTGGTTTCCTTTCCAACATACCTTTAAGCCCTACAAGTTCTGTTATCTCTTGAACCCTTCTCTTGATTTCTTCCCTTGGGCTTTTTCTGGATTTCAATCCATAGGCGATATTCTCGTAAACATTAAGTGCCGGAAAAAGAAGTTGGTGTTGAGGGACAAACCCAATGTTTCGTTCTCGAATTGGCATGGAAGTTACGTCTTCCCCATCAATCAGTATCCTTCCCATTTCGGGAATGACTATCCCACTGACTGTTTTGAGGATCGTGCTTTTTCCAGATCCAGACTTGCCAAGTAGCACTCCGATGGTTCCCTGCTGAATCTTGCAGTTAAATCCCTCTATGACCGTTGTCTTCCCAAATGAAACTGATAAATCCTCTATTTCCAATCCCATTATGTCACACCTTCAGATCCAAGTCGCCTATCCACTCAATAAGAGAGAACAGGATGAGTGAAACCAAGGAAAGAAGACTGGCAAAGAAAAGAGGCAACATGGTGTATCTTGAATTGAACAGTTTCCCAATGGCAGTGGACATAGTTACCCATTCTCCACGGGAAAGATAGAATGTCGATCCAAATTCACCCACGGAAATTGCGGTGGCAAAAAGAAAACCCACTAGAAGCGCTCCTCTGATCTGTGGATAAACAATCTTCCTGAATGTCCTAATCTCTCCTGCACCAAGCATCTCTGATAAATACAGCATTTCTTGAGGAATGTAGTCGAAGGCGGTGAGCATCGATCTGACCACAAAAGGAAGGGAAGCCATCAAATGCGATGCAAGAATGAATACCCAAACCAGGTCTGAAAACAAGGACGAAGACCCAAATAATGCAAGGATTGAAAATCCCACAGTTACCCCTGAAGTTGCCATTGGAAGGATTGTGAAAAAAGAGACCACATTTTTCCCCATCTCTCCCCTTTGCCGTTGCAAGAAAAGGATGAAGAAAATAGTCAAAAGCAGACCAATGACACCTGTCAAAAACGCAAAAAAGACCGTGTTCAGCAATACCCGAATAGGTGAGGTTCCGAGAAGCGAATCATAGCTCCCTGAGATAAGTTGGCTTTTTTGTATATCTGAGGCATTTGAATAACTTTCCATAAATTTGACAAAGGTTGAAAGAATAGGAAACCAAGTCAGGGCAATTACCAAAAGAAGAAATCCGGTTGCCATGATTCTTTGTTTTTGCGAAACAAGGTATACCAGTCTCTCACCTCCTTCAGTATGTATTTTCCGTTTACTGCTAATTTTCAGGTAAAGAAGAACGACAATGATATTCACCATCAGTTGGAATAATGCAATAATGGCACCTGAAGTAAAATCAAACCTAAGTCGGGTTCGGGTGTAGATCATGACCTCTAATGTCTGCAATCGCACTTCTCCCAACAGCAAGACAATTGCAAAGCTGTTGAATGCATAAAGGAATGTGATAAGTGAAGCAGCCAATACCATCGGAATAATATGCGGGATGGTTATTGTCCGAAACCTTCTCCCCCAAGAGGCACCGTCCACTGATGCAATGAAATGAAGGTCAGCCGGTTCATTACGAAATCCGGAGGCAGTTATCTTTGCGAAAACTGAAATGTTGTAAAGTGTATGTGCCAATACAATCGCCCATGGATTCCCAAAAATATCAAATTTCAAAGGAGTTAAACTGGAAAGCAGTCCTGCTGGCTCAAAAAAATAGACAAACCCAACCAAAATAGACAGTGGGGGAAGAAGAAAAGGGACTGTCAAAGCTGAACCAATCAGCTTCTCTGAATAGGGATGTCCATGTGCTAAAAGGTATCCACTTACCGAACCTATCAATGCTGAACCGATTGTAGTAAGAATTGCCTGTACAAATGTGAAGTACAGAAATCTCAAGAAAAGAGGGTTGCCTATGGTTTCTATCCATCCTCCAGGATGGGAAACCGCTAACCATATTACATCTGCCAATGGAATATAGAAAAATACCAGCAGAAAAAGGCTAGGGGGAAGAACCCAAAGCAATAACGAGGACTGAGTATTCATTGAACAGGTACCATCTGCAATTTCAATGCTTTAACGGTTTGCGTCTTTTTACGACTAGACTAATGATCATGATCCCTGAAATCGCAAGATAAAATGGAAATCCATCAACAAATGCAACATCTGTTCCTGCCCAAGTCTGTTCCCAATCTGCAAGCCACTGATCCAGTGTCTCGTTGATGACGGAAGCAGGTATCTTTGAATTCAAGGGTGTAATCTGGTCTTTGTCAATTGTTGAGTTCACATAACATTCAGGAGTCTTTACGCTGTCCAGTGCAGGATACATGTATTGATGGACGTAAATTTCCTTCTGGACATCCTCACTGATGAACCAATCAATGAATTTTTTGGCAAGATCCTTATTGTCGGAATTCTTGACAAGGCCAATGCCTTCAATCTGGAACCAGCCTTCGTAACCGTCTTGCGTCTCAGTGATTATCGCGTTGGTTGTGTCGCCTCCAAAATTACACTCACCATAAGCTGGACTTGTAGTATATGAAACCATCATTGACCTGTTTGCTGAGGAATCAAAGAAGAGATCAAGCGCATCTCCCCAACTTGGTGTCAATCGGGCATCATTCTTTGCCAGATCTGCCCAAAAATCCTTCCATGCAGACCCATCATCCCCCAAGACCTTATCACCATACTCTGCGATGCTCCAAAGAAGAAATCCAAGACCTACCGAAGAAACCTGTGGATTTTCAACCACTAGTTGCTTGGCCACTTCAGGGTTTCTGAGAGCTTCCAAGCTAAAATCTCCCTGAAATCCTTCAAATCGGGTCTCATCATACCATATGGCAAAAACACCATAATCATATGGGGTCATCAGATAATCCGGTGCGAGATCATCAACCAAGCCATCCCTGAGACCTTCCGCTCCATTGGGTTTATAAGGCTCAAGAATGTCTTCCGTCCGTGCTTGATGGATAAGGACGTTGTCAAGACCAATCAATACATCTGCCACAGGTGAATCCTTCTCTGCTACCGCCCGGGTCAGAATCGATCCGGCATCCTCAAATCTGACTATCTCAATGTTTTCACGCGGAATGCCGGAAAAAGCAGAGAAATTCCCCTCTATATCGAATCCTGGATCTGCAAGAAGGGAATCATAGGTGTAGATTGTCAATTTCTCCGATTGGGCAACGGTGTGGATTGGTACACCGATCCCCTGTCCAATCAGAAAGATGGCAAAGAGAACCAAAAATTTCCGTGGTTCCATATGAACCCTTTTGAAGCCATTAATTTGAGGGTTATTATAGGGTGATATTAATCCCTAATAATCTTGGACGGGGTTGATCAATCCCATGAAAATGCCTTGTGAACTCATCACTGAACCATATATCTCTCGAGTCAGATTCCATACGGTAAAAAATCTGGCACGGAAAGGCCTCAAACAACAGGAAATCGCAAACCTACTTTCCATTTCCCAAGGACTTGTAAGTTCTCTCAAGAAAAGGGAGAAAGAGCTTTCAAACGAGACTGACAAAGTTTTTGACAAGCTAGCGAAACAAGTGGCCTCGGAAATCACCGAAATCCTTCTTGTCAACCAACGGGAAGGTGTTCCCAAAGCAATTGAACAAATATGCAGAACATGTAAGCTTCTGCGCATCAATGGTCCAACCTGCAACCTGCACTACTTGGCCTATCCCGAACTCAAGAAGATTAACTGCACTGCCTGCCATGGTGGTGGCCAACCAATCGAATTAATACAGGCCGATAGATTCAAAATCATCTCCGATTTGAAAAAAGCCATTGAGAGATTGGAACAAATCAATGACGTCGTTGCTTTGGTTCCGGAAATCGGTATGCAATTCATCTATACGACAAATGCCCCCAAAAATGACCTTGATGTGGCAGGATTTCCTGGAAGAATTCGCAAGCACAAAAGAAGGCTTATCTATCCTTCCACTCCAGAATTCGGGGCATCCACCCACTCTTCAAAAATTCTTTTGCTCATCGCAGAGTATCTGAAAAATGCAAGATGTCTTGTTACCCTGAAATCTTCCTCTCTCCCAAAAGAAATCCCCCAAAAAATTGTTGAGGTGGTTGATCTCAGCTTCGATACTTTGAAGAAATCTGAAGTTCGCAACTTACTTTCTTCCTTGCAATCACAGCCACCTGTTGCTTTTGTCGGAACTCCGGCAATCGGTATTGAAGGAATTACATATTTGGTGGGAGAAAGCCCTTCCCAACTTGTCTCGGTTATTCAACATTTCACCACCCAAAAATAGGCACTCAAACAGTTCTGTGCCTTTACTCAAAAGATAAACCTTTTCTACCTGCTTGTGAATCTAATACGTGATATATGACCGACGAATTCATCCCCGTGGACGACCTCCAAGTTCTCACACTCGCTCATAATGAGGAACTGCTTGAACAAAGAACTCTCCCATTCCTGAGATTCCTCCTGAGAAATGGCAGTGATTTTATCATGAGCATGATTCCCCTCGAAATCGCAATTGCAATCTCTGCTTACCAAAACGGTCAGGAAATCCAAGATTCCCGTCTGCGAATACATGACCTCGTCGGTCAACTTGCATTGGTCGAAAAAGTGGAAATTGATTCTGTTGTCCCCGGAACTGGAGTATATCAGGCGACAATCTGGCTCCAACCCGAAGGGTTCTCCCAATCAATTTCCTTCTCAATGATCCCCAGCCATGCCACCCTCCTTGCTGTGCTGAATGATGCCCCCATCTACATTTCCCGAGCTTTATGGGAAGAATACATTGCCCAAAAAGAAGAGGCAAGGCATGACATTGACTTCGATCTGAAAGACTAGCTTCGTTCGTATATCAATGTCCCATTACGGAAGGTATGCGAAACATGGAATTTTGGCAACGGTAAACCAAAGGGGAGGTCAATCTTCCTTTTGTCCTGCAAGGTTGATTTCTTAAGCAAGGCAAATGCATTCAGTGTTTCCTTTCCTCCTAACTTTTTCCAGATGGCTACCCACGACAGGAAAGGTTTGAGTTGGTCAATTAACAAGGGAAGTGCCATGGAGGCAAGGGGATGACCTAGATCCAATTCTTCTTGGCCTTCCATCCCGTTGCCTACACAGATATCAATTCGTGACTGCCTTCTGAAGCTTTGTAAGAGCTGGAACCTCATTTTTGGACTCCGAAGTGGAATCAGGTTTGCCTTCTGAATATTGGATTTCTGATCCAACAGCAATGACCCAAGAAAGGGATAGGCTTTGTCATACCCATGCGCAATTGTGGTGCCAAGCAATGGATTCTTCACTTCCTCCGCCTTGCCTGCTGCTTCGATTTCCTCAACTTCACTGTATAGTCTCTGTATTGTCTCATTGATTGTCTCATTAGACCGCTGTTCTTCCAAAATAAGGGGAAGCATTGACTTGGAGTAGGTAAAGGGGGTAAACATATGACGATGTTCTATTCCACGATGATCCTGTGCTTCACAGAGCCTTAACTGTTCTCCCTTTGATTGGAGTGCCTGCACGGATTCAACCACCACCAATGGCGGCAGTTCCCTCCCTAATTGGGCCCATCTGCGGATATGTGCTTCAGGACCACCGAATCTCCAAGCCAAGCCAAAGACCTTCCGGATCCTCCTGCCAAGATCGAGCCATTTGACCCTCGAGGTCGTATCTTCTGGTACCAGCAATCCTCCTTCAATACCGCCACTATACAGTGTCTCCCGCAGTCGTTGCAAATCAGATTCGTGACTGTTAACTGGAAGAAAAGAAAGTTGATCCTGAAGAAGAGGCATCATCAGAGCTCCTTCTGCATCCAGTTCGACTCTCTCAGATCTAGTTGCTCTTGCCTTCAGCGGTATCTCCTTCCCAAAGATGACCTCCGTTTCTTTGACAATCAAGGCGCATTCTACCAACTCCCCCTTCCAGAATGCCTTTACCCCTGTAATAAAAAACTCAGTGGCTTCCATCCTAATCCCTATTTCCCGGAAAATTCAGAAAACCAATCTTCCAAGGATCGAGTCCATGGTCTGGGATGGAATTCCATTACCGTCCTCAATTTTTCCGTATCCAGAATCCTGTCTTGGGTCAAGGTCTTGATTCGATAACGAGAAAGCCCCCGTTCTGAATTCCTTCCGCGAAGCTTGTTCACAAACTCAACACCGATTGCCGCAATATAAGCCAAAGGATAGGGTGTCTTGCGTTTCGGCGGTTCAAGTCCACTAATTCTGCAAAGTGTCTGAACAAATTCATGGAACGATACCGCAAAAGACTGAATGTTATACGTCTGATCAAACATGTCCTTAATTTCCACTGCCTGGACATAGGTCTCCGCAAGATCCCGCGCATCGATCAAACCGATTCTCCCGTCACGTGTAAGTAACGGTAGCTTCCCGTTTTCAAGGCGGCGGTACACCTCATATGTGAAGTTCCGATCCCGTGGACCAATGATGAATGGTGGCTTGAAAATGGTATACGGAATGACCCCCTTGAGCATGGAAGTCACAAGACGGTCAGCCTCAAGTTTTGTCCTTCCATATTCGGAACCCGGTCGTAATGGGTCTCCCTCCCGAAATGCCCGTCCAATCTCCATATCATAGGTGGCAATCGATGAGGTATGAATGAACCTTTTCCCCTTCTCCTCAATGGCTGTCTCAATTACCTTTCTCGTACCCTCTACATTAACGTCCCACAAAATGTCACTTGATGCGCCAGAAACTGCCGCTGCACAGTGAACCCACACTGCTCCTTGGTCAAATGTCGGCCATTCCTTCAGATCGGCTCTGATGTCCAAATGGAAGGCCTCTGCTCCAAGTCCCTCCAATTCCTCCAAGATGTCTGCATTTCTCCCCAAGGCCATTACCCTATACCCTTGTTTCAATAGCTCAGAACTTACATGAAAACCGACCAATCCGGTTGCCCCTGTGACAACCGCCCGCAAATCAGCCATCCAAACTATTAAAGAAACAGTTCCTTTTGTACTTTATGCATCAAAGTTAGCTCTCAGTACTCAAAACCTTCCAAGGATTCCCGAAACTGTTCTGTCAATTCTTCCCGAAGCTCGGGATTGATTGCGTAGTCATCCTCCCCTTCTATGACTTCAACTTTTTCCTTCTCTGAATGAGGTATCTCCTCAGTGATGATATACTCTTTTATGATGTTCTCATCTGTGGAACTATAGTTGCAGTCCCTGCATTTGAATACAGGTTTTCCTTTCTTGCTTTGTTTGGGATCAAGTACCAACAACGCATCACATTCCGGACAGAATTCCATAACTATCTACCTCTCTACAATTTGCTTATCCTGTATATATTCTTTGCGAATATATCCATCTATGCAATGCCTCCGTCACATTAGCCATATATTAGGTTTTATATTGATGAAACTGAAAAAAATTTTGTTTGGATAGGAAATTCCTGTGTTTGCATCCTCCTGTCAAAAAAAAGTATACTCCCCACAATTACACACAATACAATACCTTCTGGAAATTCGTTTATTTTCTCATGAGTTTCTAATATAGATGCAATCTATCTCCTTGCCTTTTCATTGGATTACTCTGGAAATATACTCCGTAAATTCGGTTTTCATCATCTCTCAGATAGTTATTCGAAAATTGGGGATGCAAAAAGAAACTCCATAGACAATGTTGAATGTCTAATCAAGAAGTTCCCCAATTTCAGGGTTTCAAATGGATTGATATGACCAAACAACATAAGTACAAATTTGTGAAAAAATTATGCCAGATCAAAGGAAATATTTCTGAAATGATCAAAGAAATAAAGAAAACCTGAAGAAACATCTAGGTCTCAGGAGGGAAAAAAAGCGCCGAGAGGGAATCGAACCCCCGTACGCGGTTTTGCAGACCGCTGCATAAGCCACTCTGCCATCGGCGCATGTGACTAATTGACTTTAGACTGCTTAGTTAATAATGATTTTGATGATGTCCTTTTAGAACATGGTCTCCATAATTTCCTGCAATCTTTCAAGATAGATTCTAATGTTTTCATGTTTTTTGTTTTTGTCTAGAAGTTCTTGGTCAAATTTTGATCCAAAGATGAGGGCATATTCCCTATGTTGTTCAAACAATGAGAATAATTGTTCCAGATAGTTTTTCATTGTACTTTTGAGTTTCTCATTGATTTCCACAAGCCTGTCGGATTTTTTTCCATTGCATTCCTTGCATGAGGGGAAGAGGTTCCAGAATTTGTTGACTGGCAATTTGCTCCATGGAATGAAATGGTCAATCTCGATTGTCTCCTTGGATAGTGGCCTATTGCAGTAGATGCATGTTATGTCCTTTTGGTGTTTGAAGAGAGCGTTTCTGAACTTTTGGATGAAAGCGTTGTCTCTGTCTGGATCTTTGTTGATGATGCTCAGTCCTTTAATGAACTGGTTCAGCCCTTGGAAGACATTGCTGTTCTCCTTTTCAAGGTACTCTCTTGTTTTCTCTATCCATCTTTTAAGTATGGCATCCTTCAAGAAATACCTATACTTTGTGAGTTCTCTGTAAGTATAGGCACCAAGGGAAATATAGCAGAATTCTGCGGCTTCCAATTCCTGAAAGGTCTGTGCAGTTCGTTTTTCTTGCCATTGTGCGTTTTCACGCGCCTTTTCATAGTTGAATGGTTCTCCTGTTTTGGTATTGGTCAATCCAAAAAGAGTGAACTGTTCTTCCTTCAGTTTGATGTTGGTTCCTTTGATATCTTCATTCAGTTGATTTTCCCGTGACTTGATATACTTGAGTGGTTGGTCAATTATTATCTGGCGAATTCTGAGCAATAATCTGACCAGATTTTCGGGAAGTTCCTCTCCTGTTTCGATTAGATCCCTGATTGTGACAACATATTCCATTTCCTTTGGACCGGTCTTTCCGAGTTTTTCCTTGATTTCTTTCTGTATCTCCTGGTTTTTCGATGTTCCTTGCTTTACCTGTTCGGGATAGACAGTGGGGAAGTAATAGAAGAGGTATCGTTTGGCGATGTAGATAAGGGGGATATAATGGGAGCCGTTCTTTGGCAGTTCTGCAGGATTTTCAATGATGTAATCCATCAAGGACGCCAATAAGGCGTACTTATATGTTGACGACGTCCGCTCCCGTTCGAGGACATGCTCAAACCCCCTTATTATTTCCACATATATTTCCGCTTTACTCACCTATTTTAGCGTTTCTCTCTCATGGATCACTTCAGGATTTAAACATATTAAGCCGGAATGTGTGTATAGATGTAAACAGCAGCCACCATCACCATGGGGAAAAAGCCTGGAACAAAGAGGGCTGCGAATACAATTGATCTCCACAGGATCTTTCCTAGCCTTTTCACTATTTCATTTAGGGATTCGACTTTCTAAAAGATTTCCAATTCACTTTGCAGAAAAGAACGGATATCCTCCAGATTGAGCAAGGTTGTCCTATTTTTGTCCCTCCTTTGCCTTTTGTTTTAAGTTTTTATTTTGTACTTACAACAATCATTCATTGTTGATGCTTCTCTAATCTATCTCTTTGAACTTCACCAAAATATGAAATTGGAGTCGGCAAATTTCTTCTCATGAACGAAAGGAAATTTTTATGATTTAATCATCAATCTTTCTGTATGGATGTATTATCTGATCAATTTCATTTTGAACTTTAAAGGGTTAAATCTATCGCAACAGATATCCGCCATAATATTCATCAAAAAATTGGAGGATTATTTTTTCAGAATGATTTTTATTTTATTGGGTCTGGTGGCTCTTTTTCTGTTGCTGAATCATTGTCTTTCCTTCATAGTGCTTATCTCAAGTTCACCTCATTTGCCTATACTCCATTTGAATTTATTGAAAGTATACAACCTTATCAGAATGATTTTTCAGTTCTATTGATTTCTGCTGGAGGCAAGAATAAAGACATTCTAAAATCTTTTGATTTTGCGATTTTCCATGATTTCCATGATCTAGCACTTATTACTTTAAAAACTAACTCGCCCTTGTATAAAAAATTTAGTGCAAAAGGATTAATCCACAAAGTGGTCGTAGGAAATATAAAAAATAATCGTGACCGATTTTTGGCTATAGATTCCCCCTATTATTTTCTTCTTCTTTATTATTATACTATTGGTAAAGATACAGATACGGTAGATTTTAAATTACCTGAGCTTGTCATGCACGGTCAAAAAAAAGGAGTTTTCGACCCAAAAAAGTATTATATAATCTTATATGAACCCCAAACAAAATCAATTGCAATTGATCTAGAAACAAAGTTTTCAGAAGGAGCTATTGGTATTTCTATGATTTCCGATATTAGAAATTTCGGTCACGGTCGACATAATTGGTTAAATAAATATGGTGAAGATACTGCAATTTTCATTATCCACACCGACTTAAACGCGGAGTTAGTTCAGAAAACGATATCTAAAATACCAAATGCCATTTCAACTGTTTCGGTAAAATTGTCAAAGGATCCGATCACTTCTCAAATTCAAGGATTTATTTTTTCCACTGCAATGACTTTTTATTTGGCAAGAAAAAATAAATTAAACATAAATCGCCCCATGATCCCAACCTATGGGCGAAGTTTATATAGTATATC
>CAZYCQ010000055.1:0-21693 GCA_964645535.1 uncultured archaeon | reverse complement strand
TTCTTCCCCAGCAGATCATTTTCAGGATCCACCAGTTGTACTGGCTTGACGGTTGCACTCCTTACCTCACCGATTGGAAATGCAAGTCGTTTGGAGGTGATCTTTACCTTGACGGGACTTTGAATGGGGACATATTCGATGGTGTCTCCCACATCGATTTGTTCCGCCTCGGGAATACCTGCCTCAAGAAGTTGAGCAAGTGCCTGTATGGGCTGTGTCCAGGTTTCATAATCCTTCACCCTCCTGGTGAAGGTAGTTCGGATTACCACGTCATCAATTGACAGATCATTGTTCTTGATCCTGTTGACAAGTTCCTTCAACAGATCCTTGATTCGGTTTCTCGCCACTTGCAGGGTTGCTTCGTCCGTTACTTCTGAGAGAACTTTCAACATTTTGTCAAAGTATTCCCTGATTACATTGGGAGTATTCTTCTTCTTGGCTACAAGTCCCTTGACAATTGGTTTACCGGACTTGGTGATTCCTAGGTAATTTTTCTTCCTGTCTGTGAAGATTGCGTAGCGAAAGTCATAGTCCTTTCCCAGTTCAATTTTCAGGTTATCAATGGCCCATTTCTTCAATCGATTGATCTGCTCTTCCGAGGGATTGTACACGAAGACTGAATCGGTGTCGCCATAGAGCACTTGGAGATTGAGCTGTTCCTCAACGAACTTTTTGGTTTTCATGATGGCATCTCTTGCGTAGGCCGTAGTGGATTCTGCAACAGGCAGACAATAGAAATCAAAGGCAGCACTTCCCAGCACACCATATCCCGCATTGATGAGAACTTTGAGAGCTTGCTCGATGACCTTGAAATCGGGATTCTCCTTCTTCTTGGGCTTGAAGTACTTGACTCGCACATCCCTGACAAAACCGATCATAAGGGAGACAATACCCACCTTTTTGGTGCAGACCCAATAGGAAAGCTCTGGAACGCGGTTACTCCTGCATTCCTGATGCGGGCAGTTGATTGTCTCGTACGAAAGGTTCCTTGTCTTGATGATTGAGGGGTACAGCGAGGCGAAATCAAGGACTTGGACGTTCCACCATACTCCCGGTTTCGGATCAATGACGATTGCCCCTTGGTATTTTTTTCCCTCAATGATGGCATGGGATTCTCCTGCACCTCCTCCAACCGCGGCTATCTCCTCTTTGAGGGGAACCAAGTAATTCCTTTTGCGGTGCTCATAGATCAGCCAATATTTCAGCCATGTGGAGACATTAGTGCGAACAAAATCTGTGAAAGGAACCTTTGTTATTCTCATAAGAATATAGACTAGTCGCATTACCAATGAATTGTCAAAAGTGGTGAGCTTGAGGGTAAGCTCAGTATCCTGCATATTGTAGTTCATGAGCGTTTGGAGATCCATATCATTGATCCACACCTCTGGATGTTCAAGCTTGCGTTCACCCAGTAGGGCATTGGAAATGTCATCAAGTGAGGCATATTCATAAGCTGCTCCAAAAGCGTAGGTCCGTATGGCGGCATTCCTGAAGAAAATGTGAAGATCAAAGTGCAGGCTTTCCTTAAATCCCGTTTCATTCCTTCTTATGGTGATCGGAATATCGTCAATTCTCAGCCTTTTTGCTCTATTGAACAGATAGGGATTGTCAAAATTGTCCCCATTGAACGTAATGAGCAGTGGATATTGGGGAAGAACATTGAAAAAATCAATGAGCAGATCCCGTTCTTCGTCGAATCTTCTGATATCAATCCCTTTCCCTTCAAGTCTTTCTCCTTTTCTGTGCCGATTTAGTACCCAGAAGATTCTCCTTCCATCAGTCCCTACCAACGCAATGGAAATGACTGGATAAATCGGATTTTGGACATTTGGCATTCTTCCCTGCTCTGATCCTACCTCAATATCAAATGCTGCTCGCTTCACTTCTGGTGTGGGCTGGAAAAGAATTGGCATATATTCTCCCAGCATCTCCCTTTCTTCCTGTATCTCGTCCCTGAATTCCTCTTCAAGTTCCTTGGTGACCCTTTCCGGGAGATGTTGGGTGGACGACCGAAGATTTCCATCCTTTACGTCGTAGAATGTGGCTGTAGTGATTTGCTTGTCTGCAAGAAAGTTGAAGTGATATCTTATGTTCGCCTCGTATGCAGGGTAGACGAATTCCCGAAATGATGTAGGTGAACCTCCGATATCCGTTGGAGTGGTTCCATATACACGGGTGAGCGTGACATCTTTCCATCGGAGCAGGGAATGTTTGGTAACCACTTCTGTTCCTTTGAAAAATTTTGACTTGGCTATTTGAGGGATCTGTTGGACTTCCTCCGGCTTCTTATCGGTCAACAGGTATGGTAAATGGCTACCGGTATCGATCCAATAGTAAAGGTTCCTGCCTTTTTGATTATAGAAGGTTAGTCTTGCCTTATAGGTAGTTCCGTCATAAGCAGAGTCCAATAGATAGGCATCTGAAATGTCAGATCCTACATCCTGTGGAAGATTGACAACCTCAGGTTCATCAATCTCTTCCTCGGTATCAACAAGATCGAGCTCATCTTCCTCATTCTCTTCAGTTGGAGCCGTCTCCATCTTTGTTTTCTTGGAAATTTTAACAGTTCTTTCCTGTTTTGGCTTTTCTTCTTCAAAATCCAGGAACTTTTCGAGTCCCACTATTTCCGTCCTCCTAGGATCTCTATTGCCTCCCTGTAGGAGAAGTTGAAATCTTCAATGTTGTTCTTACGTGCAAGATAAATCCATCGTGAAAGATTTTCTTCAAGATTCGAGGGAAGGCCTGTGTTTTGTTGCAGATCCTCTGGAAGTTCTCCAGAAATGCCAGACAACCATTCCACACTCGTTTCAGAAGTTTCTTTTAGTTTGTCCAACCAATGATGAACAAAATCTGGACGTTGGGCAGGTAAAAAAACCTGCAATGTTTGATTGTGCAGAGCCACTGCTCCTTTTGGTTTAGTTACCAAAAATCCCTTGAGAGCTGATCCCATCGGTGTAAGTAGAAGAAGCTTGAGAAAATCCAAATTCTCCGTCACTAAAACCAGTTTCTTCACAAATTCCACTGGAAGTGCAGTTACTCCCAAAAAGACCTTTTTCTCCAGTTCCCACACAAAGGTTGCATAACGAAGGATAGTCTCATGGATTTGGGGAAAATTGGAAACGTCAAAGTCTATCTCAACCACTTGAGGAATTACCCTTGAGAATTCCGTGACAAATTCCTTTGAAAATGTTCCCTGAATAGAAACCAATTGTTTCATATGGGGGTAATCCTTTTCCTGAAGTCGATGGTATGTTATTTGTGTATCGTTCTTCTTGAGCAATTTGAAAAGCCGTTCCATCTGTGAAGAAACGAGTCCATCCAAAGAGAACAGAAGGTTGGTTGCTACCACAAGCAGCATTGAATCCAATTCATCAAAAGGTTTCCCAATGAATAGTGACAGGTTGCTAATCCTTCCCCAAAAGTGCGAGTGCAACTGCCATGACTGTATACATTCGGTTTTCTGCCTCATCGAAAACAATGGAACGGTCTGAGTAAAATACCTCGTCATCGACCTCATGAGGCTTTCTGGGCAAGCAATGCATAAACACCCAATTGTCTGCCGCTTCTTTTGCAAGATCCATTGTGACTTGATATCCCTCGAAGGCCTTTAATCTCTGCTCTGCTTCGGCATCTTGTCCCATGGAGATCCACGTATCTGTCACAATGATGTTTGCTCCCTTAACTGCCTCTTTGGGATCGGAAGTGATGAACAGTTCCGTTCCATAGGTTTCTGCATCTTTTTTGGCAATTTCTGTCACCTTGGGATCGGGTCGGTATCCTTCTGGCGTGGCAATCCTTAGATTCATTCCCATCTTTGCCGCTGAGGTCATGAAGGAATGCAGCACATTGTTTCCATCTCCCACCCATGCGATTGTCAGCCCTTCAAGTCTGCCGAACTTTTCCATGATGGTCAGATAATCTGCCAGAATCTGCAAAGGATGGAAACTGTCTGACAATGCATTAATGACGGGAACAGTTGAGTGTTCTGCCAATTCGTCAATGTCGGAATGGGCAAATACCCTGGCAAGGATCAGGTCATTAAACCGGGAAAGAACCTTTGCGGTGTCCTTTAGCGTCTCATTCTTTCCAAGTTGGATGTCTGATGCCCCAAGGAACAGTGCATGCCCCCCAAGATAGGAGATTCCCGTCTCTGTACTGACACGGGTCCTAGTGGATCGTTTCTGAAAGATCATAGCCATGGAATGACCTTCCAAGGGACGATAAAGCTCCTTCTTTTTCATTTTCTCCTTTAATTTGGCAGAAAGATCAAGAAGGTACTGGATTTCCTCACGGGAAAAATCTGCAAGAGTTTTGAAATCACGTCCTTTCAGTTGCATCAGAATGACCATCTTTCCTTTCTTGAAAAAATTTGTGTAGGGAATCAAAGTTCTGGATTCTTGTCTAATTCATGGGCTAATGTCATGTTCATGAGATGTATCCAGATGGCTAACCAGATGAGGATTAGAAGGAAGGACGCTGCCACTTTAAGAACTCCTGCAGTGACAATCGCAAAATACGACCCTGTGATATTGATGTCCACAATCATTGCCCCGATGATCCCACAAAGACCCAAAAGCATCAGCCATACACTGGAAAGGATGCTATTGATTGAGCTGAGATTCCGTATTCTTGATATCATGGAGAAACACCTCTGATCAGGAAGGCCGTGATAATGGCCAATATGCATGTATAAAGCACCAATAGATATATGTCCTTGACAATGTCTTGCTCTGTCTTTGGTTTGGCTGCCACCAAGAGGCGAACCAAGGTTATTGGTGCTTTCTTGTCTGTTGACGGATGGATTACTCCGTTCTTGACTGATACCGGACGTGCCTTGATTTCACGTCGTTCTCGCAACCCTCCTATGGACGTGATTATGGAAAAACTGTTCATGATATGAACCAAAAGTGCCACTATCAATACAAATTCAAGCTTTCCATAGATGGCAATCAATCCTATTGCTGCTCCGGTTCCAAGGCTTCCAGTGTCTCCTGCAAAAACCTTTGCAGGATAGCGATTGAACCACCAAAAGCCAATCAATGCTCCTGCAAGTGTCAATGAGCCATACCTTGCTACAAACTGGCTGGTGCTGTCAAGGGGGACAATATAACTGGTTATAAATGCGGTTATGGCAATCATGATTGATGTACCGCTCATCGATCCGTTAAGCACATCAAGCATATTGGAGGCGTTGCTGGTAATGGCCACTACAAAAGTCGCTACAATCCAATAAACCAACGTAATACGGACAGGTCCAATGAAGGGAAGAACCGGTTTTGGATCTGCCACTTGGAAGATAACTATGGGGAGGGAGATTACCACAAGGATACCCGGTTTCATGACTGCTGAAAGGGTTTTGAAATCGTCATAAAGACCGACTAACACCACAAGAGATAGAACAAGTGCAAAAATTCCCAGCCTTTCTCTTGCCAGTTCTTCTGGAGCAAGAAAATAGCCCGCAACGATTGCTCCAAAAAAGACAAGGATATACCCTAACCCCACCGATTCCGGAACCTCCGGAAGATCTGGTTTATGAATGTCCTTTCCCACCTTTCCGATCTTCCGCATCAGGTTTGCCACCAAGGGTGTGAGTATCAACGAAAGAAGCAGGGTTGTTAAAAATCCAGAAATGTAGATTATGTTGAGGTTCATAGATTCAATTCCAAATTCTCCATTGCCCTTATTATACCATCCAATGGGGTTTCAAAATTAGCTAGCATTTCCTTACGTTTCTTTTCATCTAGACGCGGTGTCCTTGCCAATTCAATCAGTTTGTCCACAGCTCCAAGATGATCCGGAAAATGGATTAATGGGAACCCTCGCTGGATAACGTAGGTAGAGACTTCCAATTCCCTTGGAAAGGTGTATAAAGTAGGTGTCCCCAACATTGCCCCTTCCCGCCCCATTGTTCCACCTCCGGTCATGGCTGCACTTGCATAATACAGCACAGAAAGGGTGTCCACTGATTCATCGGGAATGATCACATTTGGAAAGTCCTGAAGCAGTTCCTGTTGCTCTTCATATCTTGGAAAAGCAACGATCTTATGGTTCATCCCTCTTTCCTTGATCTTCCTGATGATGTCCACCACAATGGTACTTCCTGCGGGAATCTCAGGATACATCTCTCGGAAGTATGCCGCCTTGCTTTCTTCGCATCGAACCACGATGTATGAATAGGGTTCAATCCCGATCTTATCGAGAACAGATACATCTGGTACAAAATCCTTGATCCAGAGTACTTCGTCAACCCCCTTGTAGGTATAGATCTTAGACGCACCATATCCTCTGAAGGCACTCGAATCAATTGCCTCTGGATGCACCAAGGCCTCTGAAATAGCTAGCGTCAGGCGAGCCACTGCCTTGGCATGCGGAGTATCATTGATCTGAATGACTGGAATGGCCAATCCAAACGCGGTTCTGGTTGCATCTGGTGATGCCAGCGTGATCAGAAGATCTGGCTTTTCCCGATCCATGATCTCCGCAAGTTTCAGTATCCTCTGTGTTCCGGAAATCAATTTGTCCTTGAGAGAGGCACCCCCATATGTTCCTATTGAATAGAACTTGGTTCTTCCTAACCGTCTTAAATTACTTTCTACATAATCATAACTCCGGGTAGTAAAGACGGTTTGATGACCTAATTTCTCAAAATGGGCTGCCATATAGTGGAATAACAATGCCTGTTTTCCTGTGAGTGCCTCAAACCAAATTTTCATGTACAAAATCCTCTATCTGATACCCTAATGGCTTGAATTCGGTTAATAAGCTTTGTTCAATGTCTCTAGAGCTGCCTGAACTCCTTTGCCCAACTCAATGTCCGCTCCTGACTGCTTCAATGCCAGTTCAACTACACTTGTGATCATCAGGATCTCCCTTGGCCCGACGGTGTTCATGTGCCCCACCCTCCATATCTTTCCTTTCAAACTACCTTGCCCGCCTGCCACGAGAATGCCGAATCTTTTACAGGCATCGATGAACTCTTTCGGATTCTTTGGTATCACTGCTGAAGTGACTGTATTGCTTCGATACCCTTCTTCCGCGAATAGCTCTATCCCTAAGGCTTCTAAGGCATTGCGATACGCCTTCCCCATAAGACGATGTCTTTTGATTCGGTTTTCCATCCCTTCCTCATGGATAAGATCAAGACTGGCCTGCAATCCATACATCAAGCTTACTGCTGGTGTGAATGGCGTGTCGGGTGCCTTGCTTAGTTTTTCACGGTACATCAGCAGATCTGAATAGAAATCTTGTCCTCGTGGAACTTCCCTCATCTTCTCTGCCGCCGCCTCACTAAATGCAACAAATGCCAATCCTGGAGGTACTCCATAGCATTTTTGACTTCCTGAAACAAAGAAATCGATCTGCCATTTGTCCATCTCCACTAGATCTCCTCCAGCTGAGGTGATGCAATCGGCCATCAATAAGGCTCCATGATCATGCACAATCTTTGAAATCTCTGGAAGGGGATTCAGTACTCCTGTTGAGGTCTCATTATGCGTTATCGTCACCAATGTGGTTTCTGGGTTGTTCTCCAATGCTTCCTTAACCATTTCTGGCTTGATTGCTTGCCCATAATCCACTTTAACTGTATGGTGGTTATCTGTGAACCGGGAGGTAATCTGCTCCACCCGTTCCCCAAATTTCCCATTGACAAGATTGACTACCATGTCACCCGGTTTCACTAAGTTGGTGATGGCCGCATGAAGACCGAGAGATCCAGATCCAGCAAGAAAATAGGCCTCTTGCTCTGTATTGATAGTCGGCTTGAATTTCTCCACACAATCTACATAGACCTGTCGAAAATGATCCGTCCTGTGTCCATACAGTGGCCTGTTCATAGCCTCATATACACGGGGATGCATGGCTACCGGTCCAGGAATTGCCAAAAATTGGGTATAATCGTCATAAAACATTTAGTTCGAATTTTTGTTTTCTGCTAAAAAAGATGGTGTAATGATTCTGAATTTTCTGGGACAGTGTTTTTTCCAATAATGCAATCTATTGTCTTCTGCCTCTCCTTCCACCTTTTCTACGGGTACTGTCATGAGGAAGTGGCGTGACTTCGTCAATCCTTCCGATTCTGAGGTTGGCACGGGTTAGTGCACGAAGCGCGGCTTGAACTCCTGGACCGGGAGTCCTGCTCTTGTGACCTCCCGGTGCCCTGATTCTCACATGCACTCCAGTGTATCCCTTGCTTATCGCTTCAGCAGCTGCAGCATATGCTGCCCTCATTGCTGCAAAAGGTGTGGATTCCTGCCGATCCGCCTTGACGAATTGTCCTCCACTCTTAAGGGAAATGGTCTCTGCACCCGTGATGTCCGTGATGTGCACAAATGTGTCGTTATATGAGGAGAAGATGTGTGCAATCCCGAATTTCGGAGTAGTCTTCTTCTTAGTCGGCTGTGTAACAGTTTTCTCTTCAGGTTTGGGTTCTTCACTCACCTTAGTTCACCTCTTTCTTCCATTGGCTCCTCTTCGGCTCGCATATGTCCAACAACTGCCATTGGATGATTCGGGTCATTGAATGGGGAATCTGGCGCATACTGGATTGTGTTCTCCTTATCTTTTGGAACAAGAAAACTTGGAGCATTGATGATATGTCCATCATACATTATATGACGATGCACAATCATCTGTCTTGCTTGATAGATTGTCTTTGCAAGCCCCAGTTCATAAACGCGTGTCTGCAACCTCCGTTTCAGAAAATCCTCGACATCCAATGCAAGGATGTCATCAGTTGTGGCTCCCTCACTTAGGATGCCAAGCCTGACCAGCTTGTCCAGAATGATCTTCCCTCGTATCTCCCGTTCCTCTGGATCAAGTGCAAGCAATTCTCTAGCCTGTTTTCGGTATGTTCCAAGTTTGGTTCTTGCCCTCCAGATTTCCCTTTTGTTTCGCAACCCGTATTTACCCATCAAGACCAACTCACTTTCGAGTCTTGCCTTCTGATAGGGATGACCGGGTGTATGATACTTCTTACGGCTTCTTCTAGGATCACCCATACTTGATCAACCTCACTTCTTCTTCCTTGACACACCAAGGGATCCGGATTTGCGTCCTGTGGATTTGGTGCGCTGACCACGTACTTTCAAGCCTCGGGAATGGCGAACGCCTCTCCATGACCTTTTCCTGATCATCCTATCAATGTCGGTCTTCCTTTGAAGCAATAACTCTGATTCCAAGAGCATTGTGCTTTCTCCAGTCTCGGGATCATTCCGCCGATTCAACATCCATTCTGGCAAACCTGCTGCCAAAGGATCGGCTAATGCCTCTTCAATCCTCTCAACTTGATCATTTGTCAAAAATCCAACTCTCGTACTCTCAGGAATACCAACCGCTCGAAGCAAGCTGATTGATGTCCGCCGAGAGATGCCCTTGATTCTCGTCAAGGCGAGAGCTATGACCTCATCGCCAGGAAGGTCCGTACTGTAGATACGAACCAGATGGCGGAAATTCGATGCGTCGAAATTTTCCATTTTCTTTACCACCTCGATTAAGGGTCAATCTCTCCTTTCAGACAGATTGCTTAATCTCTATCATATTGCTGGATTTTTTTATTAAAAGAATTAAGGTAGGTCGCGTTATGCTTTTTTATCTCCTATTCCGGCGTAAAAATAATCCACAACTTTTCAAGGCATCATTTTATATTAATACTTCTCACTCGCAAAAAATTATTATATTCGTTTTTTTTTTTGATTTATGGGGCTGGCAAAATCCTTTCTGAAATATTTTCTCATTATTATGCTACTCAGCACAAGTATTTCCTATAAACTTCCTTCTTTTGCTTTTCCAATAGATAACGAAGTTTCAGAGCTTGCAATAGAAAGCTTCACTTTCTTACCTGCTGATTTTGACCCAGATTCCCAAATTGGGGATTGCCTTCATCCCGCTTTTACCTTTATAGACTGCGATGATTACAATCCCAAATCAAAAACTCATGTCGCGGATATTACCATTGCGGTAATTGATGATGGATTGGTGAAGGCACAATGGGAATTTCTTGAACAAAATCCCTATGCAAGAGCGGATATTGTAAGATATGTGACCAAAAATAAAGAAACAGGAAATTTGGAAGAATACGGGAAAAAAGGTCTTGATAATCCTATTCCTGATCCTCCCCAATCTTTTGAAGTTCAACATGGGTTTGCTATGGTCTTTGCATTGGCAACAATTTATAGGCATATCAAGGTTGTCTTTATTGACATGAAAACAAACTCTGAGGATACACAAGGATTTGAGAAACCTTTTGATGGAAATACAAAAATTTGGGATTGGCTGTTGGCAAACCACAAAAAATATGGTATAAATATCATTTCCATGTCTGCTGTGTATAGAAATAGTTTTGCTCAACATGAAAAAATAGTTGCTCTCCATAATGCAGGGATTCTCTTAATCTCACCAACTGGAAATTTCAATCATGAATATAATTGGTATTATCTAACACGAAGAAAGCACTTCTATCCTCAATTGTATTTGGAATGGTATGCCATCGGTTCGGTTGATCATTCTGAAAATAGGTATCCTGGTGAAAGAAGTATATTTTGTTCTGGAGTAAGGAGTGAGGCATGCAATAGTGGGTCTTCATGGGGAAGTGCCAGCTGGTCCGCTGATTCTGTAGATTTTGTTATGCCCGGAAACATGGTGCCGTCTCCGAGATTAATCTACAGCACCTCGGAAATTGAATGGGTTGCCCCACAGGGTACAAGCTTCAGTGCCCCCTATTTTGCGGCAACAATTGCAATAATCATGGACCGTTTTGCGAAAGGCCTCCAGGATGCTTGCGGTTATATTTCCCTTCCCACCAAAGAGAAAATTTTGCAGATCCTCAAATTATCTTCAAGCCGTACAACATTTGATAAAGATATTGGCTGGGGATGGATTAGCCTTATTAAGGCTTCAACAGAAGCATACCATGCTGGAAATAATCCTGGGTACTGTTTTACCCCTTGGTGAATGTTACATGGTTCGCTTTCTTTTCCTAACTGTTTGCATATTGTTGCTTGCTTCTGTCCAAGCACAGGTTGAACCCAATTACAGCGTTGTCAATATCTCTTCTTCTCCATCTCTTCAAGATTTGATCATCAATGTCACCCGTATCGGAGGCGAAGGAAATGATCGAATATCCCAAATTCTTTCCGACAATAGAGGAAATCTGATCATTTTGGGGAAGACCACTTCAGAAGATCCGAAAACTTCGAATGCGCCAGACTACTCCAATAGTTTACCCAATAATGTTAATGTGTTACGCCTGGCTCCTGACACGTTTATCATCAACCTTACGAGACATGGGGAAATTAACTGGATTATACGAATTCCAATTGATTTCCAACGTCCTGATATCGTCCTTACCCATGAAAATGAAATAATTCTTGCTGCATATACCTCCCTGAACATTTCATCAGTTGCTTCATTTTCTAACTCAACCCTATTGGGTGACCCTGTTTTCTTTCCTTATGATGATGGAAATGTTGTCTTAATTAAGTTCAAACGGGATCTGACAGTTGATTGGTCTTATATTATCGGAGGCAGTTCATTAGATATATTCAAGGATATCGCTCTTGATTTCAATGGTGATTTAATCTTGGTTGGGGGGACTGCATCCTCGGATTTTCCTTTGAAAAATGCAACAGATACCATAAACATCTATGAAGAGGATGGATTTATGATGAAATTTTCTACAAATGGCACCCTGTACTGGAGCACATTTTTTGGAGGGATGTTTGCAGAAACATTTTTTGGAGTGACAACAGACCAAGACAACAATGTCTATACAGTTGGCATTGCAGACAATTTTGATTTTCCGTTTAAACCTCCTCGTGAAGTTATCGAGTTTGATCAGGATGCTTTTGTTGCAAAATTTGATTCTGAAGGGAATCTTATTTGGGCGGATTTTATTGATCATGACAATGAAACAGATGCTGATTTGCAACTTCGAGCTCCCATTTTTATAACTTCCAGTCAGAAACTATTAATTCCATATTCAAGGGATGCCATATATCGACTTGAGCAGTTGTATACATACTACAATATGACCTATTTTTATTCGGAACCCACTGAATTTCCTAAAACCGATCAATATGGATTTCAATATTTTACAAATATTCCAAGTATGGCCTTGATCTCTTTGGATGGAACAGAAATCAATCGTATCGGGTATCATGAACTTGTTGGATCAACATTTTTTTCCGTTGCAGAGGATACGGAAGGGTTTCTCTTCATGGGGAAAACATCCCAGACAATCGAATATTGTCCAGAATTTGCCCCATTTCAAATTACAGACAAGGAGGGGATGCCAATTTATCGATCGGTCTTGGATATCTCGAATGGTTTCGGGGAATGCATTAATTTTATTCATATCTATAGTGATGCCATCATTTTCGGGATGTCAAGCGGAAAGTTTGATTCTTATGGATACACTCTTGATGCCTACCTCGTAAGTATTCGTAATCCTCGGCTGGTCATTTCAAACAGAAGCTCGAATTTTTCGTCAACTGAGGTGACAAACGACTATCCTCGGATAACTCCCTTGATCCTTCCTTTGGCCATGCTGTTGACAAGGAAAAAAACCCGCAAACTTCCTAGACCTCACCCCTGACAAATTTCCAAGGAAAGGAACATCCTGATAGAAGTTCTTGAGGCCGTTTTTTCCCTAGCAGCTATCCATCGTCAAGCATTGATCACATGTGTAATATTTTGATTAATCCGATTTTCCAGATCTTCTTCGGATAAAACTGTCATAATAGCCCGGCTCACGAGTGCCGAAGCTTTCCGCTCCGTCTTCATTCGCCTGTTTGCGAAGTTCTTCAGCAAGCTCTGGTTCGATCTCTCCCTTTTTCTCAAGATAGTCGATGATCTCGATGCACTCTTCAACCGTCTTTGCCCTTGCAAGATAGTCATAAACTCCAGGAACATAGCCTCGTAATGGATCTGCATCTCCTCCACTATCCATTAAATCCTTGTAAAGGGAGGGATAGTTCACTTTTAGATTCTCTAGAGTGACTCCTAGAGGAATTCCCTCTGGGAACGCTTCCTTTACCTTCTTATGATACTCTGCAATCTCCCGAACATCTATGTCGCTTGCTGAAGGTGCGGAATCTTTCTTCTTCGTAGTCATTAGTGTGTATCTCCTTTCCATATTATTTAGTATTGCGATCATGGAGCTGTCTTCCACAGTAGATGTACTACGTCGTCCAGTTCTAATCGTATTTCGGGCACTTTCTCTCGATCTGCCATACCTACTGCAAGAAGATGATAACATACGCTTCCTGGTTCCTTGGTGCAACGGATGATAAAATGTTCGCATGTACAGAAATCCGGATTGACAACAAGATAGTCCCAATGGGATCCTGTCACCTGCCACAGATCAACTCCATATCCCGTGATCCGTTTGAGTTTTCCTTCCGCGATGAGTGTCACCGCCCGTTCCACATCGTCAGACATGTGTCCACCTTTTTTGCGTATAGGCGTAGCTATGCGCATTAGTCGATAAGTATCCCTTTACCATAGTCGATCGCGGTCTTCCGCTTTTGGAAATGCTCACAGTGTGTGCATTGTAGCTTGTCCCGTCCCACCTTGTTGGTTACGGCTCCACATCGTTCACACAGCGAATAGATTACTCCCAAATTGATCCCTTTGGTTTCCAACTGAATTGGAACTGTCTTGGCATCCACTACCTTTGCACGTACAATGTCTCCACTAGCAAATAATTCGTCCATGGATGAGACAAAATCACGGGATGCATTGGAAATGTGCAGGACACCTGTGTAAGGGGGATGCACCTCAATTTCTCCAAGAAAATGCACTTCCATGACAAGGGAAACCTTTCGCACCTGCTGTACAACCCCCACAACAATCTCTCCGACATGGGGCACTCGTGCCTTTTGTGTACGGGGGAAGACAGTTGCCTTATAGTGTTCACGATCTAGGAATGGGTCTCCGAACACTGCTGCCCGAATCTCATGATCTTCAAGATAGGTGCCTTCGGACGGGAGGTATTCCTCTTCAACGGCTAGTTTGTCCGAAGGAAACACATAATTGTCTTTCATACACATCCTCCTTCTCATTCCACAAAATAAAGTATCCCATATCAACCTACCTTTTCAGATTTGTGTGTGAGTTATCCCGTACCATAATTCTATCAAGAATAAAAGGTGATTGAATCAAGATTGCTTCTATTGCTACCAATCAATTATCTTGATATCCACGTTCAACAAAATACCTTTCAAAGATTCTGGGAATTGTAAGTTAATTAATTTCTGACTTTTTCTCCAACCTGACAAGACAAATTGGCACTTTCCAGGCTCCAATTAACTAAAAATAATATAGTATTTCACAAGGTTTTTTAGGTGACAAATCATGCCCTACTCATGCAGTCAGTCAAAGATTTCATGGAGGCTGATCACGATCGACTTGATGGGATATTTATCAAATTTCAGGAAATCAAAAGAAATGATGTCTCCATCGCCCAATCCCTTTTCTCCGAATTCAAGAATGGTCTTGAAAAACATATTGTCTGGGAAGAAGACATCCTCTTTCCTGTCTTCGAGGAAAAGACTGGTATGAAAACGCAAGGTCCAACTGTGGTCATGAGATACGAACATACCCAAATCAAGGATTTCTTGGCAAAAATCCATGAAAAGATACAGGCTGGAAACCCTGAGACAGATGAGGAAGAAAAAGGAATGCTTCAAGTCCTTAAAGTTCACAATGAAAAAGAAGAAAACATACTTTATCCATGGATTGACCAGGAATTTTCAGAAACAGATGTCAAAAACTTCTTTGAAAAGATTAATCGCGAACAATGACTGGCTCCAGCTCCGAAGGCTTTCTTAGCTGAGCCAAAACCTTCTCGATGACTTCACCTAATTTGATGTCCAATTCCGAGGTGATGATTCCCTCACTCAAAAGATCATCATCATTATCAGTGATCACATCAATTGCTCCGGTCTCTCCATCACGATAGACATTGATTCCAAAATCCACCGTGCGAATGCGTCCCCTGAAAGCAAGCTCAACCGGTGTGACAATTTGTACGCGATCACCGATCAAGTGATCATCCTCTCCGGAATAGTATCTATAGTGGATCGTCCATGATCCTTCCGCAAAATATGTCCGGATGTAATCCCCTTCATACACCACAAATTGGCTGTCATCATTTGATGCAAGATACTCATCCAAGTTCTTCTGCAATTCAAACCGTCCATGATTGACCTTAATTAGTCCAAGTATGGGATCAAGTTGCCGTCCATCCACTTTGTGGAATTCTGCACGCAAAGGATGATCCAGCTGATAGTCACGGCTCAGAATCATCTCTTCCAACACTTCTTTTGCCTCCATCCGGTCTACCTTCGAGAGGAAATTGAGCATATAATCGACTGCAAACCCGGAAGCTACTGAATACGACTTGAATGAATGATACTTGGGCATCACTTCCTGAACTGTGCTTCGGATTTCGTCTAACCGCTGTTTGGTTCCATGGTGCAGAATCAACGTAGCCAAGGCTTCTCCTGAAGTGATCTTCTTAGGAACTCCTTCCCTCTTGGCAGCCATGGCACGATCCCAGATAGCCTTCAGATACTCTACCTCGGATCTGAGGGTATCTTCATCCGCCTCCGGCGCACTAGTACGCAGAATAAGACCAAATCCTTCTGGACGAATCCTGTGACCAAGCTCATGCATCCGGTCTCGCATCTCCCCCACGATCTTCTTGCTGACACGTACAAACTCACCATCCTCTCCCTTCTCAAGGATGACATATTGCCCTGCGAGGTTGATCTGGTCTGAAACCACCGGAAACTTGCCTTCCTCCATGGGAAGTTCTTTCACCTGAACAATGAGACGAGCTCCCTGTCGCAATCGCGAAGAGAACATCACTCCTGTCTGCCCATCACCGAGATCCAAAAAACCCACACGTTTCCGAGGCAGAAAATTGTCAACTATCGCAAAATAGATCGCATCCTGTTGCAATTCATGACGGAATACAAGACTGTCTGGAAGCTTGGATCGGAGGATATCCAGAATCTTGTCCACGTGTTCGGCACTTCCCTTCAATTGAAGGCCAAACCGATCCGAGATATCTCCAATATGCACGTCTAAGGTATCCACCCGATCCTCGACCCCCAATACCTTCTGCAGTTCCTCATTTGGCGAGATCAACTGCAAGGGTTCGCCTGAATCCATCAGGATCTTTGCCAACCCCACTGCATAGATTGATTCAATACGTACTGATATCATTTACAAATTCTGATTTTACAACCCACTATAAAACAATACCATCTTGTCATCACAAAATTACATGCTTGAAGAATCCTTTTCAATCATCTATGTGATTCAAGCCACTTCCCTCTGACAAAATTCTCCCTCAATACTTCTGGTTAATGGATGCGAATGAAAGGAATATTGGATATGGTTCGAATGTAGGTAAACCAACAAAAAAATAAAAAACAAATCTACAATTGATATCAGGAGGGCTTTTGATTGAAAACTAAAACCTTGAAAATACATGAGATACTAAAATCAGAAACCAAATGGAAGCCGAACATAATGTGCCCTTATTTCCGCATAACCAATATGCATGAATTTAAGGATACCGAATCAATGGTCTGCAAATGGTGCAAGGCAAGCTTCGTGCTGGAAGAAGTTGATTGCACTGAATGTGATTCAGTTATTGTCTATGCAAAAACAGAAGACAATCAAATATTTGAGTTGGAGCATAATGATGCGAATTGCTCACATCTTGACAATAATTGCCTATGTAGTATTTTTGGTTGATGAATGATTGGGTTTTTTGATGGACGACTCATGAACAATGTCCTCCCAATACTTTCGGTCTCCACTCCATCCAAAACCCTTTTGAAAAAGGATTTCCATTGAAATATTGCAGCCATCCTCATTTTTTTGGTTGGTTGCCTCCCTCCCCCCAAGATGGTCTTGACATGCCAGACCAAAACAATACTTGCTTTCTTCCGAAATCAAACAGTCTCCCCCACTCGATCTCCTTCAGGGGGTTGACCTCTCCCCTCCCGTTGCACGCAAGGAAGTTCATGGATTGCCTTTTCGACAGCAAACACTTTCCCGCAGAAATCACTCCCCAACACATCCTCTTACGCCTTGTCAATCACATCTACTATATTCAGCATTCCAAAACAAAATCCGAGTTCATCAATGATCCAGAAATTCAGAAGGTCTTCGGAACCCGCGACAAAAGCCTCCTTGAAGAATTTTATGACTTCATAAAATACAACAAGGACACTCAAGAACTTGACAGATCCCACTCAATCCCATATTTCACCACCAATCCATCATTCATCAAAGGATCCGGACTGGAAACAACACAGGGAGAAGCCGCGGAAAAGTTTGGCATCCACCTTCTTGAAAAGATTTCTGCTTCTTACCTCATTGTGGATGGATTGCTCCACGCATCTCCAATTCCTTCGAGTACAATCCTGAATCACTCTTCGGACTGGTCACTCCCTACACCACATGTGAGAAGCATCGCTGGAATGGTCGGTAAATCCGACCCTATCTTATTAGAGAGTAAACTTAGGGAGGCCATCAACGAAATCCGCTCCCAATCGATTGATGTCAACTCCATCACCTCAGGAACTGACCGGTTAACTCTAATCCTTCCAAGACCATCCAAAAATGCAAAGAACCCCCTTATCAATCGCATTCAGGAGATTACCCTTCTGAACACCATTACAGAATACAAATTGAAGCTATCTGACAAAATTGATAGGAGAGCTTTGCTGACGCAGGCATGCAAAATGGCCAAAGGCAATGAAAACGATCGTCTTATTCTTGGAAGAATGGAAGACTACCCTCCACCAATCAAATCAAAGACTGATGGAAGAGTGGTTGTTGAAGGCATTGGATTGGGGAGAATTGACCGCCTTGGGAGGGATTGGTACAAGCTGAAAACCTCCCTAGGGATCAACTCTTTATTCAAGCTCGGAGGAAAAAACCTTGATTCTTCGAATTGTGTCCAAATGGCAACTGATGAATTCCGAAATGCCCTAAACACATCCAAAATCCTCCATATTGGCGATACCATACCCATCAACAGAATTATCATCGGAATTGCACGGAAAATGGAAAACTCCATTGCACAGCACCAACTGATCGAATTCATGAGAAGCGGAAGGTGGTTTGCTCCAAAGGATTTGGGAATTGGATTCAGTACCATCAAATCTTCAGTTGATGCATTGAATAAGGGGATGATGGTTCAGAGGAATTATGCAGACCTTTCCAATGTCCAAGTCGGAAATGCCATCGATCCGGAAACTGTTATTCTTGTTCCACTCGTAACCCCTGACGGAAACCAGTTCAATGCCATCATTGAAAAGGATACCTTCTTCATCCCCCAACAATTGACCCACTCCGAATTCAGATTTGGAATCACAAAGTACCTTGATTCAAAGGGAATTGCTCAGTCCCTCCCCAATCCTGACCTGTTTTCCATCAGAGTTTCTCGACCAACGGGAAAAATGAGACTCAACATAATCAGGAAATACCAGAGAAAAACCTACGAACTTCTCTTCTCTACCCCGCAACAAGGACACCATACCAATTTCATCCTAGGAACGTGGATGCCCGAAGTCAGCATCCTTGCCTATGCAGGAGCAACCCAGAATGAGGTTCTCAAACTTTTGCAAATGACACAGAAGGATAATAACTTACAACTGTTTCCAAACCTTCGACATATCATTCCTCAACCTCAAATGGATAAGTGGATCTTCAATCCGCCAATGGAACAAAATCATTGACATTGACCTCCATTCGCCTAAAAATCCCGTCATCCTCACAAATGACAACCATCCCATGTACGTCAAAACCAATCTCTTTGAAACCACTGCACGAAGGGTCAAAGGGACAGAATATACCAACAATTACGTCCCGGTTAAGGGGATCACCACCTATGAAACCTTCTTCAGAAAGATCAAACTCCACAATCCAAAAAACATAACCATTGACCAAATCCTTCTCGCACTCGGAAAATTACCTCTTGCTCACAGATCCTCCTCAAACCTAGGTCTCCCAAGCCCCCTCGGGGGACTGACTGTCGAACCCTACGCAGGACAGGAACCTCCAATCCCGCTTCTTGAATTGGTTGAAGCAACCTTGAAAAACAATACTCTCCTCTTTGTCCCTTTCAGACCCCCAACCAAGGTATTCAAAGATGATAGACTACTCCTCAACAACAGGCTTGAACCCAAAACCGCAAACCTCCTCCTCAAAAAACTGCAAACCAAAGCAAAGGTCGGATTCTTCCTAGGATCATATTTCAACGAAATCAAAAACTACCTTGACCATTCAACCAAATCTAACCTACTTGCACATGCACCATCCGTAGAACAGGGAATGATAGACCAGGTCACCCAAGTGGCCAACAAGTCAACATCCAACCTAATTGAACTCTCCTTCAAAAAGAAATTCGAACACCTCAAACAGGTCTTTTTCTGGTTCGACCCCAAAAAGCAACATCTACCTGAACAACTTACAATCATGGACCTTCGTATCCTCCCTGGACATTTTCCAATGTATCCCGCAAATATTGACCCCCAATTCGCATTTACTCGACCATTCAAACTGAAACGATCCTACGGAAATGAACAAATTTTCCCCAATGCCAAAATCTACCATAAAACCTTGCCATATTGGATCGAAGCCCAACTACGAAGAATCCTCAACAGACTTACCCTCAATCAACACCTCCTCTCCCAAAACATCCAAACCTGGAAACAAACCATGATTGCCAATGCCGTCACCAACAAAACCATGCAAAATGTATTCTCTGAAACACAACTCCAAGAAATCGCCAAAAGATACCTCGCTCCCAAATCAACCATCGTATATGATGTCAATTCACACAAAATGACTATCAAGGCATTCCCTGACAGAGTATTCAAACATGGTGCATTCCTTACCCCAATTTTCATCTCACCAAAGCTCCTGAAAAATAATGACCCACTGAAAATCCAAAGAAACCTTGTCACAGATGCAATTGAAAGAATGCCCAAAAGATTCACTGACAACGATGAAATCATTAAATTCTTCAAAACAACCAAAATCCCCTTCAGAATTACAAGAATACTCTTTGAATGAAAAAAACTTGTCACTAACGCGGTCCAACCCAAAACCTACCGAAAAAGATTAAATCAAAACCATTCCAATACAGTTTGTCGGTGCTGATAAAGATCAGCACACACCTTTGGGCTCGTGGTCTAGCTCGGTTATGACGTCTCCTTGACGTGGAGAAGGTCCCCTGTTCAAATCAGGGCGGGCCCATTTTTCCAAACTGTTTCTTTTTATTTATCTTGGCTCATCAATTCTTTTACTTTTTGAAGCACTTGGATTGTGGCTTGAATTTCCTTGTGCGTTCTCTCGACGATGTTTTGGAACTCTTCTTTTTCGAACATTTCCCAGACGGATTTACTGCTATCCTTTTCATATGGGATTTTGAAATGCTTGAATATCTGTTCCGCCCTCAAAGGTTTCATGATCGGTTTCTGGTGTACGAATCCGAAGAGTGCATTTGCCAAATCAAATGGATGGTGGCTCAGGTACTGTTCAAAGAGATCTGTGGAGGGGGCAATCTTGTGTGTTGCCGATCTGATGAAGAGTATTGGCAGGTCGGTTCGTGCAATTCCAATTCCTGAATATGTTATCCTTCTTTTTGCGGGATTTTTGTATCCCTTTTTCTTCCGGTGTTCATCTCGTCTTTTTTGATCCTTGATGGCATATTGGTCAATATAGTTGTATATCTTTGTCAATGTCTGCTTTTCACTCTTGAGGAGGGCTGTTTTGCTGTTTGGTTCAAAAGTGTCTTCTTGCCAAATCCAGAAATCATTAATTTTTGCCGGATCAAATTTTCCTGTATATTGGTAAAAGCTTCCTCCGATGATGATGTTTCCTTCTCTTGTTGGGTTCATGATTAGGCTTGTTCTTGATTGATTTCTGGATTCGGGTGGCACATAGAATTCCAGATCAAATACCAGCATGTTTCTCTGTATTGACATGGACTTCTTAAACTTGGAGGGGTCAGTACGGAGGAACGAACTTGGTGTATTTGTATTGTGGGGGATATGATTGAATTATGGTAGGTGGCAAATTCACAATCAGGCTGAAAAGAGTTGACGGCATGCAGTTTCGGGCTGAGTTCGACAAGGAACAGTTTCCTCCATTGATGATGGATGAGCCGGAGAATGTTCCTGGAGGAAGGGATGAGTATCCGAATGCTTCACGTATTCTTGCAGCGGCAATCACAGATTGTCTTTCAGCATCCTTGACGTTTTGTTTGGAGAAATCGCATGCTCCCTTGGATGATCTTGAGGCGACTACGACCGTCGAGATTGGGAGGAATGAGCAGGGTTACTGGCGGGTCAAACAGGTGGACGTCGAACTGACTGCGGGGTTTGAGAAGCTGGATGAGACGACGCTGAAACGGTTCGAGAAGTGCAAGGAGAAATTCTTCAACTACTGCATCGTGTCGGCGTCGATCAAGGAAGGCATCAACATCAACGTAAAGGTTAATCCAAAGGAGATGTAATTTTTTTTTCAGAATTTCTTCCCGTATCTTGGAGATGTGTCTGACCATTTTCTCTGAAATGGGTGGTTCTGTTCCTTCAAGTTGCAAAAGGGTTCGGGATACATGGGTTTTCCCCTTCTGTACATTTCCATGACTCCAATTCTTCCTTG
>CAZYCQ010000054.1:0-21773 GCA_964645535.1 uncultured archaeon | reverse complement strand
ATCTAGACCAGCTAGAAACCTCTATTGTAACGTATCCTCCTCCCTCCCCCCACCTCATCTCTAAGGACTTTCAATCTAGACCAGCTAGAAACCTCTATTGTAACGGAGGAGAAGGCACGTTCGGACGTCACCCACGCATTCTTTCAATCTAGACCAGCTAGAAACCTCTATTGTAACATGGCACCATGACGGAGAGTACACCATCATATCCGGACATACTTTCAATCTAGACCAGCTAGAAACCTCTATTGTAACCGTGGTGGAATCTGCCTCCTGAGTGGCTGAAAAGGGAAAATAAATTTCCGATTTTCATTTACCACACGCGACACACCTTGCTTAAATACCTCCGTCGAAACGGTGGGGTGACCCACAAATCCAACAGAAATTCCCGGCAAAAAAACATGTCCTTTGGAAAATGAAATTTTGGGAAGTTGGGGAAGAAAAATTCATGTTATTGGATAACTCATAATTTTGCAGGTTTCTTTCATTTGCAGAGAGGCATTCCAAAGGAGGTTTGGGGAATGGTTTTCCCATATGATGAGAAAAAGCAGAATTGATGATATGGGAAAGGAAAGGGGATGAAATTTCATGTTGCAAGAGGAACGGCAATTGTGGAATTGTAAGTAATGGATTGCAGGGGGGATTTCTAAGAAACTCGTTCCTGTATTTTGAACCAAAAGCCACTATCTTTTGTTGCTTGACTTCCATGTTCAGCAACACTGAAAAGCTCCATCCTTTTTATTTGGAGGCAGGGACATTCCTTGAGCATGTTTGAAAATGAGATGAAAACGGTTCGTCATCTGAAGGAGCGGATCAGACGGGGCAAAAGACCATTGATAGTTGCCATCATCGAGGAGAAATGTGAAGTGGAAGGAACCTATTGGGTGGTTAGGTGGTTGCCTTCACTTCCGATATTTGTGGACGGGGAGACCCTTCAGGAGGCAAGGTCTGAAGCGGTAAGGAAGTTGGAGACCCTGTTCGGGAAGGCAAATATCTGTTTGCGCATCAAGGTGATTCGGAGTCTTCTGGCACCATTTTTTGGCTATCTGGAAGATGACCCTCGTTCCAATTGAAGGAGGGATCCTGTCTTGGATCGGTCATTGCGGGGTTAAATGAAGGGATCCGCAGATGTAGGAAAATTTTAAATATGACCCCTTCCTTCAAACATGTATGAGCGTGTCAATGATGCACGCCCCTAGTTTTTCACACACAAAGTGGAAGCTACGGGGGAGATTTGTGATTTCAGTTGCGGGGATGGCAGCTCTTTCCTATTTGGCTCTGCTCAGTGTTGCCGTTGCCCTATCGTTGAAATATGAGCTCAATCTTCATGAGAGTTTGCTCAATCTCTGGTTCGCTTTCATGTATGCGATAGCTTGGGTGGTCATTCAATGGGCATTGTCTCCTATTTTTATGGATCTTGTCATTGGATGGACCTTTGGTGTGAACCAGTATGAATTCATGGATTTACGGGAATCGCCGCTTCCAGAGTGGTTTGTGGATTTCCTTGAGGAGAAGGTTTTACATACCGGTATTTGGATCAAAAGGGTGTTGGTACTGAAGGATGAGACCATGAATGCCTTTGTCTATGGACATGGACATTGGAACGGAAGGCTCGCCATCAGCGCGGGGCTGTTCAAGTACCTGAATGAAGAGGAAATGAAAGCCGTGATTGGACATGAGCTTTCCCATGTCAAGAACAATGATTTTGTCATGTTGACCATTGCCACAGGTTTTCCTCTGTTCATTGCCTATTGTTACTCTTTCCTTAGACAACTTGCCAGGAACAGGAATGCAGGTAGGACAGGGGTTGTCTATCCATTCATTCTTGGTCTGGCAGTTTTTACCCGTTTTCTCTATATCCTTTCCATGCTTTTCCTTCTCTCATTGACGAGGGCTAGGGAGGCGATGGCAGATTTTGGGAGCATTTTTGTCTATGGAAACAGTCCACATGCCTTGAGCACTGCCTTGATGAAAATCGGATATGGTCTTCTGGATATTACGCCTCAAGGAGATGAGACTGTTGCTTCTCAATTTCTTCCGCCCCAGATGAAATATGAAGATAAGGAAAAGGAGAGAACGGATCGGATGGAGAAAGCCAAGCCAAAGGAAACTCGAAACGTCCTGAACACCTTGGGCTTCATAGCGCATTTCTCAAGTCCGACGCCATTTTATGGTCAGGGAAGCAGGTCTCCTGAGGAAAGGATGAATCGGGTGCTGAAATGGGAAAGAACCCAGCCGATGGCAAAGGTTCTCAGACTATTCAGTTCACACCCATTGGTGTCAGATCGCATTGGAATGATGGATGAGCTTGCGATGGAACTGGGTCAGGCGCCTATCCTCAGCCAGAAAGTAGACTTCAAGATCTCGTCATTCTATCAGTCCTATTTCCTCAAGGACATGATGTTTCTTGTGACCAATTTCACATTCTGGTCATTCATCTTTGTGGGAGCTTATGCCCTTCTTATTTTAGGCAACCTGCCTGCATACCTGAAACTGGGAATTTGGGCAGTGGCATTGTTTGCCTTCAGCATTTATCTGTTTTGGTATGCGAGGTCAGCCCATTCCTTCAACTTCAGGAAAGCCACCATCAACGAGATTCTTGAGGCTGATGAGACAAGTCCCCTGTTCAAAACGGGACTATATGTCAGGCATCCAGTCATGGTGGAAGGGCGTGTGATGGGGCGGTTGCTTCCCGGCTTCAATTTTGATCACAATTTTGTCATTGAGGAAAATGGAGAATCCATGGTTGCGCTCTGGGAATCTCTGACCAGAATCGGTCAACTGCAATTTGCAATTTTCGATCTCCCGGAGTTTGAAAACACAAAAGTAAGAATTAAGGGATGGCTCTCACGAGTTCCGGTTCCTGTTCTCAGGGTCTATGAAATTGAAGCCGTACCGGATTCAGGGGGAATCAGAACCAGAAAGACAAAGAAGTCATGGTTACCTTGGTTCGTCTATGGCTTTTCGGCAATCGTATTCCTTCTTGCATTTGCCACGGCATTTTTGGCTTATGGATCCATATAAACATCCTTCAAGGAAAAGACATGCATTGAAAAAATCTTTGAGAGGATACAGATAGGCTTGGATTTGCAGTGCTATTTTTCTATTTAGGTTTCTGTGAGGCAACAAGAAAGGTCCTTTATTTTAGGATTATTAAAATTATTTAAGCGATTGACATTGTTTTGGGGGTACCCATGACCAAGAAATGGTTCAACACAAAATTACCAAATAGTATTTACAACAAGGAGTGGAAAGCAAAAGCGAAGAAACAACGAATGGAAATCTTTAGATTTCTTAATTCCTTGGATTTTGTCAATAGGAAGTTCACGAGCGGTTCATTTGGGCGAAAAACGAATTTACCAACCTCCGACATAGACATTTTTGTGGAGATCAAGAAATATTACTTCCAAGAGGACATTCATGAAGCACAAGAAAAATTATATGGAGAATTACAGCGGAAGTGGCCAGATAATTCCATTAGGCCACAAGAACACACAATAGGCGTTGTCTTAAATGATGTAAAGTTTGAGCTTGTTCCAGCCATTCAAATAAATGAACAACAGTACTTGATACCCGAAGGAGAAAAAAAGATCATTACAGAGCCCCATACAGTCAAAGATAATGTCAAAAAGATGAATGGGAAAACCTACGGGATGTTCTCCCATTTTACAAGGATCATTAAATTTTGGAAGAAACAGCATGATGTCCCTCTTCCATCATTTTACTTGGAGCTTCTTATTCTTGAAGAGATGAAGAATGGTTGGAGAATAAAGTCCGACCCTCTTTCATTTGCCGCCTTCTTCTGCGAAATAGTTCAAAAAGTCAAGGCAAGGAAATATCCCGAATTGTTTAGTGGAAAATTAAGTTTGAAAAATGAGGAAGTGAGTAATTTGAATAGAATACTGGATACATCTATGGACTTATTGAAGGACTATAAAGAACAAAAGAAAAATAAACTTTTGAAGCAGTTTTTTGCGTTCTAATATCTTTTCAATTTACCAGTAAACCTTTTTCGTGCAATAATTGGGAGCCCTACAATTCCAAGAAGCCAAAGCCATGGAATTGAGGAGGTGGTTGTTTCAGACGGTGTTTCAGGCATCTCATCCTCAATAAATGCAGAATATGACCCGCCCATCTGAAGTGAATCATCCATTCTATCGAACTTAAGACCAGTCAAAGACATCACCGGCATTTGGAGAGGGAGGTCGGGAACCGAATACCCTTCGAACTGCATTAATAGCTTGGCAGCTTCATAATCGAATGGGATTTTCCACTGGTCAGAATAGAAGGTATTTTTGTAAAAGGTTCTGACAGGAGAATCTTGAGGTTCTCTGAGATTCATAGTGATGTAGTTGAGGGAAACCTTGTCCACCATATGTGCTATAGCTCTCCTGACGTTGTATTTCTTCAGGTTGGGATCAAGCAGGTTGAAGATCAGCAGATCTGCACTTGCAAGAGTTGGGGTAGTGTGGACATCAAACTTGGAATCGTCTAACTGTGCCTTCACTTCTGCACTGCCGAAGTTTATGGGTGAGGTCAAGTCGACTTCGCCCGACTTGAAGAGTTGCAGTTCGAGATTTATGTCAGAGGAAATTGGGTGATAGAACTGGTTGATGGTCATTTCACTAGGCTTCTCCTTCTCAGGTGTGTTAGGATCATCTGCCCAAGTGAAGAAGTATGCATCTTCGGGTTCAGGAGTCCTCTGATCGAAGTTGGTGCTGTCCCATTCATTGGGGAAGGGGAACAGTGGATTGGCCCATTTATAGACATATTGACCGGGACTATATTGGTTAGGGTCAGAAAAGTCTATGTAATAGGGACCAGCCTGTACCGGATTGTTCTCGAATGCATCCCATTCTTGTGTTTGAAAGGGATCATACTGCCAATATGCCAATGGTGCAGAAGTATTTTCCAAGGCACGGATAATGGTACCATTAGCAAATGTCAAATCGCCGCCGAGCAATCCGGACGGAATGATTGGGATTTTTCCGAAATTATAGAGGTCATCAATTCCAGGTTGGGTGATGAAAAGGGAGACACGATTTTCTGTTGCATTGACTTCGATGTGGTCAACCCCATCTAATTCGGACTGGATAGAAATCAGGGTATGATCGGCTTTAATCACATCGTATGTGAATTTGACGTCATCAACAGTCACAGGACCGAAGACAGTGCCGTTGGGATATCTCCATTGCCAATTGTCATAGAGATAGAAGTCCATCCTTCCGTATGGAATGTCAACAGTTCCACCAGACGTATCTGGAGCATTATACCAAGTCGTCCAGTTGAATTCCTTGGCCAACCATGGGTGGGGATTGTAATCCTTCTTTGAAAACATGAGGAGCTGAGGGAACAGTCCAGACAGGAGAGATTGAGTTTCCGCATCAAAAACCTGTAGAGGATCGAATGTTCCAGTAACCGAGAGAAGCATGTCAGCAATTGTGGATGCATTGTTCTGCCGTTCAGGAGGTGTTTCCACACCCCATTTTGCACCCAAATAGGCAGAACCCAATATCCCTTCAACAGGATCGAAATTGTCGAGACCATGCCAGATTGAGAAGATATCAGTAGGTGCAAGCAGAGGATAGTCATATAACAATTGTTCCATGAATATCTGCTGGAATTGAAGGGTAAGCTCCTTTCTTTGAGTAAGATCCAAGGAAGAGGAGATGTTGTCAATGAGTGAATCGACATAATCTTGGGTGACACCGCCACTACCAAGATCCTGAGCCAACCAAGATTTCCATTCATTGGATGACAACTGGTAGGCTAGGTCTCCGAAGAAGCCTTGGCTGTGATAAAGATCATAAAGGTCAGGAGCGATAACAGAGCCTCCTCCAAAGCTGGTAATACTAATGCCGTAGGGTTTGGGACTTGTGAAGAGCAGGTCATTCACGAACTGCGAGAATGGGGTGAACCGTAATTCCACATCAATTCCTAAATAAGGGAGAACTGTTGCCAGATAATTGGCATAGGCTTCACGTCTTTGATTTCCCTTATTGGTTTCAATTACGATGGTGAAATTTGAATCGGTAGTTTGTGCATTTGCATTGAGAATGGCCAAACTAGATCCAACAAAGAGAATGATCAGGATTAACGAAGTCTGTTTCATTTTAGTTTCCTCCTTAGCAAGATGGTTCCAATAGCCATGATGACCGATCCCATGAATACCGGAAGTCCAATTGGAGAGATGGTGGAAGATGTAGGAATTGTATCGGACGAGGTTTCTATTTCAGACGAGGTGATGTTTGAAGTATTTTGTGAGGAAGATGTAGTCGAGGAAGATGTGACAGTTGAGGCAGTATCAGTCGGTTGGGTCACGGAGGAATCGTTGGTCACTCCATGGAATGAAACCGTATCTGCTCCAAAAAAGACCATATTTGCATAATAAGGTGAGGAAGGATCATATCCGATGGGGAACAGGGAAATGAAATTTGCGATCGGTAAGCCATCCCCAAATCCTAGTGTTTCTTCAGTACCTACAGCAGGGATACTACGGATTCCATCAGCAGTTTGCAGCAACAGAATTCCACTTGTTGAAGGGAAGGGACCAGGAGTTGACAGATCCCCTATGAAACCAGTACCTTCAAGCGTGGCAGTGACCTTCGATAAATTGCCTTCAATGGTGGTTGGACTGATAAGAGCCTGATCCAAAGGTGCCTCATCACTGGTGAATTCACGGCTGGGATCAAATGTGACATTCAGTTCAAAGGATGTCTGAAATGGAGAAAATGAAGGAATAGCAGCATCAGGACCGACCGAGACAATGAAGCTCTGATGGGCAAATACCAGCTCATAGGCACCTGCGTTTCCGGAAACACCGATGTTGACAAGAGAGATGACATGTAGACCTTGGGATAAGGTAAGGAACATGGTGAATTCATCATATCGGGAACGAATGGGAAAAACAGATCCATCGACGATAATCGTAGGTTGCCCACTTACCTGTATTCCATCTAGGGTAGTAGTTCCTGTAAAATTCAGTTTCAGGTAGAGAATAGTGAACATTCGGGAACTTGTCAGGTGATAGACAGGCATTGGTGATTCACTGATTGGTTGAACAACCTGCACTTCCGAAAGACCGACCTCGGAAACTTGTGCACCAAGATCTGAAGTGATTTGTGATTGATGGAATGATTTTTCTTCGAAATGCTGGTTCATTGCTGTAGAACTCAACAGCAAGCCAACCAAAAGAAAAAGAATTGAAATGGTGGATTTGTTTAATTTCTTCATTTTCACACCTTTTTGGAAGTTCCTTTTTTTTCTGGAACACTATTAAGCTTTTCCTACGGGAAGAGAATTAAAATTTATTCTCTCAATTTTTGTTGCAGGAACTTGTGAAAATAATTTTTCAATGAAGCAAAACCAAGTCCAAAAATGCCAACCGAGGTCAGCATCATCCATTGACATAACAAAAATTCGCCTTCACAATTTCCATCTGATGATGGCATTCATGCAAAAGCTCAATTCGTCAACAACATATCTGACGGTAATGGGAATACAATTTAAGGAATTAGAACCGGTTCCGGAAGAAGAGGCAGTTGATTTCCTTTACAATGGGTCTTCGGAAGCAATTGAGATGCTTGGAGATACAGTAGTGGGACCGAAAGATGCGGAAATTGTTGCAGTACTAGTACATGGGTTTACCGGATCAAATTTGGAAAACCTCTATCTGGCAAATCATCTTGCCCGTGCCGGAATAAGGGTCTATCTTCCGTTATTGCCAGGTCATGGGACAGATTATGAGGATCTAAAGAGACATGACCACAAGGAATGGACAGCAAAGGTTGCAAATGTTTTGAAGATGGTCAAGAAGGTTCATGAACACACCAAAGTGTTCTTGATGGGGCATTCACTCGGGGGTCCGATAGCGGTTTGTGGAATGTTCGAAAGTGGATTGGATGTGGACGGTTTGGTCATTCTTGCATCACCATTTCGTTATCCATTTATCCTGAGATGGCGAGTTAAACTTCTGAAATGGCTACCTTTTAGGATACCGTTTGCAGGGTTCAGGTTTACTGACAAAAAATTGTATGGAAATGCATTAGTCAACTATTTTGATGAAAAGTATGAGTATATCTACATGAAAAGTGCAGGTGATGCATTTAAGGTGATGGACAGGGCATATACCCTATTGCCCAAGGTTACAGTCCCAGTACTTATGATCTATTCAAGGATAGACTACAGGGTTCCATTCAACCAAGCCTCAATTGTCAAGGAAAAAATCCCACATGCAAAGCTGATTGTTTTCGAGAGAGGAGACCATGTCCTCCAGATAGATTCAGATAGGAAAGAGGTAGCGGACGCCATAGTCGAATGGATACATGGTACAACAGCATGAAACAAAGAATCTTGTTATTTGACCTGCTTTATTACCCATCCTCGATTGAACCACCCCATCCTTTGTTCAAATTCAGTAGTCATGCAAACATTACAGGAACATATGAGGTGCATAATGTCATCCTTAAGTGAATGAGTTTCTGTTTTTGCTCATTCTAGACCAAATGAATTTAATGAGGCATGCCTATCCTAGATCATTGAAAGACGACTTCGATCAATTGTTCGATGCGTACAAGAAGCGAAAACTGAAGGAAAGGGAAGAGAATGATAAGACTGCCCCTTCAGAGGAAGATCTTCAATTATGGCGTGATGTCAGACAAGCGGAAAGTGCCGCTGCACAATGCCACATCTGCAGGAAGGTCTTGAAAGATCTTGATTTGGTTGAGGCATGTCCGAATTGTCACACCTATTTTCATTTCCGGCATTGGAGAGAATGGATTAAGATCAAAGGAATATGTCCAATATGCAAGAAATAAGAGAAGAAGCTTTTTGAAGGAACATTATTTGCCCATCGGAAACGGGAGTTGGATAGATTGCGTTTCCATTGCTTGTAATATCATTTTTCCGGAAGTCAGTGGGTCCGTCCACAGATCGGGGGAATTTTTTAAATACCTGAATTTTTCACTACATATATGCTGGTGATTAATTGCGCATCAGAACACTTCGAGGGAAAATTATTCTTTCAGTTCTAGGAACTTTGCTTATTGGAATGATATTGATTGTCGGAACCTCCGTTGGTCTGGCAACAAGCTTCACTTCGGAAAGTTCGAATCTAACCTTTGAAACAATGAAGGAAGAGGAACTTAGTAACCTGCAAGACATTTCGACTGACAAGGCCTTATTGGTCACCGAATATCTCAAGGGAGTTGAAACCGACATTAAGATGGCATGGGAATTCGCTACGGAACTTTTCAATGGACGAATAAACTCAACACCCATTGAAAGTTATTGGGCAGATCCAGCCATTGATCCGCGGATTCCACCTGGACCAATGGTTGATGATTATTATGGATTTGGTCCTGCTTCTTGGGAAGTAAGCACAATTTTCGTGCCTGAAGTTGACAATCCCCAAGAATTTGCAACCCTTCCCATTTCGGTAAAGCAGATGATAAATATTTCATCCAGCCTAGATTTCATCTTCAAGGCACTTCATTCTTCGAATCCGAACTACATTTGGATCTATATGGGCTTTGAAGAGGCTGGACTCTTCAGGCAATTGCCTTACAACGATATGAGTTGGGCAAGGGACGGAGGCTATTATGATTCTCGAGTACAGGATTGGTACAAAAAAGCAGTGGATGCAAAAGGGCTCAACATTTTCCTGGACAGGGATCCGGAGTCCGGATTGGTCTTGACGTCCTCTATGCCGGTATATTTCGACAATGGAACCCTAGTCGGGGTCATCTCAGTAGATTTGCCACTTGGGGCGGTTGAAGAAGCAATATTATCGGGGAAGGTACTTGAAAATGGATATTCCTATTTGATTGACCATGAGGGAAGGGTTTTGGTGCATCCTCGTTTGGTGGATGAACCAGAACTTTTTGGTTCCCAAATTGGAGCACTTGAGGAAGTTGAGAATGATCTGGATTTTGCATCAATAATACTCAACGCGACCAGTGGAAAGGAAGGAATTCACGACTACATCAAGAGGGGAGAAAAATGGTATGCAGCCTATTCACCTTCATTCAGAGGGAAATTTTCAGTTCTTGTGGTTGTTCCTGAAGCAGACATCCTTCAGCCCGCAGTTAAGCTGAAGAATCGAATTCTCAGTGAATTGGCAATTGGGCTAGGGATCTTTCTCTTGATTTCATTGGCACTGTCGGGAGGGATTGCCTTTGTAACGACGAAGCTCTCAGACAAGATTGTAGAGCCCGTTACAGAATTGACGGAGGTGTGCAAAAGGATTACCCAAGGAGATTTATCTAGAGATCTTCGAGGGGATGGAGGAGGCTCCCAAGAAATTTCCTTATTGTATACGACGTTCGAGGGGTTGGTAACCACCTTAAGGTTTGGAAACGAGGAGTATTATGCAGGAAACCTAGATAGGGCAATGAGCAATTATCAGAGAGCTCTTGAATTGTTCAAAACCCTGAAAAATGAAAAGGGAATCGGAATTTGCCTGAATAATATTGGGAACATCCATAAGGCAAGAGGGAACCTCAAGGATGCAAATGCAGCTTACAAGAGTTCCATTGAAATTGCACGGAAGTTGCTAGCAGAAACCTCGGAAGAAGCGGAAAAAGTTGATTTGACAGTTTCATTGGCATCACGTTATAACAATTTGGGGATGCTGTATTTCGACATAGAGGAATATGACAAGGCAGAAGGATACGTCCTTCAGGCACTTGATTTGGACAAGAGTATCGACAATGCAAAAGGGATGGCCACAAGGTATGGAAACTTAGCGACCATCAAGATAGCAAAAGGAGAATTTGAGGAGGCACGAAAGTTTCTTGAGGAAGAGAAGGACATTGCAGAGGCTCTAGCCAATTCACGCCTTCTTCTATATTCAAATTACAACTATGGCCAGTTTTATCGTTCAATAGGACAATTGGAAGAGGCGATAGATTTGTTCCTCGATACAGCAGCTAACGCAGAGGATCTAGACATTAGGATTGCCCTGAGTTGTTTGAAGAGTCTTTCAGAGATTTACAAGGAAAGGGGGAATAAGAAGTTAGCCAAGGAAATAGATGTGAAATTGAAAAAACTTGCGGGATCAAGAAAGATGCGTTTTGTCACCTTTGTTTTGGATATGTCAGGCAGTATGGCAGGAAAGAAATTGAAAGCCGCAAGAGATGGAATACGAAAGATATTCAAGAATCAGGTGGCAGAAAATGATTTGGTGCGGATTATTGTTTTTTCGAGGACCGCCAGAGAATATTTGAGTCCCATGAAGAAAAAAGGCAATGAAAAGGAAATCCTATTGGCCATCAATAAGTTAAATCGGGCTGCTGGTGCAACGGCCTTTTATGATGCCTTAGGTGATGCAATGACAGGATTGGATGACATGACCCGGGATAATTGGATTGTGGCATTGACGGATGGCGAAGACAATTCTAGCAAGAGATACTCGATAGATGACCTCAAAGGGCTTGCAGGTACTATTTTAGGGGTCAATCTTGTGATCATTGGGGTTGGTCAACTTCAAAATCGGAAGGATCTTGAGGAGCTCTGTAGCCTTACCGACAAAGGAAGATACATTGATGTGTCGTCAGGAGTGGCGGAGGCAATCTCAGTGGCATTTGAAGAGATATCGTCCATGATGACTGCTGTGGACGTGGAGGGGTTTGTTCCAGACAACTAGAAAGGTGATCTTATGAAATTACAAGATTATAGCATACGGACACAAATTATTGTCAGTTTTGTATTGATTTCAATTATTTCCATGTCTTTGGTTTCAGGCATGGCATACATGAATTTGACCCGGATAGGGAACGAAACCATCGATATAAGTTCGGAAAATCTGAAGAATCAGATCATTACCAACATCCAAAAAAGTTCGAATGAAAACGCGGAAATAATTGAGGCCAAATTCAGGAATGCGGAGGCAGCAGTTGCCAAAATTGTAAAGGCAACAGAGGAATTGTTTGATCCCAGTTCAAATTTAGGTTCCATTAAGAGTTACCATGATTCTGAGACGAATTCGAGCCTTCCCGATCACGGATATGACAATACGTACCAAGAGATCATCTCAAACACAACCTCGACCTATTATTATCCCGGAAACAGACTGACAGCGGACATGAACCAAACCATTCAGCGTTCAGCTTACCTTGATCTGGTTTTCAGGCCGATCCACGAGCAAAACCGCGAATACGTCTGGCTGTATGTGGCATTTAGCAACGGAGTGTTCAGGAACTTTCCTGGTGCTTTCGTTGATTTGAAAAGGGAATACAACCCACCATTGGAAGATTGGTACATCGAAGCCGTACAGGCAAGAGGGGCTGTGGTATATTCGCCACCCTACTTCGACATCACTCAAGGGCTGGTGGTTTCTTTGACACAGGCAGTTTATGTGGAAGGAAACCTGATTGGAGTTGTTGGACTCGATTTCAAGATAACAACCATTAGAGACAAGGTATTGAAAGTGAACATTCTGGATCAAGGATATGCGAGTTTGTTCCAAAAAGAAGATTTTACTCTTTTGGCCCATCCCGAATGGGATGCGGAAAATCATGACATCAATCAGGAACTCCCAACGATCAATGATTTTGAGACCAATATCGATGGCAGCCCTGCTCTTTCCATAGAAAACTTGCAGGAATTGAAAAACAAAACCAATGGGACAATAGAATTCGAGAAAAATGGAGAAGGCTTCATCTTGACATTTAGCCAAATATCCACAGCTCAAGGGCCATTATATGACTTTGCGGTCGTTGTAAAGGTTGCAGAGGTGTTGGCATCTGTTGCAAGAATCCAAAACGATATGAACCAAAAGCAGTCCTCATTGCAAAGAAACCTCTTCTTGTTTTTTATCTTCATAACCTTAGCCATTCTAGGGGTCGGGCTTTACCTTTCGAATGCCGTAACCAAGCCAATTGGAAAGCTGACACAGGCGGCAAAGCAAATAACCCTTAATGCAACAAAGGAAGACCTGTTTGAAAATGTCGTCTTGGACGAAACGATTGTGCAGGATGACGAAATTGGAGACTTGACCAGATCATTTGCGGAAATGGTCGAACACCTCCGGGCAGAAAACAAAAAGAAGGGGAAGAAATAAAGGTGAATGAATTGAGAAACAAAGAGGACGGGGTTGAAGACAGCGGTGGACACAGGTGGTCATTGGAGGAGACCCGCCATATTTACCGATTGGCAAGAGGAGACCTCCATTTTTTAGATGTCAATCAGAAGGGAGAATTGGAACTTGTCTTGAATGGAACCAGAAAATCCCTAGTTGACATGATAGAACATCTGGATGTTCAAGGGTCGTTTACATTAAGAATACCCCAATTGGTTCTGAGCCAAATCAAGAAACTGCTGGATGCATTTAAAGAAGCCAGTGATGCCCTTGGGTTTAAGGGGAAATTTCACCCATTATACCCGATTAAGGTGAACCAACGGAAACTGGAGTTAAGTCCAATAATACAGGGGGCACCATTTTATGGATTGGAAGCTGGAACCCGGTCGGAATTCGCAATTTGCAAGAAAGTCTTGAGAAACCATCATGAACGAATAATTATGTCAAATGGAGTCAAAGATCAAGGTTACTTTACAGAAATGGCAAAAGCGGTTGAGGAAGGTTATACGATCTATATTTCAATAGAGGCAGTCTCAGAATTGCGGAAAGCGATTAAATGCATTCCACGGGACAAACTTCGATTGTTTTTCCGTATCAAGCCATATTGCAACATTAGAGGACATTGGAATAAATCGGCAGGAAGGGATTCAAAATTCGGCTTGGATTCCCATCAACTTATGGAATGCATTAAGATCTTGAAGGAGGAAGGACTGGAATCGACCCTTATTGGAATCCATGCCCATCCCGGTTCTCAAGTTACAGATCTTGATGGATTGAAAGATTATGCGCAATTCATGAGGGATGTTTATTTTGATCTGAGACGGCAGGGGTTCCTCAATTTAAATATCATCAATTTTGGGGGAGGACTCCCCATTGACTACAAGGGAAGACTACCAGTTAATTTTTTTGATTTATACTTTCATACAATATTGGGGACTGTACTTGATGGCATTGAGGAAAAGAACCATCCGAACATCATGGTCGAAGCAGGGCGTGCCATATCTGCCCTTTCATCAATCGTAATTGTTCATATTCTTGAAACGGAGGAGCCCAATGTTCCAAAAAAACCCCTTCCATTTGAGGAATTGCTGAAATTGTTGGATCTTGAGCATCCATCGGAAGTGAAAACTCCAAGTTCAATTCTGTCAATTTGGTCTTGTTTGAAGAAGAAAGAGCCAAAATTTTCCACAATAACGGATCTGAACTGGAGAGAAACACATATTTTACAACTGAAAAGGCAACTGAGGTCTCGTTTCCTGCATAGCGACGGGTTTAGTGACTGGTTGGAGGAAGCGGAAGAAATTTTGATGCCTGACGTCAAGGTCTTGGGGAATTTCAGTGTATTCAATTCTGCATGTGATCATGTACTGGTTTCACAATATTTTCCCGTCATCCCCATAAATCACCTTTTGCATCAGCCAGAAACCTTAGTGAGGTTAGTAGACATCACCTGCGATTCTGATGGGGAACTTAGCAATTTTATAACGGCTCCCTCCCCACCGAACCTTTGGACACTTGATGGATATCCCCTTTGTACGGAAAATGAGATCTTTTTCAACGGCATTCCAGTTCCCAAAGTTGACAGATTGGCAGGATCATATCTTGCGATTCCTCTGGTCGGAGCCTATCAGGACATCATCGAATTTGACCATAATCTTTTGGGAGACCTTCCTGATGTTTTAGTGGTTGAGGAAAAAGGAGAACTCAAAACCAAGATACTTACGAAGGCAGAATCAATTGAAAACCTTGTCCATCAAGTAGGTTATGTGCTGAATTTGGAAGATGATCCCTACGTCAAAGACAAAAAAATGGAAGAGTAAATGAACTGATGACAGATTCAAATGGCTTTCTTGACTACAAAGCCATAGTAGAAAACTTGATTATGAATTCAATGCGAAGCCCATCTGGAAGTCCCTTCAGTCCAAAGGAATTGGAAGTTGTCCTACATGGAATTCCAAACACTGAATTGGACCTCAGGAAATTGTTTGATGGGCATTCCAAACGGAGAAGAATTGAGCTCAAGCCGCAAATCTATCCCTGGTGGTTTCCAAACTTGTGGCAATTGATACTTTAGAGTTTATTGACGTTGTTTCATGTTAATGAGCGTCAATCAATTCAGAAATGGTCAGCCTTGGGAACCAAATGAAAAGAGTGGATGAACGATCTCCAGTCTTTCTCCATGTAGATTATTTGAAAATCAAGGAACAGGTCGACTCGATAATTGGAATGATCATCACTTATTGAAAACAAGGTTCTTGATGGTTACCGGAAAGGTTTGACCATTCGGAACACCGATATCGATCCAATCACCTTCCTTGAGGATTAATTCGTCCAAGCAAATCAAAGGTGTTGTAAGTTCTGTTTCTTTTCTGATTGTCAATCCCAATAGGGAACCCATATCCATGTTTGAAATAATAACCACCAGTTTTCGGGTCTGATTACTTTTTTGGAGAGCCTTAGCGATTCCTTTGGCAAAAACCTGTAACATCTCATATTGTGGGTAGACAGGATCTTTGAAGTAGAGGGCAATGTCGTCCTCACCTTCTATGAGGTCATATTTGTTAAGGGCAGTCTGAATTGCCTGTATTACATCCCCTTCAGTAAAATTATTGCGATCGATGCTGACATGTACTACTGGGAGATTCTTGACTGGAAACACCAAGGAATTGTCGAAATATGTAGTCGATCCAGAAACTGACAACGAAAAGGCACCCGCACCTATGACAGTTGCCCGAATTGTATTCGGAGGTTCAACTAATTCACCTCTTAACTTTTTTACCCTCTTCTTGATTGCCTCCGCCAAATATCGGCCAATGTCTTCATAGAAACCTCCTGTCGAATAGATGAGCTTTCCTACACCTCCAGAGAAGGACACCTCATGTATTGGGAGATCTAAGGCCAATGGTTCAGTCATCATAAGTCTCTTTGCGATTGGACTTCGAGGAGGCTGTCGCATTACTTCAATCAAAGCATCTGCGAGTGTGTCTGAGATTGTTAAAACATCTTTCTCAGGGATTTTGTCCCCAATTTCATATTCCATTCCGAGTTCCCTCATGACAAAAGCAGCCGGTTCATCAATCCTCCAAATCGTAAAATCATCACGTATGCCAAGAAGTCGACCCCCTATGTTGATACATGCAGTACCTATGACCTGTCCGTTGGAAACCAAGGCAATATTGGATGTTCCACCTCCGATATCAACATGGAGAATATTATTCTTACGTTCAAAGGATCTGTCAACTATTCCGCTCCCCAAGGCAGCAAGGACTGATTCGAAATTTGGTCCAGCCGTTGCACTTACGAATTTTCCAGTTTCATTTGCTAGTCGTTCCACGATTTCAGCAGCATTCCTTTTTTTTGCTGATTCTCCAGTTACAATGACAGCACCCGTTTCAATCATTTCTGGAACAATTCCTGCCTTGAGGTATTCCTTCTTGCAGAATTCGACCACTCCATTAATGTCGATCATATTTGTGTCCAGCAATGGGGTGTTGACGATTTCACTCCGATAGATTACTTTTCGATTCACAAAATTGAAGCGATTGGTCATGTTGAAGAAACCGATGTCTTGTCGTAAGGTCAGCCTTGAAAAGATGAGATGGGTCGTTGACGAACCCACATCGATCCCTACACTGAGGTAAGTTACTACATCCCCTTCCTCAGAAAGTGGGGGTTGAAATTGTAATAGCTCAAGAACTCGTTTGGATGCAATTTTATTGTAATTCTTTTGAGGGGTTCTTTCCACAGTACCCCTGACAGTCCTGATTGCAACAGGTTTCTTGTGATGCAATGGAATGGGAAGGTGACCCTGGGCAACAAGTGTCCTTTGGTCTTCGGGCATGTGAATCTCTTCATTGCAGACTTGGCAGAAAAATTTAATCTTAATTGAGGGTGTTTTTGGTTTTTCCTCTCTTCTACGTAGTTCGCCTCCCAACACTGCGTTGAACATGGGAAGGATGTCTGTTGTCAAGGTGTCAGCTTCCTTTTGAGGAAGTATTCCTGAGAGGGCAGGCCTAAATCCCATAATCAATTCTTCAATCTGTTTTAATGATTCCATTTCTGACAAGGGAACAGGTAATTTTTCTTTGAAATCATCGATCATCCGATCTTTAGAGTCGGGGTAGTGGAGCGATAGGTATCGTTCTACCGACGCAATGATACCATCTCTGAAAGAACTTGGGGAGGTCATCACAAAAGCTATGGATTAAATGGGACAAATAGATTCGGATCATTTAAAAATATGTTAACATATTTTTTTTGATGTGGTAAACCGGAGAACTTTACTTGAAAGATGCAAAGCCATTTTTTGCTTTATCGAGAACAATGTCTCTTCAATAATTCCAGAACAGAGGATTCCAAAGTCAGATTTTCAAAAGGTTGGGATATCCCCGAAAGAGATTGAACAATGGTTGAGTCTAATTGAATATATACAGAACCAACCCAGGATTAGGGTAATGAAAGAAGGAAAAAGAACTTGGGTGGAGTTGTTGGAAAACAGACATATGGTCATGATGAGAAAGAGAGCTTTCAACTCAATGATCCCAATTGATAAACGGATCGGAAGTTTGGTCTCCTACATCATGATCTTGGCCAATCTGGAAAAAATCAAGGGAGAAGAAATTGACGTGGAAGCAATCATTCAAGAAACCATCTTAGGGAAACCTCCAAACCTTTCTCAATTAATGGATTAGACCATGAAACAAGGGTCACCCTTTGGTTGAGATCAATACAATAATAAGAAAGTATAATATCTAGTAACGAAAAGTTCCCCTATGGGCGGAATTTTGTTTCTGAAAACAACCAATTTGCCTGAAGTCACTAAATTCTATATTAAGGTGTTAGGGTTCGAGCATTGGCTTACACAACCGGAAATCAATATCATTAAACATGAGAATTTATTGCTCGGGTTTCACCAAGCCACCGAAACGTCAAAATGTGGATTGATTACCGTTTTTCTTAATGAAAAAGAGGAAGTGGACGAATTGTATTCAAAACTTCATGATTTGGGACTTGTAAAGACAGAGCCAAAAGAAAATAAAAAATACCGGATTTACAATTTCTTCGCAGAAGACATTGAGGGAAGAGACTTGGAATTTCAGATCTTCCTTCATGATTTACCACCAGTCTGACGCCAGCAATTATGGAATGTTGCAATCTTCTCTATATTGAGGGGAGAGACTTGATAACACATTCATGATATTGGTGGAGAAATGGGGTTAAACAAAGACACTTGTTGAACAAATCAATAGTCTGGACAATCTGAACCAAACTTGAAAGAATGAAAGAATCGATATGAAATGGGTTGTTCATTAACCAATTTGAAGGCTTTCTGAGGCTCTAATTTGGTGTAAGCAAAAAGAAAAACTTCTTTTTCTGAGAAAGGTGTTTTCTCTTACGAATTTTCTTCTTAAAAACCATAAGGATTTCGCGAAAAACCTCAGTAAAAATTGTTTCAACGACCAAAGGTTTTTTCCTCGACTACAGGGCTTCTATTTTGATTTTTCAATAGCCAAATTTATTGAATCAAACATTCTTGTGGTTTATTTATAAGGATCTGAAAAGTCAATTCCTTAAAATTTTAAAGAGATCGTCCTTACGAATTTCATATTCCCGCAGCAAAGCAACTTCCTCATAACCAAGTTCGTTGTTGATTCGAATCATCGGTTCATTGGAATGAGCGTTGTGGGTTTGAATGTACTTGGCATCCTTCAATTTTTTGTCTGAAAGAATTTCTTCAAGCATGAGATATTTCAATGTCAGGCCAAGCCGCTTTCCTCGGTGTTCGCGAATCACACCTGTGTCTCCCTGATACAACAGCTCAGGAAACCTGTAATCAAAAAAGATATCCGTCATGCCAACTGGATACCCGGTTTCTTTTTCAATGCAAACAATTAGCCAATTGTGCGTTCCACTTGCCTTGATCCTTTCTTTCATTACCTCAAAGTGTCTTTCATTAATCCTCTCATCTTCAAAGCTCAAATCTTCGGATGGCATATCATTCCATATTTGTTCTAGAACCTTCATATATGCATTCAGGTTGAACTCTTCCGGAAATTCAAAATCTCGTATTTTAATGAACTCATATCCCTGTTCCTCTGCGTTTCTCCTTAATTCAGCTGCCTTCGATCTTACCTCCGGGAGGTTGAACTTTCTCAAATCGCTAGCGGATTTTCGCTCTATCATTCCTAATTTTACGGGGTATTTCTCAATATATTCATAGAACTCCCTGTATTGTGGAAGAATTTGGAAGAAAAGAATGTCAACCTCCTCTGGAATTTCCTGAACCAACTTTTCCAAAATCGCCCACCCATAACCCTTCCTTCTCTCAGAGGAAAGAACTCTCACCATGATGGATGCGTTGTTTCTATTGTGAGATCCTATGTTCAACCGAAGTGTTCCTAAGGCAACCACATGATCGTCATGATGACCAACAATTGTAATTATTCGGCTGTCTGGATGGGGAGGTACTTTCATTGCATTTAGCTCAGTTTCCTCGTCTGTGGTTGTCACATCAAGAGGATAATTGTAGTCTTCCTCTCCCTCAATTCTAATTTTTATTATTCCAGGAAGGAGCTTTTCAGGGATTTCCTCGAAAAGGGTATAACGTGTAAAACTCAACATTTTCAATCAAGCGTGGTGTTTGGTAATATTAAGTGATTCGTAAGTTTTATTTCTCTTCCGAGTGGGTTTCTTTCATGATCGAATGTAAAGTTGATGAAAATAGAAATCTGTCTCTTTTGGTTCCTGAAGTCAGCAGAAAAATTTAGCTGATAAACCACTATTTATTTTCAGTTGGCAAATTGGGGTGATGTGGCGGAAATCTTTGAACTCACTCCGTTAAGTTATGTTGTCATTTTGGGTGCCGCGATTACAAACTTGGCAATGGGAACCCTTGATCCAACCATCAGCCTCTATTTATTGGAATTGGGGGTGGGCTATAGTGAAGTAGGAAGGATTGTGTCCGCCCGGTTCCTGACAGTTGCTGTGGCATCCCTTCCATTTGCTCTCTTCGCCTCAAGGATTGGACTCACAAGAATGCTTTTTGTTACTGGATTTACATCCATAGTTGCAGCATCAATAATCGTTTTTGTACCTGGGGCAGATGGTGTATTCTATTTCTACCTGATCGCAGGCGTTGCACAGGCTATAATCAGTGGTCCCGGTGCTGCAATTTTGGCAGAAAATACAGGAAACCATCGCGTTGCCGCCTTCGCCCTCTTTTCTACAACATGGATGATCCCTCCCGCAATAGGTGCAGGCATCTCGTCTCTTTGGTTCAGAGAAGTGGAAAAGGGGTCCGCAGAAATCTATCGATCCATTTTTCCCTTGGTTGCGGGGATTCTGATATTGGGAGGGATTATTTATTTGGGTCTTCTGATCTTGACGCTTTCAAAAGGAGTAACACTTGATCCAGAAACAGAGAGTAGACAGCCTATCCTTACTCAGTTTCGAATTCTTTTCGCACCGGCCGTAGTTGTCCCCTTTCTTCTTCTGACGATGGTACAGTTCCTTTCTGGTGCGGGTGCAGGATCAACACTTCCATTCCTTCCACCATATTTAGAAAGCCTAAATGCGAGTCCGGGATTAATATCGCTACTTGTCATGGCACTCAATTTATTGATGGGGGTGGCAACCCAGTTGACTGCCCCGTTGGCAAAGCGTTTTGGAGATATCCGGGTTTATGCCATCACAACGATCCTTTCCGTTGTTTCCTTGTTGGGTATCGTATTTTCTGATGAGCTGTTGCCAGCTTCGATTTTCTTCATTCTAAGAGGCACCTTTGCAAACATGAGTGCCCCAATTGGACAATCAAAAATCATCTCATATATTGAGAATCGTGTTCGGGCAACGGGAAGTGCTTGGACAAGTACTGCCCGATGGGTCGGATGGACCATTTTTTCTCCAATTAGTGGAAACATCATTGAAAGGTATGGATACAATGTCTCCTTCGTGTTTACAGCCATAATATACGTCGTTTCAATGCTCATATTCATCTATGTCGTCAGCACAAAACCCACCATAGAAATGCTGAAGAAGAAAGATCCTACCTTGTTTGGTGCCATATCCATTGACTTGTATCCTTCTGTGGGTAAATAGCCCTTAAATTCGATGAAGTTTAATGACAGACCTCGAAAAAGATCTGTCAGCTAGCAAACGATGGATATAGGAAAGACAAAATCCCAATGTTTGCATACTTGTTGGCAATGACAGTTCTGAAGTACTTTTGAAGATTTTTTCTCCAGCCTCTTGAAGATTAGGGATTTTTGAGACTTCATTTGGAAACCATGTGAAAGAGCATCTCTTGTGAAGAGAAGGAAATCTGTTTATATAGTGCAGATTTAGGTCACCAAGGAAGTTGATGAATGATTTTTAAGCTAACGTGCTGATGGGAAGTCAATCGAAATCAAATTCATGTAAACAACTAAAAGTCCGATAAGTCCTGGAAGAATAGCAGAAAATGCAATTTCTCCTGAAATGACATGAGCATTAAACATAACACTGTCTGTTTGGAAAGAGCGAGAATGTAAAAAAAAGAGAAGATAAAATGGGAATATAAGTTAGAACCATATTATAAAATTGTAATTATTTTTTAATTTAAATATACGTTAACATATAGTAAAACAGATACATTAATAAAAATCAAGATATGTCGATTTATCCACATTTATCAAATTTTAAACACAAATGTATCAAT
>CAZYCQ010000053.1:0-23029 GCA_964645535.1 uncultured archaeon | reverse complement strand
AATCCGAGTTAAAAGTGGATACAGCGCTTGTTGAAAGAATTTTCAAATGGGGTACTCAAAGGAACCTTCAGAAAATTGCAAAAGAAAGTATGAAATGGTTCCAGACCTTTATTGCCAATTACAGAGATAGATGATCTACCTTCGAGATACGTGGTCTAATCAGCCTTTCATCTTGATCTTTTTCAAAGGTTTGTGTCATCCAATTTTTTAGGCCTTCATCATGAACGAGGTATTTTGCCAAATCTAAGCCGTCCTCAGTAAGTTTGAACAGTTGATGACGTTGATATACAAGTCCGGCTGCAATGAATTCCTTCATGAATTTATGGAGGGTCGACCGTTTGAAGCCATATTCTAGCAAATCTCTAAGTGTGCAGACCCCCAAATGTTCAAGGGACAAGATGATTTTCGCGCGTAATTTGGTTCTTACGCAGATAGGAATGACGGCATCATCTAAAGATGAAGAAAACGGTTGACTTCTACCCACTTCAATTCTCATTTGAGAATGGGTTATAAACTCGGACGAAAATTTAGCAACAATTATCAAAAATCCCTTTTTCTTTTGCGAATGTTCAATGCGGATCAAAATCGTAAATAAATAGAACTTTTGTCAACACTACGTGGATTTAAACACCGAGGACTTTCAAGATTATCTTCAAAGAGCATTGAAAATTCGAGGAAAGGATACCATTTTCACTCCAGAGACAGTTAGAGCACATAAGGAACGATTGCTGAATGCATGGTTGACAAGACAGTACATCCTGAAAGGAAAGAAAACCTTGGTTTTACCTTCTTGGGCAGGCGATCAATTGGATCCGAACAGCCCTCTGGCAACTAGTATGGCTGAGATACCCATCATTGCAAACCAGAACTTGAGAGGCTTTATTGCCCTTGGGGATCCTGATTCAACCATTGAACCATTAGTGGATCATCGGGGAGGTATAATCCCCAAACCAAATTCCTATACGCTTTTGTTTGGAACGGTTGTGGATAATTCACCAGTGTATTCTTCAGAATCTGGAGAGGTAAAAGTTGAACTCCATTCCGACGGATATCCGATAGCTTTCGTTGAGTGGAAGATCGATGGAGATGTTCTCACCTACGAATGTGGAGTATTGGTGGATGAGGAAGGAAATGAGACATTGGGAGTCAATGTTATCAGAGGATTTGCGGATCATCCACTTTACATGTCCATTTCCCCATTTGACCAAGATGGGCTCACAGAAATTGAAACTATTGTTTACCATCCTAAAGAAGGCCTTTTAGATATCTCAGGACATCCGTCCATTTTCTTGTTTTCCCATCCCGTGGAATTTCTGGTACTGCCCATACGTCAAGGTCATGCCGGAAAATGGATTGGAAAATCGAGATCGTCTGAAAACAGCGTGACATGTGAAGCAAAATTTGCCACTTGGGCCGCATCATTTCCAGTGAGATCAAAACCTCAATTGAATATCCTTCTAAAAGGAGACTTGAAAGAAGAGATCGATACCGATGATATTGAGGAAAAATGGGAAGATGAAATGGAAAACTTGCCACGATTGCAAACGGGAAATGATGAGGTAGACCAACTTTATTACAATTCCGCGATAGTTCTAAGATTGCTTACAGATGTGGTAAACAATGTTGTTACCTTCGGTCCAGGGTCACAAGACGTGGTATGGCCACAAGCCCTCTATTCTGAAACCAAAGCACTTGATAGATTGGGATTTGATTTTGTTTCGGATATTCTCAACAACTGTCTTGACATAGTGAAGGATGAGGAATACCTGTCAGATCATGAACAATTTGATGCTTTGGGATCCATTTTGTTCTCGATATCATCACATTATCATTTCACGGGAGATGCTTCGTGGCTGGGGGAGAAATTACCGATACTCAAAAAAATAACCGAAACCATTGCAAAAGCCCGAGTTGCAAAATCCAAGGAATCCACGGATGAATTTTTACCACCAGGCTTTACACCATTTTTCAACAAGATGTTCCAAGAAAAACACCAACTCTTTGTGCATAATTTATGGGCATACAGTGCCATCAAGGAAACAGGAAAACTTTGGGGAATATTGGGCAGAAAAGGAGAACAAGAAAAAATGGAACGGGAGGCTGAGAAAATTTATGATAGTTTAGCAGATGTATTTGCGAGAAATTTCAATGAATTCGGAGTTTTGACTGCTGGTCCGGATATGGACGAAAATTCCCTGATTTTTTTCAATCTTGCAGCAATTTATCCCCTGAGGGCATTTTCCAAAGAATTTAAACCAATCGCAGACACCTATGAACATGTCTGGAAGAACTATGTCCATCAGGGAGGACTGATGATCCATCAACCTTGGAACGCGTATGGTACCTATTACAGTATGCAGTTAGCTCAGGTTTGTCGAACCTATCTGCATTTTGACCGAGTACAGGAGATCATTGATTTCCTTGTCAAGAACAAGACAAATGAACAGGGATGGGCAGAAGGCATATCACCGACTTTCAAAACAGGTGCTGTTGGAAACTCCCCCAATGGATATGCTGCTGCAGAGTTCGTTAATTTGATCTTAGATCTGTTTGTTGAGGAAACAAGAGGATCAGATCCTATCCTACTGAAAGGAATGCCAACCGATTGGCTGACCAAAGGTGTGAAATTGGAAGGCTTATTGATGGAAAATGGTGAAATGGCACTTCTAGAAGCTAAATTGGAAAACGACATCCTTCATCTCAAAGTCCATTATAATGGGCCGAAATCACTCATTGTCTTTCTACCTTCACAGGTTAAGGAAACGCCATCCAGTTTTGAACAGGTAGGACCGAATGAGTTCAAAACACAAAAGAAGAAATTCGATTTGGATTTTAAACTTCATCAATAAACGCAGACTTTACAGCATCAGGGAGATTTTCCGGCAATTCTGAAAAATGATTGAGGATTTTCAGCAGTTCTGAAGGGATTTCTGACTTGACAAATTGTGAGTAATCAACTACAACTCGTGTTATATAACCAGTAGCACAGATTTTGGCGGTTTCTTTATGGATCATAACATGTTTACTTGTGAATGATGTTTTCCCAATCCTTGAGATCCAGCAATAAACAGAAACCTCATCTCCAAATTTCAACGGATGAAAAAATCGAGTCTTGTGTTCAACAATCGGGAGGAGAAAGTTGTACTTTTTGTGTTCGTCCCATCCGATGCCTTGTGATCGAAGAGCGCTAAGGAATGATTCATCAAAATAGGTTGCAAAAGAACCAAAGTAAAGAATACCAGCGGCATCGGTGTCACTGAACCGAACAACATGGTGGGAAACATGCATGTGTCATCGATGAATTCCACTGAAATTAACATATCGTTTGGATTTTGAACCACACTTATCGATGATCGATGAATGAAAAATCATCGAAGAAAATTAACGATGATTTATCGATGATGTCGAATAAGCCACCATAACTTAAAAATATCAGGAGTTATCGATGAAATCATCACAAAAACACCATCGATGAACGATGATAAAATCATCAATCATCGATAACAACGCGATTAATCAAATCGATGATTTCATCGATGGATGATGAAAAAACATCACTGAAAAAACATGTTTGAATCAAAACAAGAAATGCCCTTCTAGACAGAAATAGAAAAACAACCGGAAAAAAGGCAGGAGCTATATTCAAACGGAACAAGGTCAGAGAAAAAAAAATTGAATTTCGGGAATTACCTTAACAAGGACATTAGTTTCATTAATGATGATCGATAGGTCGCGGCGGCAACCATCTTCAAATAACGCCAACCATGCCATATCATGGCCAATGGTACATAATAGATACAGCCCCAAAGCCATTTGAAAAGTTCAGAAGGATGTTTGGGGAAAGTGGTAGGTGCATGAAGGTTATAGGTGAATCTAATCCCTTCATCGACCTCGTAGGGGATTCCGAATTTTTCCAATTTTGAGATCACCCATTCATGCGCAGAATAACTTCTCGAAAAGATGTGGTCCAAGGGATGTTTCAAACGTTTAGGTTCAAATTCCGAGGTGATGACACCATTTTGGTAGACACGAACATGGAGTTCAACGTCCTTTCCTTGAAATCGTTCAGTTTTGATTTTGGAATAAAGTGCCCCAGGACGAAATATCTGAATTGGAGTGAATGAGAAACCCATGATATCAAGTAAAGCAGTGAAATGGTTCAAGTCTTCCTCCCTGATTTTGACTTGAACATGTTCTGGGATATGAACAAAATTTCTCATTGATCATCAACCGATTCTCACCATAAAAAATCTAATTCAATGAAACGAGATTTTGCTTAGTATCATGAGAAGAAAGCAGAACAACCCTTTTAAGGCATGAAATGGGCATTCAATAAGACAATATTGATGATTTAGGAGTTTAATAATAAAAATCATAATTTGTTGAAGTACCAATAGTTGTGAGAGATGATTAAACGATTAATTTACCAGACATATCTCTCAAAGTAGCGCTAAATATTTGAAACAATCGCATTATAATGAAAGATTTAAATAATCACTCAATGAATGAAAATCTAGCTAAAACAAGGAGATTGCCATGAAGAAGATACAACTCAAGCGAACAGATCAAGATAAAATTATTGCAATAACAAAAGCAATGTCTTCCCCCACACGCTTCAAAATTCTCCAATTATTGGCAGACGACGAGTATGATATAAGCAAGTTGGCACGGGCTTTAGATCAAACTGAGGCCAATATCAGTGCACAGGTCAAACATCTTGAAAAGGCCAAATTGGTTGAATGCAGATATGAACCTGGCGATCATGGAGTTCGGAAGATTTGCAAAGCGGTTGTTCCCGAAATTCACATAGAAATCTTTACACCAGAGTAAGACAATTTAATCATAATGATTGAAAAATGGTGTGGGATTTACACGTAAACAAATCGGAATAATTTCCTTAATCCTTACCACATTTTTTTGGGGATCCACTTTTTTTCTTGTAAAAGAAACGGTAAGCATAATTCCTTTGGATGGATTTTTGACAGTAAGGTTCCTTTTTGGAGGATTAATTCTTCTTCCCTTAAACATTCAGAAAGTGAAATTTGAGAAAAGATTGCTGGGGTATTCCATTTTGTTAGGCACCCTACTTTATGGCTCTTTTTGGTTTCAGACAGTTGGTTTGACCATGACAACTCCTGCAAAGGCAGCATTCATTACAGGATTAAATGTGGTTTTTGTTCCATTTTTGGCTTTACTTCCACCTTTCAGGGGAAGGTTACGACCAATTGAAATAGTGGTGGCAATGATTTCATTGGCAGGGTTAGGATTTCTCACGCTAGATTTTGAAAATCTTGAGATTTATGTAGGGGATGCGATTATCGTACTAACAGCCATTGCAGTGGCTTTTCATGTATTGTTTACTGAACAGGCACGGGATTTAGATCCTCAAGCCTTAGTGATGGTTCAGTTGTTTGTTGTTGCATTTGAATCCCTCATTGTTTCAATTGTCCGTGGAACCTTTTGGAATCCATTACAGACGTTGGAAGTTGACCGGATAGTATGGATTACATTGATGGTTACTGCAATCCTTGCAACTGCATTTGCATTTGTCTCTCAAACCTATGCCCAGAAGGCAGGGGTAAATTCGGCCCATATTGCGATCATATTTGCCTTGGAACCTTTATTTGCATTAATTATCGATATTTTTCGGGGAGTAATGCCTTCTCCTCAAGCATTATTAGGGATGGCACTTATATTATTGGCAAACTTTTGGATAATTAGGCTTGAATTTAGGGATTAGTCATCAACGGCAATCAATGTAATGGTACCACGAAGGCTGTCCAGAACCCTGAATTGTTTCAGAATTGTTTGTTTGAGTTCAGCTTGGTCTTTTGCTTTCACCTTGACGATCATGTCGTACGTTCCATAGACTACATGGGCGTCTTCAATGCCGTTGAAGGACTTGATTTTTTCAAGAACCTCATCTTCCTTTCCTACATCGGTGTTAATCAAAACATATGCCTTTGCCATTTGATCACCAGTCATTTTCATTATGTGCACCGTTCTTAAAAAATGTAACTCCGTAAAGGAGACATTATTCCCTAAATGGATTGATTCTCTGGGAACCAAATGGAAGGATGCGCGTTATGGAAATGTGCAGGAACTGCGCAAGGTGCGCAGTGCGCAAGGTGCGCAGACCCCTTATGCGCAGATGCGCGATTATGCGCAAGTGCACAATACTGCGCAGATGCGCAGAGATAAATGCGCAGATGCACAATGCGCAGGTGCGCAATGACACAACGCAATTGGGGTATTGGAGGAGTTTGATCGCAATATATTTGTAAAACCAAGAAAAAAGAGACTCATGTCATTTTTCAAGAAAATCTTCGGCAAGGGAAAATCTCCGGAGCAGAAGGCTGAAGAATTCCTCTTGAATTACAGGTTTGAACGGCCTGTTCAGATCACATCACTTGAAGAAAGCCCTGTTGAACCAGAAGTTCTTTTGAAAGTGATGAAGGAACTAGTGCATTCCAAGAGGATTGCGGGACGTTTTGTTGGGAAGAAGGGGTGGTTCATACCAGGAGATCCGACACCCATTTTCAATGAGATTCTTGAAGAGGTAAGGAAAAACCCTGTTTCCATCGAAAAAATTTCGGAGAAACTTCAGCTCTCAAAGAAACGATCCATCATAGCGCTGAAGGATGAATTGAAACGGAAGCAGAAGTTGAACGATTACCATTTCACAGAAACACATGTGTTCTATCTACCATACCTTCGCCGTCTTTGGGAAAGCAGATTGTCTTCATACGACCTATTGGAGGAAGAACATACTCTCGAGGACATCTTGGCGGATATGGAGTATCGAGAAGTTTTGGAGGAGCTTGTCGGGGATTGGTTGGTTCAGGAGAAAAGTCCTGTGGTCAGGTTCAAGAGTGGAAGATTGATGCATCGGGATGAAGTTCCGGAGCTCCTTATTGAGCATGTCAAGAAAAGATGGGAGGAGGGGGCGGAAAGCATTCATTTTGAAGATCTGGCGGAGGAGTTCGGGTTGCCAGAGGATCAAGTGACACAATTGATCTTGGATTTGGTCAACAAGCAGGAATTACATGATGTGACTGTTTTCACGACGGATCGGATGATCAAACGAAGAAGCAGTTTCTAGCAACAACCACCAGAGCCACATGACCCCCCACCACAACTTCCCCCTCCGCATGAACCACCGGAGCAGCAGCTACCGCCAATGGCAGAAAGATCAACATAAGGGTTGGTGATTTTAAAGCCGGATGATTGTCCTGAATCAACAAAATCGACGGTTGCACCTTTGACGAAAGGGAAACTGATGTTGTCTATCACTACCTTCATGTTATCGATATCAAACACTTCATCCTGTGAATGAATTCGGGTATCGATCGCCATTGCATATTGGAGACCTCTTGGTGAATTCTGGACAAAGATTCGGAGATACCATTCATGATCAATGTTTTCAACTGCTTTGAGTACTGCATTCTTGGCCAAATCAGTGATCACAAGGGTGGAAATTTCTGGGTCATTGGATTCAATCATTATTGTCATTGTGTTGTCGTGGTTTAAAAAGAAGGCGCTTATTTCTCAATCGGTCAGTTCCTTAATTCGTTTGGCAATGGTATGTTGAAGATGAACTGGAGCCAACATTCTCAGCATGGCAAGTTCATCTAGGTCACGGATCTGTATGATGGCTTGTTCTGCCAGCAGTGCATCATTGGTTTCAAGGGCAAGTTTTGAAAGGATTTTTTGATCCCGGATCATTCTGCATGCCGTTTCCCTGACAAAGAAATCGGGGTCTTTCAAGGCTCTTTGGAACAGGTAGAGATCATCGTGTCGAGTTAACTGACGAAGGGCATAGATTCGTATTTTTGGATTGTGATCACGAATTGCAATTCGTCGGAGGGTATAATCATCTGCGATTTTTGAAAGGGCAATTTTCTTCAGGGAAGGATCATCCAATTCCTTAATTAATTTGATCAGGGTATCTTGATTCTTGATCTTTTCAAGAGCCTCTCGTTTGACAATGAAACTAGGATCCTCCTTGACAAAATATTCGAAAATTCCATCATTCTGGTGTTTGAGGTTGACTATGGAATAAAGTCTGAGGTTTGGATCCAATGAGGCAAAGGCGAGTTCCTTGATGATTTCTTCATCTTTGATCTTGTAAAAGGCAATGGTCTTGAGATCGACATCATTGGATTTCATGACAAATTTTTGAAGAAGTCTCTGATCCTCTATTTGGAGCAATGCTTGTTTTCTTGCCAATTTGAGAGGGTGTTCTAGTGCTTTTTTGAGAAATTGAAATTCAGGATCAAATGGATTCTTCATTGACTAAAGAATGAAGGGGTTTGGAGATATTTAAATCTATGATAATTTGATAGCGCCTGAAGCATTACACAAAAAAAAGGAGGGGTCAAGTCAGAGCATGGTTGAAGAAGAGAGGATTGAATCAGAGTTCAGTCCGGATCCTGTTGAGATCACTCTTAAGTCAGGAGAGAATATCCGGGTAGAATTCCAGGACATTGATGTCCAATTACTGGACATGATGAAATTGGACAATGATCGTAAGCCTGCAAGAGTTGCAAGAATATCCTATGGTCGATTATTTACGGAGGAACAGGGGAGAACGGAAGAGCAGGATGTGGCGCTTGCCCGTTACCTGTTATGGCACCGTCACACAAGTCCATTTGAGAATATTGAGTTCCTGTTTCTTGTTCATGTCCCTCTTTTTGTGGCCAGACAGATGCATCGCCACCGCACTGCCTCAATCAATGAAGTGAGCAGAAGGTATACAACTCAAGGACTGTCGATGTTCAATTTTGAATTACGTACAAAAGATACAACCGTAACCAAACAGGGAAGTGGAAATGTAATTCTCTATGCAGATCCCCAATTCAAGGAGCATTATGACAAAGCCTATGATTTAGCAAGGGAAAGCATCGAGCTCTATTTCGATCTGATTGATAGAGGGGTTGCTCCAGAAACTGCGAGGCAGTTTCTTCCACAACATATGATGACCACATTTACTTTCAAAATGGATTTGCACAATCTTTTCCATTTTCTGGATTTGCGCTTGGACAGTCATGCCCAGAAAGAGATCAGGATTGTTGCCCAGAAAATGCTCAATCTTATCAGTGAAAAGATACCAAAGCTGACGCAAATCTTCATGGATTATCGCAAAATGAAGGATGCCTTTATGGAAGTGGGTTATGAATGGTTCAAGCAAGGTATGGCTGAAGAGTTTGTTTTGCAGTTGAAGGAAAAGATGAGGGTAGATTAGAGAAATTCCAAGAGGGATTGTTGACCGAGGATCTTGGATTTTTGCGTGATATCGATTAATGGTCTTTGGATATTGATCTCAAGCCAATCCTTCAATTCATCTTTTGACTGAAATTTGAGAGGGGGATTTTTCATGGCGGATCGGGCAGCTTCTCGCACGACCCATACCCCTGCCGGAATGGTATATTCAGGTGTGATTTCTCTTATGGAAAGAACGGTTGCTTGTCGATTATTTTTCATCAGGTATTCCAAGACAGCAAGCCTTGCTGCGTAATATCCTCCCGCTTGGCTAGCATATTTGGATCTTCCCTTGTATTGAGTTTGGACATCAAAGCCCTCGGAATCGACAGAAAGAAAACCTTTGGTTCCGAGAGTATAGATGGAATTGGCGGCCCAAACTTCAAAATTTTCGAATTTCCAAGACCCGGGAAAAAGGGCGATGGTAAAGTAGTTTCCCAATATTCCTCCTTGAAATACAAGGATTTCGTTGACTGAAGGCATATCTTTTAATTTCCTTATTTTTGCCCGTCCAAGGGAATCATCGATGGCTGTGATAGACCAACGAGTGGGAACAATCTTTTGTCGATTCTTTGTACCGAACAGTCCAGTGGAGAACACATTTTGCAGGTAATACACATCAAAGCCGGCTTGATGAAGTTCATGTAATTGAATGGTTGCAGGGAGATCATCATTGAGAACCATATCTACTTTTTTTGGAATTTTTGGATTGGTGGTGACTGCAAATTTTCGTATTTCAGTTCTAGGACCGAAGGGTTGGGTAATCGGATCAAAAGTTGCGGTTGTTTTAATTGTTCTTTCTAGTTCCCCTTCAATTTCAACGACATTTGATGCAAGTGCCACTTCCTGCATGGCAGAGACATGCGGTTCAGAAAGATTTTGAATTTGTTTGACCTGCTTGAGGTTTTGTGCAGTTGAATATCTCATTTCAATGATTTCATCCAATGAAAGATTTATCCATTGTTTGGGATCAGCAACCTTTCGAGGATCCAGTTGATCCGGAAACAATAGAGATGTGGGACCTGCAAAAACCGAGGGATAATTACCGCTTCCGACAAAAACTTGAGGAGAAGGTCCATGAATAGTCTTGCCGAATGAGATGGTTTCAATTCTTTCGGTTGCCTTTGGCTTGATCTCGAAAGCTTTCAGAATGGGGCATGATTTCATTCCACATTTGAGTTGAGTTCCTTTGCAGGTGACGCAGAGTTCAAGATTGATTTTACCGAGTTCAGGTATTCTTTCAAAGAAGTCCTGTGGGGACAAGAACTCCATTTGAATTAATGGAGGATGTTAAGGATTTCAAGATTTGCATATGCAGTAATTTCCATGAATCATGTAAGCATCAAAAAGCAATTAAGAAATGAAATTTTTGCGCGCATATGTTCAAGAACAAATTCTTGGAATTTGTCTCTAAAGTCCCCTCTGAAATGGTCAATCCTCCCAAGGAAAGACTTTATGATTTAGCTTCCCCTCAGATGATCAAAAACGAGTTTGGAAATCCATTATTCCATTCGAAGATTACTGCAAGATCCGCAGCGTTTACCCACATCTTGAAGGATGATGATCCCGAAAATGAGGAGGTCATAAATAAAGTATTCGAGATGATTAATCCCGAAGATTTCGTGGTCATGCATGTGTTTGTGGGAGAAAATCCTGCAATCAGGATGAAGGCAACCATGGCGGTCTACAAGAAAAATGCGAACATTGCCTTGATGATGGAACGGAATTTCTTTGTTGCCGACGAGCCCCATGAGAATCCAGACATCATGACCCTGTATGTTCCCCACTATCCGGAACGTAGAGTCATTGTCGATCCTAAACGAAGAATGACGTATGTATTGGGAATCGATTATTATGGAGAGGCAAAGATGAGCATTCTTCGTATGGCAATGGAGATCATGCGAACGGATAAAAATGGTCTTGGAGTCCATGCAGGCTCCAAGGTCTATAAACTGAAGATGGGAGAGGAGTTGAAGGATTTTGGAATGATCATTTTCGGTCTGTCCGGAACTGGAAAGACCACCTTGACCTGTCATGACCATGGCCTTCAACCTCCGGAGGGAGTTCTCATCCTTCAAGATGACATTTGCCTCATTGATTCTGAGAGCAATGTATACGGTACAGAAAAAGGGTTCTATGTAAAATGTGATTCTTTCCCAGAGCATGAGCAACTGACCACGGCCACAATCCAACCCGGCAACATTATGGAGAATGTCTATGTGGACGAGAATGGTAAAGTTGATTGGAAGAACTTCTCTGTTGCTCAAAATACCCGTGCAGTGATCGCTCGTGAGACTTTGAGAGGAACCGGAGACACTATTGATTTACCCAATTTAGACTTTATACTCTACAACACCCGAAGACCAGAACTTCCACCTATTGGCAGATTGGTCAGTCCGGAACAGTCTGCTGCATATTATGCCTTGGGAGAATCCATTGTCACTTCTGCAGAAGACCCCAATCGAGTAGGGGAACCCAGAAGGGTAGTCGGGTTTGACCCGTTCATCATTTCGAACAAGGGACTGAATGTCAATCGCATGGCAGAAGTTGTCGCCCGAAAACCATCTTCACAATCATTCCTAGTGAATACAGGATTTGTCGGAAATGAAAGCAATGACATCGGAGTGAAGGATTCCATTTTCTTCATTGAAGCGGCGCTCAGGGGAGAGATTGAATGGGAATTCGATGAGGATCTGGGATATGAAATTCCAAAGAGCGTGAAAGGGAAGGATTTCAAGACCGAATTTTCAAAGTTTGATCCTCGAACCTTTTATGGAGACGAGGAATACAAGAAACGGATGGAAGAACTGAGAACGGATAGGAAGAAATTTTTACAAGAGATAAGCGGAGTAAGGAAAGAGATCATTGATTCTGTCTAATCTCTAATGAGAAGGCTTAGATCAAAATTCTTCACGGAATGGGTCAGATATCCCATAGAAATTATATCAACACCTGCTTTGGCATATTCGATGACATTTTGTGGAGTGATCCCACCGGAAGCTTCAATCAGAACATCGGGATAGAGGTCTTTGAGACGGGGAATGATCTTCTCTGTTTCTTTGGGAGAGAAGTTGTCAAGCATGATGACATCAGGAATGTGCGTGGTAGCAGCTTCAAAGGCTTCATCTTCATTCTTGACCTCAATTTCAATTTTCTTGGAAAACGATAGCTTGTCTCTAACCACTTCCAAAGCCTTTGTGATGGAAGGAAATTCAGCCAAGTGATTCTCTTTCAACAGCACCATATCGCTTAGGGAAAGGCGATGGGTATCACCGCCCCCCACTTCAACTGCATATTTTTCATATCTTCTGAGTCCGGGAAGTGTTTTTCTTGTTGCGGCAATGCGTGTTTCCAAACCGTTATCAAGTAATTTCTGAACCAACCTGCGAGTTTGAGTGGCAATTCCCGACAGATGACCAAGTATATTGAGCGCTACTCTTTCTCCAAGAAGAATGTTTTTTGCATTGCCTTGAAGTTCGATGACTGTATCGCCTTTATTCACCAATCCCCCATCGTGAATCTTGGGCATGATGGAAGTGACGCCAGTTTCTGAAAAAACCAATCGTGCAATTTCTGTTCCGCATATAACCCCATCTTGTTTTGCAATGATATGGGCAAGAGCATGTTTATCTGGTACTAAGCGGGAAGTCAAATCAAGGTAAGGGATATCTTCTTCCAACCATTTCCGTACATCAGTTTTGATGATGAATTCAGGGATCACAGTTGAAGTGACAATATCCACCTCAATAAGCGATTCCATTGGAAGTGGAAATATGATGAGATTTAATCGATCAAAGTGAAAGAAACTCCGTTAGCTGAGCCAAAATATTTCAAAAGGATGATATATTGAACATTGGATATTATGGATTTTCAGCTTGAAGAGACACTTCCAGATCGTGAAACCATTGTTAAACGCATGAAGGATCGAGTCTATGATGTAGTGGTTATCGGAGGAGGCGTTACAGGTGCAGGAATATTTCGTGATGCCATGCTCAGGGGTTTGAATGTGGCATTGGTTGAGAAAGATGATTTTGCAAGCGGTACCTCTTCGGAGAGTTCCAAACTTCTCCATGGAGGTCTCAGATACCTTATGAATTTTGAATTTAAGTTGGTTAGAGAAGCTGCCCTAGAACGAAAAATCGTGGCGGATATGACACCACATTTCTCTACAGTCATGCCATTTGTGATTCCTCTCTATTCTTGGACTAAACAAAAGCCATGGATGGTCAGGATGGGATTGTGGCTTTATGATCTGCTTGCATTTCCTAAGAGGATTGGAAAGCACAGGATGATGAAACGAGAAGAATTAATTGAGAGGTTTCCTGTAGTCAACAATGAGGATATAGTAAAGGGTGCCTATTATTTTGATACTAGAACCAATGATTCGAGGCTTGTCTTGGCGAATATTTTGGATGGATTGGCGGGTCATGGAGATGCTCTCAACTATGCAGAGCTTGTCCATTGGAAAAGGGTGGAAGAAGGAATCTTGTTAGAAATCCATGACAAAGAGACAGGAGAGAAATTTGAGGTGAAAACCAGGATCATGGTTAATGCGACAGGACCTTGGGCAGATTTCACAGAAGATTTGGACGACGAATTTGATGGATCGATAAGAGTGCGGAGAACAAAGGGAGTTCATTTGACCGTAAAACCAAAGTTGAAAGATCATTGTATTCTTCTTGCAAACACGGATGATCGCCCCATTTTCGTCATGCCTTGGGGTGAATACGATATTGTTGGAACCACAGATACAGATTGGAAAGGAAAGCCAGAAGACGTGGTTGCAGACAAGTCCGATATTGACTATGTCTTGGATGCGTTGAACAGGCTTTTCCCTGATGCAAACTACTCTTATGAGGACATTTACTCGACATTCGCAGGGGTTCGACCGTTGGTCTATCAACCTGGCAAGGATGAAAGAAAAACAAGTCGGGAGCATACAATCAAGGATTATGGAGATGTAATTTCCATTGCAGGAGGAAAGCTTACCACCTATCGATTGATGGCTCAGCAAATCGTAGACAGGGTCATTCGAAATCTCGGTTTACGCAAAATCAAGTGCATGACCGCCAAATTGCCTTTATGGGGAGGGGATTATGAACCGTGGGGAGACTTTACAGAATTTGTGGCTGAAACAAAATCTCATTTCATGAAAACATATGGTTTGGCTGAACGTGAAGTTGAAATTCTGATACACTATTATGGCTCGTCCATTGAATTGGTTGAGAAAGTTATCAAAGAAGATCCTCAACTTGCAAAACCACTGGTACAAGGACTCCCTTTCATCAGGGCAATGGCAGTTGTTGCAGCTCGTTATGAACAAGCCCGCCATATGGAGGACTTTATGCGAAGAAGAATACAGATTGCGTTTTGCAAAGGAAATGGTCTTGAGGCACTAGACGATGTGGCAGATTTGATGGGTAATGAACTTGGATGGTCCAATGAGCGGAAAGAGAAAGAAAAAGAAGCATATCTAAGCTATGTTAGGGAGAAAATGTGGAAACCTTAGGAAGTCATTTCGAACATTCTGTCCAATGATCTTTTGGCTTTAACACGGATATCCTCAGGAATTTCAATGATTTGTTCCGGTTTGGGATCAGTGAGGACTTGTAGGATTTTGCGGAGCTCATTTCTTTTCATATACGGACATAAGACACAGGATCCAATGAATTCTCGATCAGGGAATTCTACACTGAAACGATCAGCTAATCCACATTCTGTTGCCAGCATAATTTTTTTGGCTTCAGGATGTTCTTGGATGAACTTTCTCATTCCAGAGGTACCTTCAACAAGGTCTACTCTGTTAAGTACATCAGGAGGGCATTCACTGTGAGCCAAAATCACGAGGTCACCATATCTTTCACGTGCAATGTCGATTGATTCAGGATTAATGTTGTCATGTACAATGCACGTTGCATCGTAATCAATGATCTCCTTGTCAGAGATTTGCCGCAGATAGTTTGCCATGTTTTTGTCAGGAATAAAGATGATTCGATCAGAATCCAACTTGTTTACAATCTGTTCAACATTAGCAGAGGTTACACAAACGTCAGCTTCTGCCTTGACATCAGCAGTTGTATTGACATATGCCACAACAGGAACACCAGGGTATTGTTCCTTCAACCGTCGAACTTCCTCAGCAGTAATTCCATCCGCAAGTGAACAACCCGCATTGATATCAGGTACCACCACAGTCTTGTCCGGAGAAAGAATTTTTGCCGTTTCTGCCATGAAAACAACTCCGGAGAATACGATCATGTCGGCATCTGTTTCTGCGGCCTGTTTTGACAATCCCAAAGAATCGCCAGAAAAATCAGCGACACCAAAGATGATGTCAGGAGTAACATAGCTATGAGCAAGTATAACTGCATTCTTTTCCTTTTTGATTCTGTTGATTTCTAAGGTAAGAGGTGCAATGATCTCACAATCTTCACGTGTCCAGCTGACATTTTTCAAATCTGCATACAGTCTGTCTGTTTCCTTTTGGATTTCTTCTTCAGTTATTGATTCCGCAGAGCTCATTCAATAAAAATTGGATATCTTATTAAAAAAATCAATCGATATGGGAACTGGTTCAAACCTTAGATCCAATCACATTTTTATCTAAAGGAAATCAGCACAACTATGGAGACCATTCAGTCCCAAACACCATGCGTTATCTGTAAGAAGTATGGGAACCTATTCCATGGATATCCACTAAACCATGCAATAGAAGATTATCCCATACCCCATTGCCATGTACATGGAAATTTCAAATGTAATTTTTGCGGAATTGGTGTTTGGTTCAATGGAATTGCATGGTGCACAGATTGTAAGAAGCTGACCTGTCTGAAGTGTGGCAATTTTAAGATATCTGATTCACCCCCACCCCTGACTTTCAAAACATTGAAAATTAGCTGCGGAAATTGCGGAAATGAACTTTTCCCTTTGGAAGTAGCAGAACTCCAAGGAACCCATCCCTTCCAAACAGGACAGATTAGACCTAATTTCGAAGTCTATGTATGGTTCCCCCTTTTTGAGGAAATATCCCAAAACATGGACAGCCCTGAATTTGAAAAACTAAGGGTAGTTACATCTACAGGTAAGATTGAAAAAACAGAATTCATTATATCAGTTCTTCTTGAAAAAATGCGCGAAAAGGCGGTACAAGCCTTTCGATTAAACCATTTGGAGAAAATAGACTCGATCAGAATCATGAGTGAGAACATTATTGAAGAATGGAAACCCCAGTCAGACCTAGACGAGATAACCGTTGATCTATTGAACCACCATATGGAAGCTTATACAATTTTTAAACGGCTACTTGAAGTAATTAAAGAAAATGGGATAAAAGCAGACAGATACAAGATCTACATTCAGAACCCATTGCTCAATAGCATTGGAGCTCAACCGGAGACCAGCCAAAGTCCACAAGATTTATCGGTTTTTTTCCCTCTTTTCGGAAAGAGCCCTATTTTGAGAACTGTAGGCGATTTTGTTATTGCTGCATTGGATTCCGGTTTTAGACTAATAAAAATTGAAAAATTCAATGCTAAAGAATTGTCCATGAAAGGAATTGATGTTGATTTTCCGTTTGCTTTTATTCAGTGTCTAACATTGGAGGGGCACTTTTGAGATTTTCGTCATAGAGAACCGTATTTCCCTTGATCCATTGACCTTTGCCATTTGCTTTTGCTCCTTTGAGATAATGATCATGGGGATCATAAACCTGCAATAGGAGCAGAAATCCTATCAAAAGAAGACCACCCAACAGGAAGGTTCCTAACCTCATTGAAACATTAATTGAAAAACCAATATTCTTCCACAAAATGTCCACAACAGTGGTAAATACAATTGGGCCAAATGCTGCGGAAATCCTCCCGAAAATGTTGGCGAAGCCGAAATAATTTCCTACCTTGTCAGGAGGTGCAAGCTCGGTGAGGAATTGACGTTGAACGACCCAAGTTCCTCCTAAAGCAGGTCCCACAAGTATTGGGAAAACATAGAGCAACCAATCCGGAGTTGGACCAAAACCCAATTCTTTGGCGGTATCCGAATTGATATTTGTCATAAAGGCAAGAAGAATGCTGACGATCCAGAGAAAAGTCGTAAGCATCAAGGTTTTTCTTGGTCCGTGCTTATCTGCAAATGATCCAACAGGATAGGTCAATATTACTGCTGAAATTATCCCGATTGCAAGAACAATGAGAGCGAATTGTCCTTCTCCAAATTCAAGTCCGACAGTCACTATCTGCCCCATGAAGAAGATGACGGTATTGGCAGCGTCCACATAGATCAACCATCCAAAGATGAACCATTTCATTGACCGGTATTTCATTATTTCTTTTCCAGTGTCTATTATTTTTTGAGTTGTTTCAGAAATGGTTGATTCAAGGTCTTCATGCCGACCATCCAATTCCTTTTCCTTGAGCGTGTACATTGGGAGTGCGAAGAGTAGGAAGACTAAGGCCGCGAGGGGATAAATAAAAGGAATGTATCCAATGTTGAATTCATCAGGTTGAAGAACACCACCAACTTCTTTTGCAGGCCTGACCACGTAGTCAGGAAGACCAAAAGCAATGAGAACATAGCCAAGGCCGACACCAATGATTGAACCAAAATATCCTATTGCAATTCCAAACCCAGCCACTTTTCCAATATCTTCTTTGTCAGCTACAAAAGGAAGCATGGAATCATATACAATCAACCCAGTTTGGTAGAAGATATTGGCAATAAGGAAAATTATGACAAGAAGAAGGATATCGTCCACCCAATAAGAAATACCCAAAAGTGCCATGAATGTAACACAGAGCCAAGTTAGTTTCATGAGAAGTCTTTTTCTCTCTTTTCTTTGATCGGCTACAGCGCCCAAGTACGGAGAAAGAAAGGCCATTACAAGATTTCCGACCATCAATGCAATAGCAAGTGTGTTGTTTCCTTTACTGACTGCTTCTTCCCCACTGAGACCTTGATCATAGTATTTTATGTACAATAAAGGTCCAATGGTAAGAGAAACTACAACCATGGAATAAATTGTGTTTCCCAAATCATAAAGAGCCCATTTCATGATATTTTTTCGATACCAAGGTTTGGTTTTCCAGACTCGAGATGTCAAAGCAAAAGGACTCTGGTCATCAACAGCAACAGTTTCGGTTCCAGACATACGCCCCTTTGTGGAAGTTGACTTAAAATTTTAATTCCTTATGAGATGATAAAAACACACATTTGATCCAATTTTTCATCCTTCGAAAATTTTCCGATATGGCAATCAATTTGAAAGCACAAAGGAAGTTGAATTGCAAGGAGGTTCCTAAATGAAAAACTTGGAAGATTTCAAAGCATACAGGCAAAGAATGAACAAGAGAATTTTGGAAAGTGGAAGCCTCGGCATCAAAAGATTCTTTACTTTGGATTCACAAGCCTATAAAGAAGGTGCACTTCCCCCCAAAGTTAAGGAACTTCTGGGATTAGTGGCTTCAATGGTACTCAGGTGCGACGATTGCATCACTTATCATATTATCCAATCGGTAATTGAAGGAGCAACTGACGAGGAACTATGGGAAACCTTCAACATAGCCTTGATAGTGGGAGGCTCTATTGTCATCCCCCATCTGAGAAGAGCTGTGGAAACTTTAGACCAATGTCGTGAATTGGCAGATGAGGAAAATCTTTCCTTAGACTAAACGTATTGGATTTTTCTTCAGATTGATTTCAAATCTTACTTCATTGATCCAGAATGGAAGAATGGAAATCTGATTGTTCTCAAGGCTCAACAATTCCAGCCCATCCTTCAGACACAGGTTCTGTGGTAGATCCGAAATGCGATTTCCACCAGCATAAATCTTTTTCAATTTCTTTAGAGATGTCAATTCATCAGGAAGGGATGTGAATGTATTCCCAGTCAAGCGGAGAATTTCCAAGTTTGGAAATTGGTCTGAGGAGAATTTCCAATGAGAGATCTTGTTCAGTGAGAGATTCAATTCGGTTAGGTGATCAAATCTCCCAAGGCTAGAAAAGTCAAGGTCAGGACCAAGTGAATTCTTCGAAAGATCAAGATAAGTAATGGATCTTGGAATAAAATTGTCTGGTGATGTAAGCAGATTGCCTTTGAGATCCAATTTCTTTATGGAGAGATGGGATAAAGACTCAGGAAGTACCTTGAGGAGATTGGCGGAAAGATTCAATTCATCAACGGAACCTTGCGGTAAAGAGTCGAAATTGATGTCTTCGATCTCATTATCTCCCAAATTCAATTTTCGAATCTCAGGGAGGTTTAGTTTTACATGCCCAGAAATCCTGTTTTTTGAAACATCCAAGGAAGTAATTGTTGAAGGCAATAATGGCAGTTCTTTCAGCTTGTTTCCTTTCAGAGAAAGGGATACCAAGTTCTTCATTTCCGATATTGCAGAAGGAATTTCCTTAATTTTATTGTATGCAAGATAGAGAAATTTAAGAGTATCGAACGAAAAAATTTCGTCGGGAATTTGTTCAAGAGAAAAAGAGTTAATGGAAAGACCAATAATCTGTTTAAACCAAACTACAGCCCCAAACTTGTCGTTTCCAACCTCTGAAATTATTGGAATTTCCTTGCCTATATTTTCACCTAATCCTTTCAAGGCCTCAGCCTGCTCAGAAACTATCTTGAATCCTTGAATTTTTGTATATTGATTTTCCACGATTTCCTGGGAGTAAACGGATAAATAATGCCTCCCATCGTTTCAATTCAAACCAACTGTAATGGAGAGGAAGGGTTAAAAATCCATTCAAATCATGATGAATGCATTTAAACATCTGTTTTGTGCACATAAAACAGTATTTATTGTTAAGCTTTGAGACACAGGCACCCAACATAGAAATAATGCAGAGTTTAGTATTCCTAAAGTCAAAAAAATGACTTTTTCAGCCTCCATTCTCACAAATTGTTAAAATTCGAATATGAATGCCTAACAAATTGGAGCTACTGGTGTAAGTAAAATAACAACAACTCCGCATTTAGGAATGGCGCCAAAAATTCACGTACCAAATGATCGATAATCGAACGCAAAAATTCGATTGTTTATGGGCAATCGTACAAAATTTGTCAGATTAATAAGAAATTCGTTTAATAATTTTAAGCGGATAAAATATATATATGCAAAAACTAACTCATCCTTATGTACTCACAAAACGAACAAAAGCTTCCTGCAAATGCAATCATCATGTTGAGATTCCTCCACGATCATGGTCGAAAGACCCAGAAAGAGATCATTAACACATTGAATCTCCCTATTCGGTCTGTTCGATATTGCATTCGAAGACTCATGGAAAGAGGTTTGATAGTCAAATATCCAAATCTTAAAGACATGCGGTCAGTCTTTTATCAACTTGCTGCTGACAAGCTTCATGAAGTTGAAACAATTCTTGAAGAAGAAGGATACGACGTTACCGCATAAACAAACAAAGACCTATAAACGATATTCGCATTTAAGCATGTGAAAGAAGCAAATTTTTTCTTCAAGTGGTCAGTCAAATTTTCAGTAACAATTATCATTTTATCTGTTGTAATCTTTGCATTTAATTTACCATTAACTTTCTTTGCCATTGTAGCAATCACGGGTTTTGCTTTTTTGATTAAGCTAGGATCAGGTCACTGGACACCAAATGGGAAATTTGGATGGGCAAATACCATTACGGCAATGAAATTGACATTATTGATTATTACAATCATTCTCCTAGATTTGCAAATAATTGATCCAGTGATAGTTGGATTGGTTCTTGTTGGCCTCGTTTTCATTGACAAGGCAGATGGGATTATGGCCAGATACCTCGGGGAGGTTTCAATTTTTGGAGAGATTTTTGATAATGAAGTAGATGCTTTTTCGACATTGGTCGCAACAATTATCCTTTCCCAAATAGATACCCATTACCTTGTATTCATCATTGTCGGTCTATTGAGATATTTGTATGTGTTGGGGATATGGTTATTTGATCCACCGGTAAAGAAGGAAAAGGCATCCTTCATTAATAAGATTCTTGGAGTATCAATAACCTTTAGTTTTGCTTTCCTAATTATTTTTCAGACAACTATCTTTTTGATTATCACGAGTATTTCCTCTGTAGCGATTTTTTGGTCCTTTGCAAAGGATTTCTATTGGATCTTGGGAACAGCAAGAAAATCGCAATGATCCACAATGATTTGATGGCATTGGTTTTTAGACTGTTCAAGCAATGTTTCAGAAATATTCATTTCAAGTGCCACCTCTTGGATGAATTGCCAAAGCATAGAGAAAATTGCAGGATCATCAGTTTTATCAATGCGCCATGTGGATGATCCCTGTCTCACAATAAAACCTGATTCGGATAAGATCTCGGGTACTTTAATACAAGTTTGAATTCCAAGTCTTTCAGGATATTGGGCAATGGTGTGTTCATCATATGCTTTTGCAATAAAATCAAGGGAATCCTTTGGTAGAAGATGAGTTTTTCTGTGATTAAGCGAGCTATACCAGACACAATCATTGAACTGAGATACCAAATATCTAATGAGGTCTTCGTTAACGATGTCAAAAACCGCATTCGCCATAAAAATATCTGGAGAACCATAATGTGACCGATTCAAGTTTTGAATTTGCGTGTTGATAAGATGTCCTTCAAATATTTCGTCCTCTTTCTGATGAAAGACCAAGATACAATTCTCATGGATGAAACAAGTTTTTGAGGTCAGTGCAGGAAAGAATGATCTTATATTTGAAATAGCTGCATTAAGCAAGGTTTCGTCTTTCTCAATGAAAAACCATTTTTGGGATGAATAACCGGCTTTAAAAAACAAAAAAGGAAACGTTCCAGAGGAATTGCAGATACCGGCACCCAAATCCCAAATAACCAACTGTTCTGTTGAAGGAGGAAGAGATTCCAATAGGCTTTGAAGTATCTTGCCATTCCGAGCTACGTCGTCATATGGTTTCCGGACAAGAAGCCATTCCACACTGAAATTCAAGTTAGTCCCTCCTTACCCAGAAGTTGCAGAAAACTTTCTTGTGTCTCGTCCCAATTATTTTGATCTAAAACCTTTCTGAATGCTGCTTGACCCAATTTTGTTCGTAAGGTTGAATCTTCCAACAACAAACGCAGTCCCTGTTGGATTTCTACAGGAGACAATGGATCAACGAATATTGCATTGTTTTGACCGATCCAATCTCTGAGAATCATATGGTTCCCTGTTACAATGGGCAAGCCAAATTCCATCGCTTCCTGCAGGGCAATTCCGAATGTTTCAAAGCAGGTTGGCAAAGCAAAAATATCTGCGGATTGCAGTTCCTTGACCTTTTCCACTTCAGATACATTTCTCCTAATTGATATTTTCAGATTATGCTTTTTCATTAATTGTTTTATTTCCTTCACCTCTTGGGGATGCCTTGAGGTATTCCCAATTAGAATCAGCTTCCAATCTTGTTCTCTGATTTGTGCCAAGGCTTCAACCAATCTTTTTTGCCCTTTTCGTTTGCAAATTGTTCCGATGGAAAGGATTCGAGAAATTGTTCCTTTTTTTTCTCTTTTAGGCATTTCTGTAAGTTCAAAATTCCGGCCAGGTAAAATAGGCACCATCTTTCGGATAATTTCGGGAGGATAGATGGCGTGACAATATTTAATGAAAGAAGAAGAAGACACTAGTATTTTGTCAAACAGCTTCAATCGATTGATTTCTTCAGGTATTTCATCAATAGGGACACAGGAGGAATCCTGTATAAATGTAGGCAGGTGGTAAAGCAACCATTTTGTGGTATTTAGCGTTTTAATCATCTTGAAATTT
>CAZYCQ010000052.1:0-23095 GCA_964645535.1 uncultured archaeon | reverse complement strand
GGTTGTATTTTGTTGAAATTTAGCATTAAAATTATAATCTTTTACATTTTCCGGAGTTCACTTTGATACTCATTTTCCTGAATCGTCCTGATAACTTTGATTTTGTGTTTGATTTGGAGAATTTGCAACTGTTTTGCTGGTGTCATTCTAGAGTGTTTCAAGAAGCATGTTGAAATCCTTTCTTTTTTTTAGGTCGAGGATTTGCATGGTATGGATGAGTGACAGTTTTTTCTGGTCATATCCTTCAAGGATCATGTTGATGTAGTTTGCTCCGAACCTGTTGAGAGTTTTTTCATATGCATGCTGTCCAGTTCCTCCTTTTTTTCTTTTTTCTGGATAAGGTCTTTTCATGTATTCAATGAATTCTTGGTGGCTGATGAGTTTAATGATTTCAAGTTGCTTTGCGATTGCGGCCTTGCTTACTTTGAAATGGCTGGCATATTTCTCGACGACTTTTCCTATGTTCAATTCTTTCAGTTTTCTGGTTATTTCCTGCTTCAATGTTTCATTGATATCGATGAGGATGTATCCTGCAAATCTGTTGCACCATGTTTCGACGTCATTCCATTCGACTTTCAGCTGGATGTCACATATTCCATGGTTACGGAGGATGAGATGTCCCAGTTCATGCATGAGGGTGAATGTTCTTGATTCAGGTTCGTCTTTGGTGCTGCATGCTATAACTGCGGCTTTGTCGTTCCAGATGCTGAATCCTCTCAATTCATCAAGGGGGAGTGAATATTGGAAGACGAATATCCCGTTGTTTTCTAGAATATTCCGAACGATTTTGAAATATTCTCTTTTGTCCTTTGCGTTTTTTCTGGCAATGTGCAATTTGAATTTCTGCTTCAAGGTTTCGGCAATTGTTTTTGGGTCGTCCTTGATGCTTGCCTTTGGAAGGATTGCAATGGGTTCTTCCAACAATTCCACAAGCTCTTCCAGATGTGCATTTGCGTCTCGTATGGCAAGGCTGCTTTTGAAACTAAGGGGGATTGTATCGTTGAACCTGTAACGCCTTGTGTCGGCAGAGGGATCGGGTAACGGTTCTTGCATGAAAAATTCGGCGAAAGGACGCTTGAGGGATCTTGCCAGGATTCTCAATTGTGAGATGGTGGGTTTTTTCTTTCCGGATTCCCATTCCGGGAGCAACTGTTTCAATTGCTTCGGCAGCTCATCTCTTTTGTTTGATTGGTCGATGATCTTGATCACCACATTGACATCGACATCGACCATCTTAGCGCCCATATTCCTATTGCACTTCTGTACTTGATTTAGATTTCGTAGATTCCTCACAATTTTGTCTAATTAAATCCTGAATGCTGATAAGGGGTATGTCATAATGCTTGCACATACTTGGGATGCTGTAGCTTTTCCTGCTTGTCTCCTGACTGACGACAAAAACCTTGCGTTCCACAAGGGATCCTTGTTTTATGATTGATAGTGCCAAGGCTATGACCACGGGATCCGCGTAGGTTTCTTTGGTTCGGTTGCGTGGTGGGATATAAGGAAAATCCCGCATGACCTTCGTAAGTTCATCCGCCATTTCTACAGTATCTTGGACGATTTTGGGATGTTTTTTCACCAGTTCTTTCACCTCCGAATCCTTCACAAGCTCGAGCTCGACATCTTTGGGAATTATCACCTTGCCGTTTGCGATGAGGTTCTCAAAACATTGCCAGATTTTCGGTGTCATTTGTTTTTGGTAAAACTCATTGAATGCGATAAGTGAGGAGGTATCTACTACATAGATAACAATTATGAAAATCCCCGATCAGTCCTGACGGAGAGATGTAAAAATTTGTCTGTTTACCTTCATTGGGCGTTTATTCAATTCTGGGTATCAGCGCGAAAATTCACCGTTTCCTTTTCGTCAATGGCATCAAGGTCACATCTCCAAGGTGGGTCACGTGTTGGAGTGGCATTTGTGGAGGAGTTGCGTATCAGTGAAGAGGAAGGAGGGACATAATTGATCTGTCGTTTGATGTAAAAAATCCATTTATGTGAAGGGAACCTTTCCATTTCATGAATTCCTTAACGAACCCAATTTCGTTCTCATTCGGTTCGGAATATTTACCTTTTCAAGAATCTCAGGATTTTACCGTGGCTCAGGTTCAGTCTGCCAATGCAGTCCGTTCCCGTGTTTAGGGGTTTAGGGCTTGCAAATACCTCCACATATGCATAAATTGGGGTTTTCTTGTCAGTTCGGTCATGGGTACGGTTCGCCGTGCAGTTTTGTCGATGTTCTCTGTCGCGGGGATCATTGAAGGGCTGAAATGGTTTTGAGCGTTGTTTTGTGGGTGATTTTTGGGAGGAGTTATTAATCAGTTTTTTGTTGAGATATTTGCATGGATCGATTGAAGTTGAAGGAGCTTGTTGCGATGGGTCTTGGTGGGACGATAGGTGGTGGCATTTTCGCCGCTTTGGGTCTTGCAGTTGGCATAGCGGGGAATTATGCGGTGTTATCGTTTTTGTTGGCAGGTGTGATTGCTTTCATCAGCGGGTATTCCTTTGTTTGCATTGAGTCGTATTTGAAGAAGGACGGTGGTACGTTTACGTTCATGAATGATTTGATTTCGAATGAGTTTTGGGCTGTATATAATGGTTGGATTCTTTTGGTTGGTTATGTTGGGACGATGTCTCTTTATTCGTATGCCTTTGGAGCGTTTGCGAAGCTTTTGTTTGATCCTTTGATTGTGCTTCCCCGTTCCTTTTTTTCGGTTGGTGTGATGTTGTTTTTTCTTTTGTTGAATCTGAAGGGTGTGAAGGAGTCCGGAGTGACAGAGGACATATTGGTTGCGTTCAAGATTTTTGTTCTTGTTGTTTTTGGTTTTGCAGGTTTGTATTTTATTGCAGTTTCTGGGGATCTTTCGTTTTTCGGGACGATCTCGAATGATGGTGGTCTAGTTGGTGCTTTGTTGGCGATTCCGGTAATTTTTGTAAGTTTTGAGGGTTTTGAGCTTTTGAGTTATGAATATTCGGAGATTGACAATCGTGAGGAGAATTTTCGGAGGGGTGTTTACATTACCATTTTGAGTGCGACGTTTATCTATATGTTGATTGTTGTGGTTGTTTCGAGTGTTGTCACCCCTGATGAGCTTTTGAAGTACGATGACACCATTCTTGCGTATGCAGCGACTCGAGTTCTTCCGGGTGCGTTTGTGGGTCGTGTGGCATATGTTGTTGTGGTGATCACAGCTCTTTTTTCCACGGCCTCGGCCATCAATGCGACGTTGTTCGGGACTTCGAGGCTTGCCACGACGATAGCTGAATCTGGTGATCTTCCTGGTGTATTTGCGAGACGGACGTCAGAGAACATTCCGTATATGAGTCTGGTTGTGTTGACATTGATTACTGTTGTGTTCACATTTTTCGGCAGTCTTTTGCAGATCTCCTCCTTTGCCTCGATTGCCTTTCTGACGATCTTTGGTGTGGGCAATTATGTGGCCTACAGATCTCCTGAGGTGAATGCGAATCGGCTTTTTCCTGTGATTGCCTTGGTTGCCATTCTCATATCGGTTCCCGTCTTCTTGGTCTATATCTGGTCTCATGACCCGATGACGTTCTATACTATTGGTGTGATTGCAGTCGGGATTCTTGTTTCGGTTGCGTTGTTTCTGAGGTATCGGTCGGTTTCTTCCCCTTTTGCAGCGGTAATTTCGGATTAGGTATTGGATAGAGTTCCCGATGGTTTTGCAGGGTGATGTTTTCAGCTCATTTGAGGAAGACGTATCCTGAAAATAGGGGGATGAATAGTATTTTGGCGATGAGAAGTGGGACTATGACTGCGATAATGCGGATGGTGGCCTGAGTTTCCGACATCGGGGTTTCCAAGACCAACCAGATCCATATCGGTGCTGTAATGAGGTGGATGGTGGCTACGATTTTCAGGTTCCTTCCCGTGGTCTGTCCGCTTGCGGCAGTGAGGAGAGCCATTCCAAAGAACAGGCTTCCCATCCCCAATGTGAGGAAATAGGTTTCTTGGAGAAAGGAAATGTCGGATTGGACGAAGGATATCCTTGTCGCTAGGGAATTGATTGCAAACAGGGTGATGAATATGGGTATCCGATTTTTATGGTGGCTGGCATTTGCGACATGATAGAAGGTGATGATGTTGATGGCAAGGTCTGCCAAGAGGAGAAGAAATACTGTGATGGTGGGGAATTGACCGAGTAAGAAGCCGAATAATGGATATGTGGACATGATGACAAGTGGTTGAAGGAAATTTGCATAGGCCGATATCTTCAGCCATTTTTGAATGCCTTCCATGTATTTTTTTCGCTATTGTGGTTTATATTCCTTACTGCTGGAATTCTGTGTGTGGTGCAGGGTGTGCTTTTATTTTTCATCTAGGGTGCACGATTGTGGAATGTCGCCATGGTCGATCATTTTGTTTTTAAAAAATTTTTTCGCTTTTTTCGAAAAACAAAAATAGAAATGGAATTTCCATGATTGTGTGAAAATAAAATTCCTGCTGGTGTTGTTTCTTCTCATGATGGGTACGTTTTCCAATGCCCAATTAGGTCAATTTGAAATCAGCAATGACCTGAGTACAGATGATTATTTTGCAAGTTATGTTCTTCTTTATTCAAGCAAAGAAATAGCTGTCGGCAGTGATTTTTCGGTCGAGATGACTGTTGAATTTGATTTAAGCAGATCTTGGGAAAACATTTCGAGTTTTCAAGTGGATGGCATCTACATTCATCATTTTGTGGACATTGGTTCGGAAGAGGTGGCGGTCGGTTCAAGTGCGATCTGGGATGGTTTTGAGATCCGCAATGCGAGCGGGAATATGTTTGAAATCACTGTATTGAAAACACTTGCTCTTGACAATAAGGTGGTGGTGGAATCACAGTCTGTTGTGGAAGTCGTTGTTTCCGTAACCCTTGTCGGTTACAATTTCAAGCAGGGGAGTTTTTGGAGAGATTCATATTCAGCCACCTTTGCAAAAACCACCGGCCCTGTTATTCTTCCATTTACGGAGACAAGTGATCTGACACCACCAAAAGAGGCGGTTGATTACGTCGATCGATATATTTTCATCAGAAATTTGGTCATTGCGGTTCTGTTCCTCATTATTGTTTTGCCCGTAATTTACAAGCGAATGAGGAAACGATCGTTTGAGGGAAATCCCTGAGGTGGTTTACATCTCGGTTCAATCTGAAGGGAAGGCAATGATTGACTTTTCGCTGGTCTTAAAGAAAAGAATAATTCTTCCGCTGTTTGTCCTTTCCATTTCTATTTCTCTCTTGATAAACATCCCTGGGATTAATACGATGCAGGCATTGGACGCGACTCCCATTGAAGAGGAAGGGCAGATCAACAGTGATATCAGTATCTATGGTGATTTCAAGTATCCTGAAGAAATTGTGAATATCGAACAAAATGCAACAAGGGCATTAATGGAGGTAATAGGTGATATTGGTATTAAGTTTGGAACAACAACGCTCATTTCAATGAGAACGACGATTTCTGATTTATTGGACAATTCGTCGCTTGAAAATGCCTCCAACACTGTTTTTCATGAAGGCATGATCATTGGTGTTCCGAATGACATTTTCAATCAGATTGCAGAAGAAGATTCTGGGATTGATTTTCTATTTCTGGCTAATGAGGCTTTTTCAGATTATTTGCAACATAATGACACTTTAGTCATTGATTCACCTGTCTTTGGTAAAAGTGGTAGTTTGTTTCAAGAGATTTCGAACTATGGGACAATTAGTCCTGAAGATGGTTTGATATTGCTTGATGAGCTGACTTTCTTTGATCGCGCTCCTGTAATTGTTCTCGCCAAAATGGATGCTCTGGTCGAAACTGCGGAGTATTTTCTTTCTAACAGGACAATCTCCGATTCTTTGCTCAAGTTTTTGATCATGGTTGATTTTGATTTTTCCGGTGTCGGTGTCCTGAAATATCGGGAGGTTAGGGATCTTCTGCAACGAAGGTCTGGACGTTTGGGGGTGTTGTTGGATCGGTACTTGGGCTCAGACAGGAATATTTTGTTCCGGCTTTTCTTGGCGGAAGATAAAGATAATGAAATCGATGGCATACTGTTCATTGCCGAGCTGAATTTGATTATTTATTTGGTCAACCTGTTTTTACTGGTCGGCGTGATCAACGCAATGTTTGTGCAACAGGTTCGGGACTACCGCAGAAGGGTTGCTGAAACCGCGAAATTGCTTGGTCTGGAACCGGCATTGATACGCAGATCCAATTATTTTGAATTATTGGTGATAACGATCGGGCATATCGCAGGTTTTATTTTTGCATTTGCCTTGACTTCAGGTTCGATCTTCGAATATAATGAAATGGTCTTGATCCTGGAATTCAACTTGTTGACGTTGGCCTTGGAATTTATCTTTACTGTAAGCTCTTGGTCTCATGTTCGTGCTCCCTTGTTTTTCTATCTCATTGGTCTCTTCGCCATTGTCTTGTCAGGCATTTTTGTCATGAATGGATTTTTCATGATCGTTGTCGATTCAGATTATTTTCTCTTTTTACTTGTTCTCATTGTCTTTCTTATCACGATGCATTTGTGTGTTTCAAAATTGAGTTTTATAATTCCTAAACCACCTGCAAAATCACTGAATTTTGCAATTTTCATTTTTCGCCATTTGAGGAGATTGTCTGTGGTTAATCTCATCTTTCTGTCCATCATTGTTGTTTCTGCCATTTATCCATTGACTGTTGTTGAGACCACCTCTTCCAAGGTAAACCAGGAGATAGAATCCACCTATCCAACTGATTTCCTTGTTGAGATCCCCGTTGTCCGAAATGCCACTGTGTTGGAAGAGATTGAGCGGGAATTTGCTAAGGACTATGAGATAGAGGTGATTGAAGCCCATGATTTTGAATTCCTCTATAAATCTTCCCTTTCGAGATTACGATTTTTTTATTACCATTCATTTCAGCTTCTGGCTCCTGGGAATTCAATGTCAAGTAAGCAGGATCTAATACTTGACAAATTTACATCAGACTACTATGGCTTCATTTCAGGCGATAGCATATCGGGTTTCATAAATGGGCAACCAATCGTATTTACCATTGACCAACTTACCAAATCCAAAACTGGAATAATCAATGCTTATAGGGGTTTGAAAGAAGGTGATTTTGTTGTTCATACTGGAGACAGAGGATTGATTGGGGCAATTGAAGGAAATGAAACCTTCAGTGCTTTTCTTTACCTAAATTCCCAATTTAACGCAAAAGCCACCCTTCTTTCCATCAACTCATCCTTGACGCAATATGGGATATCCACTTATTTGATCCATTCAAAAGATGATGTCATTTCTGCAAACAAATTATTGATATATCTGTCTGAGGTATCAAGGTTTCAATATGTTTCATTTGTAATCATGCTGTTGATTTTCTTGGTAATTTATGGCAATGTTCTGTTCTCTCATATCTTTAATCAATTGAAAGATATTTTTTATTATATAGGTTATAAGTCTAGAGACCTTTCCTTCGGATTATTGATCTACTATTCGGTTGAAGTCATCATCATTAATCTCAGTATGATGGGTTTTCGGCTTTTCTTTCCTGATGCAATGGCATTTAATCTTGTATTCCGAAACCCTTTGGCATTGGTCATCTATGCATTGCTTCTTCTCAAGGGAGGTGGTTTTGCGTTTTTGGGACTGAAAAAACGTCAAATTGGGTGAAATGTCATGAAAATCAAATTAGAAGATCTATATATTGGCTACCAAAATCTCTACCAATTCAATCTAGTCATAAAGGGTTTAAGCCTTCTCTTTGAGGCTGGAAAAGTCTATGGCATCGTAGGTGTAAGTGGGACTGGAAAGTCGACTATTCTTAAGGCAATTACCAATCAAATCAAATTGCTTTCAGGGAAAATCGAATTTGAAAATGTCAGTCAGACGGATCTCCTGATGATATCTCAAGAGCCTGAAAAAAATCTGGTTTTGGATCTTACCATCAATCAATACCAACAACTTCTTCCTTCTGCCTATCGGAAACGGTTTGAAGAGTATCTTTTGAAACTTAACTTGTCCGAGAGAAGAAATGGAAGCATCAAAACCTTATCAGGAGGGGAATTGCAAAGATTTGTTCTTGCAATAACTCTATGCCAAGAACCGAAGGTTCTCATTCTTGATGAACCTACAAGCAAGTTGAATTATGATCTGGCTCTGGACGTAATTAAAATCATAAAGGAGTATTGTGTTGAAAAAAATGCGATTGGTATAGTTACAACCCATAATCCAACTATCGCCAAAATGCTTGATGTCACTGCGGTGGTGGAAGGCGGTCAAATTGTCCACTATGGGAAATTTTCCAATGAGATGATGATGTCTGACATGAAAAGTCAAACATACAATGGCATTTTCATGGGTATTACACCAAAAATTCCCCTTCCTGTCCAAATAATTGAAGATTTGCCGGATATGGCTCCTACCATGCTCTCTCTTTCCCAAAATGAATTACGGATACGATTTGGAGGTCAATGATTTGATTGAAATCAAAGAGTTCAATATAAGCTTCGATCGGCATAACTTTCTTTTCAAAAAAAATCTGTCTTTCAAAATAGATCAAAAGAAAAAGATTGTTGGAATTGTGGGGCCAAGTGGCTCGGGCAAGACGTCATTTCTCCTGTCCCTTTCCAATTTACTGCCTGCAAAATATGGAACTGTCCATTACAGGATTGATGATCATGATATCATTCTGTCTAATGACAAAGGAACCCTATTAGATGGAAATTATGCCAGTTTCATTCCTCAGCATGTATGGGGCTTGGAAAATTTGACTATTGAGCAAAATGCTGCTGTTGCTGTTGGAACTACGAGGCTTAGTAATGATAAAAAAAAGTATCTGAGGGATCTGGCTAGCCAAATTGACCTTTTCTATAATCTGCGAACAAAATTCAAAAAGCTCAGTGTGGGAGAAAGGCAGAGATATTCTGTAATCTTTATGTTATTGCGGGAACCGAAATTGCTGTTTGCCGATGAAGTCACCTCATCCCTTGATGTCAAAAACTCGAAAAAAGTATTTCAGTTTTTGAAGCAACAGTTATTTTGCTCTCAGCTTGAGTATATATTCTTGGTCACACATGACCCCCACCTAGCGCGTATGTGTGACTATTTGATTGACTTGGATTTCGCCCCTCGATCCGTTTGCTGAAAGGATGAATCTAGGTTTCATTTCACGGACCATCTCATTCTTGTCCTCTTGGTTCATGCGTGCAAAGTCTAGGTCATCTTGCTGTTGCGTAAATTTTTTTTTGATTGATTCATCTGTTCTGCGGAATATTTAAAAGGAATTTCTATTTTGCACTTCATCATGAGAAAACGAAAGTTTCTCAGTCTTGGAATTTTATTTGCTCTGCTCCCCTTGAGTTTTGCCATTCAACCTGCAAACGGAGGCAGTATCTACAATGTGACTCTGACAATCAGCAGGATTGGATTTGGTACAGATCTTGAAAGCGGAGATACGAACACACTCTATCTTTCCCTTCCGAATGGAGGTACCTATTTGTTGGGGTCTCGTTCCAAAGGGATAGAATGTGGTGAACCTTATGTGTTTTCCCAAACAAGCACGGAATACATTAAGAGACGATCATGTGAAATCCTGTCGTTCTCCTATTCGATTACTGTCTCTTTTGTCATGGTTTTGGGTGATAGCTTCCATATTGAATTGAAAGAGAAAGACTTTCTCGCCTATGATGTCATTTTCGATGCGAAGGTCAAGGTGACGGGAACTGGCAGCTTCAAAGTGCATCATATTCCTGACGGCTACAAAACGTCGTTGAATGGAGGCGATGTGGTTTTGTCTACCGATGTGAATCTTGGAGAATGGACGGAAGCCGATTTCATCAATTGCCAAACTGACGACGGCGGATCCAATGGTGGTACATCGGTCATTTCTGTTGATCCTTCAACTCCGAACTATGGTGCTCCAAGTTGTGCATCGGTTTTGACTTATCTTCCCTACCTCAACTACATCTATTTCAGCTATTCCGTATCTCAGAATACTGGACTGGGTGGTGGTGGTGGTCCTCCTCCCGTATTCAGCAATCGTTAAGTTTGACACGTCACGAAGCTTGATTTCAAGACTTGGCGATTTGTTTTTGCTGATGGATTGAGAAAATCAGTGAAAACATGAATTGGTGATGACAAGGAATCCAGTACCTTATGGGTAACCAAAGATTTCTGTTTAGAATCCTTCAATTCCTTGGTGTAAATTTTGTGTAGGGTATAACTCTGATAAAGACATATTTGCCATGGATTTTGACCACTTGTTGAACACGTATGCGGTGTAGAGGGGTAGGAGTATCCCTTTGACTGTTCCGGGTATGAATGCAAAGAATGCGATCCCGAGGCTGGCAAGTCCTTCGACTCCTTGAGATTCAATTGCAAGCCATACCCAGATTGCCGTGAGCAGAAAGTGAATTGCCGCCACCAATTTCAGGTTTGACTGCACCGATGGTACATGGACATCCTTAGAGATGGTGAGGATTGTCATTCCAAAGAGCAATCCGCTAAGGGGGAGATATATCTGGGGTGCAAAGATGAATGATAGGATTTTGAAGAATGGTACGGCTCCAATGATTTCGGGGTTGAGGAAGATTCTCAGGAAATAGAGGGGGATCGAAGTTCTGAGGAGGAATGAGTTGATGAGAAAGCCGGTACCGAACAGGAAGATTCTCTGTGGTTTACTGCTGTATTTCCTTGCAGTCATTATGGTTGCGGCGTTGATGTAAAGTTCTGCAAGGAGAAAAATGTAAAGCAATAACAGGAGGGTTATGGGTGTGACCCCAAAGAATGAGACGAAAATTCCGAAAGGTAGGAAGAAGATGAACACCATGGCGAGGAGGAAATTTGCGATTGCCATTCGTTTTGTCCACTTGGCAAGGTCTTGCATATGTTTTTCACTTCACTTTTTTATTTTTATTTGTTTCTTAGGTGGTTTGGATTTTGTTTGGTCTTGTATTTGCCCTTTGACATCTATTTCATTCAAAATCCGCGTCACGAAGCTTGATTTTAAAACTTGGCCAATTGATCTTGCTATGCAATGAAAATCGTAGTGGCGATCGGCGGCAACATGATTACAGATGGCAAGGAAACGGGTACTTATGAAAGACAGGTTCAGAAAATACGGGAGACGGCGAATGTCATTAAGGGGTATCTTGATCTTGGGCATGATGTGGTTGTGACCCATGGCAATGGCCCACAGGTGGGAAATCTTCTGATCCAGCAGGCTGCCTCGGATCGAGTTCCGGCTCTGCCTCTTCGGATATTGGGGGCGATGACACAGGCTCAGATCGGAGTTCTTCTGGAATTGGCCTTACGGGGGTTGGTGACAGATCGGGAGGTTGTGGTTGTGCCTACATCCGTGATTGTTGACGGTTCAGATCCCGGCTTCGAGAACCCTGTAAAACCGATCGGTCCGTTTTTCTCTGATGAAGAGTTTTCAAGGATCAAAATTGGGGATGATGAGATCTACAAATCCTTTCCTCTGGGCTATCGACGTGTGGTTGCGTCTCCTGAACCGTTGGAGATAGTTGAGGCTGGTGTGATCAAGCGGTTGATTGATGATGGAGTGCTGGTCATTGCAGTTGGTGGGGGTGGCACTCCCGTCATTTCAGATGAGGGAAGGTTGGAACCTGTAGATGCGGTAATTGACAAGGATCGTGCATCTGCGGTTTTGGGGGACAACATTGACGCTGACTGCTTGATCATCATCACCAATGTTGACGGTGCCTATCGCAATTATGGTCAGGAAGATGAGGAACACCTTGATGTTTTGCACGTGGCCGAAGCTGAACGCATGGTGGCTGAAGGTTTATTTGGGGAAGGGACAATGAAACCGAAGGTGGAATCCTGCATCCGTTTTATCAAGGGGAGGTCTGGTCGTTTTGCCATCATCACCTCGCGTGAGCATGCACTTGACGCGTTGGAAGGCAGTGGCGGCACTCGTATTATTGCATAAAACTGTCTCATTGTGGATTTTTTGCTGATTTCATTGCTTGGCGCATTTCTGAGAAGATTAATATACGAAGATATCGAAACTATATCGTGCAATCGTCTGCATTTATCTCCGATTTGATAATGGAAAGCTTGCTTGATAATGCAGACGAAGAAAAAATATTGGTGGAGGCCATCAATTATCATGTAAACCTTCTCAAGGTCAAGGATATCATTCTCCTTCGCAAGAGCGTTCAGGGGGTTTTCACCCTCAGCTCTCGGTATCCTCAATGGAGACATGTCCAGGAATTCGGAATGAACAATGCCAAAATTCTTCAAACATTAAAGGATCTTGGAAGATGGAAAAGAATTCAGCATTCCCATTACGAACAGTTTGAAGGAACCAAGACGTTGGTTCTTGCAGGACGGATTTTTCTGCCTCTGATCCGGTCATATGGAATAAATATGGGGGAGGAGCATCTCATCATGCTTGTCCTGCATACCCGGAAGGGGAAAAAGCCCAGAAAGAAGGATCGTATCGAAGCTGGATTGTCCCTTGCTGCCTTGATGAAGGTATTTGCCATGAGACGGCAGATTGGAACGCTCCGCAATCTTGTCGGTGCATTTGCGGAAGAGATTACTCAGGCATACCGGAACATGCCCTTTGAGATTGAAAGTCACATTGCTCCTGATTACTACTCGGACATGAACCAGATTATTCCCATCGCCTTCAGTGCTTTTCTTGACGAGGCGGTCGGTCCTGTGGGGTTTGTTTCAAGTCCTTTTGAGTTTGATTTGGTTCTGATTTCCCGATCAATTGTAGCCTCTTTTGCCGTTGTCGATTTCGAATTGGTGAACATTTCCGATTTCATCTTGAACACCAGCCATCAATCGTTGAAAATCGATGGAACTACACTGACAGGCACCTTGATGTCGTTGTTCTTTTCTCGTCCCATGCCTTCTGCCCGAGGGGGATTTGAGCTTCATTCTCTGAATATCTTTGTCAATGAAGCTTACCAGTCCCATCTGACCAGCTTTGCACCTGCCTTCAAGGCGCATCTGTATCATTTTGGAAAGAAATACCTGCAAATCCTTGAAAAGTATCCCTCCATGATCCCTTCCCTTTCTGATTCCCAACTGGATCAACTGAAAAGGGAAGTATTTGGATTGATTACGGATCTACGTGTCGATCTGACAACACATCTTCTCAATCCGCCCAAATCCCAATCCCCTTAGCTAGAGCTCATCCCAGAGTTCGGATCGTTTACGGCGTTTTCTTCGTTCTTGCAACTCCTCACTGTCTAGAGGAAACTCTCCAATATTCAGCTCATCCTCAAGGCTTTTTTCATCCAATTCTTCCTTCAGTCCTGAGTTTCGCAGCTTCCGTCTTCTCAACACTTCGGCAACCTCTGGATTGGCTATCTCTCCCTCCAAATCCGGGAGAACAACCTCTTGCTTTTTGGCTTTGTTTCCGAGGATGCTTGCAAGCTCGGACTGGGGTGTTGTCGGCGTGCTGGCATTGTGATTTGCAAAAACATCCGCTGAGGCACCAGGTTGAAGCATATCCAAGGATTGGATGATATCCTTTGCCAATCCCTTCAAGACTGGGTTCAACTGGCTCTGGTTCTGTGCAAAATGTGTCTTGACTTCATTCAGGAAATGGATGCCGGTATCGAAATCCCTTGAGACAAAGCCCGAAATGGCCTGCACTATGAAAAGCCGCATCATTTTATCCACAATGGACCTGTCGGCCGAACTTCTTCCATACATCACTCCTTCATTGAATCTCGATCTATTAAACCTATCCTCTTGCGGAGTGTCATTACCATTCATCTTAATATCCACGAAATTAACCAAATTTTGATGACAATGGAACTGGCAGGTGCGAATCCGTTTGCCAAGGTCAGCCGGATTGAAAGTGCCCAAGAACTCTTGGATCTGGCTTTTGGTAGGGCCATGAAGATCGCACCTCCTCAACTCAGGGGTGCTGAACCTCTGGTCAAGAACCGGGAATACGAGCGAAACCGTGTCAACACGGCAGCAAATGTTCTTGCAGATCGTCTTCAGCGCATTATCTCGCAATTTCCCTCCTTAAACTCTGTCCATCCCCTCTATCTGGAATTGGCAAGCATTCTCTTGGCAGATCCAAAAAGCTCAAACGGTGTGGACAACTTGAGAAAGGCTTTAGGTGGTCTCCAAGGGACGGTTCACCTGATTCGCGATATCGAAAATGAAATCAATGAAGCCCTGAACAATACTTTCACGAAAACACAGAATATCGAATTGCGGACTGCGGCATTCGGTCGTTTCTCCAGCATTATCTATCAGATTGAACCTCATTTGGAGGTTCTGAGACGTGCTCATGAGACTCTTTCATCCCTCCCCGGGTTCAATCCCATGCAACCCAGTGTGGTTGTTGCTGGTGTCCCTAATGTTGGCAAATCATCTTTTGTACGCAATGCCACTTCCGGGAAGCCGAATATCGGCTCATATCCCTTCACAACCAAACGGCTTGTATTTGGACATCGGAAATTCGGTTTTGTTACGGTTCAGTTCTGCGATACGCCTGGAATACTTGACAGATCCCTGAAGGAAAGGAACGAAATCGAACTGATGGCAATTGCAGCTCTTAAGCATATCAGTGATATCCTCTTGGTGATCATCGATCCCTCAATATCCGCAACGTATCCTGTAGAGCAACAGCTGCGGCTAGTGGAGGAATTTGCGGACTTCTATCCGCAGGCGGAACTTCTTCTGGTTGTTAACAAGGTGGATCTCATCAATGATGAGGAACGTAGGCAAATCGAACGGCAGGTTATCGATTTTGTTTCGTCCCATTCAATGGTGGTGGATCTCGATCACAATGTCCATTTCATTTCAAGCTTTAATGAGCAGGATATTTCTCAGGTTATGGATTCGATCAATCACATTGTCAAAACAAAGCTCTTGAAATCCAGCAAGTTCCAAGTCCTGACTGAACCCGAGATTGCAGATGATCAGTTGACCTTGGAAGAGGTTCTTGATGAAGAAATCTTTTTTGATGATGAAGATGATTACTTGGATTTGACCCGATAATCAACGCTTTCTTTTCAATGTATATCTCACTATCAATCCAAAAATGGGTATCCAATAGGTGATTGTCAGTGTCTGTCTCATGGTGGTCGAAAATGGGGAAGGGGTTGAAGACAAGTCGCTGGTTGTCTCTTGAGGGGGTAATTCAACCAAATCCTCCATAAACAGCCAACTCAGGGAATTCTCGTCTATTGTTGTATCAGTTGGTACGCTATCCTGCACGTTTTGGGATCCACTCAATGCACTTACTACCTTGACAGAAATCTTGTTCCGTTCATCGCTACCTAAATCCGCAAACGGAATTGCCACTTCCACAAGTCCCATCATTGGATGTGTCTCGAATTGAATGGTGGGAACCACACTTTTTTTCCATCCATTTTGAAATGAATATCTGGTAATTTCTTTAATTATCCTGTGATATCCATTGGATGCAAAATCTGTCTTGAAAACAAAAATCTCATCAGGCAATCTCGATCTCCCTCCAAACCTGACATTTTCCCTGATTGGGTGGAGATTGCTTCCTCCTTCCCTAGTATCCAGAATGATCTCGAAATCAACAGGACCTTCTGTCCAGTTATAGAGATTAATATAGGCAAATGCCGTCAGCAGGTTTTTTCCATCATGACCAAAATACAAATTGGTCAGGTCTGTGATCTGGTTTGTTTCTATATGGTCTATTGCATTGGGCAACCCCCATTCCCAATCTAACTCTCCATCAATGGCAATATCCTTATACATCAGGGCTTCTCCATAATCAAATTCCTTTTTCGGAATCCTAAGATCAATTTTCCTGATAAAGCTGGGGTCTGGAGAATAGATCACAAATTCATTTGCTGGAACAGTCACTGTAGTATTTCCCTGAGCATCTGTCCAAACTACATCTGTTCCATTAAGAAGATTATAGAGCTTTGTTTCCTTCCATCGAGTGGTAACCATGGCTGATCTCTCACCTTCCATTCTGTCATTCATGCCAAACAATAGTCCTTCAACAGTGCCATTTCCGTCCCTTTGGGAAATATACAGGTCTTGATCAACATACAGATGGGTGAGATTACCCTTTGCATGCCGGTTATGGATCTTCACAAGCTGAAGAATGGTGTTTCTGAGGTTTGGGTCGATGTAATCCATATAGAAAACGGAAGGGTATCCTGGATGAGTCATGATGTATCCATAGCCGAGATGGCGTCTTTCCTCAATCACGTCGAATTTATCCCTGTAAGTGTCATGGTTTACTACGAATGTAACGGCCTTTGAGGGTTCAATGTTGGAGATTCCCTGTGTTACTAGGTTTCGTAGGTCTCCTGTTCCATTTGCATTGAGGATTAGTCTCATCGCCTCAAGAAGAGCAAAATCCATGGCTCTTGTTGTGTCATTTGCCTCACGGAGGTATCCAAGCACTTCGTCTGGATCTGGAGTATACATCCAATATTCACTTACTCCGAATGCCCCTCCTCCTATTGCCTGCATCCAATCGCGTATCATGGTTGGATCAATAAACTGAGCTGAATCAAATCTGAACCCGTCATATCCAATCTCCGTTGTCAACCATTGCGCCCATTCCAGAAACATCTGTCTAACTTCAGGATTGGCATGTGAAATATCGGGAAAATCCCCGTATTGACCGGCGTCTCCATTTCCGTACTGGTTTGGCCAAAAATGGGTGTAATTCATTCTAAGTCTACCGCTGGCAACATTCATGAAGTTGGTGGGTGTTTCTGATTGAGTGAATGGATTATACTCAAGATCCCCTCCCACTCGGTGATTGATGACAACATCTGCAATCACTCCGATGCCATTGGCATTGGCTAGGGAAATCAAGTTGGTCAGCTCCTCTTGAGTCCCAAATAACGTTCTTATTCTTCCCTTCTGATCATAGCTTCCCAAATCATAGTAATCATATGGTTCGTACCCTCCTGTCGCAGGATAGCCTTCTCTTGTTTTCTGTGGTGGGGGTAGCCAAAGGGAATCAAATCCTTGGCTCGTGATCTCATCAATATTGTCTCCAAGCATTCTCCAATGGGTTCCTCTGTCCGGCATATTCCAATAAAATGGCTGGAACAACACCTTTTCCCCTATTGGAATGATCTGATCCCTTGATTCAAGGATTGGTACTGCATTTACTGAATGTGGTGAATATTGTTTCGTCAATACCTGTGGATTGCCATTCTCAACAAACATGAACCCACTAGTCAATAAGAGAATAAGAAATATGGAACGCACTAAATTTCCTTAGTGTTTTTGTTAAAAGGGATTTGTTTCGAGGTGACTCGATTTATCCATCAACTCCTGTATTCTTGCCCTGAAATATTTCATGGCTTTTAGTGTCCATCATGATTGCGTATAGGAGAACTTACACGCAAAACAATCAGTGTAGGTAAATTGCATGTATGTCGCGAAAAATTCAATCAGTTAACGTTTTTACAATTGTGCACATTTATTAACTCGCAATTCAAAATATTGTTTGGATTCTATGGTAGACTTTGACAAAGTGCTTAAAGAAGAGCGCAAGTACCTTGCTAAAAATGAGCCCACGTTTTACCAAGATGATCCCAATGGACGCATTTTCGTAGGGAAGGTGGGACGGCTTGCGACGGGTGAAGACATTCGCATTCGAATCGAATTCCCCGAATTCTATCCAATAGTCAAGCCTGTAGTTAAGGTATCTCCCTCGATGAGCCATCCCAACGTCGATAATGATGGAAACTTGGATCTTCAATTGCTTGCCGAATGGGAACCCAGCTACCGTGTCAAGGACATCATCTCTGCTGCACGCCGACTGTTCATTCACAGCAGGAATCTTGCCCAGAGAAAAACACCAACTCAGACACCTGTTCAGGTGCAAGCATCCCCGACCATCACGGATACGGAATTGGAAAGACTTGCTGCACAGGTCGAAAGCTTGCAAAAGGAACTTGCCCTGCTGGAAGCACAGGGAAGGCAACAATTGGAAGCCTCTTTCAAGAAACAAGGCTTTGATCTCCAGAAATTGCCTAATGTATCCCCTGAAAAGGAACTGAAGGCGGAATTGATGGCATTGGAAGATCTCTTGGAATTGCTTGACTTCAAGTTCGAAGAGGCCGAAATTGACCAAACTGATTTCTTCAGACTATTCAAGCATTATTCCGCAGAATGGTTCAAAACCGCGGAAAAACTTGCAGAGCTGAAAGGAGGAATTGAAACACATGTCATATCAAACAAGACGAAGGCAAAAGAGCCCATTAGATCATAAGGCTGACCTGTATGCAGCCATAGCTACCATTGACCGGTTGGCTAAGCATTTCGACAGGGGTATGGTAGAGGAAACCCTGTACCGCAGGCAAATGAAGGCCGCGATCTCTGATGTATTCAAGGCCCAGATGGCTTTGGAAGAGAACGGCTTTAGCATGGAGGAATTCATAAACGAACGGAAACTGGACGAAAAATTCCCTGAAGGTGTAAAACGCCTTAACCTTGTCCAAGGTCTTGAAAAGGAGGAAGACATCTCCCTGTCCCTCCAAAAGCTTAAGGATCTTCCTGCAAAATCTGCGGACTATGTCGCAAACGCAATTGAACTTATCGATGTTCTCAGACTGAGGTCGATTGCAAGGGTTGAAATGATTGTTCCTCTCCTTGATGAAATGTTCAATATTGTCAAGGACTTCCCCAACTTCGGTCAAGATCATTGGGTAGCTGTAGAAATCGATGGATGGAGAAAAGCTCTCCTTGAAGAAAGCCCCAGCAAGCTTCTCTCAGAAGAGGATGCTGAACAGCTTGAATTTGATGCATCTCGGTGGCTGAATGAATTCAGGAACCAGATCCGCAAAATCGGTGGTTGAAATGGGTCTTCGAGACATCGAGCGCAAAATCCGCATGAAAAGTGCATACCAGGAAAAAGAAGCCGAAATGATGCTTACTGAACTGGATTTGCTCATCCAGAACTACCGTAAGTTGGAAAAGCAACTCAAGGAATTCGAAAAGAAGCATGGGAAGAAGATCAAGGAAAACCGTGAATATTATGAAAAATTGGCGGAATTCAGAAGGGAACTTGGTCTTCCTGAAGAGGTAGGTGTCTATGATTGGAAAGAGAAACCCAGTTTTGTGGATAAACTTACCGGCAAGGGATACTATGATGAACTTGCAAATGAGGTGTTGCAAATTGGCAAAGATGCGTTACGGGAAACTGGGGGATTGATGTCTGCCGCAGAGGTAACTCTTCGCCTTAACAAAACCCGACCCGGAAAGATCGTTTCACCCAAGGACGTAATCAAAGCCTTGGAATCCCTAAAGAAATCCGGATTGATCCAAGACCTCAAGAAACTGGATTCTGGTACATTGATCGTCGAGTTTGTTGCCGTCGATCTTTCAAAAGATCAGGAAAAGATTTTGTCCCTTGCTGCAAGACGCGGAGGAGCCGTGACTCTCGAAGAGGTTCTGATGAAAACAAAATGGCCTATGGAACGGGCTACCCGTGCCTTGGACTCAATGGTCGAAGATGGAATTGCCCTTCTCGATGATGACTACTCGGAAGGGAAGAAATATTGGTTCCCTGCCTTGGGTTAACTTGTGCTTTCCGACATACGGGAATGGTAACAATATAAATTTGTGAAACGAATGGTGATATCAGTGAGTTCAAATCTTTACGCCAGAGCCCAGCATTTTGCCAAAATGGCTGTCGAAGCTGACAACAAGGGTCAGTACGGAGAAGCAATCAACCATTACCTCCAGGCAGCAGAGATCTTGGTTGAGATGACAAAATTCACAAGCAATCCTCGACTTGTTGAAACCTATCAGAGCAGGGCAAAATCCTATGTGGCAAGAGCCAAGGATCTGAAAAAGCAGATGAAAAAATCTAGCAGGCCTGCCCGAACAGGAAAGGGGGGTGGTGATGATGAGGAATCAGAGCTTGATGATGCATTGGCAGATGCAATCGTGACAGAGAAACCAGATGTCACGTTGGACGATGTTGCAGGACTTGACGACGTGAAGATCGCTCTCAGAGAAGCCATTGTTCTGCCACTGATGCGACCTGATCTGTTTACCGGTGCACGTAGACCTTGGAAAGGCATTCTCCTCTTTGGACCACCTGGATGTGGAAAGACAATGATTGCAAAGGCAACTGCCGGAAATATCGATGCAACCTTCTTCAATATCTCTGCTGCTCATCTGGTCAGCAAATGGTTGGGTGAATCCGAAAAATTGGTCAAACGACTTTATGAGATGGCAAAAGAAAAGCAACCAAGCATCATCTTCATAGATGAGGTGGATTCCCTGACCCAAGCCCGTGGGGGAACTGAAAACGATGCCATGCGACGTATCAAGACACAACTCCTGACAAGCATGGAAGGACTGACCAGTGACCCTTCCCAACGGGTTGTGACCATAGGTGCAACCAACATCCCTTGGGAAATAGATTCCGCCTTTCGACGTCGATTTGAACGGAGGATATATGTTCCCGTTCCGGATTTTGAGGCAAGAAAGAAAATCTTTGAAGTAAACACCAAGGGTGTTGAGCTTGATTCATCTGTAGATTTTGCCGAATTGGCCCGACTGACCGAAAATTACTCTGGCTCAGACATTGCCACCATCTGTCGTGAAGCGATATTCATACCCATACGTGAACTTGATGCAAAGGGAGCTATCTCAGATCCTAGCATCAAGGCCAGAAAAGTCACCCAAGACGATTTCCTGACTGCATTGGCAAATGTGAAATCATCCGTCAGCTTGGATGAACTGCAACGGTTTGAGGAATGGGATCGAGAATATGGAGCTGGCTGATATGTCAATCAAGGAACGGGCAAAAAAATACCAGAAGAAGGATGAACCTCTGGAAAAACAGAAAGAAGACAAAGTTGTGGAACAGCCTTTGGAAACTCCTCAAGAAACTCTGAAGGAGCCACCCCAAGAGACTTTGAAAGAGCCGTCCCAAGTTACAAAAATTACTCCAGAGATACTCTTTGAGCAACAGATTCCATCTTGGGTCAACAAACCATGGATGTACATCAAACCTTCCAACCCTGCCCAACTGAATTCTTGGATTGAGGGATGGAAAACTCTCCTTCTCGATTATTGCAGGATATTTGTCAAGCATATTGTCAACCTGATCGAGTTGCAAAGAGAACATCCATTCCGTAACCGCAAAAACGGCAAAGCCTTGACTCTTCCCCAACTCACAGCAATCATTGATTCAATGGTTGATGAAGGCATTGCAAAATGGTTGGATGAAAACAAGATTCTGGCAAGAATTTATTATAAGCCCATTGATCAATGGGCTGATGAAATATATCAATACCTCTTGGACACTGGAAAGGCTGCCGAAGTACTGACCTTCCTTGAATTCAAGAATATGGATACCGATTGGAGTTCGCTCCCCGATGAGGATCTGAAAGAGATCCTAAGAAAATTTGTGGCAGAAGGAAAGGCTCAATTCGTCTCCAAGGAAGAAGATGCCATCGAATTTATCTTTTAACTCAACTTCTCCAAAAAAGATAAAAAATCCCAACCGCTAGATTCCCATAATGTATTCCACCAAGATAATGGGCACAAAGTACGAGACTGTTGTAGAACAGGATGGAGGCATGTGGTATGTCCGTATCAAGCTGAATGGAAATGTTGAGGCTGAAGAACCTTTACCGCAGATGACTGCCAACTTTCTCGAAAAAAAACTGAAAAATATTCTTGGAGAAACACGTATCGTTCTCAATGACCTCCAATTCAAAATGCTGATGGACAATCTGATGAACCAATTTCCCCATCTGTTGGAGAAAGAAACCAAAGATGATGACTCTTCCCCAGAACAACTGAAAAAGATCGAACAGCTGGAAAATACCATTAAATCTCTTCAAGAGACCATTGATACCCTTGTTTCCCGCATTGAACGACTTGAACAACTACTCGGATGATCCCTCTAGAATTTCTATTTTCAGTTTCTCTTTTTTTGCAGGAATGATGATGCTGTTTCCTGTGACATCTTCAACAATGATCGTAAACGGTACCTTCCCTTCCAATGCCTCATCAATCAATTTCAACCGTTCAATTGCAGCCTTCCTCTGATCCTCTGTTTCTGCCATATCCCTTGCATATCCCACCTTTTCCTTAATGTCCAACAGAATTCCCTCAACATTTCTGATCCATGTCTGCGGATTTCTGGCTGGCTCAATCTTGACACCCAATTCTGGAATTGTAACCACTCCATTTTCCGCCCGGACCACTTTCGTAGTGAAATCCTCAAGATTTTCCACAAAGTATTCATAACGAGTATGCCCTTTCGAGTTGATATTGGCAAAATCTGTTTTGCGGAGCCCGCATTTCTTGCAGAAAAAAGAAATCATATGGAAATCGTCATAATATGGAATCTGCAACAACCGTTGGATCAGCTTGGCATCTTCATTGCCACATGCTGGACACTGCATTGGAAGAAATTCCACGTTTTCTTCTTGGTTCAGATATTCATCTATTCCTTCTGTCACAAAAACCATTCTTCCCCATTCTTAATAAAATTGCTCAAACCTCTCAAAAATCTATATCTTATATCCTTCCTCAAGGGATATCTTCAATATCAATGAATCCCCTATTCCTCTAATGAAAATCATTGTAGGCATGACCGGAGGTTCTGGTGCCCAATATGGACTTCGATTGATCGAAACTCTCCTTCAATTGGGACATGAACCGGAAATCGTCGTTTCACCTGCCGCAAAACGAGTTCTTGAGTTGGAGGTTGGTCCTTCCTATGAAAATGTACTCAACCAAGTCCAGATCCAATATGATGTGAATGATATCGCTGCTCCTATTGCTTCCGGTTCTCACCAAAATGAAGGAATGGTTATCGCTCCCTGTTCAATGAAGACAATTGCTGCCATTTCCACAGGGTATACGCAGAATCTAATCCATAGGGCTGCCGATTGCATGCTCAAAGAAGGAAGAAAATTGGTTCTTCTCTTCCGTGAAACCCCCTTGAATCTTATTCATCTTCGAAACCTCACACAACTGAAAGAAGCTGGTGCAGTCATTATGCCTGCTGCTCCCGGATTTTATTATCATCCAAAAACAGTTGACGACCTTGTAGACTTCATTGTTGCCAAAATCCTCGGACAATTCGGATTGAAACATCCACGTTTCAAACCATGGGATCC
>CAZYCQ010000051.1:0-23561 GCA_964645535.1 uncultured archaeon | reverse complement strand
ACTATAGATTGTTTTTTATATATCGAATAACCAATATCAAATATGGCTCAGATAAACAAAAGAAATCTTGCGTTTCCTGCTCGCCATCCTTTAGTTGTTATTTTTCTTTGGTTATTGATTGTGGGAATTGTGGTAAGTACTAATGCACCGCAATTGCTTAATTCACAAATAGAAAATGAAAGGGACTTTGGTGAACCTACTTCTGAAAGTGGTATTGGAAGTAATCTCATCCAAGAACGCTTCCAACTAAATGAAACAGGAACTACGCATATTCTTGTCATCAACAATCCATCTGCCAATTTTTCAGATGCAAAATGGTCCAATTGGCTGCTTTATTTCACACAGTACCTGAATGATACTTTCTACAACCATTCCATGACGTATTATTCAATTGTCTCCTATCCCCTGCTTGTTCTTGCCGGGGCTGGGGATTTTGCTTCTTCCCTCATCTCTGAGGATGGACATACCACGCTGATAAACATCCAGGCGTCCAATAAATCTGCTGATGAGGTTTTGGACGACGTAGAGGTGATTCGTGAAAGCCTCCATGATGAAGATGCGATTTCTTCCTATATTGACTCAAAATTAGCAAGACTATCATTTCCAATTGAGCTGGCTTCTGAAACCGAGATTGCTGCCAATGAGTACTACCTTACCGGAGAGGCGGCACAGTTCGTTGATATTACACACAACAGTGAAAAGGCATTCCGTGAATCTGAAGTTGTCTCTGTAATTTTGGCAATCATTATCTTGGCACTGGTATTCAAATCCCCAATGGGTGTTGCAATTCCAATGGTTGCCCTTTTGGGAAGTCTATACGGTGCCTATTTCGGTTCCTATCTTCTATCACTTGGGGGTATCATTACTGTCAGTGATTTTCTTCCGAGCATCATCGCAATGATTGGAATTGCGGTTGCCGTTGACTACAATCTGTTCAGCATCATCCGGTTCCGTGAGGAATACAGAAAACGAAAAGCCACACTTGAATCCTCCTCCAATTGGAACAAAGGAACCATGATGGACGCTCAGAAAGAATCTGCAAGTGTCATGGTAAGAACATCTGGTCAAGCGGTTACCTATTCGGGAATCGCCGTCATTATCGGTTTCCTGGCCTTGGCAACCGTAAATTCATCCTTGACAAGATCAATGGCTTTTGGGGTATCGATTGTAGTCATTCTTTCAATTCTTACTGCCGTAACCCTTACTCCTGCAATCCTTGCAAAATGGGGTCGTTTCCTTGATTGGCCAGATTTCCTTTCCGGACAAAAACGTGAAATTACCCGAATCAAAAAGATGCGTGCTGGTCAAAAGATACGAAAAGGATTTTGGGAGAGCTGGTCAAGATTGGTGATGAAATTGCCTGTTTCTTTCTTGGTTCTCTCCCTACTTATTTTGGCTCCCTTTATCTCCTTGTCACTTCAAGCTGATCTTTCATTCGACAGTATCCAAAATCTTCCTAAAGGATCTGAATCTAGGGAAGGATTGGAATTCATTGTCGAAAAATTTGACTTGGGAACATTGACCCCTTATCAGGTGGTAATTGATACAGGAAAAACCAATGGTGTTTTCAATTCCGAATTGTTTAACCGGACAATTGAATTTGCACGGTGGGCAATGGAATTGGAACACAAAAGGCAATTGAACCATCATACTCTGAATTTCCTCACTTTTGATACGCTTAACGTGCAAACCAATCCTGAAACAGGAGATCTTGTTACAATGTCTCTTGAAAAAGTTCAACAAATACTTGCATCTCCTGATTTCTTTTTGGTGCCTGTTCCCCCCAACAACACTCTCCAACCTGTTCCAAACTATCAAAAACTTTTCTTCATTCAGAATACCGGGAAATTCGTCAATTACAACAATGGCAATGACACTCTTGTCATGGATCTGACGTCGAATTTGGATTTTGGCTCTGGAGATGCTTTGGAATTGGCTTCAATACTTCGCGACAAGGCACATGAGATGTTTGATGATCTCGATTCGGTGAAAGCGGTTTATGTTACCGGTGCCAGCGCTTCACTTTATGACTCAAGAAAAGAATTGTTTGATGACGTACCCCTTATGCTGACCTTTGCTGTTATTGCTCTTTTCATTGCTCTGTTGGTTTTGTTCAGAAGCATAATCTTACCGATCAAGGCAATTGTCACAATAGCAGGTTCAATCCTTTTCGGCATAGGAACCTTGGTGTTTGTGTTCCAAGAAGGAAACTTCGTCGATCTGCTCGGTGCCGAACCTGCTGGAATTACATTCTTCATTCCAATCTTCCTTTTCACCACTATCCTTGGTTTAGGTATGGATTACTCGATTTTCATAATATCCAGAATAAAAGAGGAAACTGAAAAACTGCAAAAGGAAGGAGGACATTCGCAACAGGAAATCAATGTCCAATCTGTAAGCATAGGTCTTTCCAAGACTGCCGGCGTTATCACAAGTGCAGCCACCGTCATGATTGCAACCTTTGCAGTTTTTGCATTATCCCCAATACTTATCCTCAAGACGATGGGATTGGCAATGGCTGTGGCAATCTTCATTGATGCGACTGTTTCACGTGTCATGATCCTTCCTGCTGCCATGAGGCTTGCAGGAAAATGGAATTGGTGGATACCCAAATGGCTCGATAAAATCCTTCCAAAAATTGAGTTGGATCACTGAAGCTTCAATTTCATTGCGAACTCCATTCCTTTTCTAAACGCTTCAAGATTCTTTTCCTTGACTTTAGGCCATTTTTCAGCAATTCTCTTCTCAAAAGCAAGAGGATCAAAAAACTTCGTTATTTCAACCAATGCGCCAAGAAGAACAAGGTTGGCTCCTTTGATATTCCCAATCCTCTCTGCAATTTCCCTGGCAGGAACCTTGTAAATCTTGTCTGTCTTTTTCTTCATGGTTTGATAAAGGAGTTCATCATCAGGATAGGGTTTATCCAATACATTGGCTATTGCTGGAATCACATGGTGAGTGTCCGTGATGATTATGCCTCCTTTCTTAAGGATATTAAGGTTTCGAACTGCTTCCATTGGTTCAGTTGCAAGAATCACGTCTGCTTCTCCATCGGGTATTAGTACGCCCTTGAAATTCCCGATGCGAACCTGAAAGACTACTGACCCTCCTCTTTGACTCATTCCATGAGTTTCGTTTCCTTTGACCTCAAATCCATTATCCTGTCCAACAGCAAGGAGTAGTCTCCCAACACTGATAATTCCCTGTCCTCCTACACCTGCCAATTGAATTTGCAATGTTTTTTGAGCTGGTTTCATTTCTGACATCCTCAAACCTCCTTCAAATGAAATGCATCTCTGGGACATATTGTCGAACAAAATTCACAGCCATTGCACTGTGCGATATCCACCTCGATTTTTCCGTCTACAAGGCTTAGTGCTGTACAGTTTAGTCCTTCCACACAGAGACCGCATAATGTGCATTTCTCATGGTCAACCTCCACATAGCCTTTCGGCTTAAGATTCTGCTTTTTCATTTCATGGTTCTCATAGATCACACAGGGTTGTTTTGAAACAATGGCTTTAACTCCGGGAAGTTTGATCAGTCTTCTTGCAAGATCAATGAATTCCTTGTATTCAAAAGCCGAAAGTTCAAACGCAGGAATCCCCATTCCCTGAATTGTTTTTGCAATATTCAACTTGCCATGGGTTGACGGGTTTTCTTGGGTACCTGTCATCGCAGTGGTGGAATTGTCCAAGACAACAACCAGCAAATCCACATCCTGCCAGATGGCATTGGCCAATGCGGCAATTCCTGAATGCCAGAAGGTTGAATCCCCAATAGTTGCAATGACCTTTTTGTCGGGATTGGTTTTGGCATATCCAACTGCCATTCCTATACTTGCTCCCATGCAGAGAATGGAATCCGCTTCATTGTAAGGGGGTAGAGCTCCAAGAGAATAACATCCGATATCATTTGAATAAATCGTCTCTACATTCTTAAAAGCCCGTTTGAGGTCATAATAGGCTGCTCTATGTGGACATCCTGCACAGAAGGAAGGCGGTCGGGGAAGAAGGGATTCCAATGGGAGTTCAATGAAATGATTTTCATCAACTGGAAATCCCATGAGTTCGCGAAGTGTATTCTCGACTATGTTTGGATTAAGTTCATAATCCTTGGGTATCATCTCTTTCCCGACAACGGTGATTGAAAGATTTGCTTCAAAGGCAAGTTTCTTGATGTCTGTCTCAAGCACTTCATCAAGTTCTTCAACTATCAAAACCCTTCTTTTACCTTTTAAAAAGTTCAAAACCTGCTCTCTTGGTAGTGGATGGGTTACATGTGGAATCAACAGATTGAAATGGTATTCCTGCCAAAGGTCTTCGCAATAACTTGCAGCTATCCCTGATGAGATTACTCCGAATTCAGGATCGTTTCCCTCAAGCAACTTTACAAATTGGGGAGAATCACTGATTTGCCTTGCGTAATCAAATGCCTCATTTTGCCTCAGTTTATTTTTCCTTGCGTGAGCCGGGATGGAAACAAACCTTTCGACATCTCGCTCATAGGGGAGTGGTTTTCTTTTGGTTTTTTCAGCTCTTTCAATAGTTCCCAATCCATGTGAAATCCTTGTTGTCAATCTAAGGATTACTGGAAGTTTGGTTTCTATACTCAGCTTCATTGCTTCCCTTGCCCAATAGTAGGCATTTGAGGGGTCTGTCGGCTCAATAATGGGAACATGTGCCAATCTTCCATACCACCGTGTATCCTGCTCATTCTGGCTGGAGTGCATGGATGGATCGTCAGAAATGCATAGAACCAGCCCGCCTCTGATCCCCATGGTTGCCAATGAAACAAATGGATCGGCAGCCACATTCAAACCGACATGCTTGGCAGTGAAGACTGCATAATGGCCGGAAATGGCCGCTGCCGCTGCATCCTCAAGTGCAGCAGCCTCGTTTGTTCCCCAATGAGCAAAAATCCCCTCCTTTTCCTTCAGTTTGAGAGCATATTCCATGATCTCGGTTGAAGGGGTTCCTGGATATCCTGTAAAATAATTTGCCCCCTCGTCAATCAATCCGAGAGCCACTGCTTCATTTCCCAGAAGCATAAACTTTTTCTCGGATTTTGGTTGGTTAGTTTGGACTGCATCGATAGCTGGCATGATGACCCCTCAAAAAATTATACTATTCTAAAATAAGCAAATTTGTATATTAAAGTACAGGTAATTCCATGGATTTTTTCATAATCTAGAAGCGTTGGGAGGATTTTAATATCCCTAAACTGATTTCTGGTATGAAACCAATAGATGTACCTATTAGCCTTGAACCTGTGCTTCCTGTAAGAAATCTCCCGGAAACATTGGATTATTATACTGAAAAACTAGGATTCAAAATAGACTGGACTTGGGGAGACCCTTTGGATCACGCCAGTGTTTCAATAGGAAATGAAAATGAAGGGCATTCTCATGCACATCTTCAACTTTCCCAAGCGGATGGTGAGATAAAACCTTTCGGCTGGTTTTATTTCCATGTAAGCAGGGACCTTGATGTCCTTTTCAAAAGATATGCCGAAAATGGTGTGGAAATTGTCTCTGAACCGAAAGATATGCCTTGGGGTATGAGAGAATTCAATATTAGAGAAATCAATGGCTATCTGTTCAGATTTGGACAGCCATTGCCGCATTTCGATGAAGCTTAGATTCTAATGCGGATATCTACAGGTATCAATTCATCATTATGAACAAGGACAGGATTCAAATCTAATTCTTTGATGTTTTCCTCATTGTACAACATATCCCCGATTTTCATGATCAGTTTTGCCAAATTTCTTTTATCCACCGATCTTCTTCCTCGATAGCCTTCCAAAATCATGCCTAGATTCGTTTGTTCAATAAGATTCATAGCTTCTTTTTCTGAAAGAGGGGCAATGTGAAACTTTGCATCCTTAATCAGTTCAATGAAAATGCCTCCTGTTCCAACCATGACCAAAGGACCAAACTGTGGATCCCTTACACCTCCTATGACAATTTCGATTTCATTATCCAATTGTTCCTGCACCAAATACTTTCCATCCTCAATTCCTTTGTTTTCTACCAATCTTTCAAGTTCCTCAAAACCCTCCCTCAATTCTTCAAAACTTTTTATTCCTGTGATAACACCTCCTGCGTCACTTTTATGTACAAGCTTGTCTGAAAGAAGTTTGAGAACAAGCGGTTTTGCCATTCTCTCAAATACCTCTTTCAATTCAGACCGGTTTTCAATTACTTCTTGTTTTGCCAATAGAATATCATATGTTTGCATCAATTTTTCAATGGTTTCCTGATTTAACCATCCAGAATCACATGATTTCAGGATGCCTGAGGGATGTGGTGTCTCTGTTTGGACATACCTTCTTGTTTGAAATTGCTGGAAAAGATAGGCGCCTTTCAATACTATTGCTGCTTCCCTTGGTAAGTGGAATATTGGAAACGGAAAATCAGCAATGTTTTGGATCAAGCCTTCACAGCCCATGGCAACCACGATCAATGGCTTTGCAGCATTGACTTGCCGTATCCCATCAAGCATCTCATCAATTGGAAATAGGACAGGTGGAAGGATGAGGACAACTACGGCATTGACGTCTTCTGAATCTAGGACTGTTTGTACAGTTTGCCGATAAACATCCGGTGAAGCCGAAGGAAGGATGTCTATAGGGTTTCCAATACTTGCTTCCCTTGGAAGAAAGGTTTTCAATTGATTCCTGGTTTTTTCCGATATTGGCATGACTTTGAGACCCATTGCTTCTAATTCATCCGTTTGGATGGTTCCAGGACCTCCAGCATTTGAAATGACGGCTACATTCCTTCCTTGCATTGGTTGGAGTTTAGAAAGTCCATATGCCATATTTGCCAGTTCTGCAATGTCATTGGCTCTTATTACTCCCGATTGAAGAAAAACCGATTCAACAATGGTATCCGATGTGGCAAGTGCTCCTGTGTGGGACGCCGCAGCCCGTGCTCCTGCTTCTGTTCGACCACTTTTAACCGCCAAAATCGGCTTTGATATTGAAATTTCCCTGCATTTATCAATGAACATTCGACCATCCGTAAAGGATTCCAAATATAACGCTATAATGTCTGTTTCAGAATCATTTTTCAGAAATTCAAGTAACACATTTTCGTCAATATCCGGCTTGTTTCCCAAAGATATGAACCTTGAAAACCCCTGCCCCAATTGGTTGGCATGATTGGCCATTACTGCTCCAATTGCTCCTGATTGTGAAAGAAATGCCAAGTTACCCTTCATCGGTTGAATTGGTGTAAATGTCACGTCCATTTGATTTCCTTGATGGCCAACCCCACTGTATACCCCCATTGAATTGGGACCTATGATCCGAAGTCCATTTTCTTCTGCAAAATTTATTAGATCACGTTCCAATTGTTCACCTTCCTTGCCAACTTCGCTGAAACCAGCAGAAATGACAACCAATATCGGAACATTCCTTTTGACACAGGCTTCTGCCAAATTCTTGACCCCTTCCCTCGGAATGAGACTGACGACCATATCGACGCTTCCTTCAATATCACCCAAATTACGAAATGCTGGAATGCCATCGATTTCCCTTGCTTTTGGATGAAGAACGTAAATTTCACCCTTATATCCCGACTTTATCAAATTTCCCAAAACTTTTCTGCCCAAGGATGAAGGATTTCTGCTGACCCCTGCTATTGCAATGCCCCGCGGAGAAAAAAGCGCTTGGGCTTGATGTTGACTTAAGAAAGGCTTCATGCTTGAAATTCAGTTTAAAACCATAAAAAGTGTAGTTTATTGATGTGGACATCAATGGGCAATTTTCTCAACCAATTCCTTGAAACGTAAATCTATATTCTCCAAAGTTGCATGAAGCTTGGGATTCTCTTCGGCCTGATCCTTTAATTCGAAATATTTGTCGATCAAACCAAAAATCTCGTTGACAAAGGCGATTTTTTCATTTTCTTGATATTCAATATAACGATCCATGGGGATGGGTTCTTTTCTCACCTATTATAGGTGCAACCTACTTGGGGAATATTTACGTATGTGGCTTGCTTTCCCTCTTCCCCAAAACCTCCAAGAGTCCTAAACAAATGTTGCTTTGACACTTAAAAAACTAAAATACTTGATCTGTCTAATTGAAGTAATGGGCTTAATTGGTCGGTTTTTGGTAAACATATTGACATTGCCGATATTTTTGGTTGCAATCATTTCAAACCTCATTTTGGTTATCTATGATGCAGTATTTCCCCCAAAGTTTCAAGAATATGTTCCCCTTTTGGAAGTGAATCGAACTTTCCTACTGGCCTTATCCAGATTATTGGCTGATCCAAAACGTCTTGAGGCTGAGCAGGCTTTGAGTCAGTTCAGTGAAATGGCAAGCAAGGTTGACGAGGTAGCTGAAGGATATGCTCTAAGAAAAGGAATTGGTCAAACCGTTGATTTTGCCTTATCTGGTGTGGCTTTGTCTCTAGGTCTGATAGCTTTCTTCTCCCAAGAGCGGTTTGGTGAATTTGGGCCAGTACTTATTTTCATCTTCAGCTCTGCGACCATGGCACTTTCAACATTTGCAGGGATATTTGGTCCTCCTTATGCCTTGGCCGAACAGGCAAAATTGTTCTGCCTGCGGCATGGAAATTATCGTGGGGCTGTTATTTTCAAAGCCATTGAATCAGTTCTTGCCATTCCATTTATTAGTACTTCTGCCGGATTTCTACTTCTGGACATGCCTCCTGTCGACCAAGATTCCCTTGAGGAGTTTAAGGAAGAAATGAGCGAACAACTCAATGAAGTTGCAGAGAAATTGACCACTCTCCTTGGAAGAGAAGAAGGCCAAATGCCCAAAAAAGCACGTGAAATGATCTCTGAACTTATGGGATCCAGTGAAGAAAATCTCTCAAAACTGGATTTCAGAAATATTCGAGAAGAAAAAGCCCGGGAGTTTGCATTACAGTATTATCAACTTGAATTTCCCTTAAGACCTTGGAAAAGAAAGAAAGCAGTCAAAGAATTTGCAGAGAAATATCATCTGACTGTGGAAGAGGCTGAGTTCAATCTGATGAATATGAGTTTCAAGATCCAAGCTGGGCAGGAAGACGAGGATCTCATCAACAATCTGCTTATCACTGCTGCTTTGAAGGCCATAATCATGGAGGAACAGAAATTTTCAGAATATTTTGAAGATCTTGAACTTGGTCAAATCAGTACAGGACTTGCGTTCGGGGCAAGGCAGTTTTTAAAGGATCACTACTCATTCCGTGAGAAAAATGAACGGATCAAATTGCGCATCAAGAACTTTTTCATTGGAATTTTTGCCCTTCCCATTGTCCTTCTCCAGGATTTCTATGCCTATGCAATAGGTTTCTACAAATATTGGGTAACGGAGTTTGTCGGAACACGAAAACGATCTCCTCTTTCCTTTATGAAATTGCGATACCAAGAAATAAGAAATCAACTTCTTGCAACTCCACAGAAGATGAGGGAATCGATTTCAAAATTCCGAAACAGAACCCCGCATGAGAAGAAACAAAGGAGGATTCAAATTGGTCGCATTGTCCGCCAAATATTTGTGGCTTTGATCGAATTTATTATTCTTCCTTTCAAGGTGATTTTCAAAGCTACTCGCTGGCTGGTTCTGAAGCTCTTCGGAAAAACTACGGAAAAGAAAGAAACATTTGAAAGTGAAATTGCCCACGTGGCTTTGGTTTCAATGTATGATGAACTATTCCAAACCCTCATGCTTTCATCAAGAATGAGTACCGGATACTAATCACCCACTTAATAAAATATTTTAAATAACTGGCAAACTTCAACCTATGGGATTCCTAGAGATATTCGCAGTTCAATTCCCACTAGGAATACTTACTGCATTAAGCCCTTGTCTCTTCCCCTTATTGCCTTCTTATTTGGCAATAATTGCACGAGAGAAACAAAATAACAGACTATATGTTTTCTTCTCACTCATTTTTCTATTGGCAGGATTGATGTTGGTATATACCATTTTCGGACTTGTCGCTTCTGCATTGGTTTCGATGACAAAGTTTATTCTGAAGAATTCTGCCGCATTCGCAATTTTTCAAGGTCTTCTGTTAATTGTCATTGGTGCTTTCATGGTCTGGACTCCCTCTTTTGTCACAAACCTCCAAACACCGAACCTCTTGAACAGGATTTTTTCAGTTGAAGAGGAAACGAGCCTGCCTGTTGTTTCCTTTCTTATTGGAGTTTCATTTACCCTAATTGCAGCACCCTGTGCTGCCTCCTACTTTCTCTTTTCATGGACACAGGCCTCCCTTCTTTCTTTACCGGAAAAAATTCTTTCATACGGGCTATTTACTGCCGGTGCATCCATCCCATTTTTGGTGATTGCACTGCTGACTCCTGAACTGAAGGCTACGTTTATCAAAGATCTCAACAAATCATCGAATATCATCAAAAAATTCGTTGGGGTAATTGTAATATTTTCTGGAATTTGGTTGATTTCCTCCCGCTCATTCTAAATAAATTCAACCAACGTAATGATGAATGTAATCGTCGTAAAAATTGCGAGAAGCCAAAAAATCACGATTGAACCGTAAAAAAATTTATTGGTTTTCTCAATTCCCTCCACCAATTCTTCGATATCATTGCCTGATGTCAAAATGATGTTCTGAATGTTTTTAATTGGAGATAAGAATGTTACCGCCAGAACAAACATTCCTATGGAAAAGAGAAAATATCCTCCTTTGAACCCTCCATCAAATGAATAGATAAGCAAAAGGCTTCCTGCCAGGATTGAACTGAAAGAAAGAAGCAAAATCCTTACTACAAAGGCAAGGAAGGTCTCATTTTCTTCATGTGTGAACTCGTAACTCATACCTTAACCACCACTAACAATCAAAATTCCAAGAAGAACTCCTATCAAGATCAACAATACTGAAATGACCACAAATCCCATGTTGAACTCTCTGAGCCCCTGCATCAATTCTGAAATGTCCCTCCCCTCACTGACTGAAATTTTCTTGAAATTGTCTGAAGGTCTAATCAGCAAGATCGATATCCCAATTGTTCCCAAAAAGGAAACCAATCTAACGAAAATTTCAAATGTAAACGGAGCTCTGAGTACAGTCAATATCACATCACCCACTCCAAATATTCCAATAACGAAGAGTGCAGAGCTGAAAATCATGATTTGGTTTCCGAATATCCACATTTTTTCTGCCTCTTCATCACTAAATTCGTATGGCATCACTGCGGAAAGGGTACCTTAAGTAAAAAAAAATAACTGTTGTTCATGGAATTAAAAGGCAAAAACATTATGTTTTTTGGTGATTTGAAACGGTCTTTAAACTATCTGCTGTCTAAAATTTCTGGTTTTTTCCGAAAATCGTCTTGAACACATTCTCCTTTAAATCGTACAACGTTCAATTACAATTCTTTGAATTTTCGGATTTTCAGCCGTTGTTATTAATATCTCCAAAGTTAAGGCAAACGTAGTGTAAATTGAACGGTCTCATGCATTTTGATTCTTTGAACCACAGTTGTAGCAGAATATTGCGCCATCAGGTAATGGAACTCCGCATTTCACACAGAAAACTCCTTCCGCAGGTTGCTCTACTTGCTCGACAGTTTCAACTTCCCCAATTGCATAATCTTCTGTTTGAGAGTTAATAGTCGTGATTTTTCTTTGGAAATCTATCTCTGGCCTTGTCAATGATTCCATGACTGTCACTGTTTGACTTTCCTTGTCATATTCCAATGGATACCCTAGATCCAGTGCCATATGAAGAACAAGAGTTTCAAGTTTACCAATATCTTCTCCAAGTACAAACGAAATTTCCTTCAAAGTATATGAATGTGGATAGGGAGGATGATTGACAAAATTGATGAATCTCTTCCTAAGTTTCGACCTGTTCTGTGCATTGGTGTAGGTACCAACAAAAATCAATGCCCCAAATAGTATCATGGGAAATGCATACCCAATTAACCCTATTGTTACGAAGAGACCTGCAATAGCAAATCCTATCTTATCATTTTGGGTCAAATCTTCTTCGGGAATCCCCAACAGGGATGTCCCCTTTTTGGTTGGGGTGGCTGTTCCGCGAGTTATGCTTCCCACACCTTCCTCTTCATATGGTGTTCTCAGAAGGGAAATGACAAGTAAGATGAAATATAAGGGAAAGATCAATTGGACAAGGAAAAGAAAAATTCCGAATGCCACTAAAGCACCGAAAAATAAGATCAGAAATGTTGGATCCGCTTGAGCAACAACAACTTCTATATTTGTGCGCAAGACTCCCGAATTTTCAAACTCTAGCTTGTAGGTTCCTTTATCCAAAGAAATGATATGAACAACCCTTTCACTGGGAAATGTCTTAATAAATGTCCAATTTCCGTCTATTTCGGCAAATAGACTGATTTTGAAATCAACATATTGGTCATGGTTCGAATTGGATGGAAAAATGAGAAACTGGGTTTGTCCAGATTTATTGAGATCAATAACAACGGATGTCTTTCCCTCACCAAGATATGTTGATGTCCAAACAGGGTTGGATGAGTTATACAAAACCACTCCAAGAATGGTCAGTATAAAGACAAATGTAAGAAATCGTTTGATTACCCATGTACTATGGGTAAAGAATCGATCCAAGGCAGTCTTGTTTTTCACCATAATTAATCTATCGTGCTACCTAAATATAAATGTTAATATTTGTTTATCCTCGAAGGGTAACAAAAAACTTGATTTTTTCGCTATGGGCTGAATGCATTTTTCCATAACTGTCCATTTTGCACAATACTTACCGAACAGATTTTGAACAGACAAACATGTGGATATTTGTAGTGCGTTTCTATGGCAAAAGGCAGAGTAATGGCAATTATCCCCGCCTTCAATGAGGAGAAGGCCATAGGACAGACGGTCGACTCCGTCAAGAGTTATGTCGACAAAGTTGTTGTCATCAATGACGGAAGCACCGATCAAACAAAAGAGATTGCCTTAGAACATGGTGCAACAGTTGTCTCATACAATCCCAATATGGGAAAGGGCACTGCAATTTACATTGGTACACAGTATTTCCTCAAGTCGGGTTTTGATTTCCTTTTCACAATTGATGGCGATGGTCAACATAGACCGGAATACATCCCCAAATTCATGAAGGCGTTTCAAGATCCCACTGTTGATATGGTGATTGCTTCACGGTTCGGAACTGTTGATTGGGTGGAAAACATGCCGTTCTTACGGAAACTTTCCAATCTTCTTTCCCGTTTTGGACTATGGATTCTGTACAACGGGTTTGTTGTAGAAGATCCACAGAACGGTTATCGTGCTTATAGGAATACTGCTGTCAAGGTTTTGGATTTCAGACCAAAGAAAAAAGGAAGATATGGCTTTGAGGCAGAAACGGAAATCCTGATTGATGCAAGAATCAAAGGAATGAAAATTGCAACGATTCACTTGCCCTCCTTATACTTCGAAGATCGTGTGTCCAAATTTTCTCTGTTCAGGGACACTTGGACCATTCCTGGAGTAATGCTGAAAAATTTCTTCAAGAGGAAACCTTGGCTTTATAGACGTAGATTTAAATGACTATGCTTTTTTCCAGACGGTCTGCCCTTTAACATCCTCAAGAACAATTCCGATCTCTTTAAGTTGATCTCTTATCTGATCTGCAGTTTCCCAATCTTTTCTCTTTCTGGCTTCCTGTCGAATATTGATTATTAGATCCATTAATTCAGTTGACAGTGAATCCTCTGAAACCTGTCCTTCTGCAAATGAAAGACCTAAAACCCGTAACATTCGTTTGAATCTTGCGACAATGTCTCCCCAAAAAGTGCCATCTATGTCTGCAACCTTCCGTTGTACCTTATTGATCTCTTTCTGGAACGCATAGAGTGTAGAAAGGGCGTCGGGTGTGTTGAAGTCATTTGCTAATGCTTTGACAAACTCCATCTCGAATTTGACTGCCTTAACCGCCAATTGTTCCATGTCCTCGATTTTCTCAAAGCTTCCCTTTCGCTTGGATGCAGCCTCTATCTGTTCCAAAGTTGTCTTGAATTTCTTCACTTGGACTTGGGCTTCTTCAAGGCCTTCGGTTGCATACTCCAAAGGTTTCCTGTAATGGGCTTGAAGCATAAAGAATCTCAAAGTATCCCCATCATATTTCTTCAGAACGTCTTTGATGGTAAAGAAGTTCTTGAGACTTTTACTCATCTTTTCTTTGTTGGTCGTCAAAAAGCCATGATGAATGAAAAAGTTCGAAAATTTTTTCCCTGTGTATGCTTCTGATTGGGCAATCTCATTGACATGGTGCGGAAAGGCCAAGTCTTGCCCTCCACCATGGATATCAAAGGTTTCTCCCAGGTAATGCATTGACATCGCAGAACATTCGATGTGCCACCCTGGTCGCATCTTGCCCCACGGTGTTTCCCAAAAGGGTTCTCCCTCTTTTGATTTCTTCATCAAAGCGAAATCTGCACGGTGCTCCTTGTCAAGGGGGTTTCCATCATCCTCCGTCGATTGAGAATCCTCCAGTTTGAAATTCGTCATGGTTCCGTATCCCGGAAATGATTGAACCCTGAAATAGACTCCACTATCCTTCGCATATGCATATCCCTTGTTGATAAGACCCTGAACTATCTGTACCATCCCGTCTATATGTTCCGTTGCCTTCGGCCGAACAGTCGGTGGCTGTATGTTCAAGCTCCTGAAATCATCCTCTACACTCCGAATGATGCGCTTGGCCAGTTCCTGAACAGAGATGCCCTCTTCAGCGGCTCTATTGATCATTTTGTCATCAATGTCCGTATAATTCGAAACGTAGAAAACTCTATACCCAAAATACTCAAACACTCTTCTGATGACGTCGAAGACGATTTGACTTCGTGCATGACCGACATGCGCATCATCATAAACCGTGGGACCACACACGTACATCTTAACTAAGCCAGGTTCTATTGGTTCAAACTTCCTGACTGAATGTGTCTGTGAATCATAGATCTGAAGATCGATGTGAGTCTGTGGGTGGTCTTTAGATGCCATCTGTCGAATGAGCTTAGCAATTTGCATTTAATAAATCATATCTTAGAAGGCATTTCAAGGTTCAACTGCGAATGCAGGAAGATACAGGCTAAATTCCAACAGATTTTTGTACCAGTTGCCCCAAATATGAATGAGATGGTTTCAACAAGACGAAAGGATCGAGTGGCCACAACATTCTGGTTCGATAAGAAGCTTAAGGAAAGATTGCAACAGACCGCTGCACGCATGGGATCAACTACAACAGACCTAATCAATAGGGCTGTCGAGATTTATCTGGATCGAGGGTATGTACACGATGATGAAATGTCCCAGAAACTGGCGATTTCTGAAATCACCAGTGAACTTAACACTTCTTCGCAATTTGAGGACAAGATCAATGAACTAGACAACAAAATCAAAGGGTTAAGTGCCAGAATCCAGGCGTTAGAGGAAGAACGACAAAAAGAAGAAAGGATAACTCCCGAAACAATTCAGAATCAGATCAGCATTCATTTCGAATCCAAGGTTCAGCCTCTCCTTGGACGATTAAGCCAACTAATCCAAAGGTTAGGTGAACAGGAACAGACAAAAAACTGATCGTGTGTGCTTTCTGCGTCCATTGTATCAATCTGACAGTTACCTCCCTCCATATATTTTGCGGCATTCAAATCGACAATTTTAGTAAGTTGTATACGACCTTATATTAAATTACTTCCATAAAGGAATGTGGGATCTGTGAAATTCCTTATCTCCCTTTCACTTGGTGATATGATCTTGTAGAGTGAGAGGTCTCAACTAGGAATCGTCAAACAAAAACGGAGTGTGGACAATCTTTCACTCCTCGAAATATTGTCGAACACATCCTTACAAAAATCATGTTTCCATTTCCTCCTACATTTTTGCATCCAGCGGTTGGTGTTGGAAAGCTATTGGTTATACTTATCCTAGAATGTGTCCAAAGGTCCCTTGAGTTCTATAATGGTCGTTCGATTTCAGCAGTCATATATGATCAATTATAATGGTGATAGGTTCTTGGAACCTAACGGCGGAACAAAGTAAAAGACATTCTTTTTTCTGACTGAATTTACAACAATTCCCTAGACCTAGAGTATTTAATCTCTTAATTCTAATATTAATCGATGTCGCAGAATTATTCGGTTCTTTCGAATGAAAGTGAAAAAACTGCATTTTGTATTGTCAAACAGACAATTGATGAATATATGACGACTGGTAAACAGTTTGAACCAAATCTTGAACAACTTCCACCAGAGTTCAAGAAAAACCGGGGAGTCTTCATCACTCTTTACCTCAAAAATGCAAAAGGTGAGGAAAACCTGCGTGGCTGTGTGGGTCTTCCCCGACCCGTCTTCCCACTTGGCATCGCGATTGCCAAAGCAACATTTTCCTCCCTTTGCAGCGATCCCCGATTTCTTCCGGTTTCTGCTGAAGAGGTTCCGGATCTGACCATTGAACTAGAAGTTCTCTCAGAAATGGAAAAAATTGAGTATCAAAGTGTCGAAGAATTGATTGACCAGATAGAAGTCGGGAAGGATGGACTTATGGTGGAATCCCCGCCTTATTCTGGTCTTCTTTTGCCCGTTGTCCCCCTAAAGTATAACTGGGATGCTGAACAATTTGTTTATGCCTTGTGCCAAAAGGCAAATATGCCATTCCATCTTTTGTCTGATGAGCAGACCATTGTCTACAAGTTCCAAGCTCAGGTTTTCAAACGCGAAATAACCGAGCTTGAGGAGATTTGCGAATCCTGATAGCAATTGCGACATCACGGCAATTTTAAATTCAGAAATGATCAAATCAGCTCATGACCTTTTCGATCATTGCATTGGATAAGGAAACAGGTGAACTTGGAATTGCAGTGCAAAGCAAATTTCCTGCCGTCGGTTCCATTGTTCCGTGGATTTCCTTGGATGGTGGGGCAATTGCCACACAGGCTTTGGCAAATATACGCTATGGAACCCAAGGCCTGAAACTTCTTGCAAGTGGAGCAACAGCAAGACAGACGTTGGACATTCTTCTAGAAAATGACCCTCTTAACAGCCAAAGGCAGGTTGGAATCGTTGATCTCAAGGGCAACAGCGTGTCGTTTACCGGTTCCGACTGTTATCCTTGGGCTGGAGGAAAAACCGCAGAAGCTGTAGCAGTTCAAGGAAATATTCTGGTGGGGGAAGAAGTCGTGGAAAAGATGCTTGACACCTTCTTGAAAACAGATGGGGATCTGGCAGAGAAATTGATGTGTGCACTTGAGTCCGGACAAAAGGCCGGTGGTGACAAACGTGGGCAACAATCTGCTCACTTAAAGATTCTGAAAAAAGGGAGCGGTTATGATGGAAGTGATATTTACGTAGATGTGAGGGTGGATGATCATCCCAATGCGACTTTTGAACTTAGACGGGTATTTGACCTCTATTCTCTTACTCTTTTGGAAAGAGAGGATCCCAACGATATTACCAAACTCACTGATGACCTCTATTGGAAAATCGGAGAAAAGCTCTACGAAATACATTTCCTTGAAAGGAAACCTGAGAACATAGATGAAATCATTCCTGCCTTCATCCAATGGCTTCACATACAGAATTTTGAAAACAAGGAACGAAATGACGGATATGTCTGGAACTCAATTCTCGATTTTCTCTTCTCCCTCTGATTCCCTCACTCTTCCTGCAATTACTATGGCTGCTGCCATGAGAACAAAATTTTTGACAATGTATTGCCCTTCAAGAGTCAATCCCCATGGGATGTGTGTGAATGTTTCTTCAGGGAACAAGAGAAGTGGCAACATTGTGGCAGGCATTTGAAATGCCAGCATCAGAATACCTAAACGGTTTAATTGCTTGATGATCAAAAACAAACCGATTAAAACTTCGTAAATACCTAAAAACCAAACCATGGCTTGTGGATTGACAAATGGAAGAACCATACTGCTCGTTTTGCTGACAATGCCTTCTGCGGGGCTCACTCCCAATGGCTTGAGAATGCCAAACCAAATAAAAACTATTCCCATGGCCCAACGAACGAATCTATCCTCATATTTTCGGCTGAAACTGACAATTTTGAGGTCAATTTCTTTAAGCAATCCTTCATTGAAGGTAAGGGGTGGCTTTTCTACTAGCTTACCCATGATATATTTTCAGATCTTGCTATATTTAAGGATAGTTTTATTTATGGCGGACAATTATTAAACACATTAAAAAATTATTATCATTAATCCATAAAATCTGGTGGATTTTTGGAAATTAGTTTCAATTTGGTTTCACAACTGCCTTCATGATCCGATACGCTTCAAGATCGTCAAGTGCCTGTCCCATTTCGTCAAGGGAATAGTCTTTGGAAATGATCTCTTCCCAAGGGAGACTTTCATGCTTCATTACAAACCTTACCGCTAGAAAGAAATGGGAAAAGTCCGATCCCCATGATCCCCTGATTGTCAAATGTTTGCGGTTTATGTCCTGATGGGGATTGATCCTGACATCACCCGCATCGGTATATTGACCAACCACAACGTAGGTTCCCCCGTCCCTGACCATCTGCATACCTTCTTTGAGAGCATTTGGCACTCCTGTTGCTTCTATGACCCGGTCTGCACCTCTTCCATCTGTCAACTCCAATATTTTTCTGACTCTTTCCATGGGATCTAGCTCTTCAATGTTCAACATCTCCATGATGCCAAATTTCTTTGCTTTTTCCAACCGCAAGGTAGGAGCGCCTACAAGAATGACTTTATGGGCACCCCTCTTCTCAGCAAGTATTGCAGCCATCAGTCCAACTGGACCGGCTCCCTGCACGACAACAGTGTCTCCCAGCTGAATTTCTGCCCTTTGGATGGCATGAATGGCTGTCGGAAGACCACAGCCTCCCGCGATAAATTTTCTTGCGAACTCTTTTGATGGTAATTTGATTACCTTGACCCCTGGTTTGAGGTAAATGTATTGGCTCCAGCCTCCAAGTGGACCGTCTTTGGCAGAGTAAGTTATCCCATAGACCTTTCTTTTTGGACATCTTGTTGTCTCTTTCGCCACAAGACAGAACCAACAGCTGTTGCATGTTTCATGGACATCCAAAAATGTAACAATGTCTCCTTTTTCCAGCACGTTTCCTTCAATGTCTTCAACTTGTCCTGAAATTTCTGCAATTTCTCCCGTAGAGACATGACCCGGAATGATGGGATAGGGAACCCCCGATAGCCTGCCGTGTTTGAGATGCACATCAGTTCCACAGATTTCTGAATAGAGTGTTTTAATGAGGATGCCTCCTTGTTCAAGAACTGGTTTGTCTACAGTCTCTTTGGTGACAGATCCGTCTTCATGTAAAAATACAGCTTCGAATCGATCCATACCCGTTGTCCTCTGCTAATGGTATTAACCTTTCCGCCCAATTTTTCTGGATTGAACCAACGAGATTTAAACTGCTTCTGAATTTGCAAGAATATTGAATGATTTGGTAGCTGGCATGGATGAGGCAGGAAGGGGACCAGTCCTTGGACCACTAGTAATTGGACTTGTAGCCGCCACTCCTTCTGAACTTGCTGAATTACGTGAAATAGGCGTGGACGACAGCAAGGCGCTTACCGAAAAAAAAAGAATACAACTTGCAGAAAGCATAAGGTCTGCGGTTTCAATTGCAAAGGTTCTTGTTGTCCCAGCAAGCGAACTCAATGTACTTATGACTGAAAAAACATTGAATCAAATAGAGGTTATTAAATTTCGACAGCTCTTGCAACCCTATGCCTCAAAAGTTTCAAAACTATTCCTTGATGCGGCAGATGTCAATGCGGAACGGTTTGGAAACCACTTCACGGATCTAGTTGATGACGTGGTTGCGGAACACAAGGCGGACAGCAAATATGAAATTGTTGCTGCTGCCAGCATTTTAGCAAAAACCGAACGAGATCGTCAAATGCAACTCCTCCAAAAGGAATATGCAAAAAAATATCCCGACTTGCCTTCTTTCGGAAAGGGTTATCCTACCAATGCAAGAAATTTCTTGGAGGAATATTATCGACGATTCAACGAAATGCCTAACATAGCCAGAATTAAATGGAAGACTGTTCAAAAGATTATTGAAAAGTTTCCCCAAACCAATCTTGACGAATTTCTTTAGATTTACTCTGTAAACCACTTCGAAAGGGTTGGTTCCCATGAAACCAGTTCATCATCGGTAAAGTAAACTGCAATTTCTGTCAATGCATTTTCCGGACTGTCGGAAGCATGGATGAGATTTCTTCCAATATTGATGCCGAAATCTCCTCTAATGGTTCCTGGCGCAGCCTCTGCTGGATTTGTGGCGCCGACAATCTTTCGGGTAATGCTTACTGCATCCTTTCCTTCAAGAACCATGGCTACGACAGGTCCAGAAGTAATGAATTCTACCAAAGAAGGATAGAAGGGCTTTCCTTTGTGAACTTCATAATGCTTCTCTGCCATTTCTTGGGTAACTTGCAGAAATTTCATTGCGATGATTTTCAAGCCTGTTCTTTCAAGTCTGTTAATCAGTGTTCCAATGAGTCCTCTTTGGACAGCATCTGGTTTGAGCATGACAAATTCTTTTTCCATATTGGATCAAATTCAGTGATGGTCTAGTGTTTTATATGTTCAGTGATACTTTCTCAGCATTTGACTGTGCCGCATAAACTTTATTTTGCCACAGCAAATTTCATCATATGAGCTTCGTACTCTATGTGATCACATTGGTTGCTGCCGCATTGGGAACTATTCTTTCTTCGTTGATTTTTAATAACCTTGGAGTGAATTCCCTTGGCAATCTTGAGCCACAACAGATTCAGGCATTATTGAATGCGCTTTTCTGGTTCCTCATCTGCGTAGGGACATGGTTTGGTGCTTCCAGAACCGACGAAAGACCCTTTGGATTTATATCCGTCAAGTTTCTCATTGCATGGTTGTTTTGCAACGCTGGAGCCATGTTGGGTTTTCTAATAAGCATTCTTATTGAAAATGGATCATTGTCGGTTCAAGGGGAACAACTACTTGATCAATTTTTCCTTATACTGCCGCTGACCATTGGTCCGACTGCAACCACCTCAATGGGTCTCAAGGAGAAGTAAGTTAGTCATACTTGTAGAACCCTCTTCCCGACTTTCTTCCAAGAAGGCCTGAGGCAACCATCTGTCTCATGAGTGGAGGAACCCTGTATTTGCTGTCCTGGAATTGCTTATAGAATTCATCTGAGACCATCAAAGCTGTATCCAATCCAATCAGGTCCAATAATGCCAAGGGACCAATCGGCATGTTTGTGCCTAGCACCATTCCCTTATCAATGTCCTCTGCGGTTGCCAATCCCTCTGAATAGGCAAATACTGCCTCATTAAGCATAGGGACCAGTATCCTATTGACCACAAATCCCGGACTGTCTTTTGCTACAATGGTTTCCTTCCCCATTTTCTCTGCGATTTGCTTGGTAACTTCATATGTTTCATCAGTCGTCAATATCCCTCGAATAATTTCCACCAGTTTCATGACAGGGACTGGATTGAAGAAATGCATTCCAATGAACCGTTCAGGTCGTCCAGAACTTCCTGCAAGAAGAGAAATGGAAATTGATGAGGTATTCGAAGCAAAGATGACATCTTCTGGGAGTACCTTGTTTAGTCGCTGGAACAAGTCAACCTTCACTTCAAGGTTTTCATAGACCGCTTCGATGACAAAGTCCACTCCCTCTGCTGCCTTTTCTAAATCAGTGGATGTAGATATTCTTGCCATGATTTTTTCAATCTCTTCCTCCGTAATTTTCCCTTTTTTGAGTCCCCTACTCAGGTTCTTCCTGATGGTGGCTACTCCCCTGTCCAAAAACTCTTGCTTGATGTCGTAAGCTACGACTTCATATCCTCCTTGTGCGGCAACATGGGCAATACCGTTTCCCATTGTGCCAAGACCAAGTACCAGAATCTTCTTGATTTCACGCATGATTTCGCGTTTTTCTCTCTATTCTTGAAGGTTCTTCTTTTCAATCGTTCAAATTGATCAATATCTGATCTTGTTTTTCATTTCAAAATAGACGACAATCCCTATGAACCAGATGGACAGGACTACGGAAATCCAGAAGTCCAATAAGGCATTGGGTCTACCGAAATTAATCAATAGAGTCTGAAATCTGCCGATCAAAAACAGAATGGTTGCAAGATACAGAATTCCTCTTTCCGCAAGCAAGGCATTGAGATTCGGGGTGATTTCTGCAAATGGAAATTCTTCATCAGGAATTGTGTATGGTAATCCTAATAGATCTCGAGTGGTTCCGTCCAAATAAATCCGCTGAGATTTCATTTGTTCTTCCTTTTCGATATTTTCGTCACTGAATGCCCTGATGGTGAGTCTTCGTAAAACAAACAGGTCATCTGCATAAACTGGAACCTCTATGTCAATGAATTTTCCTTCCTCCAATCCAATCAATTTCAAGTATTGTTTAGGAACGATCGCAACATTCTTCTCGACAATATCCGATTTCAACCTTTGAACCTTAAGAAGAAATGTTCGAGGATAGATCCGTTTCTTGATCAATAGGTACGGCATCCAAATAAAAAAAACAATGGAAACGATGAGGGAGATGACTTGTATTGCTCGATCCCATCCAGTCTTTTCATCGACTGTCTCGAACTTAACCGGATAAATCGTAACTGTCGCCCTCTGAAGGGTCATTTCCTCCAATCCCAAAACATTTCTGATTGATTTGTCCAAACGGCAGATCTTTTGGTTTTCCTCTCCTTCCAATCCTTGGATTCTGGCAGGGGCATATTGTTTTTTGTATCCGACAACAATGTCCTGTCCCTCTTTGAGGTCAAGCTTGTCTAAACTTGTTTTATCGATCTGAATCAGGTATTTCCCTTTTGTGCTTGCCCTTCTTCGTTTACGGGTTCGATCAACAATGAAGGTTCTGTCTAACCTGTCCTCAATGATTCTAATTAGGTGTTTTGGAAATCCATACTCCTTGTAGCTTTCCAGAAGAATTGTTAGATAATTCAACGAAAAATTCCCTACATCTGGGTCTGGACTATTGCGAATATAGGTGTAGCAAGTAATGGGCTCATCAAGAATTTTGGAATTGCTTGGATGAACCTGAACCTGTGTTCTGTCTGCTTCTCCACGATCCACTCCCTCAAATATATCCAGTTTTTCCAGATCCTGTTCATCTGTAAGAAATATTACCCCATATGCTTCAGATCCTCTTTTGACCTCCAAATTTGCAGTCAATCCATTCCATTCACTGGAATACCGATGGAATGCAATTCTATGGTCGCGCAGTATTCCCAATGAGACGAATTTAAAATTAAGCCCTCTTGCTTCGATTACCCGCTTAGCCATATTGATTCCATAGGAGAAATAGTAAAATTCCATTCAATCACGTTCTTAAATTCCAATCTTTATTTTTCTTTTTGCCACCAATTCAAGCCCATTGCAAAAAATTTGTTACATTAATGTCCCATAATAATCCAATGAAAGATCAACTCCCTGAATTATTCGGTGAGGTTACTGGGAGACGGCTGATATCTGTCTGGACTCATTTTCCTCAAGTTGATATGGATCCGAATCGGCTTGTCGATCAAGTTCTTCAATTCAATGCGAAATTTCCTTCTGATATCCTGAAAA
>CAZYCQ010000050.1:21338-23857 GCA_964645535.1 uncultured archaeon | reverse complement strand
CTACCTATCCACAACCGTCTGATCTATTGCTATCGTTGCCGGTTTCACACGTGGTACAGGAATATTAAACCTGTTTCCCTTTTGAAAGATCCGTATTAAGGTCTTTCTTAGGATCGACTAACCCTGGACTGATGGACATTGTCCAGGAACCCTAGCCTTTTCGACCTATGGGGTTCTCACCCATATATCTGCCTACTACTACCAGGATCTGCACTTCAACGAGGTCCACAGGTCATTTCCAACCTGCTTCTACCCTCGCCAAACGCCGGTATACCGGATCACCAAATTAATTGGTGCCCTTGGGTATCGGGAGTTGATTTTAGCCCCGTCCATTTTCAGAGCCGTACCGCTCGATGAGTAAGCTGTTACGCTTTTGTTAGTGGATTGCTGCTTCTAAGCCTACCACCTCATTGTCTTAGCGATACGACGTCCTTCGCTTTTTACACTTAATCAACATTTAGGGCCCTTAACCCAAGTCTAGCTTATTCGCTTCTCGGTTGCCACCCTTACGGCGACACACCCAACTGCGGCAGTCTACGTAGAACCGTCATTCGGAGTTAGATGGTGCGGCGAGGATTTCACTCCCCATTCCGACACTGTCTGTACTCTACCAACGGTTCATACTCGTGCCACGCTGGACTGCGGCTCCACTTCTACCGGAATGTGCTATCAGGCGCTTCGATTGGCCTTTAACCACTATACGCAGCTCAGAGGAATGAGTTGTATATCAATACCCCTTCAACCCTCCACCGCAGTTTCCCACGGCTTCAGTTTGGCCACGCATAGATCAACGCCTTTCGCATCTTATCCGAGTGATTTCACGCGCTTTCACACGTCGTCCCTTGCAAATGCTGCGGACTGGTTGGTTTCCCTACGATTACGATATAACCTTAGTCTCACCACTCGGATAAACTCCCTGGCCAGTGTTTCAAGACTGACGCGATGATGCTGGTCTCTCTCCATTCCCGACAACCGGTCACCCGGGGTAGGTTCATGGAGCGTTATTCCTTCAACACCATCACACTGTTTAGGCAATTGGTTTCAAGCTCTTTTCAACGCGTGTTACCGCTGCTTTTCACCTTTTACTCACGTTACTAGTACGCTATCGGTCTAGCTGAATATTTAGGTTTTCGAGTTAGTTCTCGAAGTTTGGATGGAACATCCAATCCACCCTAGTCCGGATCCCTCAACTTATAGCGACAAACCTACACCTACGGGGCTTTCACCCTGTATCGCAGATTTTTCCAAATCATTTCGGTTTCGGCTTGCTACGCATTAGTTAAGGTCCACAACACCACATCTAACCATGCTTTCACATGGTCATTCGGTTTGACCTAGTTCCCTTTCATTCGCCATTACTCAGGAAATCGCTATTGCTTTCTCTTCCTCCACGTACTTGAATGTTTTCGTTCCGTGGGTTCCCTGTCCCAGAGGGACCTTGCACACTTGTTGGATGTGCAAGAGATTCTCATTCGGGGATCACAGGATCAACGGTTGCTTGCACCTACCCTGCGCTTATCGCAGCTTGCCACGCCCTTCATCGGTTAGCTAGCCAAGGTATCCACCAATTGCCGTGCGGCAGACTTTGTCTTACTTGGTCCAAAGATATATTTCCCACACCTTGCCTCAACAAGGAGTCGTACTCTTGGAATTAAATCCAGTGTTTAGATGATTTAATTGGCTGTATATACGGATTTGTGAAACCTTGAAGCAACCCAATCCATGGATAAAGGTGTTCAAGGAGATGCCTCGCATGCGAATGCATGGTCACAGTACATCTATTAGGCAATATCAATTACCGAACCATCTTTATTAAAGGGTTCAGTTAGTTGACGTTTAAACCAATCAAGCAGTTGTGTAATCGCCCGTGGGCGAATGCTTGTTGTCTATTTCATACTGTATCCCATTCTTTTATTAACCTATACTTAGACGCGCAATTTTAACTCGCGAGAGCTTTTGAATAATTTTGCTAAAGCTTAATTTTCTTTGGAAATTGTATTTTTGCGGATAAAACCTCCGACATTGGAATTTTCAAAGACATTAAGAAAGAAGGGGCATCTAGGTCTTCCGAAGTCCGTAATGCTCGGAGTGGCAAGCAAATCATTGATGGTGAAAAAAAGCATAATTTCGAACCAGATATGAAAACAAATTTGAGCTGGAATAATCATTTTTTTTATGAAGTACAGCTTTCAAAATATATTCCCTCATGACAATGATGGTTGATTTTAAGTCAACAAGAACCAAAATTGAAACAAGTTATTTTGGCAAATTTCAGATTATTGCAGAGCTTTTTTATGGCATGTGATTGTGTAATAACAAATCTAGAGCATCCGAGACCAATAAAAAAATTAAGTGAAGGACTAAACTTGATAATAGTGTAGATTTAGATATCCAGTAAAAAAGGAAACAGAGCTTAAAAGGAAGGAAATGGAAAAATCAAGCATAGTCTTGAAAAGCAAGAAAGTAAAAGCTAATTAAAAAATTCCCAAAAAGAGCTGTTTTGAAAACAGCTCTTTTTT
>CAZYCQ010000050.1:0-21328 GCA_964645535.1 uncultured archaeon | reverse complement strand
CATATGCACAATCCATGGCGCCATAGAATTATCTTAAGAGATTAATCAAACTAGAAAGAACAATATCCTTAATTTCGGGAACAAAGGATAAATTCCCATCCCATACATCTAATTCTTTGGAAAATCTTTGAGCAATGGTCATTAAGATAAATCGAAGGGCATCACGAAACTCACGAGTTTCACGATCTGCTAAGAGAACAGCAATAACATCATCAGTTTTTTCCAGCATTATTTTCATACCGCCGGCATCAATTGTTCGTAAGCTAGCTGAGGATGGAGAAACTTCACTCAAAAGTCCCATGATTGCAGAAAGGATACCACTAAAAACAACACCCTCTAGATCTGGATTTTTCCATCCATCACGTGTTATTAATCCACTAGCTATCAATCTCCCATCCGAAGTAATAAGTAAGAAAGTAGGAGGAGAAATCGGGATATTTTTCAGAACCGAAGAAATCAGGCTTTCAAGTTGTTTCTTTTGGGAAGCCTCATCCAATTGTTGTAATTGAATGGACTCAATGGCTTTTCTAATCTTTCGAATGACAGCCATATTTTTTCGTTTTTTCCCAGGTATTGAGAGAATAGAGGCCGCATAATTTAAAATTTCGGAAGATTCTCGAGCCATTTTGTAGTGGTATCGTGGAGATATATTCAAATGACCCTCCAATAAAGATTTGAGGGCATCCCATGCAAGGTATTCTGCCTTTTCTAAATTGTTTTCCATTCGATGGTAGAGTGCAGCCATTGCTGAAATAAGAGCAAATTTGACTTGGTCATAACCAGATTCACATCGAAGGGCGTTAGCTTCTTCAATCTCACCAGCAGAAAAAGCCAAGGAAGAAGCGGTCAGGTATTGTTTAAAGGATTCATCGAATTTGTAGTCATTGCGTGCTTTATTTGCAAAAAATGCATACCCCCTAGAAACAGACATTGGATCCCCTAAGTTTTCTTCCGCATCTTGGATTGCTTTGTAGTAATATTTAATTGCGAAATCATCATTCCCTGTTTGCTCATATGCATGTGCAAGAAGAACATAATATTTCTGCCTAATTGAGGGGGAAACTTCTTTCAATCGATCTAATGAAAAGGATGTCGGATAAAGAACAGAAATGATCTCATTACCTGATTCGGGAAAATAGGCCTGGTAAATTTCTGCAATGTGAACTCTTGAAAGAATTTCCAGTTCATCTCTCCCCTTGCGTTCCACTAAAGGAAGAAGGCGTTTGTATAATTCTAATGCCAAATGGAAAGTCTCTCTTTCCTGATATGATCTAGCAACATCGTAAACACCATCCAAAGCTAAATCGATATCGTCAAGAACATGCTCATCAGTTAGTTTAGACAAGATTTCATAGGCAAGGAAATATAGACGTTCTAAAATTTCTGCTGTTAATGTTCCACCTTTCCGTATTATTGAAAGTATCTGCCCCAAGTAATTTACATCGATATTCTGCAAATCAACTTGATACAGCAGGCGAATGGCGTCATCATGATTTATCTTATCTTCTTCTAAAAGTTTTTCTGGATTTTGCACCAATTCTTGAAGTTCTGAAAAATAACGTTTTGCGGAATAATATCCACCTCTACGACTGATGACTTTCATTGCTTTTTTTACAGTAGAATCGATTGTTCCGCTCAAGGTGAACAGACAATAAATACGAAATCCGGAAGAGTTGGAATCTTCAATTTCATAATATAATAGTTTACCATTGTTGAATTTTCGTGCAGACCCAGGTTTTTGTCTTCGCTTTAAAATATGCGACGAAATATCCAAAAAGAGTTTTCGTATCTCATTTTCATCCATAGTTTCCGAAGTTTGGTAATATTGTATCCAAGAAATTTTATGATGGCGACGTTCGCCTATTAACATTAATGCATCGTTGATTCTGTTGGTCATGGAATAATGATCGGATGCCAAGTAATCTCTAGTTCTCCAAATATTGATATAAATGCTGTTAAAATTGAAGAGTAGGTTGCCAACAAAAGGGATGGAATAAAAGCGCCTCAGAACTCAAATTGCTCATCATTGCATGGCTCAGAAAGGCAAGTTCATCATCGGCAACTAGATATTGAATTGCATCGTATATGCTTTGGGATAATTTCCGGGTTTAAATATTCATTTCCGTAATTCCCTGTATGGAAAATTTTTTCGAGAGATTATGGATAAAAACACCCTACGCAGTAAATAGTGAAGATCTAGGTTTCCGTTTAATCCTATATCTTATCTTATTCCAGATCGTTGTCATTCAATATGTGTATTTTGCGAAAGTGGCAAAAGTTGAAGAAATGAAAAATGGGTTCAGTCCTCCCACAATGAAATATTACAAGTTTGCCTTTCTTGGAATCATTTTTATGGTGACAAATCTTCTTTTTAGTTCCATTTCCCTTTTTATCTCGAATGGAAAAATAATGCTTTTTGGTCATGAAAAGTCCATATTTTACCTTTTGGGAAACCTTTTGTTCTTTTTTGGGTTAACGAGAATTTCAGTAGAGGTAATTTCATTTACGAGGTTAGGACGAAATATCTTTTTGGTCGCGTTCAATATTACTCAGATTGTAGGTATAGTTGGATTTTTGGTTATTTTTTGGGATATTTTTACACCGGACAATCCATTTGATACCCAAATCGAAATGATTCTGGCAGGGTTTGGAATTTTATTTCTTGCAATCTTAGTGATCACTTCATATTTTTTGATCAATGAGTTTAGAAATGATCCAAGTAAATTGGAAGTTTTGAGATTGAAATTCCTTTTTTTTGGCATTCTAGTTCAGATAGGGCAATTAATTTCACGCATAATAATTTTACTTGCAGAAGGAAATGAAGATTTGATGAGAGTACTGTCTTTTTATGTATCACCAATAATTGATCTATTAGGTTACCCGTTAACCTTGATTCTTTTGCAGTGGTCAATTTTCACGCCAAATTGGTTAGTTGTAAGGGCAGGAATTATTCCAAAAGAATTTGCATCGATATTATAAAACATTAAGGATGCATCCGAAATACAAGAAGTAATAGACATATCGGTAATGATCTAGATCAAGGTTTTTTAATTGGGTTTCGCACTTTACTTAGGAAGCTAAGTTGGTGGTTATTGATGGATCCTTTTTCGCTAGATGAAATATTTGACAAGTTTGCAAAACCAAAGGTTCCTATTTTCAAAGATAGAAATGCCTTACGGTCTAGTTACGTTCCAAGCTATCTCCCTTTTAGGGAAAACGAAATGAAACAGTTGGCAAGCATTGTAGGACCGGTAATAGCAGGAGGAATGCCAAGCAACGCCTTTCTATATGGAAAAACAGGATTGGGTAAAACAGTGGTTGCTAAAGCAGTCTTGAACGCTCTTCAAAAGAAAATCAGAGAGCTTGGAAAGAGCGTTCTTTTGGCATTTATAAATTGTCAACTAATTGACACCACATATAGAGTTTATGCCCATCTATGTGAATCAATTGGTGTTGAGGTTCCAATAACCGGGTTACCAACAGATGAAGTCATAAAAAAATTTACATTGAGTTTAGATCAAAAGAAAACACATCTCATTGTAGTTCTTGATGAGATTGATTTTCTACAGAAAAAGGACTCAAAAACCCTCTATGGTCTCACTAGAATCAATTCACAATTAAAGCATTCCAGCCTGAGCATGATTGGCATCACAAATGATGTAATGTTTAAACAAAACATTGATGCAAGAGTAAGAAGTACATTGACTGAGCAAGAAATTGTTTTTCTACCATATGATTCGAATCAACTAAAGAAAATTATAGAACAAAGGGCAGAAATAGCCCTTCATTCCAATGTGCTGACAGAGGGGGCAATCAATCGTGCAGCGGCCATTGCAAGCCAAGAACATGGAGATGCTAGAAGAGCCCTAGATTTAGTTAGGGTGGCAGGAGAAATAGCCGAACGGGAGGGTGCCGGAAAGATAACGGAGGAGTACGTCAGGCAGGCAGAACAGGTTATTGAAGTGGATGCGGTCACAGAAGTCCTTAGTGCACAACCCATCCAATCAAAAGCAGTCTTAGTTGCTCTTTATCAACTTGAAACTGAGGAAAACAAAAAGGAACCAATTACAACGACATTGCTTTATCAAAGATATCAAGATGTCTGCAAATCTCTACACATAGATGAACTTACACAAAGGAGAGTAGGAGATTTGATTAACGAATTGGATTTGTTGGGAATGGTAAAGGCCGCGGTTATTAGCAAGGGGAGATATGGCAGATCAAAAGTTATCAAATTGGCAGTCCAGCCAGGACAAATAAAACATACCCTAGAGAAAGATTCCACGTTTGCGGATTTGTTGTAGGATTTTTTATATTATTCTACATATCCAACAGGGTGAATGAAATAGCAGGTGAAGACAAATGGGAACAAATTATCAACGCATCAATAGGAATATGTTTTCTAGTGTTAGTCATAATTCTCTCAGATGCAAGAGTTAAAGAGTTGTTTTCATACGCGGCAATCTTCTTGATATTAATAAGATATGTTGTTTTTGATTTGACAAATAGAATTAGAATTAACTTTTGGACTGAAGAGGGATTATATGTTTGCTATCCATTTAGGTTGAAATGGGAAAGTGTTCTTTCTTATTCTATAAAGGACATTTCCCCCAACAAAAAAGTGGATGTGTATGATTGGGCAAGCAAATTTAGCAACACAGAATTGCAATTGACTTACCAAATAAGTTTCGATTATTCAACAATTTATCTCCGTTATTGTCAAAAAAGTTTGTTTAAACCTGTACCCTTGAAAATAATAAGAAATCGGATTGAAAGCCATATGGCAGAAAACATGTTAAAATTTGAAAAGAGCAAAGCCATACGACGAAGCAAAAAAAAGAAAATGTTTTTCACGGCAAAAAATTTTCCAGATATTTCAAAAGTAGTTTCACATTTCAGTAGTTCCTTGGCTGTCGAAAATAAAGAACTAATGTCAATCTATTTTTCTATAAAACTAGAAATTTCTTCAAAAGACAGATTAGTTGCTTTCAGCATTGATGGAGAAAAAAAAGATGATTTGAGATTCATTAAGGAAGCCATCAAATCACTCTTTGATAAACCAATTTTCCACAAAAAAGAAACACTGCAAAGAAATGAACCCACAGATATGAGAAAAATTTTGAATTTAAAATATCAACCGACATCAATTCATAAGTCGATCGTTTTTTCAAGTAAACCTGCCAATAATGAAAAAGGATTTGTCATTGGCTTGCAAAAAAAATGGAACAAAAATTCCCACCTTTCACTCCATCTTAAAGATTTTTATCAAGGTGGAATAATTTCTGGATCGCCAGGAACTGGGAAAACCACATTAAGACTAACTATTATGAAAAATATGATAGAGCAAGGAATTAAGATAATTGACATTGATTTAAAGGGAGAAGCAAGTCGTTTATCTTTTTTCAGGGAAAAAGGAAAAGTTTTCGTGCCAAAAAGAAATTTCCACATAAATATTTTTGAGAAACCTGAAGGGATGAAGAGTCAAGATTTTATCAATTTTGTATATACCGGTATAATTGAAAATTTTTTCAGTAAAGAAAAGCTGTCAGCCAATCAGGATCAGATCTTGTATTCAGCAACTAAATCAACTGTACTTGAAAAGGGATCTGCATATTCCTTTTTCCAAAATATATTGTGGCATGGTTCTCGGCTTGAATTGGTTTCAGGCAATTATCAAGAAAGTTCGAGTTTTTCATTGTTGTCTAAATTTCAGTGGATGGCAACAAATTTAAGAGAGGTTTGTTGGGTAGAAGAATCCAATTTTCATCAAACAGATTTTGATGGTAACCTCTTCTTTGATTTTTCACAATTGATTCTTACTTCACCCTTTGAGATGGTAAGATTCCTAATTGACATGATTTTTTTAAGATTCAAAATCCACATATCCAAAACTGAGCAAATTAACTATAGCAAAGAGTTTATTCGTCATGCAATTTTTGTCGATGAGGCGCAAATATTATTGCCAAGTAAAAATGGAAAATTAAGTCAATTAGAAGAGGCCATAACCACATTAAGATATAAAGGAGTTGCAATCATTGCCAGTGGAACTTCATTAAGGTTAATGAGTAAGGTTTTGAGAAATTCAGGATTTTGGGCTAAATTTAGAGGGTCGGATCATGATTCTGAAATTTCCCTTGGTTTTCATGAGAAAGAAAAGCAATTAATTTCTTCACTTCCCAATTATTCATTCCTTGTAAAATCAATGACGACAGGTTATCAAACAACTATTGGAGAAACCATACCATTTCTTGATCAGCCCAATGGCAATACCTTAATCTCTCAAAAGGAAAAAAGAGACACAAAATTTCTTCCAAATTTCGAATTGGAAGAGATAAACATAGAATTCATCAGATTATGTGGAATTTTTGGAATTAATCTCCCAAACCATAGAATGGCTACTGAATTAATTCAACTGAAAGATAAAATCATTCAAGTTTTGGAGAATGAAATTTTCCTACCTCAACAATTTTATAACCTTGATGAAATTATATCACGCCATTGGGGAGAAGAAAATGTCAATCATCATTTAATAATTTACACGATAGCCACCGCTTCCAAGTCTCTTCGATTTCTAGAAGGTGTTCCGAAGAGAATAAAAAGTGAATTGGAGGATAATAAACTTAGAATTGTTGCGGTCAATTTGGACAATGTAACCAGAAATAGAAAAGAATGTTGATCAAATGTTAGGAAAAATCAAGTCAAACCACACCACAGAAGTCTTTTATCAACTCTATTGATAACAAAGAACAATCAAACAAGGAATAATTTAGATTAATAGGCTAAAAAAATAATTTTACATAGAATAAGATGTTGGCATATGTATGCTTCAAATAATTATTGACAATTGTCAAATTTCACTTGTTCCACAAAGATATAGAAAAGAGAAAAAAATACGAGATTATATTACAAAATTTGGAAGACCTCCCCTTCTTGACGCTTCTGAGCATCAGCATTTGGTAAAAAACATCCCCGCAGATAAAAGAAAGGATAGACCAGACATTCTTCACTTTGGGCTTTTGTTAGCGTTGAATTATGCAAAGGTTTTCGAATGGGAAACAGAGATACTATTTACGATTGGAAAGAACATTTACACTGTTCTCCCAGAAACAAGGCTTCCACGAAACCAGAGAAGATTTTATTCAATTATGGAGCAAATTTTACTTGGACAATACAAAGCGAAATTTATTAAAAAAATTAATGATCACCTTCATCATCGACTACATGAAAATGTGTTTTTGTTTTCCAAACAGGGAAGCATTAATTTTCGAAAGGTAAAAATAAATCCAGATGAGGCAGATTATTCGCTTGTATTTGGTGGGATGAGTAAAGGAAGTCTGGATCCATTAAAATTTCCAAGAGGGCATCAAGTGAACTTGGGGAAGAAACCTCTAGAACTTTGGACAGCAATATCTATGGCTCTTTCTAGCATATTTTAGTAAATTGGATAAATTTCTTCATCATGATAAACTTCAATGCCATTCTTTGTGATGAGGAATGGACGTTCAACCAACGAATGGGATATACCTCTCATTTTACGAATTTGTAGACTTCGTGTCCCTCTTTTCCCAAATTGGTATTTCAATGTAATGACACCTTGAGCCATGAACTCCTCTACACCAAAACGAGAGATCTCAGATTCAGATTGCATTTCTGAAATCATTAAAGTGGTGCATGTTAAAGATGACATCACAGCAGATAGCTTCAAGATTTCTTTTCTAATTGTCAATTCGTCATCCACGCTTAGAGCTAAAGCCGTAATAGAATCGATTACCACTCTTTCAGCACCAACAGAATCAATTAGTGAAATCAATTGCGTTAAAAGCTCATCAACCTCTAATTTTGTCTTATACTTTTCTTTTGAGGAGACACCAGCCCTTTCACTGAAGCCATCAACTAGAGCCAACAAATTTTGGTCTTCTAATGCCTTTAGGTTCCATCCATAGGACAAAGCGTCAGCACGGACATTTGTGAGGGTTTCGTCAAAAGAAACATATATCCCAGGTTCGTCCTCCTGAATTATTCCAGAGTATAAAAATTGGAGACCAAATGTTGATTTTCCAGCTCCAGCGGGTCCTGCAATTAGGATTGTCCGCTCACGTGGAAAACCCCCACCAAGTAGTGCATCTAAGCCAGCTATTCCCGAAGTTACTCTTGGAAGAGAGTTTACTTGAACCATAAGATGTGTTGTTGTTCATAAGAAATAATTGTTTCTTTTGCCTTTGTCAATTTAGGAAAAACATTCCACCACTTCTAGGCACGGGCAAGACTTGTTGGTCCTTCATCCTTGGCTTTACCCATGATTAGCTCCACGCAGTTACTTAAAAGCGGCAGACAGTCCCAGTGGGATGCTCTCTTCCGAGCCTGTCCCATTGCTGGATAAAGTATCTCGCATATCCCTACGGATATTTGATCCACACCAGCCTGCCTTTTTAAGACCACGCTTCGACGCCTCACATGGGAAGCCTTAGATGTCGGTTTCCCCCGCATCTTGCCTCATCGGTCTGGTATTGAGCATACTCCAGTTGCAAGCCAGGCCCAAGCTGGCCACCTAGTGTTACCCAGTGGGGAATTCTTTCCTTCTTAATTTTTCCATATGGATTGGAAGTTTTATTTTTATCGGAAGATACTGGTTTTTGACTTCCAAAAAAAGCTGGAGAATACTTAATTTGATTAAATTTTATCATTAAACAAATTAATACATTCGGAAAGGAGTGTTACTCTCCGCAACTGGTCAAACCATCGTTTTGAACCGATCCCTTTTATTTTGGAAGGGTTGAATTTGATTTTGTAACATAAAACCAGTAACGATATAGCCCTTCAATGTAAACTACTTTTTTCTAATTATGAGAAATATAGACAATACAAGATGTGATTTCTGCGGTTCAGAAAACCTGATTCCTTTTCAGGGTTTTGAAGTTTGCAAAACCTGTGGCACTACTGGAGAGAAAGTTTTTGAGACTTCTTCCTTTCTTATTTCTGAAAATTCAAATTCAACGCCTACCCAATACATTAGTGTAGGCAAACGGCTCCATAGAACTGGAAATTTGGGATCAGAAATCGGATATTACCGATCTTCAAAATTCACTTCAAAAGATGGTGCATTATTAACTCCAGAAATAGCATGGAAATTTCGTAGGTTACGGGACAACTACCATAATCCTTCAAAAAATGCAAGCTCCCAAACACATCTTCGTACATTCATTATTTTCAATAAGATTACCTCTCAACTAGAAATCCCCACTACAATCAAGGAAAGGGCATCCTATCTTTATTGGAAATATGCAAACAAGTTCCGGGGGAAAGTTACAAACCATGTTTTACTTATTGCTCTTTGTCTTCTTTTTTCAATAAAGGAAAATGGAAATAAATATCCCATAAAATTTCAGGAAATTGTTAGGGCATTTAATGAAGCAGGACATAGAGTTACAAACAAAAATATTCTCAAGCTTGCTTTAGATTTAGGTGTGCCTCTTTCAAAAACACCGGTTAGAAAAAGTGAAGATTATATTGAAAAACTTACTTCCCAAATTGTAAGGAACTTCGAAGTAAAGCAAGAAGTTGTACATCGATATGGCATATCTATAGAAAAATATCATTATCTGCTTATATTAATTTCAAAGGAATTGTTGAAAAGAATTTCAAAAAAAGAACGAGGAGGAGTACAACCATTTCCCTTTGCAGCATCCACACTCTACATTGCAGATCGTGCAATCAGCAGATTTTTCAAAAAAGTGCCGATTTTGACCCAAAAAAAAGTTGCTACAATTACGGGAGCAAAAGAATTTACAATAAGGGATCATTGTTATAAAATGCTTAGCGGGATATTTGAACGGGAAAAAATGAACCTTTGGAAGGTCATTCAAATGTATCTGTAAAATTTGTTGGAGAGTCAGTAAAGGAGACAAACACATCCTTTTTCTACATACAACACCCCTAGATTTTTTTTTTTTTGGAAAGTAAGGAAGAGCCATAAACCTGAAAAGTAGAATTTTTCATAAGGATTTTCCAAGAAGTAAAAGGAAATCGTTAGTCATTTGTTATAACTACAAAAATTGCGCAATCTTTGCCAACACCATTCCGATTTGAATGTCAGGAGAAGTTCCTTCTGTTAGCCTAAAGTCAACTTCCGCGAGAAGTTCGATTAATTCGATTCGCACTTCATTGTCCAAATTTAAATCATCTATGAAATTGAAAATTAAACGAAGAATATCTTCTCCTGAAACACCACGTACATAAATTAAATCTTGAAGAGTTTTTAGTGCATCTGGAAAAGAAGATTTTGATTGATTTACAAGGTCGGCAATCTCTTTTGGATCTATTGTTCCCACGGTTGCATAAACTGTTTGTTTTGTAATTTTCTCACCATATGCAACAGTTGCCTGCATAATATTGAGGGCTTTGCGCATATCGCCATTACTTACTGCGATTAACGTTTTCAACCCGTCTTCAGAATAATCTACTTTTTCATGTTTTGCTATCTCGATAAGTTTTTCCTTGATTGCAGTTTCAGGAATCGGGGTGAATCTGAAGAAAGCACATCTTGATTGAATCGGTTCAATTATTTTGCCGGGATAATTGCAAAGAAGTATAAATCGTGAGGTTTCAGCATATCGTTCCATTGTTCGTCTCAATGCCTGCTGTGCAGCAGGGGTAAGGCTATCTGCTTCATCAAGCATTATTATTTTAAAGGAAGCACCTCCAGAGGGAAGCGTCCGTGCAAATTCCTTGACTTGATTGCGGATCGTATCAATTCCACGATCATCAGATGCATTGAGCTCTAGTAGATTGTTGCGGATTGAAGATTCCCCAAATATTTCGTTTGCCAATGCTAAACCTGCAGATGTTTTTCCAGTGCCAGGAGGACCGGCAAATAGAAGATGGGGAAGATTTTTTGATTTTACAAAGCCCTGAAGACGTTGTTTAATTTCTTCGTGGTTAATAATATCAGAAAGCTTTTTTGGCCGATATTTTTCAGTCCACATAATTTCCATTTTTTCCTCTTGTGCAGATGACATAAAAGGAATAAAAGTCTTGACTATCTCTCTTAGTTAACTTCACACGCTAAAACTGCTCAAGTTCTTTTAATGCACTTTGCAGCTCGGAAAGAAATTCATCTTCATTGAGGGAAGCTTCATCTATTTTTTCAATATCATCTAAAATTTGGCTTTCAAGGCTTTGTTCAAATTCATCTGCCTCATGAATTCGTTCTTCAAATATTTTGGCGATTTGTCGTGCAGCTTGGTTAATAGTCATTCTAGCCATGCCTAAGGCCACTTCATTGTCTGTTATAACACATAAAACGGCACTGCCACAGGAAGCCACTAAAATTTTCCCTTTTTTGAATTCCGCTACAAGCATAGTCATTTCAGTAAAACCAACGTTTGCACCCTGTTGTTCAGAAGCCAAATACACAGCAGATGAAATGGCACCCATGACCTCTACATCACGCAGATCAAAATCAAATCTGCTTAAGTTAACTAAAGTTAAACCAGTTTTGTCAGCTAGAATGACACGAGAAACTCCAGGAGTTTGAACCAGAATATTGTGACAGATGTTTACGATTTCGTCCATAAATCTAGCAACCCAATGTTTAAGTCAATTTAATTTGATTTTATTCTTAAAACTATGGATTTTAATATAAAATAAATCCAAATCTTCTTGGGAAATCCAGTTTAGAATTCTGTCTTTGGAACAATGACTTCATACCCTCTAATCCAGTGAAGTATAAAATCTTTGATTGTTTTTCCAGCCAAGGTTTTTTCGTTAATTTGGAAAATGCGGATTTTTCCAAATCTTTTCTCTTCGACTATTTTAAGGGATTTGAGGTCGTCAAGATGAAGTTTCATTCTACTATGATTCACGCCCACTCGTTTTGAAATGGCAGTAACATTTAGTTCACCCTCTTTCGCCAAGAGTTCAAGAATTTTGACTTTTGCCAAACTTCCAAAAATTCTTTCAAGAGGAGGAAATGGGTTTACAATCATTTCCGGTACGCTATACTGATCGTCTCTAATCGTGGAATCAACTCCTGTTCTAGTTCATAAGCACTGGTGTCTTGAATAGAGATATGTTTAGTATTTCCTCTTTGCCCAACACTTGATTTCTGGGAATGAATAATACCCAATAACTCTAATTCCTGCAAATATTCCCAAATTTGGGTATGTTTGCGTGGTTTTAGTCCGAACTCCTCTGCTGCAAGAATATATGCATGTTCTGCTTCACCAGTAGTAACATAAGCAGCTTTGGTTTGTCTTAATCTTCTACTAATTCCATATAGAAGCAAGAGTTTGTGAACAGGTAAATCTTTCAAAGTTTCACGTAACAAAGACGGGTCAACATTTGATTTTGCTTTGCGTACATGTTCGGGATAGACAATGGGACTTTCTTCACTGTCTGCGTATTTTCCAGCAATTAAAAGTAATTCCAAAGCATGTCTTGCATCACCACCTCGTTTGGCAGCAATGTCTGCAATAAGTTCAGCGGCCTCGTCGCTTACACTATTGGGAGTAAAGCATTCAGATATTCTGTCGGACAAAATGCCCATCAATTCTTCTTTTTTGTAGGGTGGGCAAGAAATAATAGGTGCACCAAGACTACTATTGGTGCTTGTATCAAGATAATTCAAAAAGTTTGAACTTCGGGCAATGAGAATCAATACGATATTGTGGTTGGAATTTTGTCTATCATCAGATGTCCTTGTTAAGGCATAAAGCAATTCTACACCGCCCTTATGAATAATGTATTCGATTTCATCTAAAACAAGAACTAAAGTGGAATGCTCGGTTTCAAGAATTTCCACAATCATTTCTAAAAGCTCATCTGCGGCATAACCCCTGCTTGCAATTTTTGAATTCAATTCACGAGCAATATTAAGAAGGATCATGAAAGGGGTTTTGGATCGACGGCAATTTACATGAATATACCGCAAATTGTCGAAGTTATCTTTTTTGGCTCTTTGGAGTAACCATTGACCAAATTTTTTCGAAACTGAAGTTTTACCAGAACCAACGGGACCTGTAATTATTACGCGTCTAGTTCCTAATTGACCTTGAAATATTTTTCCAAAATATCGGACTAAAGTTTTAAGTTGCTTATCCCGAAAAGGAAGATATCGAGGGAGATACTCTATTGAAAGTTTATTTTCATCAATAATGATACTGGGACGCCCAAATGCCTCATCAAGAATATCCAAACTGTCCATACTACATTCTTTTCGATAGAGGAATTTATGAACATGTTGGGCAGAGGGGAGTTTCAAAGTGAACTCATAATTGGTAAAGAATTAATTAGGAAACAAAATGATATTGGAAAAGATAGATGTGATGACAATGAAAATGAAGTAATAAAATGCAAAAGCAAAAATCGGTTTAAAGTAGCCTTTGTTAAGGGATGCAAAGAGAAGACCAGTGAATTCCGGAAGGAGAGGAGGAAAAGCAAAAGAAATAGGAAATACATTCATTGGAAGAGTAGAGAACAATGCAAAAATTGAATGGGAAATTGCAATAAAAATTCCGAGGATACATGATATTGCAAAGATTGCAAAATTGTGTTTATATTTTTGAACCTTTTGTTTTGCAAGAAAAATAGTTTCTTTCTCTTTAAAAGATTGAAACGACGTAAGGAATTCCATGAAAATTTTTCTTTTTAGATTAGGAGGCAATCGAATAGTACTCTGGAGTAATGTACCAACAATGGTTTGAGCTTGGGATAGAGGTTTCAATATAGGAAGATGGGAAATCTCGAGTTGATTCAGATCAAGATATGATTCAAAGGATTGAAGATCTTTTAATCCGAATGGAGGAGAACCAAGGATATCTTGTAAACTAATTGAAATGCCTTCAAATGAGTAAGTTTCATCTGACAAATATGAATAGAAAATAGTAGCAACTGAATAAAACAAAATAATAAGCAGAACCAGGTTAAAAGAAGAAATATAAAAAAAAAGACCTAAAAGGAAATAAAGAAGTGGAAATCCAAAAATAATGAGTAAATGAAGGGCATATTTATCATCAAGTTGGAATAAAGCCTTTTCTGCTTCTAGAAGTTCTTTATTTTCAATTTTTGCGGAAGTAAGCTTTGTTGGGCATCCAAGCTCAACAGAATAATCGATTTGTTGGGCAAGAATAGACCTTAATCTTGCATCGTTTGTGGGAGTTAAAATGCCATTATTGTAATAAATTTTTTGAAGTGAAAGAAAAAGGAATTCACTAACACGAATGGAAGTGTATTTTAAATTGTTTGAAATCAAGATTGAAGAAAAAATTTCAGACACTACTAAAAAAATTAACGTAGCTACCAAAGTAATGAAGTTGTATAAAGAAGAACGTGCAAAACCCACCAGAGGAAAAATTGAAATAAGTAACGGTAAGTATTCACCTTTTATTTTTAGTTTATGAAGGTGCAAATATTTTATGTAGACCACACAGGTTCTCCAAAAATTAATTATTAAAATTCGGAAACAGAAGAATCAAGAAATAATAACTAGTACCCCATTTTGTTTTTCAGAGAAGGGATTAGAAGGCCTTATCTACAAGTCTATTCAAGAAAATAACAAATAGATAAAATGAGGAAACTTGCCAAAAAAGAAATAACCAAGATAACAATCGAGGAAATGGTGGATTCAATCACGTCAAACATAATTGGATCTAACCATTGGAATATAAAAACTCGGGAAAATAAAAGATTTCAACTTCATTTTTCATGAATATTTCAAAAAAGATAAATGGGAAAATGATATGTTAAGAACAGTGAACTTGTAGCTCAGCAGGAAGAGCGGCAGCCTCCTAAGCTGCAGGCCGGGGGTTCGAGTCCCCCCAAGTTCGTGAGAGAAAAACCTATAAAATTAGAAACAACTCAAATATGTAATGGAAACATTTTCAGAAGCTTCACCAAATTCATCAAGCAAATTTTTTCCAACCAAGATACAGGCATTAGATCAATTGCTTGGAAGAGATTTTTCAGAAGATAATGGTTTCCCGGAAGGAAGCTTGGTTCTTATACAAATCCCACCTAATACAAATCTAGGAACCCTTTTTGCGCAAAAAATCCAACTCAACTTCTTGGAACAATTTCCAAACTCAAAAGGGTTTTATTTCCATTCATCAAAACCAAAAGCACAATTGATGAAAAGTTTTGAGGCATATAATTGGAATATAAAACCCCTGATTGAAAGCGGTCGTCTTGAATTAATTGACATGTGGACGATAACCTCATCACATACTGCCTCCTCTTCAAAAATTGGGAAAATTGACATCAAAAGAAAAACATTCTTAAAGCAAACTTATGAAAAGATCCTTCAAATACGAAAAAATTCAGGAGTTGATTGTTTTTCAGTTGTGGATGATTTGCTTTGGTTAAAAGAGAATGATCTTGATCAAAGGCCATCAAAAGTATTGGAATTCATTAAAGATATATTGGACATTATTTTTCATATTGGAGGAGTACACTTTTTCATATTGCCAAAGGGGATACTAAATGATGTTAGTGAACGTCTTATAACAAATTATGCAACAGGGTTAATTGACTTTGATACTGAATTTCGAGGAAATAGTCTGCAACACATATTTTATATTGCAAAATTAGCAGGAGTATCCTTACAATCGGAAATCTTGGAAATTTCACCTTCACTAGACGGAGGGTTTAGGATAGAATCAACCACAAAGGTATAAGGAAATTAAAAGCATTTCAAAAGAAGGGTGTAATCCAACATCAGATTTAAAAAAATTGGGTCAATATAAAAATTAAACAGGAGAGATGATATTATCGGAAAAGTAAGGTCAAAACAAATCAAAAGGATTGCAAAGACCATAGTTGTGAATTTTTATGACAAACTGAATTTAGACTTTCAACACAATAAAGAAGTTGTTCAAGAAGTTACAGATGTCCAAGGAAAAAGGCAAAGAAACCAAATTGCAGGATACGTTACTCGGTTGATGAGACAAATCAAAGAAGGTAAGATCCAGACATTGGAGTCTCTAGAGTAACGGATGCGAAGGTATAAAATAAAGATCAGTAAGTGAGGATTGAGAACAATGGTTCATAGGGCAAGAATAAGATTATTGTCGACCAATACGGAATCGCTGAGAAAAATCACACATGAGTTGAAGTTGATTAGTGAAAAAACTGGAGTTAAAATGAGTGGTCCAGTGGCACTCCCAACAAAAAAGGTCATTATTCCTGTTAGAAAATCGCCATGTGGCAATGGTACGCAGACATGGGAACATTATGAAATGCGAATTCATAAAAGAATTGTTGATCTTGAGGCAGAGGTTCAAGCAATGACAATGTTAATGAAACTTAATGTTCCAGAAGACCTAAGAATTGAAGTAGAAATTGCATAGTTCAGGAATTTATAAATGATGATGGTAATCTTTTTCTGTGAAATCGATAATACAGAGTCTTTTGATTCTATTACTTTGTGTTAGTTTGAGCTTGTCAACTGGAATATCTCTTGCAACATATCAGACCACACCAAAACAAATCAATGAAAATAAAGAGTCCTATAATACTAGTCTAGACACATTTGCAAGAGTCAATTATTCAAAAGAATATTTTCTTAATTCGACAAACAGGAAGGTTCAAATTGAACCGTCCCTTAATGACACTAAACTTTTAATTGAAGATATGAGGTTAGCAAGGCAATATCTGGGAACAAACAAGACAGAATGGATTAATCAAAATGCAACGGGAGATTTGGTTATTGAAACAATAGATCAACTGTTAATTGTCAAAAAATCCCACAACTTTTTTAGTGACCTTGAACAAGAGGTGAATATTCCCATCCATAGCAATTCGGATTATTTGGAGATTGAAATTCAAAATGCACAATTCAGGTTTATGGAAGGGGATTTTGCGATTTTTAGGATTGAACTTGTTTTTGCAGAGATCGAAAAACAATTTGTAGTAGGAATAGTATTAAATGGCAGTACAAGTGCAATTACCTCGTTTGAAACTTTTAAGGATCCAAATACTGCGGCTTATTTATACCCCAGCTCAAAATATTTTATTTTCAGTGTAAATGACATGATTGAGACAACTAATCTTACTGCACCAGTTACACTTGAAAAAATCCGGTTTTTTGCATATAACAACAATGGGTTGAATTTAAGCTATCAATTCTCAAAATTCAATTGGATAAGTAGTGTTAATCATACTTCTGACGGAATTAAAATTAACGGGTCTCCAATGGAATTCAATTCGACATTTTATCTCAATAAACATCAATCCTATAATTTGAGTTTAGTTCAGAAAATTCAAGGATATGTTAGATTTGTCCGGGTCTATAGTGAAAATTCGACAATTCAGGGCAAATTTTCCTTTGATGTATTACAAATCCACTATAATGGTTCAATGACCTTTGAGGAAGAGGTAAAAAATGCCTTCATTGAATTTCCGAAATTCATGATTAATTTTTCCATTGATGATGGAGTCAAAACCAAAATTAACAATGAATCTATTCTTTTTTTTGATAGAATTCATGGAAATTTGAGAATTGAGGGACAAGTTGAGTTAATAGAATTGAGTGTGAATGAACAAGAAATAATTCAAGGAGAAACCGTTAGTTTTAAGAATCAAGCAAACATTACCCAAGGGGTTGTTTTTAATGAGACTGATTGGATATCGACGGAAATAAATGAACAAAATATATCGTTTATTGTTCCAAGCAATTGGGGAAGACAATCAATTTTCTTTATTGGGTTAAATAGAACGGGATTTGGGTTTGTTAAAGAGTTTATCATCAATCTTGAACTTATGAGAGTTGTTATTCCTAAACTTGTTCAGATTGATAGGTTACAAGATAATCAAATACCAATTAGTCTTTTTTCTTTTAAAACGGGTGAAAGATTGACAGGTTTCACGCTTTCATCAAACTTAAGTTTTCCTTTGACTTATACAGACACATCGATCATGGTACCTAGTTTTGTGCTTGATAAAGGGAATATTACCGTTCAATTGACTTTAGAAAAAGAAGGATATCGAAGCTTGAGAACAGAAATATCTATTGAGGTTTTAGAACATCCGATTTCTTGGACAGTGGAACCAATATCTAATTCGACGTTTTATGGCTTTATGATTACAATCCAAAATTTCTCGAGATATACAAATGATATGTTTCTTGAATTGAAAGTAGATGAGACAAGTTATGGGAGAACAAAAATTGAAAAAGAAATAACTTGGATACCGTTTTTCAAAATTAAAGGAAATGTCACTATCCAAGCAATTCTTTCAATGGGGGATTATAATGACGTAAAGTTAGTATATATGAAAGAGGTTACAGAAATTCAAAGAGTAAATAATAGAGAAAATACAACAGGAAATCAAGGAAATACACAAGGATTTCCGGTTAGCAATATTGGTCTATCTGCCATATTAGTAGCGGGATCCACTGCAATAATGGTTTTTCTAAGGTATAAGTCAAAAGAAGGTCAGATTTCATTTTAAGTGTAAATAGATCCAAAGAAGAAAAAAGTTTAATTCTGTACCGATGAAAATAATTTCCGATACCATTGAATTTTATGCATTTGGAGTTCAAGGGAAAGCTTTTTCCTTTCAAGTATTTTTTCCATTTTTTGGCATTTCCATGAGGGGGAGGATGAGAATTGAATGTGAAATAGAGTTAAAAATTCACCGGGAAAGGGAGGAGCTTCTATTACATTTTTGTTAATCAAAATTTTTTCTAAATCATGGGGTGTTTGTAACGTTGCTATGAAGCCCATCATTTTTCTAATTTGCTTCCAACCAAAGTGGTCTCCAACAAACTGAATTACCATTCCATCATTTTGAGTTTGAAAATCGATAGAATAGATTTTGCAAATATTTTTTTGGGATGCTTTTTTATCCCTTTTTATAAATGGAGTAAAGTCATAAGTCCCAATCATGTCTGAAAGGAGCCTAAGATTTTCTTTTGGGATTGTCATACTAATAGGAAGAAAGTATCGGTAGATCTTATATTTTACAGGATATAAATCATTAGGAGAACCAACTCTTGCCCAACAGAGAAGAAGAATAGATTGATTAGAAGGCAGAGCATTATTAAGACCCCCAATTTCAGGATCATGGGGAAGATCGACAAAGAAAACGTTTGAAATTGCGTTTACCCCAACATCAGTTCGACTAACTGCACGATAATTATGTGAATGGAAATTGCAGATATACCCTTGGTTGATAAATGCAGATTCCAAGAAATCTTCAATTGTAAATCCATGAGGTTGACGTTGAAAACCAGAAAAAAATGAGCCAATATAAAAAACTTTGAAGGCATAAGATCGAACTTCTTGCCGACAATTTTTGCAAAACATAATGATCCCCTAAGATAAGAAATAGTTGCCTTGGGCTTTTTGTTGCTTATCTAGCTTACTATTTAGCTTATTGACGCGGGGTCGTTTTGTTTGAGGGTCTGTACGAAAAGTGATTCCTTGGTCTTTTAAGAAAGCGTTCATTCCATCCCTTACAGACATAGGGTGGCTGGCTTTCCCCCATCTTCCAGGTTCACCTTCAAAATAAATTATCCGATCCGCAATATAACTCTGCAATAAGAGATCATGTTCTATTACGAGAGCAGTGGATTTTCTATGCATAACTAATCTACGAATTGCTTTTGCCATTCTCACACGATCTTCTGCAGAAATAAATGCCGAAGGTTCATCGATCAAATATAAATCAGCATCCTTAAGAAGACATGCCGCAATTGCAACTTTTTGAAGTTCGCCACCGCTTAAAGTATCTAAGGTTCTGTTTAAAAGTTTCTCAACATCCAAAGGAGAAAGTAATTCAGTTTTGATAAATGATGAATAAATCGCGGTTGGATCAAACTGTTTCAAATACATTTCAACAGTAATTCCCAATTCTTTGATTTCATTCAAATATTGCGGTTTGTAAGAAATTGTTAGATTTAAGGTTTCTTCTTCCGCATTTTCCTCTTCATCCTCTTCCACCTTTCTTGGCTGAAGGAGTACTATTTCCCCTTCAATGGTTGTAGGTTCAATTTTTCCAGCAATCAACTTAACAAAAGTTGTTTTTCCAATTCCATTTGGACCAACGATTCCAACGATATTTCCATTATATAAGGATCCAGCCTGAACTTCAACTTTAAAAGTGTCATAAGCTTTCGTCATTGCACCATAAGAGATGAAAGGCTTGAGACGATGAGACATGATACCTAAAAGATCTGTTTTTTGAAACTTAATTGGTTCATTTCGGAATCTCATATTTTCTGAAGGAATATATCCTTCAAGAAATATGTTAATTCCTTCTCTGACGGAAAGGGGGTGTGTTACAACACCATATGCACCAGCTTCACCATAATAAATATGGATGTAATCACTTAGATAATCTAAAATTGTCAAATCATGTTCTACTACTAAGACCATTTTTTCTTCTTCAATGAGATTTCTAATGAGCCTTGCAACTCGAAGGCGTTCTTTTACATCAAGATAACTACTTGGTTCATCAATGAAGTAAACATCAGCATCTTTCACCAAGGTTGCAGCTATAGCCACTCGTTGAAGCTCCCCTCCACTTAGTTGGTTTAGTGATCGATTCCAAATATTTCCAAGATTGAACTCCTCCTTTAATCCTTCAATTGTAAAACCACGCTCATTTACCTTTTCAAGGAGCTGGCTAACAACGCCCCTAGCAACCTTAGGAATAAGTTCAATATTTTGAGGTTTTATTGCTACTTTGAGGTTATTCATAGATAGTTCTTTGAAATAATTTTGAAGTTGGCTACCTCTATAATTAGCAATAATTTCATCCCAATCGGGAGGATTATCAAAATGACCCAAATTTGGCTTTATTTCACCGGAAAGAATTTTCAATGATGTAGACTTACCAGCACCATTTTGTCCCACCAATCCAATTACTGCATTTTTCCGAGGGATAGGTAAACGATGGAGTTTGAATTGATTTGGACCATATCTGTGTGTAATATCTTTGTCCAAAGATTCCGGTAAATTGATTATTGTAATTGCATCAAATGGACATTTCTTTACGCAGATTGCACAGCCATTACATAAAATTTCAGAAATCCGTGCCTTGGATTCTTCAATCACAATACAATCCTTTCCAGTACGATTAACAGGACAGAATTTTACACATTCTAAAGAACATTCATTGGATTTGCATGAATCCTTGTCGACAATTGCCAGCCTAACCATTACAAATTACCTGAATGAAAATTGAAAATAAAGTTTGGGAAAAATATCAAGAATTGAAGTTATGGAGGAGAAATATTAAGCAGAGAAGGAAGTATAGAATTCAAAACAACTCCGAAAAAGAAGACTGTAAAAGCTCGGATTAATTTTGTGACTCTTTTTCTCCAATTGTATTT
>CAZYCQ010000049.1:0-25134 GCA_964645535.1 uncultured archaeon | reverse complement strand
ACATTAACCAATGGATTCTTCTATCAGTGAACTCCCTAACCTTCCTTATTATACCTTACCAAAAGAAGAAGTCCTGAAAAAACTCCAAACCTCCGAAAATGGCTTAAACGATGAACAAGTTCAAGAAAGACTGAATCTGTTTGGTGAAAACAAACTAATCGCCAAGAAGAAGAAAGGAATTTTCTCTCTCTTTCTTGACCAGTTCAAGGACATTCTTGTAATTATTTTATTAATCGCAGCTTTTGTTACCGGATTTTTTCTCCATGAACTTGCAGAATCCATCCTGATCATAATTATTTTGATTCTAAACGCCATTTTAGGAGTATATCAGGAATGGAAAGCAGATAAGGCAATTGAAGCTTTAAGCCAGATGCTTTCGCATCGGACCAGAGTTATCAGAGATGGTCACGAACTGGAAATCGACAGTAAATTACTTGTTCCTGGTGACATTGTTCTTCTTAAGCAAGGTGATAGGGTTCCTGCTGACTGTAGAGTCTTGGCAGTAAATAATCTTAAAGTTGATGAATCCCAATTGACTGGGGAGAGTCATGAGGTTCATAAATCAAGTTATTCAGTTCTTGAGGAAGATGCCCCCATTGGTGACCGAGTGAACATGCTTTATATGGGGACGTATATTACCTTCGGGAAGGGAATGGCAGTTGTTACTGCTACCGGGATGAAAACTGAAATGGGGAAGCTGGCTTTGGAGGTTGATGAAATTGATGAGGAACCAACTCCTACCCAAGTGAAGCTTGATGAATTCGGAAAGAAACTTGGTTTGGCTATCATTGCACTCATGGTGTTCATGACTGCTTATGGTATATTCGTGACCCGACTCGATTTTCTTATAATGATCGAGACATCTGTCAGTTTGGCTGTTGCTGCCATTCCTGAAGGTCTTCCAATTGTAATAACGCTTGCATTGGCTTTAGGAGTACAGAAAATGGCACGTCAGAATGCCATCGTGAAAAAACTCCCTTCTGTTGAGAGTTTAGGTTCTGTCACGTTCATCTGTACTGACAAAACGGGAACTTTGACTATGAATAGGATGACAGTGCAAGAAGTCATTATTCTCAGGAATTCTTCTGCATTAACCGTTGCACCAAATGAGATCCGAGAACACAAAACGAAGGACATGCCTCCAAATGAGTTCCATATGCTCAGAGCCGCTGCATTATGCAACAACGCAATTATTGATGGAGAAAATGAACTTGGCGATCCAACTGAACTTGCTTTATTACGGCTTTGCAACGAGTATGGTTTCCATAAAGCTGATCTTGAAAAAGAATATCGACGAATTGATGAAATTCCGTTTGATTCGGAAAGAAAACGGATGACCGTTATGGTTGAAGCAATCAATGATCCTGAAGACAAGATTGCATACATCAAGGGTGCACCGGAAGTTCTTCTCAATATGGCAAAAATGGTAGATCTAGGAAATGGTCCCCAACCTCTAACAGAGGAGATAAAAGAAAAAATTCAATATCAGATTGACAGTTTGGCTGACAAGGCACTTCGTGTCCTAGGATTTGGATACTACGCATTGCGTTCCACTTCATACAATATCTATGACTTTGAATCTCGCATAGTAATAAGTGGCTTCATGGGAATGATAGATCCACCAAAAGAAGGAGTGAAGGAAGCTGTTAGTGCTTGTCATACCGCAGGAATTAAAGTCATGATGGTGACCGGAGATCATAAAAAAACAGCAGTTGCAATAGGAAAGGAAATTGGGATTGTCACTGATGAAAAAAATGTTTTGACCGGTCAAGAACTGGATAATCTGAATGATGCCGAACTAGCGGCTATAATCCGAGATATTGAGGGCTTTGCTCGTATAAGTCCCCAGCATAAGCTTCGAATTGTTAGGGCATTGAAGGATTTGGATGAAATCGTTGCCATGACCGGTGATGGCGTTAATGATGCTCCTGCACTCAAAGGCGCCGATATTGGTGTCGCTATGGGCAGTGGAACGGATGTAACCAAGGAAACCGCCGATATGATTCTAGAAGACGATAACTTTACAACCATTGTCAAAGCTGTAGAAGAGGGAAGAGGAATCTACGACAACATGACAAAATTCATTCGTTATATGCTCGCAAGCAATCTTGCTGAAATTGTGGTGATTTTTCTTTCCATTATTCTCAACCTTCCAATTCCATTCGTAGCAACACAAATTCTCTGGATTAATTTAGTCACTGATGGAGTTCCCGCTCTTGCTTTGGGAAATGATCCCCCTTCAAGAGGGATAATGAAACGACCTCCTCGCAATCCAAAGGAAAGCCTGATTTCCGCAGAACGGATAAATCATATCTTACTCTTTGGCGGTTTCATCTCCCTTGTCACGTTGGGTTCCTACATTCTTTTCCTTGAGACCAATATGTTCGGAACAAAAGGCAATCATGCTGTAGCTAGTTCAATAGCATTCGCGATCATGTCATATACTCAGTTCGCCCATGCCATGAATGTTCGAGAGGATACTGCATCAATCATTGGGAAGAATTTCTTTAAGAATAGGGCATTGGTAATAACGGTGGTTATTTCCATTTTCCTTCAATTTCTTGTTGTACAGGGAGATCAATTTCTTGAAGATATTTTGGGTTCCAAAATCCTGTTCGAGTTTTTTGGAACTGTTCCATTAACTGGATTTCAATGGCTTTGGATTGCCACCATGTCAATAATGCTAGTTGTTTGGGCCGAATTTCTTAAACTTATCAAAAGAAACACGCGATTTAAATCAATCTGTTAAAGATTAAGAAATGTTTTGAATAATCATATTTCTTTATAAAATCTTAATTAAGAGGATACGAAAGTTCAATCATGAAAAGGCTGACTCCAATTCAACGGATCAATGATGAAGAGTTTATTGAAGAAATTAAGTTAGTATTTTTAGCATCTTTAGTTGGTATGGTAGGTGGTTTAGGTGCCATTGTCTTCAGGCTTTTTGTTGAATATACAAAAGAAATTTTTACTCTTCTAGCGGAGTACAGCCATACGAACAATACCCTTGCAACCATTCTCATCCCGACTTTGGGTGGACTTTTGTGCGGATGGGTTGTCACAAAATATGCAAGCGAAGCCAAAGGCCACGGAGTTCCTGAAATTATTGATTCAGTGAACTTGCAGGGAGGTAATATGAGGTATCGTGTTCCTTTCGTCAAAATCATTGCTTCAGCAATCACGATTGGATCTCATGGATCTGCCGGCAGTGAAGGACCCATTGCCCAAATTGGAGGTGGTTTTGGAAGCTTGGTGGGTCAGGTATTTGACCTAAAACCTGAAGAAAGGAAACTCATGGTGATTTCGGGAACATCGGCAGGCATTGCTGCTATCTTCAATGCTCCCCTAGGTGGAATTCTCTTTGGCATGGAAATCATCCGTAGGGATCGCAAACAAATTAGCCCATTCCCACTGATTATGGCCACTTTCATTGGGACAACAGTTGCAAGATTGGTTCTTGGTGATCAATCAGTCTTTGAATTCCCTGATTTGGAAATTACTGGTCTTCAAACATTAATGAACACTCATAACTTTATTTTTTTAGGTTTGCTGATGGGATTATATTCCATATTCTGGATCAAGGGGTTTTATTTTATTGAGGATAAGTTAGAAAAACTTCCAATCTCTCCCGTATTAATTACTGGATTGGGTGGTTTCTTGGTTGGATTGATCGAACTCTATTTCCCTGAAGTTGATGGGAGTATAGGATATTCTCCAATCAATGATGGCCTTTCCCTGAAATTGACCCTTGAAATGTTTGTTATCATCGCATTGATGAAGTTTCTCGCCACATCCTTCTCAATCGGAAGTGGTGGGTCTGGTGGAGTTTTTGCACCAACTCTGATGCAAGGTGTATTCTTAGGAAGTGCTTTCGGTCTAATTGTAAATCCGTTAGTTGCAGGGAATATTGCGATAAATATTTTTCCCGTTCTCGGAATGGCGGGTTTGTTTGCTGCATCGACTCGTGCCCCATTGACTACCATAATAATGACCAGTGAAATGGTTGATGATTTCAATCTCTTTCTCCCGTTACTTATTACCGTCACCACTTCTTGGTTGACAAGCTCCCTTCTCCTGAAAGAGGATATTTATATCTATAAATTGATCAGGAAAGGGATTGTTTTCCATTCTCAAGAGGATCACCTCGAATCATTAGAAGTAGGCGACATCATGTCCAGAAACCTTGTATTTGTTACCCCTTCACAATCCATTACCACTGTTTTGGAATTAATGGAAAATACTGGACACACAGGTTTCCCAGTCATTCATCAAGGAAAATTAGTTGGGGTGATAACAGAGCATGATGTTGACAAAGCGATAGCCAGTGGAAAAGGGGATGCTTTGGTTTCAGACATTTGTACAACTGATATTGTCTCTGTCCAATCGAGCTGTCCTGTTTCAGTTGCTGCACAACTTATGGCGGAAAAAGGGATTAACCGAATGCCTGTGGTGGAAGATATAGATCATCCTGAAAAAATTATTGGCTGGATTACCAGATCCGACATCATTCGAGCCTATCACAAGTTCAAAAGTAGCAAAAGGCTAAAAGAATTGGAGAGCAAGGAATTCAAGGAAATTCATCCAATAATCGAAGAATTGAAATCAAAAGAAAAATCAGGAGAAATTTTGACAAAACCAGAAGTTGGTTCCAAATAAAATTAAATGTTGAAGGTTCTTTTTCAAAGAAGATGAATGCTGAAGAGACAAATCCGTTTCAAGAATACGAGCATGCAATATCCCCCAAATTGAAAGCCGCCCTTTCCTTCCTGGGAGGCATCAGTGGAACCGTATTGATGGCTTGGTTGACCGGAGATCTATTTGGGGTGGTGTTGGATACCATTCGAAATACCGTTTTGTACAACCTCATTCCGTTTTTAGTTTCTGGCTCCCTATTTGCTTACCTTGTCTATAAATCAAAGATAAGAGGCATACAGGGGATGGAATTCCTAGCAATATTTGTTTTGGCAATTTCGTTGTCTGAAATCTTCAAAATCATTGCAGGCGAGGTTATCGTAAATACATCACCTTTCCGGAGGGGTGGCTCCGCTTTTGCAATTTTGACAGACATGATGATGCCATTGGCTGTTCTTTCTCTCTATCTTCATATCGAACTTGTAGAAAACCAAAGACCAAATCTGCTACGATCGATAGGAATCTTCTCGTCTGGCTTACCCTTAATTGTGGGAGGAATTTTAGAAATAATTGTTGGAGAAACTGATGTTCTTGAGGAATTGCTGAACAATCCTATGTTAGAAAAAGAAATCGAAAATGTGTTGACCTTCTATCTTTACATCTTCGGCATAATAATCCTCTGGATTAGTATCTATGGTTTACGAGTCATGTATCTGACCATGGAACATGCAGATTCTCCCGAGGTTTCCAGGGGATCTGTTTTTATGATTGTTGGATTTTCCTCCCTTATCGGAAACTTTGTTCTTTTGGGTCTAAGAGATACATTGAGTATATCCACACTTTTTTCACTGGGGATATCCTTTACCGTTCATACATCTTGGCTATTGATGGGTTCCATTGTTTTCTTTCTTCTCGCTTACTTCCTCACCCCTGAATTTGCATATTCGGTTCCTTTTGATGTTTACCAACTTCTGGTGATCAACCGTGAAGATGGTGTTACCTTGTACAGTTTCATCAATGAGATAAGACATTACAACAAGCCTTCCGTCCAAGTTGCCCTGAAATCTCCTGCAATTGTCGCCATCCAGACGCTTCTGAAGGAAATCACATATGCAGAAGGAGTTGTCAATCTAATCGGAATGTCAGACAGGCAGTTAGTCCTAAGAACTTCTGGACCGGTTACTTCTGTTCTTATTGCTGAGAAATCATCCTACTTCTTGGATAAAGGGCTTGAGAACTATACAAATGCATTCTATGAAACATATAAAGAGGAAATCGAGAATTTCACCGGCAATGTCAAAATATTTGAAGGATCGATTACGCTCTTACGAAAATATTTCCCCTTTTTCAGAAAAGAAAGTCTTTAGATCTCAATGAAAACTTCATCTCCTTTGATCAAAACAGGATATTCATCAAGTGGTTCTTTGGCAGGTGGATTCAAAGCCTCGCCTGTTTCAACCTCAAAGGTGGATGCATGGAGAGGACATGTCAAAAACCCATCTGAGTAGATTCCTTGTGAAAGGTCAAACGTTTGATGTGTACAAATCCTCGATCTTGCAATCAACTTATTGCCAATCCTTACTATGAAAATTGGAACTCCTTCCACATCGAAACTATTGATTTTACCATCCTCGATTTCATTCAATTTACAAACACGAACAAGATCAGTCATAATCTTTCAATGGGTTGAAACAATAAAATTCCTCTGAAAGTTTTAGATCAAAGTAGTTCAATTTGATTCACTATAGTCATCCCATTTTTCGGAAATCTTATTGCGAATGTACTCTTTCAAATCTTCATTTGGAATAAATTTACTGAGAGGTTCAAAATATCCTTTTATGAGGATTGCTTTGGCCTCTTCTTTGGGAATTCCTCTAGATTCAACATAGAACAGCTTTTCTTGATTCAACGGTTCAACTGCTGCTGAATGGGCAGCAACCACTTCATTTTGATCAATCATCAACGCAGGGATTGCTGTCACAGATCCTCTTCCTACAGTAAGTCCATGAGAGGTCAACCATGAATCCGCATTTTTCCCGGATTTGGGAATATGTATCAAACCTCTGAGAACAGATTCAGCACGATCAACCACGACTGTTCTGGAGTGGGTCTGACCAATAGTGTCTTCTGCAATATGAACCAATTCAGATTTAACATCAATTCTCTGGTTTCCAATTCCGAACTGTGCGAAAAGATCATATCCTTCCGCACCTCTTCCTTCCAACAAAATCTTGCTATTGATCCTTGTCATCTCTCCACCTTGGAGGAGGAAATAACTAGTGTAATTGGCGTAAGATTGCAATTTGGTCAATTTTGCTGTCACATGGACTGTTTGGTTGTTCCAATCTTGTATTTGGATATGCTTGAGGCGAGAATTGTCTTTAACCACAATGGACTGTGACATCATAAACAATTGCTCTTCATCAGCCTTTTCGAGACTTCTGTAATCCTCTACAAGGACAATTTCCGATCCTTCCGACAGGTAAACAATGAATTCAGAAAACATTGCGACATTTATGCCTGAAAGCAATGTAGTTTTCAGAATTGGTTTCTCTGACCGAAAATTCTTTGGAACAAAAAGGACGAGTGTATGTGCGGAATAGGCGGTTGCTAAATTTCCCAGTTTGTCAAAATCCATTGTTTCTGAGACTTCTTCAACAATTTTCTTGGCTAGGTTTTCATTTTGGGATGCCAGTTGCCCAAGTGTACCAAGAAATACACTATCCTCTTTTAATTCATGACCTAGGGAAATTTCCACCTTCTCAACGGATTCGACAAAGGTAGGCGTCATTTCTGCAATTTTGAGGCTCTGGGTGCTGGGAATCTCCTCAACTTCCATTTCCCAAAATGGTTTCAATTTTTCAGGGTCAAAATTCTTGAAGTCAGTATATTTGTAGAAAAGATTATCTTGATCGATTGGAAGTTCCTTGAACTTTTTGAATGCTTCCAATCTCCTCGTTTTTATCCATTCTGGCTCGCCATTGCGTTTTGTAATCTCGTCAATTTTACTTTCGGAAATATATGATGTCAGAAAAAGGCTTTCGGGAGATTTCATTGTTTTCGATTTTTTCTATGGCTCTTTCCTTATTAAAAGTAAAGATAGGTAAGGCTAATCATAAATTTTTCATTGATCTAATGTATTTCACCAAATTTGACAATTCTCACTATAGGTTTGTTTATATTAATTGAAGTATATTTTTGTATAGAAAGGCTATGACAACCAATCCAGAGCTAGAATTTGACTACAAGGCCGGTTGGGCAGATCCTGAGAAATTCACCGCTGCTACCGATTTTGGACTTGATGAGAATGTTGTCAGGCAAATCTCAAAACTGAAGAATGAACCGAAATGGATGCTTGATTTCAGACTGAAAGCGTTGGATCTATTCAACAAGATGCCCCTACCAAAATGGGGAGATCCATTACTCAAAACCATTGATTTTCAGAAAATTCGGTATTACGCTAGGTATTGGGATAAGCCCGAAAAAACTTGGGATGATGTTCCTGAGGAAATAAAGAATACTTATGAGAAGTTGGGCATTCCCGAAGCGGAAAGAAAATTCCTTGGTGGCGTCGGTGCCCAATACGATTCTGAAACCGTCTATCACAGTCTCAAGGAAGAGCTTGAAGCACAGGGTGTGATCTTTCTCTCGACAGACGAAGGTCTAAAACAATATCCCGAATATTTTGAAAAGTACTTTGGGAAGATCATTCCCCCCGAAGACAACAAATTTGCCGCCTTGAACTCAGCAGTTTGGTCTGGTGGTTCATTCATTGTCATTCCCAAAGGTGTAAAAGTTGATCAACCTTTACAGGCCTATTTCAGAATCAATGCCAAGAATGTCGGTCAGTTCGAAAGAACTCTCATAATTGCCGAAGAAGGTTCGGATGTCCATTATATCGAAGGTTGCACTGCCCCGACCTATTCCAGCGATTCATTGCATGCAGCAGTTGTGGAGCTTATTGCCCTTGAGGGTGCTCGGATCCGGTACACCACCATTCAGAATTGGAGCAACAACGTGTATAATCTTGTCACCAAGCGTGCCTTTGCTTACAAAAATGCCTTGGTAGAGTGGGTAGATGGTAACATCGGTTCAAAGCTTACCATGAAATATCCTTCAATTTATCTGATGGGTGAAGGCGCTAAAGGAGAAGTGCTCTCAGTTGCCTATGCGTCCTTTGGTCAACACCAGGATACTGGTGCGAAAATCTTGCATCTTGCACCAAATACGCAGTCTCGGATAACTGCCAAAAGCATATCTCGAGGCGATGGTAAAACCACCTATCGTGGATTGATAAAGGTGGCTCCAAATGCAAAGAATGTAGTCTCCAATGTGATTTGTGATGCCCTTCTCTTGGATGATGAATCGAAAAGCGATACCATTCCATATCAGGAAATCCAACGTGACGATGCCACAATCACGCATGAGGCAACTGTTGGTAAGATTGGAAAGGAGACGATGTTCTACCTTATGAGCCGTGGATTGCCTGAAAATGAAGCATTGGCTCTTATCTGTATGGGTTTCTTTGAACCTTTCGCCAAAGAACTTCCAATGGAATATGCTGTCGAACTCAACCGTCTTATTGAACTTGATATGGCAGAATATGGTGCAATCGGTTAAGATAACTAAAACTATCAGTTCGTCAAGATAATTTGACTTATCTATTCCATTATATAAAAAGAAACTAAAACTTAGATCAAGAATTGACCTTAGGGCTGTTCTATTCCGCCTTCCATAAAAAGGGTCGATTCAATAATACTATGGTGGCACCAAATGGATCAAATGTTCATTGAAACAATCAGAAAAGATTTTCCAATTTTGCAAGTCAAGGTCAGGAAAGGCGTTCCCCTAATCTACTTGGATAATGCAGCGACTACACAAAAACCTAAACAAGTTATCGACGCAATTTCTGATTATTACTTGAACTATAATGCCAATGTCCATCGGGGGATCCATGCTCTCAGTGAACTTGCTTCTGAAAAATATGAAGAAGCACACCTAAAGGTTGCAAAATTTCTTAATTCCAAATTCGATGAGGTTGTTTTCACCAAAAATACAACAGAAGGATTGAATCTGGTTGCACATGGCTTGGAAACACTCCTCCAAAAAGGTGATGAAATCGTTGTAACTAGAATGGAACATCATTCCAACCTTGTGCCTTTCCAAATAGCGGCAAAGAAAACGGGAGCCACCCTGAAATTCATTGAACTTGAATCCTTTGAGACTTTGGATCTCAATTCTGCTGAAGAGGTGATTACTGACAAAACCAAACTTGTCTCTGTCCCCCACATGAGTAACGTTTTGGGAACTGTCAACCCCGTCAAGGAAATTACCCAAATCGCGAAAGAACATGGATCCCTTGTGTTGGTGGATGGAGCACAATCCGTTCCCCATCTTAAAGTTGATTTCAAGGGTCTAGGTATCGATTTTCTTTCTTTCAGTGGTCACAAAATGCTCGCACCAATGGGAATTGGTGGATTAATAGGGAAAGAGGAAGTTCTGACAGAATTTGAACCTCTGCTTTATGGAGGAGAAATGATCCGTCAAGTCGATTACGAAAATGCAACGTGGAATGACCTCCCTTGGAAATTTGAAGCCGGAACTCCAAATGTAGGTGGAGGTATCGGATTAGGAGTTGCTGTAGAATACCTCCAAAACATTGGTATGGACAAAGTTCATCAAATTGAATATGAACTTACTCGCTATACCCTTGAAAGGTTTGAGGAACTCGATTTCATAAAGGTATATGGTCCACCTGCTGAAAAACGCGGTGGCGTGGTAAGCTTTAATGTTTATAATGATTCAGGACAATTGATTCATCCACATGATGTCTCAACATTGCTTGATGAAAATGGAATTGCAATAAGGGCAGGTCACCATTGTGCCCAACCACTGATGAAAGCAATGCAAATTCCTGCCACCAATAGGATTTCATTTTACATATACAATACTTTTGAAGAGGTTGATCGAACAATCGAAGTCCTTAAACAAATCAAAACGATATTCAATTGAGGTGGCAAAATGAACATCTACCGTGAAAACATCCTCGAACACTACAAAAATCCGCTCAATCACGAGGAAATGGAAAATGCTTCCGCTGAATTCCATGATTCAAATCCTGTCTGTGGAGACGAAATACATTTCTGGGTAAAAATCAAGGAAGACGGAACAATTGAGAGGGCTACTTTTAAAGGGACTGGATGCGCTATCAGTCAAGCATCTGCTTCAATGCTGACTGAGACCGTCGAAGGAATGAATATTGATGAAGTAGAAGAAATGGGGTCGGAGGAAATTAGGGAGCTTATTGGAGTTCCTTTAAGTCCAGTGAGGCTCAAATGTGCACTGCTTGGACTCAAGGTTCTCCAAGCGGCAATCTTGAAGTACAAAGGGGAAAATAACAAAGGTGAATAATATGGCTACACTTGAAATTAAAGATCTACATGTGTCTGTTGAGGATCAAGAAATCCTCCATGGAGTAAACCTGAAAATCGAATCTGGACAGATTGCAGGGATAATGGGACGAAATGGCTCTGGAAAATCCACCCTTGCAAAGACAATTTTCGGACATCCTGATTACGAAGTCACTAAAGGTGACATCCTGTTTAATGGTGAAAGTATCTTGGAAAAATCGACTGATGAACGAGCTCGAATGGGTCTCTTTTTGGGTTTTCAAAGTCCAATCGCAATAGAGGGTGTTACTCTTTCCAACTTTTTGCGTACCGCATTGCACCTGAAAAACCCAGATCAAAAATTGGAAAACCCAATCAAGTTCCACCGCCGGCTTAAGAGTGAACTCAAGGAACTTGGTCTTGAGGAAAGCTTTATTTCAAGAGGTGTAAATGAGAATGCTTCCGGTGGTGAAAGAAAAAAGGCTGAGATTATCCAATTGAAAAATCTGAAACCACAAATTGCTGTTCTTGATGAAATTGACAGCGGATTGGATATTGATGCTCTCCGTGCCGTGGCGGATGCAATAATTAAGGAGAAGGAGGAAAGTGGAACTGGTTTCCTTCTGATTACCCACTACAACAGATTGTTGACCCATACAAAACCCGATGTTGTCTATCTGATGCACCAAGGCAAGATTGTCAGGCAAGGTGGTCCAGAATTAGCCCAACAGCTTGAAGAAAAAGGTTATGAGGCACTTGTGTCTGAAGTGACCGCCTAAAATGCTGATTTTAGCAATTGAAATAAGAGAAATACCAACCAATTCACAAAAAAATATGCAATCAAAATCATTAGGGGTGTATTTAGAAATACTTCTTTTTTCCTTTCCTTTGATATTTCCTCACGATGATCCCATGTATAGACCGCGACTCTGACTGCCTGAGCTATAAATGGGAGAAAAATAAGAAAAACAACTACAAATGTTCCATAGAAAAGCATATCTTCCGAAATCATTTTCTCTTACCTCCTCAAGTAATCCTTCCATTCCTTAATTTTCTTCAGAGAAGCTTTTGTTATATCCTTCAGCAATACCTCATCTGCTTTTAGAATTTCCTCGTATGTAGTGATCCCTTTTTCTATTAATCTCTTGGCATAAGTTGGTCCAATTCCCGGAACTTTTGTCAATCGATCTAAGGGTTGATCTTCCTTCTGAAATTTCCCTTGGGATAGGGACGAGGCATAATCCAAAATCTGAACTGCTTTTTTCAAACTGCATTTCAGAACATTTGCAAGCTGCTCGGGCGATTTTTTGATAAGGTCTTCAATAGAACCTATTCCTTGATCCTCCAACCGTTTTTGGTAGGTCGGTCCAATTCCTTTAACCATGGTTAAAGAAGACATTGGTTTTTCTATTTTGTCGATCCCTTTGATTTCCAACCTTTCCATGCCCATGAAATCTCTTGCCGAATTGATGAACTTTATGGACTTTGTTCTTCCAAAACTGTTGAGTAATTTCTCAAGGGGGGCATTTGCCAAATCTGAGATCGATGAAATACCTAGTCCATTCAACTTTTCTGCAGTTTTTGCTCCAATTCCGGTTAGGTTGGTCAATGTGGGTGTCTTTCCTTCTTCCTTTTGTTTTTCGGTAAATGAATAATCCACCCCCAAGGAATTCGAGACAAAAAGAAACCAATCCCTTACCTTTCCAATTGATGCTTTGGTTATTTCCTTAACTTTCTCTGGATCTGAATGGAGCAAATCCGCGAAGAAGACAATGTTTTCATTTTTTAGCCGTTTGAAATAAGTAGGTCCAATCCCAGGTACTTCTGTCAAGAGCTCTCCTTTTTCTTGAATGGCGGTTTCTACCACTGCTTTTTCTTTTGGAAGTTTTTCAACCACATGGAATCCTTTTTCAAGATAGGCGATTTCCCCATTTGGAAGAGGCGCTTCTATATGAAACGTCCACTTACCAAACCTTTTGGTTTTTTGAAGCTTTGTTCCAAAGACCACTATTTTTCCTCTTCGTCTTGCCTTGTACCTGTTTTCTTGTAATGCATCTTTCATCAAAACAACGGTGGATTTCCATTCTCCTACATTTGCAATTTCCAATGTCAATAAATCACCCGGCAGGAATTTGTCAGTCTCAATTTTTTCATCGCCTCTAAGTAAAGAAATTCTCGGCTTTATTTCTTGATCTTCTAACATCCTCTGTCCTTGTTTTCCTTCCTCGTTCGACATTGCCTTATTTGTAACCAAATTGGAAGGATTTAATACCATTGACTTCGGGAAAAATAATTGAACAGCTTTTGCTGATTCAAAAAACAAAAATCATTGTGCTTACACTGATACTGTCCTGCAAAAGGTTCTAAAAATTAAAGAGCATTCATGTTTTGATTCAAAGAGGTGAATGAATGACTGACATACAAAGATTACTTGACATGGCCAGATCCCAAGACAAGAAAGAAAGAAAGCGGGCGGCAGAGGAATTCCGGAAATTGGATTTCAGATATCCGGAAGTAGTTTCAGTTCTTGAAGAACTTACTCAAGACAAAGATAGAGGTGTCCGAAAAGAGGCAGAAAAAAGCTTGAACGAATTACAGAAAAAACCCGAACCAGAACCTGCCGTGCAGACTGAAGGGGGAACTGAAGGTACCGCTTTTGATGATACAGTAGGTGATACTTCCTTAGAGGCTGGCGAATATGATGTTGAATCCTCGCTTTCCATCGAAGAAGAGCAAGCAATTGATGAAAAATATGAAGGACAAGGTCTGGTTGTTGAAATCAAAGAAACTGAAAAGATGGTTTTAGATTCCAACGGCACCCTTCAAGAGAAAAGTGAATGTGAAGGTGAATTGGTTGTCCTTAATAACGGTTCAAAGGATCGCATTTTCGGTATCGACTTAAAAATCGAAGGATATGAGGGGGTCAATCAAAAAGATGATGAGCCTCCATTTGCTTCAACCATGTCAATTGTGGATCTTGACCCTCGGGAAACATGGAAAAAGCATTATTCCTTTACAACTCCTGAAGAGCCGATTTCAGTAAGAGTAAGATATTATGACCCCCAAACCAATCTTCTTCCCAATTTTTTGGGAAAGGATGAACTTGAATTTGTCAATGAAATTGAGATTACCAATACTACTGATTCACCGATTGAAAATGTCCGAATTGTAAAATTTGTCAGCCCAAATGGGAGAGTCCATGAAGCAACTTCCTCGAAAGGTGAGGTAAGTGCTGAAGAAGACAAGGTCATTCTGACTGTAGGAAGTATGGAACCTAACGAAACTGTTACTTTAAAGATCGACTTAGTGGGAACGGTGCCAGAAAGTCAAGAATCCTATGAAGCTGGTCAAATTATCATTTCCTATGATTCTCCTGGAAAACTCTTTTCCGGTTTAAACTTTGTAGGGATTGATGGTGTTTCCAACCATCGTCAAAGCTTAAGACGAGTTGAACGGGAAGAGGAACCTGGGGTATATGACTGTGTTGTTTATTTCGAAAACCGATCCGAATTCCCATATGACCTAAACACATTGAAGGTTTTTGAAGGGGATATTGCCAACCAAACCCTTGTTCTGGATTGGGATGGAAGAGCAGGAACTGAAGAGGAAAGAGAAGTTCAACCTGGGGAAAAGGTTGCATTCGAATTTGCGTTTGAATACGATGGCGAGGGTGCTCCAACTTTCGGAAGAATTGTTGATTTCACTGTTCAACATCAGGCAAAAGTCTATACTCATACAGAGTTAACAATTCCTGCTGAAAAACTCAAATTCATGGCCATTGCCGTGACCAAAAATTATGGAATCGATAAGGTTCCATCCTACACACGCACTCCCATTCCCACAAAGATCGAAGTCATTGGTGTCGGAACCTACCCTTTGGAGGCAGTAGAGGTCAAGGATACAATCCCTGAGGGATTTGAAGCCCCCAAGCCTGAAGAAATTGAAATTCTTTTCAATGGACAGAAACTAGAGGAAGGGTTTGTTATTGAGGGTGACGCAATTGGAAATGAGGATTTATCCCACCCCCGCTATTTGGTATTCAAATTCGAACATCTAGAATCCAATGACTTAATCCAAGGCTTCAAGGAAAATGACAGATTGGAATTCTCATATCCAGTGACCGTAATTCGTCCAACGAAGGATGCAGGAATCCTGAAAGGAGCTGTTGTTGCTGAAGGTTATGTTTATGCCAATCCTGACCAAAAAGTGGTAAGTGTTGCAGACGATGAGATTCAGGGTGTTGAGGTTGTTCATGAAAGAATTGCTATTGATGTGGCAAAAGAATTGCTTGCGACAACCACTCCTGAGGGCAAAGGTTACCAGATCACCCTCTTTGGAGAGAATTTTGGCAACAAGCCAGTTACCTTCACACTGAAAGATCTTATTCCTAAAGGTTTTCGGTTAGTCGGGGAAACGCATGAAGAACCTCCAGTAAAAGCAGAAGATGTGCAGGTTTCCGATGAAGGCGTGGAGAAAATGTGGACTTTCGAGAATGTTGGTCCCAATGAAGAGGTGAAGGTTGTCTACACTATTGTCGGTGAAGGTACATATAATCCAAGGGACGCACAAGTATTAGCTCAAGGATAATCATTCAAATTTCCCATCCAATCCCCAAAAGATTATTGAACTTAAAGAAAATTTAAGGATAATATGGCTACAACAGCAGAAATTTTGGGTAACTTCTACCCTTACATCATGATACTAATCGGTATTCTTGGAGTTGCCCTCGGTGTAGACAGGATCTTGAAGAAGAGGGAAGAAGAAAGCAAGATGCTTCAAGTTCTCTCATTTTTTGGAGGGCTTGTCCTTCTTGTTCTTCCTATTGCAATGGTCTTTGTAATCGACACCGATGGCATTTACTCAAACTATACTCTACTTCTGATGTTCCTAACAGGTCTATCGATGAATGCACGTCCTTTTGAAAAGATGCCTGCTGCATTCACGATTGTATCGCTAATAGGCGTGATACTCTTCGTCTTGGTATTGCAGGTAAGGGAACAGTCTGAATTGATCTCTGGCATTCCACTCCAGACCATCCTCATTGTGATTGGGGTGATCATTCTGATCCTCTTTCTCATGACTTTCATGGCTGAGCAGGCATTGGATGCATTTCTCTTCATTTTGGGTTGGGGGTTGCTGGTTCTCCTCTTTTCCTTGCTCACTGTTGTTCAAGCAGTCGCGATCCTTGTTACTGGTAATCGTTATGGCTTGCTTTCATTGTTGGGTTTCGGCTAATCTCTTCCAAAAACCCTTTTTATTCTCTATTCACTTAACATTATGATCATTCGTCACTTTACAGCTACAACCTATATCATGAACCAATCAATGGATAGAATGCTCTTTCTTTGGCATCCTAAATTGAAATCGTGGATGCCTCCCGGCGGTCATATCGAGGAAAATGAAGACCATGAACAAGCAGCGCTCAGGGAAATTAAAGAAGAGCTTGGCATCGCAACAGGCAAATTTCTTCAACCCAAAAACCTCGATCTCACCCCATTTGATGAACGGGCTCGTCCAATGCTTCATCCCTTTATTATATTGGAGGAAAAGATTGAAGAAAACCATATTCATCTGGATCTCATATTCTATGCTGTGACTAGAGAAAACCCTTCTTCCTCTCCTGAAATGCATGAACTCAAATGGTTTGATCCTCGTTCAATCACAAACGAAAAAAAGATGTTCAAGAATGTCAGAGAGCTTGCTATTTTAGGTTTTGCACTTCAGGAATTCAGAACCGTGGATTTCAATTTTTTCGAGAGCTCATCCAGCATATAGGTCACTAGCTCTCCAAGCCCATATGACGGTTTCCAGCCCCATTCATTTCTTGCGATTGAGTCATCAATGGATTTCGGCCAACTATCTGCTATCTGCTGACGATAATCTGGTGCATAGGAGATTTCAAAATCTGGAATATGTTTCATAATTTCTTCAGCCAACATTTCTGGAGAAAAGGAAATTGCCGCAACATTGAATGATCTATGCACAAGCTTGTTTTCATCAACTTCAAACAACTTGATTGTTGCATTTATGCAATCTGGCATCAACATCATGGGCATTAAGGTATCAGGTTTGACAAAGCATGTGTATTTTTTGGATTGCAGTGCCTCATAAAAAATTTCAACTGCCCAGTCAGTTGTGCCTCCACCTGGGAGCGTTTTTGCTGAAACAATCCCGGGGTACCTGATTGACCTGAAATCTACTCCAAATCTGTGATGGAAATATTCTCCTAACAATTCTGTGTAAACTTTAGATATCCCATAAATTGTGGTTGGTCGCATTATTGTATCATTTGGTGTGTCAATTTTTGGAGTACTTGGTCCAAAAGCAGCAATTGAGCTAGGTGACAACACTCTTTCAACCTCATTTCTCTGGGCAACAGTAAGAATATTCTCAATGCCTCTAATATTCACATTCATTGCTAAGTAAGGATTTTCTTCTCCTTTTGCAGAAAGAATGGAGGCATTATGGATTATTCCTTCAATATTGTATTCCTGCACCACTTTTTCCATAGCCTCAATATCTGTAACATCCAATTTGACAAAAGTCGAAAATTCAAGTTCTTCCTCGGGAGGCTCCCGAATGTCCGATGATATAATGTTATAACCCCTCTCTGCCAAAGCAGGAATGAGTTCTGAACTAATCTGACCAGCACTACCCGTCACAAGAATGTTTTTCATCATGAAAGATCAATAGGAACCGACTTTAAGTCATTTTGTCCCAGCCTCTTCTATTTCCCAAAAATTCATGGATTTTGGTACTTTGGAATAAAACCAATCCTTATGACATTGTCGTTCCAAATACAGATTGTGACCACTGACCCTGCTTCATTTCTTCTCAATGAATGGATGGTTGTACGAATTAGCGGGCCAGATGCCGTTTCTTTTTTGAATGGTCTCACAACAAGGGACTTGAACACCTTCCAAAATGAAAAAGCATATCTTTCCTCCTTCCTTAATCCCAAAGGCAAAATCACTTCTCTCTATTGGATAGTCAAGACCTCAGGAACTTACTCATTGGACGGGACTTCTGTCTTAATGTTCATTGTTCCGGAAATGAAAGAATCAACTGTTACGGATCTGTTGAAATACAACATCAACGTGGACATAAAATTAGAGGATATAACCTTGGAAATTCCTCCTTTACATTATGTTGCGACTCATGACGCAGAAGGTTTCCCCAATATGGATCCTCTTTTCTTTCTGCCAGCAGGTAATTTTCTGTTTCAAAAGAAAGATGGCTCTGAAAAATCTTATTTCTCTCTTCTGGAACCTCCTTTTGACTTTATTCCCTTTTCCGTTTTCAAGGGGTTGAACCCGCTGGAATCTGGCCTCAAGGGAATAGTTGACCTGCAAAAGGGTTGTTTTTTGGGACAGGAACCAATTTCCCGAATGACCTATCGAGGGCGCCCTCGTTTTCAACTTGCACGAACCCGATATCCTACAGAAGTTTTCACGTTGAAGGAAAATAAAGCTTACCTGAATGAAAAAGCGATCGGAACTGTCCTTTTCTTGGATAAGAAAAGAGGATTTTTCGTATGGCAGGTTAATTCAAGAGATTTGGAAGATCACATCTACGATGAAATTATCAATAGTTCCCACACACAACTTTTGGGTAATTATTAGTCCAATGGATTTTATACCCCTATGGAAATTTGAAAAATATGCTTGATCAATATATTCTATTGGCACTAACTCTAGTAATTTTGGCAATTGCATTATTTCTTGGTGAGAAATTCTTTGGAACCAGATCTGTGGAACTGACTGGATCTTATTTCCTTAAGGCATTGATTGTTGCATTTGTAATCTTGGCTCTTATGATTGCCTCATTTGCAGTGGCGGGTTTCATCGGCAGCTTTCTGCCAGGTGCATCCGGTATCGGTTCAATTCTTGGTTTTGTCCTCTCTTCATATGCGGTCAAGTCCCTCCTAATGAGAGATGCAAGCTTTGAGAGAGGTGTTTGGGTAACCCTGATTGCATTTTTCATTATCTACGTTGTTGAAGGCATTGCCACAATTTTTGGTACTTCAATAATAATAATCCTTTGAAAAATCCGCCTAAATCAAAAGATCCTTTGCTACATGTGTCAATATCTTCTCATTGAATTTTTCTGCATATTGGCAGTTCGATTCCATTCCCCTTGATCTTCTACGAATTTCCATTCTTTTTCCAACTTCTGCCCATCCAAATCTATGTTCATAATATTCTCCACAAGCAATGGCTTTTTGGATAGTTTGAGTTACATCAACATAGATTACGGGATCGATTGAATCCTGATCGACATAATGGAACAATCGGATCGGTTCACGAAAAGATCGTTTAGAGGGCATTAGCTTAGGCAGTCTGCAAAAAGTCATTGCATCAAGAACCAGTTTTCCGGTATTACGATGATCCGGATGGTGTGCATTGATTCCCCAAGTTACAATGGCCTTTGGTTTCGTATCAATCAAGATTTCTGCAAGTTTAATTGCATTTTCTTTGGTCGGAAGTATATTGGTATCTCCTAAATCCAGAAAAATCGGGTCACTAACCCCTAAGATGGAAGATATTTCCTCTGCCTGTTCCTTCCTTCTTGTCTTAATCTCAGGGATTGGAAGGTTTCCAAATTTTGTGGTAAGCTCTCCATAGCTAAGATAGACCATAAAAACCGAATCACCAAGTTCGGCGTGTTTAGCTAAGGTTCCTACCATTCCCAATTCATCATCAGGATGGGATAAAACTGCCACAATTGACCTTCCAAATTCATAACTCATGCAATCAAAATCCTTACTCCATCAATAAAGGTCTTTTCTAGTGACCTAACTCTGAATGAGAACTAAAAAAATCTCATTCAATCCTTATTTTTACAAATCTCAAACCTCTTAAAGCGTAAAGCCTTTTCGCAAATGTGCAAAGGTATGGTAAAACCACTTTCTGGCTTACAACCCTACTTCTTTTATCTTCATTTACTGTTCCGATGACAGGATTGGATTTAGGACCTGTAGATTCCGCCTTGATTCCCGCCAACATTCCATTGGATGTCACTCTAAAATTTTGGGGATTTTCTTCAGATCTTATCTGGCAATCGCTTCAGCTTCCTTCCCAAATGGTCATTGAAACCATGAATGAAAACACGGATCTGCTTCAACAATACTATGAGGTGATTTTTGGCTATCCCTTCGCTTGGAAGATTGACATCAATTACCATGTTGAAGTCAATCCCGAACCCATTTCCAAACTTATTGATTTTTTCTCACGTAATTCAACCATGATGGTTGACGTTCCTGTTAGCATTAACGGAACCACTCAGTTCATTACGGGAAAAGGAATGAAGGTCACCGATTTCTCGGAATTTCTTCATCAATTTGATGAAAATGAAGGCTATACCATGCATGTAATCGATGGATCCATTTTCATGAATACATCAGACGATTTTCATTGGTACTATTATTCTCAAGATGGAAGTTACCACAAGAGTGGAGGAGATTTTAGAAATGTGGGTGCAATTTCTCCGACAAGCCTGTTCTATGATGTCAACGCATTTGCTCCCGCTTTCATGGATCTGCCTGCAGGAAGTCAAAGGATGGTCGATACAATCAACTCGACTTATTCTGTAAATAAGTTCATTGAAGATCGAGTTACCCCTCTCATCGAAAATGTAATCATAGGAAGCCCCCTTTATAGAAGATTTGGTTTTGTGTCCTATTCATCACTTCCAAGGCTTCATTTTTCGAAAATTGTGGTGGGAGATAACAATTCATTGACGGAAACTTATCAAATTCACAAAAAAACTGGAGATAATGGTTTCAGTAATAAATTACAATCTTTTTTTTCTTTTTATCCAAAGCCAATTGAGATAAAAGAAGACTATACCTTTCTAGACGATAATTCTAGACTAAAGGCTTTCATTGACAACAATTTCCACATAATAAACGGTACAAAATCTATCATTATGGATTCCCGGTTAGGGGAAGAGCTAAAGAATGCAATTCGCACAGACAGATCAATCTATACTGCATTTCCCTCAGGTTTCTTCTTTCTGTCTGTTGTCTTCAATTTCCAAGATCCTGTTAGGTTCCTCTATAACACCTCAAAAGGTTTAAGAGAATATTCTGCCGATTTAATCGGTCTTGACATCATTGATATCTCCAAATGGAAAAACATGGGTGTAAGTGAAAGAGTTTCGACAGAGCTTAGTGATTTTGCGTTAAGGTCTGTGGGAAAATTGCTTGGACTCCCAGTTCTAAAAGACGGAATTTCTGCCTTTATTGAAACTCCAATGTCTGATTATGGATTTGGAAAAACTAAAAATGGAAAAGACTTTACGGGGGTTGAAATGATGAGCTATTTCCGAAAGCTTATTGGTTGGTTCAACCTCTCTTCAGTTCTGCTTTTCAATACCATTATGGCAAAGTTGGAAAACCAAAAGTTGGAATTTATTCCACATGAAGAACTTTTCACGGCCGAGGCAGAAAGAGTAAATGCAACCATTCTCTGGTACAGGGGACAATATGCAGAATCCGTCCGTCAATATCTTATTGCCTTTGAAAACATGACCAAAGCCATTAAGACTGTAGAACAGAGAATTGCTGCATTTAAGAATACCATCCTGTGGGCATCAGGCATTTTCTTCCTCTTTGCAATTCACAATTTGATGATTACTTCCATCCAACCGCCTAGATCTGAAACCAAGAGAACAAAGCAAGGAATTCCCATTTCATGGTACAGATCCGATTAATATTGAATGACCACTCCCAGATCGGTCTTCCTGATTGCATCAATATGCTTATAGACCTGTTTTACCTCATTAAACGGAACGATCTTGGTAATATGGTCATCGAAACAGTCATTCTTCAATAGATCTAAACAGATTTGCTTCCTTTCCTCAATATCCTTTCGATGATACGCGACTGTCGAAACCTGTGAAGAAATGATTTTGTGCCTTCGATAGTGGAATTCTGTTCCAAGTTCAATATTTCCCCTTTTGGCTCCATACCATGAAAGTTCGATGATTTTTGCCTCCTTTCCCGCCAATTTGATCGATTTTTGTAATCCTCTGTAATCCCCTGAACTATGAAAAACAATATCAAATGAACCATCATGATCCCCTATAAGATTAAATCCCATTTGGCCTGCCAATTTTTGTTTTACTGGCGATATATCATCAATCCAAACCTCATATCCTTGGATTTCCTTCAAAATTCGTGCAATCAATGATCCAATCAGACCAAACCCCACTACTGCGATCTTATCTCCAAGTAAGGGTTTTGCATCCCAAATGGCGTTTACCGCAGTTTCCATATTGCTAATCAATGCCACACGTGGCAAGGGAATTGATCGATTAATCAAGAAGATATCATGCTTTTCTACGACTGCATGCGTCTGATGCGGATGCAAAATATGCACTATTTCTCCCGTATATTTCCCCTCCGAAATTACCTTCCCCACTAATGAATAACCATATTTAATGGGAAAACTAAAATCTCCCTGTTGATACTTTAATTTCATCTGCCGGGTAATTTCCTGGGGAACCTTTCCATTCAATACAAGCGATTCAGTGCCAAGACTGATTCCTGAAAACAAAGATTTTACTATCACCTTTTCATCTATTTCACAAATTTCTTCATCCCTTATGCTTACCTTGTTTGGTGCATCAAACCAGACACTTCGAGAAAATAAAGCCACTATTTGCATTTTTTTGAGAAGCCATTGTAAAGTTTTTCATCAAAGAATCTCCCTTTCACTTCCCTCATTCCCAAAATAGCTCATTCCACGGGAATTTAACTCTCATAGAAATAGCAATAGGTGTTATCAAAGGAATTAATAAATTGTAGACTTAATTCGAACCATGGTTGAAATTAATGACCCTGCTCCAAGTGCAAAACTATGGAAAACCACTTCTGAAGGATTCGATCGAGACTTTGATCTCAAGGATGCCTATGCAGATGGAATCACAGTTCTTTATTTCTTTCCTGCTGCATTTACAGGCGTTTGTACAGAATCAAACTGCCAATTAAGGGACGACCTTGGGGAATTCGCTGAATTGAACGCAAAGCTTTTCGGAGTGTCCGTGGATCTTCCTTTCAGTCAACAAAAATTCCATGAATTGAATAATCTGAACTATCCTCTTCTTTCAGATTTCAATAAGACGCTTATTGAAAGTTTTGACATTGTGGACAACGATTTTGCAGGATTCTTCAAAGGTGTTGCAAAACGATCTCTTTTTGCTGTTAAAGATGAAAAGATTATTTTCAAATGGGTTGCAGAATCACCTGGGAACTATCCTCCTTTTGATGAATTGAAAGAAACAATTAAGGCTCATGTATAAATGTCATCCTAAGGTTGGACGCAAAGCATAATTTCATTTTACAGACTCATGATCATACCAAAGATCGTTTTTTCTTATTTCAGACGTTTTTAGAGGTCTTGATAATAAATATTCTGTTTTCGATCGGGGACACCTCTATTCTGCTTTCGTTTTACCCATTCCTCAAATTATTGCAATACTTCTTTCTGAAAGGCAGAAAATTGCCAATTTCAGTACATAATGGTGATTTGGTTATTTCCAAAACATTCCCATGGCAAAAGAAAATTGTTTTGGAAAGACCAAAGGTAGGTTTCCAAATTTATCCCCAAAAATTGAAATGGAAGGCCTACGTGGGATTTGAAGGAATATTAAACGGCAAATTGAGAAGGATAGTTTTTCGTGTGGTATGGTCTGATATCTTTGAAATTGAGGCCTTTTTTCGAACAGCAAATCTTCCAATCAAAACCCCTAGATTTTGGTATTGAACAGTTGAAAAGTTCAAGACGATACGAGAATTAAATGACAGACTTAATATGACCCACTTCATTACTACAAATGTGGAAAGGCCTGACCTTTTAATTCGTTTTCAAATTCCAGAGGAATATAGGATTCATGCCCGTCAAATAAAAATTGATGAACTCCTTTCCCATCTCTCTCATAGGCCTGCTGTCATCTTTAATTTTTACGCTCAAGCCTACGGTATCGAAGTCAAGGATTTCAAATATCTCCCCCGCTACGGTTTTTTTGTTGATATTGAGACACGACAGGCAACCCATGAATTAGAATTGAAAGGAATTGAAAGAAGAGACCGACTCTTCCATGAAAAAGCCTATCAACCATTGGTACCTCCCATTTACCGGGAAACATGGTTTGATCTCAAGGATGCAATCAGATCATATGCAATAATCATCACCAAAATTGAACCCTTATCCCAACCCATTCGAATAGAAAAATTTGATCTCTACGAATCAAAAGGTAAGGTTAATCCTGATGATGAACTGCATCATCCAAGACCAATAAAGGCTTTACCTGAATTTGATGTACAAACTCTGAACGCGGAGACTTAGATTTAAAACAGAAACCTACAAGCAAGATCGTGGATTTGCTCAACTTCTATTCTGTTTCAGTGAAGGAGTTCATTTCAGTTGCCCATAGCTTGCCTTCAGAGGTATTTTCCAAAGCCAAGCATCTTCACGGTGCCACATTTGCAGTCATCGTTTCAGCTTATGCAGCTCAATTAGATGAAAACAACCTTGTAATCGATATGGTCAAGCTGAAAACTATCTTACAGGATACCCTCGAAATTTTGGATTATCAAAACTTGGATGAAATCCCTCATTTTGCGGGAAAGTTGACAACTACCGAATTTCTTGCAAAATACATCTTTGACAGTCTTAGAGACAAATTGAACCAACTCAGAAGTGAAGGACAGATCAATCCCTCGTTGAAATATCTGAAAATTGAGTTGAAGGAAACAGATTTACTTTCTGCATCGTATTTTGGCAAGTTGTGAGGTTTAGAAATTTGGTCGGGCAATTCTCAAATAAATACCTAGGTGTTTCGATTGCTTTCGTCGGTCCTAATCCTTATTCATTTGTAAGTGGGGGAAACCTCTATAACTCTCATATTCTTGATTCCCTTCAATCTGTTGGAATCCAAGTGATATTCCCCCAAAATAATCGATTTCCCAAAAGTGTCGAAAAAGCCAACCTTGTTCTGATTGATTCCATTTTCTTAAAGGATCCAAATTTCAAGATGATTAAAACGCTAAATACCACAAAATGGTTGCTTTACCACCTACCTACATTTATACAGGATTCCTCCTGTGTCC
>CAZYCQ010000048.1:0-25645 GCA_964645535.1 uncultured archaeon | reverse complement strand
TGAGTACGTTGTTGTCATGGAAAGATGACTTCTTCTGAACGTTTAGGTTCGAATGCTCTGGTTTATTTGTTTTTGAATTGGATGTATGTAAGGGACGGACATCCCATTACTATGGGAAAGGTGGCGATTTCGGGAATGAGTTTCAATGGTCAACAGGAAAGAGGTTGACGAAGTCGGGCAATTCTTGGAAATCAAAGTGTATCTTGTCTGATGCAAATGCATCAGTTAGTTCCGAAGTGGTTCTTTCGATCCTTTTCAATTCGAAAGTATGGTCGATATGGGAAAATCCAAAAAGCACTCATTGGTCATTTTTTGCAGGAAAACTTTAAAAGAAGTCCTCAAATTCCCATTTCAGGGGAGCAATTACCTATGAAAACAGCCCTAGTGGAAAAAAGAAGGCTCTTCTTGTTGCTGTGATTTCTGTCATTGTCGGAATTCCCATGCTCTTCTTTTTTCCTTGGGGGACAATTGTGGGCATCATCCTGATGATTGGTGGTGTTGTATATGCAATCGATGTACGTACATACACTCTTAGCATTGATGACGAAAAGCTCACTGTCAAAAGCAAGATCACTGACAAAACCATAATGTTCAGCAATATTCGAGAAGTGGAAGTGAAGTTGTCAGATGCGAAAGTCAACAAGCAACCGGCGGCCTTGATTCTCCACCTGGATGAAGGCGAAGAGGAGATCGGCATTTTCCATCTGGATCCCAAGGACAGGGAGGCAGTTATCTCCTCAGTCACCCAAAAGGTAAATTCAACGAATTCATGAAGATCGAATATCCCTGACCTTTTTCCATCGGTTCCGTTCAATGGTTAGCCAGACCGTGTCATTTTTTTTCTCGAACTGAGCTGGCTCTTTTCCCCCCATTTCGGTGGGCAGATAGTAATCGAGGGTATATGGATCTCCATTCATTGGGATCAGCTGACCATGGGTTCTTCCCTTCATGTCTTCCAGCAGGAGGGCTCCTCCCTTGGAACTGACCTTGATTTTGTTGATTCCTCGATAGGTGTGGTAGATGCCGGTGAGTTGTTCATGATGTTTTCGTAGTTTCAGGAGTTGCCAGTTCATGGTTGCATCGAGTCCCAATGATTCTAGCATGATGGCTTGGCTGAAAATCCTTGGGCTGGGATGGTGATTGCTCAGCATGATGATTCCCCGACGGAGCTTGGGTATGAAGCAGAACCATGCGCTTGCTCCCAAGTGACTCCCGGAATGCTGTACCAGTTTGTGACCATGGAAATCCTCATCAATGGCAAATCCAAAGCCGTAGCCTGATTTTGTCTGTCCATAGGCTGCTGCAAACGAGGCATTGGGGTATTGTTCCCTGAATTGCACCGTCTGCATGGCCTGTACATTTTCTTCCAGCAAAATCTGGTTGCCATTTCGCCATCCTTTCTCCAGGTGCAGTTTCATATAGTTGGCGAGATCCTGAACAGTGGAGAAGAGTCCTCCTGCCGCCTCTGTCACAGAGAATTCTGGCCTGTGGTCTGGGTAGGGGATGAATTCCCGTGTCTCACTTTCTGGCTTGGTGATGTATGTTCTTGCCAAGAGGCTATTCTCTTTGATCTCGTCATAAAATCCGGTGTTTTTCATATTGAGGGGATCCAATATCTTTTTTCTGAGAAATGTCTTGAAGGATTCCTGCGCTACCTCATCGATGATTTTTGAGAGAAGTCCATAGGCAAAATTGTTGTAATGGAACCTTCTTCCAGGAGGAACCAGGAATTCTTGTGCTCCATTCAGAAACCTGAAGGCGTCGTCCCAAGACGTGAAGGGAATGCGTGGAACCGGGGGGATGTTGAACATCTGCTCCCTGTTCCTTGCCCAAAGTCCGTCGGTAAGGTTGGGTATGCCTGAAGTATGTGTCATCAGGTGGTGGATACGTATGGGCTCCTCTTGAAAGCCAATGGTCACCGGCAGGTACTCTGCAATCGGATCTTCGATGTCAAGCTTGGCTTCTTCCTGAAGCTTGAGAATTCCCGCACAGATGAATGACTTGGTGACTGATGCGATGTTGAACATTGTATCCGGTGTCACAGGTCTGTTTCGTTCAAAGTCTCTTGCTCCATAGCAACGTGTCAAGGCAAGCCTGCCATCATCGATGACGGCTACAGCTGTTCCTGGCGTGTTTGTTCTTTCCATCTCATTCATGATGAGGCTATCCATCTTGTCTCTGAAAATGGCTTCAGGATCCATAATTTGGAATTGCAATGAGATATTTCAGCATATTGCAGACTGTTCGGTTCTTTGCTTGTTGCTTGCGTTCAGTCAATGCTTGTTGGTATCTGATCTCCTTTGCTTTTCCTAACCCCATTTATGGTTTTGGTTCTATGCCTCCACCTTGGCAACAATTGTAGTCCCGAAGGGGCACGGAAGATTACTTTTTTTGATTTCTGCATTCATTGATCTGATGATTTTGATCAATCTGATGGGAGGTGGTGTCCATCTTGAATTGTGAATTTGCTTTTTGGTTGATGCAGGTTGGTCTCTTCATTGGCAATACATCTAAAGACCATGTGTTGGGGTGAAAAGAACGACCCCCCCCTTATCTGTCCCATCTCCCCTCTTCCATTTCACATTGCTTCTCTGTAGTGGACAGAAACAATTGAATCCCCATTTATTTAATAATCATATTGACTAGGATAAGCTATGTTAGTTCGATTTTTCCTTCTTGGAGCATTCTTCTGGCTTACTTGTTTCTTTCCCCTGTCTGCCCTTGAAACAGACCAGTCCTTCTCTTACTCATGGCCTGTTGACGAGGTTCTACGAAACGAAGATTATTTTGTGGTATTCCATGATGGAAATGAAAACTACACTGTTCGATATGAAACTGGTGAAATTTTTCATTTTACTTTCCCTGAGGTTAACAGAAGATATTGGCTGAAAGTCCCATCATCAACTCCAGCTGGTTCGATTGAGGTGAATATTACTTCAACCGCGGGTTGGTCGGAATCCCATGTTCTTTCTTGGGATCTGACCACCCATCGGACGATACCCCCCGTGCAATTGAACTTGACCATTGTCTCCGGTGGGTACTGGATCGGCAATGAAAGATTCACGTTCAGTATAGGGAATGGAATGTTCAATGCTGTTTATGATCTTTCTGAACAACAGAACGTAGGTTGGCTTTTCAATGAAAGCTTTTCGATTTCCGGCTCAATTGACCCTGACTTTATTGATTCAACTTTTCCTAAGGGAACCGATTTTGAACGATTTCAGACGTTCAAGTATTCGCCTACTTGGGTCACGATGGATGGGGAATATGAGTGGGAGGAATGGCGTTTGGGTTGGGATGATGGATTTACATATGATCTTTCACACACCTTGAAGCAAGGGGATCAAGGGACAGTCTACTACACAATGGGACATGAGCTTCTCGCTGATGCAAGAATAAGGAATATCCGCTTTGTTGCAGAACAACTTAATTCCTCATCCTTAGAAACCAGTGCCTCCTCCAAGGCTAATGTTTCTCTGCCAACTGTTGTGGTTTTCATTCCAATAGTCATGGTCATACTCCGGAAAACCCGACATGGATGAATGTCATTCAAGATTTTTCCCTCTGTTTTTTTCAGACATTGTTTTCAATGCCCTGTTGTCATTCTCAACATTTGCATTCAGAAGGTTTGAACCTTGAGTGATGGTATGGATTTTGCTGACATCATAGACGGGTTTTGAACTTTTGGCATCCTTATATATGGCAACAGCAACGATAATGATGAAAATTGCCAGAAGGATCAGTCCTGGATAATCGAAAATATTCATGAGATATTGGATACAATTCGAAATAAAAGATTTTTGTGTTGAAAAATTTATGTTTGTATCCTTGTTCTAATTTTTAGTGCGTTTGACAAACTTTACAAAAACCAATGCCGCCAACATTGCCGGGAATGAAAATGGGATCACAATTTGTGCACTATTTTCCTGAGATGGATCGGCAAGATCAAATTCCGAGATATCCCAAAGTTCCACTCCCGCATAAGGCTCCTGTAATCCTTCCGCGAACTTCAGTGTTGTCTTCAAACCTATTGCATAGCTTCCTTCTTCTATTCTCTGATCAATCACGTCTCTCCACCTGTCAGTAGCCTCAAATATGATCTCAATGGTGTTGTTCTGCAGAAAATAGGGTATGATGGTGACCTCATTGATAATAGCTTCCATGCTGTCGCTATCATATTCAATTTTAATGGTATTGTAATAATGATCGCAACCATCAAACAAGCAATTCCACTCAACATTTGCAAAGAAGTCTATATGGAAATAGGAGACATTCACGAAACCCCCGGTATCAATGTTTTCAAGATTTCCGGCCAAGCCTATTGAAAGACGATAATGTGTCGAATTTTCATCAAGTATCTGGGAATTTGTCAGATCTACAATGGACACCATGTTTTCTGGAACTGTTTCAACAGGAGGTGAACTTACCACATCATGGATTGCGTCTGATGATTGAATGGTCTTGCCTTGTACTTCCATAGCTGTCCATGTGCTTAGCAATATTCCTAGAAACACCAATTGTAACATCCTATTGAAAAAAATCAGGTTTCTCGTCAAGAATATCTCCTCATTTTGCTCCATCGGAAATATGACAGCCCTGTCATAGAAATTCCTATCATGGTGACAGGGATGGGTATGGTCTCTTCCTGCGTTTGTTGTCGTGTCAAAAAGTAATCTAGGTTTGGCAAATGATCCTCAAAGATTGTTTCTACATTGCCATATTTAACCGAGAAACTTTCAAATTTCAAATAGGTCTCTATGACTTTTTCATAGGTACCACCTTTTATTCGTTCCTCAAAAACATCTTGCCATGCATTGGAAATGGGAAAAAAGGAAGTGATATTTCCACCCAAAACCGAATAATCCACCAAAAATGTTTCTCCATTATCGCTTACAACTGCACTTCTGTTGACCCCATCAAAATAAATGTCAAAATAGGAGAAAATCGATTTGCAGGAATCAATGAAACAATCCCATTGGACGCTAGCGGAAAAGTAGATCCTGAAAACAGTGAAATTATCATATAGCAATGGTTTGAATTTCTCTAAGTTTCCATCAACCTCAATCTTTATTTGATAATGCGTGGCATTGTGTTCCTTAACTTCCAGATTGACGAGATCTGCATATGGTGCCCAATTCTTGCTGGAGTTTGTCTGCCATCCGTTTATTTCCACATCACCCACATCATCGTGCATGGTTAAAATGGATCCTCTTGCTGGGGTGATAATATAGAAAAGCAGCAGGACAATGGGAACCACTGTCATGTGTTTCATGAATATGCTGTTTCACAAATCATATTTTTATTTTTCTCCACAATCGCGGATGCTTGTCACAATTTGGTTTGCAATCTTGTTTTCCCACTGATCATGTATTTTCTTCATTCACTGAAACTATTGTCTACTGCTTTATTGAAGGCCTTCTTGAGGAAACCTATTGCCTTCCTTGAGACCTTAGCTCTTGGATTGACAATTTCAAAAGCATGAAATGCCCGTTCAAATATCTTTATCTCGGTCTGTATTCCCAATAATTTCAGACGTTTGAAAAATTCGGAGGTTTCATCTCGAAAAGGATCGAGGTCTCCAATAAAGGTGGTCGCGGGTGGGAGATTTGTAAGGTCTTCTGCCAGTGATGGTGATGCCAGTTCATCAATCTGTGGTGTGTTTCTCAGATAGAGTTTCCATGCAAGTCTGTTATGCAATTCTGACCAAACTGGGGCATTATTGTCCTTCATGGATTCAGTTTGCATCCGGTAATCTATCATTGGGTAAAGAGGGAATGCATGTGCTATGGGAACCTGATTTCTTGTTGCCAATGCGGTTGCAATTGCCAAGCCTCCTCCCGCACTGCTTCCTGCAATGAACAGTTGGTCTGGTCTGAACCTGAGTTTTTCATGGTTTTGCATCATCCAACGTATCGTATCAATGGAATCATGGAGGGCGGCTGGATATGGCTGATCCAATGATTTTCTGTAATCTGGCGCGATAATGGTGCAGTTACGAGTTTCAAGAAATCGTTTGATGGTCTGGTGATCGCTTTCTGGAACATTAATTGCATAGCCTCCTCCATGAAGATAAAGGATCCCTGGATCATCAGTTCCTGCATCCTGTGAACGATAGATCCTAATTCTAATGGATCTCCCTTTATCCCTGCTGGGTATTTTCGTTTCATCACAATGGAACCCCTTGATTTTTTTTCCCCTTGCTCTGTTTCCTAATTTCTGAAACCTTCTGAATCCTTTCATAGTTGGTGGAAAAAGAAATTTCATGAGTAGTCCTGGAATTCGTAATTGCGGATCTATCATACGAAGTGAGACTTTCACAATTTGGTATTTTTGGTGCATTGATTAAATGCGTTTTCCATATCTGGAGACTATTCCACCCGTTTCAGCAATAAGGCCCAAACCCAATCGACAAGGGTATGAGAAAGCATGGCTCCAAACATTCCTCCCTTTCTGTAAGCAATCCCATAAGCAACGCCTGCAATAAAGGCAGCAAAAAAGTAATGGAAGACATATTGTTTGGTTTCATTGTTCCAATGGGTGAGGGCAAACAGAATGGAAATGGTGATCAACGACATTCTTTTCCAGAAATTGGGATTTGTTGTTTGGTGTGCCATCAGGTCAAGTTCCCGAAGTGTAATTCCTCGAAAAATGAGTTCTTCCTGAAGAGAGATGGTGAGGAATATCCCGATGAAACCTATGAAGATTCCTGTGACCTCTATCTGAGGGTTCCACTCTAAAAACCCGGTTAGCAGTCCAAAGGGAACAATAATGAGGGATGCAATGGGTGTGACGATATTGGCTATTTTTGCTCCTTGCTTGGTTGGAAAAATACCATTGTCAAAGGAGTGGTTCGTAAGTATCCTCCCCTGACATGCTACCAATCCTACAGCTGCCATCCACAGAGAATTGAAAAGGTAGCTGTCAGAATATCCTTCAAAAAGCTCTCGCGTGTACCTATGGTCAAATCCAATCCATAGCATCGCAGCTCCTCCGATGAGAGATAGGGATGATAATGTGCTGTTCTCCAGCTTCCCAGAAATCCACATCAGAATTGCAGGAAGAATATACCAAATGGCAAATGTCGGGAATTGTTTGATCCCACTTCCTCCAGTGATAAAAACTGCCAAATACGGAATTGCTAGAACTATGGCAAGTGCATGCTCTGATTTTACTGTAAGTTGCATCTTAATCGAGGGTATTCCGAACACAAGAATTGCAGTCATACATGTCACCACCAGAATTGCTGCTCCTGCATTTGCACTCCATCTCTCTTGAGGTGCTGCGAATAAAACTAACATAAGGATTACTGCATCTGTTCCAAGTACCATCGCCTTCCATGATTCCATATTGTCTACCCACAATTTCTGAAATAAAACGTTTCTTGCCTTTCTGAGCCAGATTGTTCCTCATGGTTTCCAACATCGGGAATTTCTGTATTTGGTTGATAGAACCATTACGAATGTTTGAAATGATATGGGGTCGGTTCCAAACAAACTTTTTATGGTCTGTACTGTCCAGCCATCTATGGAGCAACCTCGAGTTTGTGTTATAGGTGCAGGTCCTTCTGGCATTACCGCTGCGAAGCACCTTCTTCAGGTGGGTCTGACAGATTTCATTGTTTACGACAAGAACTCTGAAGTAGGTGGCAATTGGGTCTATTCTCCCAATCCTAGTCATTCAAGTGTTTACGAAACTTCACACATCATCAGTTCCAAGAAACTGTCTCAATACCATGATTATCCCATGCCTGATTGGTACCCTGACTATCCTGGACATGAATTGTTGAAAGCTTATTTCCAAAACTATGCGGATCATTTTGGAGTCACTCCTTTCATTAAATTCAACACCTCTGTAAAGAAGGCAGTAATGAATGGAGATTTAACGTGGACTATTTCTCTAGATACTGGTGAAGAGGAAACATTTGACTATCTCATTGTAGCGAATGGCCATCATTGGAATCCTAGATATCCTGATTTTCCTGGAGAGTTCACGGGCAAGACAATGCACTCCCATTATTACAGAACTAATATCCCATTCAAAGACAAACGCGTTCTGGTGGTGGGTGGTGGAAACTCTGCCTGTGATATTGCTGTTGATATCTCTCGTTTTGCCAAATTCACCGGTTTAAGTTGGAGAAGAGGATATTACGTAGTTCCCAAACTTCTTCTTGGAATGCCTCCTGATGTTTTGAATGCAAAAATTCGCTGGTTGCCTGAATGGATGAGAAGACGAATGTTCTATCTGCTCTGGAAAATGGTGGTAGGATCCAATGAAAAGTATGGGCTTCCCAAACCAGATCATAAGTTACTTGAAACTCACCCAATCCTCAATTCCTCGTTGCTTGATCGGATTAGGCATGGGGATATCAATCCTCGTCCCAATATTGAACGATTTGAGGGAAACAGTGTGGTTTTTACTGACGGCTCTTCTGAAGAATATGATGCGGTAATCTTTGGAACAGGCTATAAAATCAATTTCCCCTTTTTTGATTATCCCGAATTGGATTTCAGTGAGAAGAATTATGTTGATCTTTACCTCAAAATGTTCCACCCCAAATTCCCGACTTTAGGAATTATCGGTTTGGTTCAGCCGCAGGGATGCATTTGGCCTCTTTCCGATACTCAAGGTCAAATTATGGCAAATTATATTGTTGGCAACTACCAATGGCCAAATAATATCGAGAAAAGGATTGAGAAGGATAGGAAAAAGACGCTGAAGAAATACCTAAAAACTCCGAGGCATTCTACTGAGGTGGATTACCATGAATTCCAGAAAAAGCTTTTCAAGGAAGTTCCGAAAAACGCACCGAAGACCTTTCCCATGATATGATCTGACAAATGGTATAAACTCCCGGAAACATCCATTGATTGAATTCCAAATTCTGATAGTATGTCTCCAAACCAAACATATTCTTGTTGTCCCATTTCCTCCATCAGTTCCATATGAAATGTCGGCAGTGTTTATTTTCCTATTCCGTGAAATTTGCTTGCATGGTGCCTTATCCACTTTTCTTGTAGTTGTCGAATTTTGCGTTTAGGAAAAACTATGTGCGAAGTTTTGATGAGGGGATCTGATCTCTTTGTGTATCGGTTTCGGAATTGTGTTTCGAATTTGTCCGGATTTCCGCGAGCAGTTGAAATTTTTCAAGAAAAATTTATAAATTAATTAACAATAGTTTCATTAGATTGGTCGAAATTCGACCGACCTGAGACGATGCGAAATGAACAGATCAAAAATGTTATCGATCTTGACAATTGGTGTCTTCATCATGAGTGTGCTTTCCCTTTCCGGAATTGCTCTTGCTGAAGAACACTATGCTACGATTTTCAAGGGAAAGCCTGGAAGTGGCGGTGGAAGCATGCCTCAAACCATCCCTTGGGGTATTGAACGTGTGAACGCAGTCACTGCCCAACAGGCCGTGGATGAATCTGGCGTAAATGTTGCCATCCTTGACACTGGTCTTGATTTTAATCACGAAGACCTTCAAGGACTCTTTGTCTGGGGATACAGCTTTTATAAGGGCAATCGGGCGATTTCCGGACAGGAATGCACTCCTGCAAGCTATTCTGCTTGCAAGGACGGACATGGGCATGGTACGCATGTGGCCGGCACAATTGCTGCACAGGATAACAGTGTAGGTGTTCTTGGAGTTGCTCCACAGGTCAACCTCTACATTTTGAAGGTTCTTTCTGATAGGGGTTCTGGTTCCTACTCTGCAATCGCAAACGGGATAATCACTGCGACCAATGGTCCTGATGGTGTTCCCGGGACTGCTGATGATGCCGATGTCATTTCAATGTCCCTTGGTGGTCCTTCTGGCACTACTGAACTCGAAAACGCAGTCAATTACGCCTTGAACAACGGTGTTGTTGTTGTTGCCGCCACTGGTAATGATGGTGCATCATCCCCCAGCTATCCTGCTGCTTATCCTGGTGTCCTCAAGGTTGGTGCAATCGACAGCAGCAACACAATCGCCTACTTCTCCAACAGAGGAGAGGACGTATTCGCACCTGGTGTTGATGTCTTGTCAACCACGCCTGGAAACAACTATGAAAGCTGGTCTGGAACTTCCATGGCCACTCCTCATGTTGCAGGTGTGGTTGCATTGGCCATTGCTGCCCATCCCACCTATTCCAACACTCAAATTTTCAACTTGGTAGTGAGCACAACAGACGGTTTCAATGTAGTTGATGCATCCGCAGTTGTATAGATAACTTTTCTACGTAACTTTGTAAGGCATTCCTTTTCTATTCAATTACCCTCATAAATTCATGAAAGATTTGACTGAACCTGTCAAAAAAAGCTATGGCGATAAAGCATTGAAAATGTTGGCAAATTTATCTCCAAAAACCTCCTCTAATTGTTGTGGTGATTCTGCAAGGGATGTCATGCTCCCTCCGTCCTTTGGATGTGTCACCGGTTTTGTTGATTTGGCCAAAATTGAAAAAGGTCAGGTTGTTGTTGACCTCGGATCCGGACCGGGTCATGATGCTATACTTGCTGCTAAAAAAGTCGATTCCCATGGCAAGGTTATCGGGGTTGACTTTCTCGATGAAATGATTGAATTGGCACAAAAAAATGCTTCTGGTTATACAAACGTGTCTTTCATAAAAGGTGATATTCGGAAGGTACCGTTGGAGGATTCAATCGCAGATGTTGTTCTGAGTAATTGTGTCATCAATTTGGTCGATGACAAATTTGCTGTTTTCAAAGAGGCATATCGCCTTCTCCGAAAAGGAGGACGCATTGTTGTTGCTGATATGATAACAAAGGGCAAAACTGATCAGCTTTCTGAAAAGGATTTCTGTGCGTGCATCGGTGGAGCGGTATCTAAGGAGGTATACCTCTCTTTTCTTCAAGACGCTGGATTTGATGATATTTCATATTCTGTAAAAAGCGTTGAAAAATATAAGACTTCTGCCGGAAACTTGATTGAATATGAATCTGTCGTGTTTTCAGGATTGAAACGCTAAACTTATCCATTTTCTACCTTTTGACGGAAGAAATAGTTTATCAAATACTAATCATTAATGAATTGGATGTTGCAAGGAACCAATGATTTCATCCTTAACTCAATAAAATTGAATGAATTGATCAAAAAACTGGATGCTTTGGGCGTATTTCCATCGATCAATCACTCCCGAATCCTTTCCTACCTGCTTGCTTCTTCAAACGGTAGAACCGCAAAAGAGATATGTTCGGATTTGGGGGTTCCTAATCCCAAGGTCTATTCTGCATTGAATTCACTTCTTGAACTGGGTCTGATTCAAGCATCTGCTGGTAGACCAAAAGAATATCTGGTGACAAATTCATTGGTGATTGAACAATTCTTGGATGAATTTGTCCTTCAAGATTACAGGAAAAAACAGATGATTGTAGAAGAAATCAATGATTTGATTGATCATTTATGGTCTCCGGAATTTCCTCCTTTGGATCAGGTTGCTTATATCTACAAGGGTCGAGATCTTAATCGGCAAATAAAAAGAATGATTGCATCTGCACAAGATCGAATATTTATTTTGTTGGGGATTCAATCCTCCACAATAAAGCAAGCATTCAAGGAAGGTCTTTCTCGAGCAAGTCCTGAACTATTCCTTGATGTTGCCATTCCTGAAGATTTCCTCGATCTTGAGAATTTGATCAAAGGATTTTCCAATTTCAGGAAAAAAATCAGCATGTGGGAGGGAAACAGCTATATGGTAATTGATGGTCAACTCATGCTTAGCATTACTCATCCCCATGATGTTGGTCTCTTGACAAATGATCCGTTGCTCGTGGATCATATCGGCAACTGTTGGAGTAATCCAAGGTGTTGTCAATGAATTTCCCAAAATTTCAGAATCATTTTGCATCTCACATTCCAGATCCACAATAATAAAGTTTAATTGATTCAATCTCTGCAATGTGACTTAATTTGACGGATCTGTCCGTTCTGAATTCAATATACTGTCAAAAATTCTTCCGGTATCAGATTTTTGGTTCTTAGAACGTTCAGTTCATTTTTCCTGTATCTGTAGACAAGGCTGCCCTTTGTATCTGGTTGCAATCCATATTGGGGCATTGTCAGGATTACATCTCCCAATCTTGTCCACATCCTTCTCCGATGCTTTCCTGGAATATGGATCTGTCTGATCTTCCCATCAACGCATCGAGTAAGTAAAAGTCGCCCGCCCAAAAGTTGGATGACTTGACCTAGAATTTCTCCTTCTTGGGGAAGGCGTGTTCTGATTATTTCTTCGTTAGATCCTTTGGATCTGTGTTTTTTCTGTTTTTTTCTGTTTTTCTTCAAATGAAAAGCTCCTCTTCAATTGGTTTCTTACTCTTATATGGACAGGAGGTGTTAACCAATTACTCTTAACAAATTTTCTCCTTCATTTCAAATAAGGCTTTGGGTATCCAACAATTACTTTATTTATTGCAAGGATTTTAAGAACTCATCTCTTTTGATACATAATCCGACATCCTATCAGGAATGGTTCCTGATCCAAAACATGTCAATCAACAATTGGTGTATAATAAATCTCTGTATCCTGTGAAACCCCAAATACCATAGCAATATTAAAAATTTATGTGGTCTTTGTCGTTAAGTTTTTATTCGGAAAACCGAAATTTATCTCATACTGACCTTTAGTTAGTCAGGTGATAATCATGAAAAGAACAAAGATTTTGGCATTTAGTCTAGTTTTCCTCTATCTTGCAGTTGTTTTTACCACAAATTTTGCAACAACTGTTAATGCAGAGACTGAGGCAGACCAATGCACATCTCCAACTATGTCAATTACCGTTGAGGCTCGTTCAGACCTCAGCTTCAACGTTAGTACCATCACACTACCTAAGAACACATGTGTCAAGATTACTTTGGTTAATTCGGACACCTCATCACGCCATGACTTTGTTGTTGATGCTGTTGATGGTTGGGACGGCATCGACATTGACACAGACATGGGAGAAACAAGCTCTCAGCTTATTCAGACTCCTGATAAAGATCTTGACCTCCAATTCTATTGCAGTGTTCCTGGACATAGGGAAGCTGGAATGGAGGGAACCCTCAAGATTGGTGACACAGGCAATGCAAACGAATCTGGGAGCCCTGGTTTCGGTTTTGTACCTGCCATCTTTGCTTTGCTTGCCATACTTGCCATTCCTATCATTCGCAGAAAATAATTGATTGTATATAGTTTTTAATTTTAGGTTTCAAGCTTCTTGTTTGCAAAATTCAACATGTTCTTGCTGAAATCATAAATAATTTGAATTTCAGAACTCATTTTTTCCAAAATAAAGGTTTTTTTTTTCCTTTTTCCATTAATTACGATATGGCTGAATCCTCTCTTCTTCTCCTTTCTGGAGAAATTGATGTCTTCGTTGACCTGGAAACTTTGTTGAGGATTGAGGATGAAGCCCCTCTTCTTGAATTTTTGATGGAACTCCGGCTTTTTGGGTTCAATATTCTCCCTCTTCGATCCCTCCGTTCCGATGACTTTGATTTTAACCCAATCAATCGTAGACTTGGTTTTCCACTGAAGTTACGGAAGGGAGATGTTTTGGCATACCTTGAGGTCAAATTTCATCATGATTCGTCCAATATTCTTCAAAATGGGACAGTAGTTTCCTTTATTGGGAAGCTGAAATTGCCCTTTTTCCCTCGGTCGCTTTTGCAACTCAAGAATCTTGAGACATTCATTGTACAGGTCGATCAAGGCTGTGAAATTGAAATGAATGATTTGGATATTCGGTGTTCTGATGTGTGGAGACTGATGATCAACTATGGACGAAGAAGTTGGCCTTCAAGTCTTGAATGGATTTCCGCATTCAAAAATCTCAAAAAACTGGTTCTTTCCATTCAAGGAGGAAAGAAATATCGCCATTCCTTACATCCCTTTAGTCTGTGCGGTCTGAAGAAGTTGAAGATTGCTAAACTCAATAAGGTGGACTTGACGATCGATCATTCCGATATCTCACTTCAGCGTTTGACACTCGTCAACTCCAAATTGCAATTTGCGGGCAAACCTCTACATTCACTGAAAACCCTTGAAATGCGTAATTGTGTCATTTCAATTGACGACCTCTCCTCTCTTGCCCCCAATCTCATACAACTCCGACTTGGACATATGCGTGGCTATAAAGGAATGGGCATTGCTAACCTCCCTTTATTGAGAAAGCTTTCCCTCACTCAGGTTCGTCTTATTTATCCAAGATAAACAGATCAATATATGCAGACTAATCTCCTGAAAAAAGGTTTTAATAAGCACATGAACATTTATTTTCGATGAGTGACTCAAATGAAAACGAACCCCATGATCATCGAAAAAAGAAGGGTGAGGCTACAGCAGAAGCTCTGACTGACCTTACAATGGGAGTTGCAAAAATCGCTACCGCCCCAATCAAAGCCGCAGCTAAGGTTATTGATGAGACAATCGAGGGTGCAAAGGCTGGATTTGAAGAAGGCAAGACTCCTATTGAAAAGCTTTCCAAACCTGTCATGAAAGGCATGGCGGGAACCCTTAAAGGAACAATCAAAGGACTTGAAGAGACTACCAAATCCATTAGTGAGGGAATTGCTGAAGTTGGGGAAAATCTTTCTAAAGTGGGCAAGGTTCTCTTTGAAAAAGAGGAAGAAGAGTGATCAAAGAAACAGCAAAAGAAATTGGGAGGCCAACCAATAATTATGGAACTTGAACAACCGATAGGCAATTTTCCTATCTTTTGATCTGAGGAACTGCCACCCCTTATAGAGAAAAACAAGATTGGTTATTACCCATAATATAAGTCGTAATGTTGAAACTCCATTGAAAAATATCGGCCATGCACTATATGCGGAAGTTAGAAGCATGAAGGCAAACGTAGCTCGTGATGTGAAATCAATGCCATACACAACGGGCAGCATGGGAACTCCTGCTCTTGCATAATCATCCATGTAATAGGTTGATAGAGCCCAAGTATGGGATGGTGTCCATATGAAGACCAAACCCGCGACAATCCATCCAAATAAGGGCACTTCTCCCAAAGCCGCGGAAAACCCAACCAATACCGGAGCCGGACTTGCCAGTCCTCCGATAATTGTGTTCCAAACATTTTTTCTTTTCAAATAGAGCGAATAACCAAATATGTAGAACAATTCTCCAAACGCAACCCAAAATGCTGCCAGAGGATTGAATACAAAAAATGCTGCAATTGTGGCCAAAGCCATTGAGGCAATTGCCGTAACTAAAATCTGGTTGGACGAGAACAAATTGGTGACACTTGCCCTTGTTTTTGTCCTATCCATCAATCTATCAATATCTTTGTCTATCACGCTATTCAGTGCCATTGCCCCTCCAGCACTAAGAAAACCGACCAACAGAAAAAAGGCAATCAATAAGGGATCCCGTGCTCCTGCAAGAATATAGGGAACCACTCCTGTGGTGGCCAACAAAACGATTATTTTTGGTTTCATCAATCTGATGAACTCTACCAATCTTAAGGTTAATCCATTCATTTTTTGGATTTGGAATTGATATGGATTTGTACTCTTTTGTAGGGATATGGTAAAAATAAATGGACACATCGAAACTGCGGTCTATTGTACATAACTGGTGATCTATATCAAAAAAACCGAAAAAATGGGGTCTTATCTAAGGGCAAGGTAAAAGCTATTTATCCTGTCCTTCCGATCGAAGGACATGGTCGATTATTCTCCCCCTCCATATAAAATCAAGATGGTTGAGCCAATATCCCTAATTTCTCGAAATGAAAGGGAGAAGGCACTTCAGAGGGCTTCATATAATCTTTTCAATCTAAAGGCAGACGAGATCTATCTGGATTTTCTCACAGATTCAGGAACTGGAGCGATGTCTCATACTCAATGGGCCTCAATGATGGTTGGCGATGAGAGTTATGCGAATGCAAGAAGCTTTACGCGGTTCAAGGAAGTTGTTCAGGAATTTACTGGGCTTCCCGAAGTTATTCCGACCCATCAAGGCCGTGCCGCTGAAAATGTCCTCTTCGGTTACCTGCTCAAGGATAAGCCCGGTTCTTGGGTGGTTTCCAACCAAAGCTTTGATACAACTGTAGGGCATATCCTATACAATGGGGCAAAACCTGTCGATATTCTGAATGAAGATGGGAAGGATCCAACAAAAAACCTTCCATTCAAAGGAGATATGGATGTTGACCAACTCAAGAAAATTTTGGGAGAAACTCCTGAAAAAGTGGCCATCATCACCTTAGTCCTAACCAATAACGCAGGGGGAGGTCAACCTGTTTCAATGACAAATGTAAAGGAAGTGGCAAAAATTGCGAGAGATCATGGCAAACTCTTCGCATTGGATATTGCAAGGGTTGTAGAGAACGCTTATTTCATTCAGCAAAGAGATGAAAATTATAAGGACAAAACTTTGAGGGAAATTGTTCGTGAAATCTGTACCAATGCGGATATCGTTTGGATGTCCGCTAAAAAAGATGCCTATGTCAATATTGGTGGATTTATTGCCCTGAAAGATGAGACCCTTGCCAATCGCTTAAAGGAACGCCTCATACTCTTCGAGGGTTTCCCCACCTACGGAGGACTTGCCGGTCGTGATCTAGAGGCTATTGCCACTGGACTTCAAGAAGCTGTTGAAGGTCAAACCGTTGCCCATCGAGTACAGCAAGTTGCCTATCTGATTGAAAGGCTTCATGAAGAGGGCATTCCTGTTGTTCTTCCTCCTGGAGGCCATGCGGCTTTTATCGATGCCAAGGCTCTTCTCCCCCATATTCCTCCAGAACAATTTCCCGCACAAGCCCTTGCATGTGCACTTTACCTTGAAGGCGGCATCCGTGGTGTCGAAATCGGGTCGCTAATGTTTGGAAGGGAAGAGGCTGGACAATTTGTTCCTGCTCCCATGGAATTGGTTCGGTTGGCTATCCCTAGAAGGGTATATACCAAGGCCCATTTCGATTATGTTGTTGATGTCTGCAAAAGACTAAAAAATATGGGTGAAGAAATTAAAGGAATGAAAATCATTGAAGAGCCTGAATTGCTTCGGCACTTCACTTGCAAATTGGCTCCTTTGGATTGAAGACCTCCTTTTGGTTGGAATGACGGCGGCCTATTCATTTAGGTGATCCAAATAATTCACATCATCCTTACTAAGCTCAAAATCAAAAATTTCAATATTTTCCTTCTGTCTGTGTGGGTCTGATGATTTGGGTATCTGGATGACCCCCTTTTGCAGTCCCCACCTGAGCAACACCTGCGCGGAACTTTTTCCATATCTGGTTGCAATCTCTTTGATCCTTGGATCTGAAACAAGTCTTCCTTCCCCTAAGGGGCTATGTCAATGCAATTCCTTCTGATTTGCAATAGTCCAGAAGAGCCTGATTGAATGAAAATGGATGAAAACGAACCTGATTATTTGCAGGGATAGTATCCCCAAGATCTTTCAAGTCTTCCAGCTGGTTGATCGAAAAATTTGATACACCAATTGCTCGCAGCGTATCTTCTGAATTCAAATCAATGAGTTCTAACCAAGTCTCCTCCGTCCTCTTCCAATCTGATGGCCAATGAATTAGATAAAGATCAATGTAATCAGTGTCCAGACGTTCAAGGCTTTTCTTGAATGCTTTCTTGGCAATCTTCCTGCCAATTGATTGGGCCAAATTTTTGTTGTCACGAAAAACTCATCTCTGTCTCTTCCTGATTTTCGAATTGCCTCTCCCACTTCCCGTTCATTTCCATAGTATGATGCTGTATCGATATGCCTATATCCTATCCTGAAGGCAGATAGCAGAGCATTAACACATTCCTCCCCTCGCATATCCCAAGTTCCAATCCCCATTATGGGAATTTGATTGCTGTCATTCAGGTGCAGCCTTGCATCTTTATTCATGCAGAAATTATACCTTCCAAATTAAAAAGATTTGATTTCCTCTTATAATAAAAAAAGTTTATTACGTAACTAATCCATTCAAAACAATGGACTTCCCAACGAAGAAAAAATATGTTGCAGTAATCGATTTTGAAGCAACTTGTTCTGATAAAGGCGAAATCCCCAGAAATGAAACTGAAATAATCGAATTCGCCTGCATTATGATTGATAGGGATCTAAAGGAAATAGCCCGTTTTGACCAGTTTGTCAAACCAACACTACATCCCCAATTGACTGAGTTTTGTACCAACCTGACCTCCATTACGCAGGAAATGGTTAATCAGGCTTCTTCTTTTCCCGAAGTCCTCAATGCATTCAAAAAAGCCATAATCGAACCATTTGACCCACTCTTCGCTTCTTGGGGTCGCTATGACAGAAACCAACTAGTACAGGATTGCAGATTACATAAGGTTCCTTATCCCTTTGATGATGAGCATCTTGATCTCAAACGCTGGCTTCCCAAATTCCTTCCCATTTCCAAACCAAAATCAATAAATGGAATGCTCAAATATTTAGGTTTGAACTTCATAGGAACCCCCCATCGGGGAATCGATGACGTACGCAATATTGTCCGCATTTTGGAAGAAGTTTCCCCGTTAATTCCTGACTGATCCTAACTTTCCTAGTTCATTATTGTCTTAAACCATTGGTCATGATTAAGTCTATGGAAATTTCAAAGATTGCTGGACTTGTTTCCAACCAAATGGGTCTTATTGATTCCTCATTAGAGAAACTCAATTCTCTCACAATGGAAATTGCCAGCATTGCAGCTCCTCCTTTTGGAGAGGGGGAAAGGGGGAAATTCATCGCAGAAAAATTCAGGGATATGGGCTATCCGACAATGATTGACGAAGTGGGAAATGTCATAGCTTCTACCTCACTTGGATCCAAGAATGACGCGCAAGATTGCATTGTAATTTGTGCCCATCTTGACACCGTTTTCCCTGAAGGTACTCCTCTTAAAATTAGAAGAGATGGGAATAGAATTTTTGGCCCTGGTGTTGGAGATGATTCAAGAGGACTTGCTAACCTTCTCATTATTGCAGAACTTCTTAGAAAGTTCCAAGGCAAGTTGCCAATTTATTTTATAGCCAATGTGGGAGAAGAGGGGATAGGTGATCTGCGAGGAACGAAACACATATTCTTTGGTTCAGAACACCAGAATCGCTTTGCCAAAATCAAATATTTTATCACCATTGATTCAGCAGGGGCAGGCACAATTGTTTCCCAGTCCATCGGGAGCAAACGATATAGAATAATCTTTACTGGACCGGGTGGGCACAGTTTTCAGCATTTCGGTCGCGCTAATCCTGTTTATGCATTAAGCAATTTCATTGTTTCACTGAAATCACTGAAACTTCCAAAATCAGTCAAGACCACCTACAACGTCGGGCTTGTTGAAGGAGGGATTTCAGTCAACGCAATTCCAGAAAAAGCAACCTGTCTTGTAGATGTTCGTTCAGAAGACCCCGATGCCCTCCTGAAGTTAGAACAACAGATCAGAAACCTTGTGGAAAAAGCAAAAAAAGTTGAAAGCACCTCGTCTGAAGGGTTCATTGCTGCTTCCATTGAAAAGATTGGGGACAGACCTGCTGGAAGATGTCCTGAGGGCAAACTTCTCACCAATGCAATAGAGGTTACCAAGTTCTTTGGTGTGCCCGTAGAACTGAAAGCAAGTAGTACTGATGCCAATATTCCACAAAACCTCGGTATCCAAGGCATTGCAGTTTCTGGTTCAGGACTTGCTGGCAATGCCCATAGCTTGGACGAATGGGTGGATGCAAGCAATTCAAGCCTGCTTCCTCTTAAACGCAATTTTCTCTTGATTGTTTCACTACTCGTCTAAATCTATCCGTTCCTCAAAGTCAACAGTGTCAAGATAAAATTTGTTTCCTTCAGGATCCGTGAAAATCGCGTCACCGGTTCCATCTTCTCTCGGATTTTCTTTCTGAAACTTTATCCCCCTGTTTTTCAAGTAGGCAATCAGCTTTGTTATATTTCCTCCTCTAAAGTTGAAGAGAATTTTAACTCCAAACTCCTTTTCAATAAATCCTTGTGGAAATAAGGCAAAATAGGCCGTGCCATCGGTCATGGTGCACCAACCTTTATCAGGTCCTCCACTGTAAATCTTCATTCCCAGTTTTTTATAGAACTCAATTGTTTTTTCCATATTTTCCACAGAGAAACAGATTTCCAAATGATGTCCCAACTTTAGTGGCTTGTCCATGAAATCAATCTTATTTTTGATATATTAACTCTATGTTTATTCAGTTTCTTCAAACTGGAAAATATCTTCGATCTTGACTCCAAATACTCTTGAGATCTTATAGGCCAACAGAAGTGAAGGATTATATTTTGCTTTTTCAATAGCTGCAACGGTTTGCCTGGTCACCCCCAATTCGCTTGCCAACTCAATTTGCGTCATCTCTCGTTGAAGCCTGTATTGCTTCAAAAGGCACTTCCATTTCACGTTGTAATCCTTGGCCGATTTTTTTCTTCTGATGCTTGGCATCCCATCACCTTAGATCCTGTTCATTCCATACCGCAAGAACAAGAAGCGTGTAGGCTATGAACAAAACACTAATGATCAAAGTTGTTCCGATCTGCCATAAATCTGCAATTCCGATGTCACTCAAAAAAAGTGTTACCGATCCAATCACTGATGCTGTAATGACAAAAATTATTATTGCCATCCTAGCTGAATTGTCAATTGCCTTGTCAGTACGTTCGTCTTTGTTCCAACCTCTATATAGAAACCCTAATCCCCCAAGGGCAATGATCACCATGAAATAAACCAGCCAAGAGTTCTTTGTGAAAACTGCCCAAGAGATAATAATACTGTCAGCCACCAAGGCAATCACGAACAAGATTGCCCAAAAGAAATCGGTATTTTCTTTCATGCCTTCTCTCAGTCACTGTCAAAGAAAAAGATTACATATTCTGTTAAACTTATATTACATGATGTAAAAAATATTTAACAAAATTCCAATATTCGTAAAAATTCTCCCTTCTCCTAGTGTTTTAGACCTTTGGTAGAGCCGCATGATGTTAAATTTATATTCCATGATGTTAAATTTAATTTACTATGCCTTTGCGAAACGATTCAAAATACCTGTTCATCCTCTCTATGATACTCATTGGAGTTGGTGACATCTTTTATTTCGGTGCACTCCTTTTCAGAGATTTTTCCATTGAATTTCTGATGACCCTGTCCCCTGCCTATTTACCTACGGATCTTTCGGATGCGGGACGATCTGTCGGCCTTTTTTATTCGGCAACAATGGGTGCGCTGATGTATTTGACTGGTTTTCTAGTCTGGTCATTAACCAAGGAAACGTTGGCAGAAAGAAGAAAATTTGCCTTTTATGGTCTATGGATCTGGTTTGTCACAGACACGATCGCTTCCTTGCTTTTCAGTTTCTCGTTGAATGTTTTCATGAACTTTCTCTTCCTTATCATCGGAGTAGCATTTCTGGGTTATGAATTCAAAGACTGATACCTCAGATCCCTCAAATAAACAATTTTACTTGCTTTTTCATTAGTTCCTATCAAAAAGAAAGCATAGTTCCCTTCGTACAAACTATCTTTTTTATATCCCTTTTCAAACATTCCCATAATCATTTTTAGGAGTGATTCCATGCCAGAATATGAAGTAGGAATTCTATCTAGGGGTGGACAGGGTGGTGTAACTCTTGGAAAGGTTCTCGCCTATGCTGCCACCTATGATGGCAAATATGCCAGTGCCATCCCAAAATACGGTGCAGAAAGACGGGGTGCTCCAGTAATGTCGTCTGTCAGGATATTTGATCGCCCTGTCAAAAGGCATGCCCAGATTCTCAATCCAAAAGAAATTCTATCTTTGGATTACACTCTCGTCCCACGATTCTACACCGAGGATTTCTTTGCCGGGCAGGGATCCATTACGGTCAATGTTGCCGATATCCCTCCTGAATATTTGAAATATTCTCCGGCAAAGATCGGCTATGTCAATGTCCAAGAAATCGCTAAAAAGCATGGTCTTGTGAAAAGTGGATCCACGCTCATAGGGATTCCCGCATTGGGGGCATTCATAAAAACAACTCAGATAATTACTCTAGAATCACTGCATAAGGCAATTGACAAGGTATTCCCTGACTCCAAATATTTGGATGCAAATCATGCCGCTGTGAAAGAATGCTATGAACAAACAATTGTCGTTCCTTTGGAGGAACTCAAAAAGAAAAAAATGGAGGTTGTCGCGAATGAATGAACGCAGAATTCATCCGGTTGTCCGACCCATGGCTGGAGTTGCAGGACGAACAAGCGAATGGAGAACACAAAGACCGGATTTGGATATTGAAAAATGTACGAAATGCATGAAATGCGTTATCCATTGTCCAGATGATGTTATTAGTTTAGATGCCGATGGTTTCCCAATGATTGACCAATACTATTGCAAAGGGTGCATGATCTGTGAAGCGGTCTGCCCTGTCCATGCAATTTCAGAAGTGGAAACCCTGCCTGGAGGTGATCGTGATGCATGATCTGAGCAAGGTGGAAATTTGGACTGGAAATCAGGCAATTGCTGAAGCAGCAATCCTTTCCCGACCTGAAGTAATCGCAGCATACCCGATTACTCCCTCAACTCCAATCATTGAAACACTCAGCAAGGCTGTGGAAACCGGAAGACTTAGGGCAGAGTTTATTCCGGTGGAAAGTGAACATTCCGCAATGGCCGGTGTGATCGGCGGTGCAACAGCTGGAGCACGAGTTTTTACAGCCACTTCTTCTCAGGGATTGCTCTACATGATGGAAATGATCTATTGGGCTGGTTATGGGCGGTTGCCAATCGTGATCGGACTTGTGAATAGAGCCTTGGCTCCTGGTTGGAGCATCTGGGTCGATCACCAGGATGCCTATTCGATGCGTGATGCTGGCTGGATACAGTTGTTCGCCAAAAACAATCAAGAGGCATATGATTTGACGATTCAGGCGTTCAAAGTTGCAGAAAACCATGATGTCTATATGCCTGCCGCCGTAAATATCGATGGGTTTGTACTCAGTCATGTGGCTGGACAAGTCAAACCACTCGACCAAAGAACAGTTGATGACTTTTTGCCTCCACTAAATCCAATATTCAAGCTTGATCCGAAAGATCCTGTGTCTTTTGGTGCCCTGACTCTTCCTGATGATTACAAACTTCTTCGTCAGGATCTTTTGGATTCAATGGAACGGGCAAAGACCATCATTACGAAAGTTTCACAGGAATGGGCTGATCTTACTGGACGGAATTGGGGTGATCTAATAGAGGTCTACGGGGAGGAAAATGCCGATCTGGCAATTGTTGCCATGGGAACCATTGCAGAAGAAGCTGAAGAGGCAGTGGATCTATTAAAATCCAAGGGAAAAAGTGCCGCTGTTCTTCGTATCCGTTCTTTCAGACCTTTCCCTTCAGAAAAAGTTGCCCATTTGGCAAGGAATTTCGGGAAGCTCATGGTAATTGACAGGGGCTTCAGCTTTGGAAGCCAACCCCCTCTGGTTTCTGAAATCAGAAATTCCCTCTACATGAATCGTGTTTCCGTTCCTGTCTATTCAAGACCGATGGGGTATGGGGGAAAAGATGTGGCCTTCCACGAGATTGCTGAGGTCGCTGAAGAAGTTTTAATGGAGGAAGAAGAATGGTAAAACCAAAGGAACTTGTACAACTTGAAATGGATGCTAAGGCAATTGAGAAGGGTAATCTTGCCTGTCCTGGGTGTCAATTGAACTTGGCATTCAAACACTCTCTTTCTGCCCTGAAGAACAATGCAATTGTCGTTGTGCCTGCCTGTTGCACGTCTGTCATTCAGGGTGCTGGCCAAGGTTACGGCATGCATGTTCCAATCTTCAACACTGCTTTTGCATCTGCTCCTTCAGTAGCTTCGGGCATTGCCCGGAAATTGAAGCTTGATGGATCAGACACCCAAGTGGTGGTCTGGGCGGGAGATGGTGGCACTGCCGATATCGGTTTTGCCTCCCTCTCTGGGGCTGCTGAAAGAAATGAGAACATTCTGTACATCATGTACGACAATCAAGGCTATCAAAATACTGGAAACCAGAAAAGTGGTGCCACTCCAGCGGGTGCCAAGACCTCTACCACGCCATATGGCAAACCAAATCGTAGGAAGGATGTTGCACGGCTGATGATTGCCCAAGAGGTTCCCTATGTGGCCACCGCCAATGCTGCCTTTCCGGAAGACCTCTTCGATAAGATTACAAGGGCTGCCACAGAGTTCAGTGGGCAGTTCCGTTTCATTCAGATATTTTCTCCATGTCCTCCCGGATGGACAATAGACACACGGAACACGGTCAAGGTCGGTCAATTGGCAAATTCAACAGGTTTCTGGCCTATGTATGAAGCTGTGAACGGAAAGGTTACCCTTAGCAGAAGGAGTCAAAAGTACATCGATCCCTCCAAACGCACTCCTGTCAGGGAGTTCCTTGAGGTACAGGGACGTTTCAATGAAACTCCTGAGGTCATCCGTGCAGTTGAAGAGGAAATTGAAGACATCTGGACTTGGCTCAGGAAATTCATGGACTGAAATAGGACAAATAATTTTAATTCTGCCTTTTTTTCTTTCACACATGCTCACCTCTTTCCAAAACAGAGCTTACTCACTAACCCGAACCAATTCAATTTTTGGGATGATTGGTGCATTCTCTTTTGCGATCATGACTGCAATTGGCGCTAAGTTGATGTTCCCTCTTCCCTTTACACCTGTCCCAATAACTCTTCAAACTTTTTTTGTTCTGGTTTCGGGTGTTGTTCTTGGACGAAAATTTGGAATGATGTCTCAATTGCTCTACTTGCTTCTCGGCATTATGGGCTTTCTTCAGTTCGCAGGTGGAAAAACGGGTGTAGACGTCCTTCTTGGTGCCACAGGAGGATATCTTTTGGGATTTGTCGTTGCTTCCTACCTCGTTGGAATGATTGCCGATACAACTCACAACCGTGATGTTCCTTCCTTCATGCTGGCTTTGCTCTTTGCAACGTTAATTGTCTATGTATTTGGCATTGCTGGTCTGATGCTTGCCCTTGGCATTGATCTGTTCAATGCAATGTTATTGGGTTTCTTTCCTTTCCTTCCTGGAGACCTGCTTAAGGTTTTGATGGCACTGGCCATCGCCAAAATCCTCCTTCCTCAGAAAGAAGACATCCCACATCAGAAAGACTTGTTGCCACCTGTTTCTATTGTACTTTCTCTTGCCATATTCGGAGTTTTTCTCCTTTATCTTTTCAGCAATAAAAACCTACCACCTGAATATCTTCCCTCTTTTTCCATTTTGGTTTCCTCATTGATTGGCTTGACTTTCTATGTCAATTTCATCAAATCTCGATCATGAATGGTCATAAATATTCAATGATTTGACGTTTGCGAATTCGCGGAGACCATGCCATGACAATTCTTTGCCATATCCACTTTTCTTTATTCCTCCAAAAGGAACTCTTGGATCTGACTTTGTGATACAATTCACAAAAACGGAACCTGCTTGAATCTCCATGGCTATACGTTTTCCTCTCTCAAGATCCTTTGTCCATACTGAACCCCCCAGGCCAAAATCTGTCTTATTGGCCAAAGCAATGGCTTCTTCATCAGTCTCAAAGGTAAGTATTGGAGCCAGAGGTCCAAAAACCTCCTCCTTGACTGCTCTTAATCCTTCGTCGGCATTAAAAACCACTCCCGGTTTAACGAAATAACCGATCCCTTCTGGCAATTCACAGGTGGTACGTGCACCTTTCT
>CAZYCQ010000047.1:0-27529 GCA_964645535.1 uncultured archaeon | reverse complement strand
CATGATGATTATGGTCTGATTGGTATTGACATTTTTGATTCAAAAAACTTGACAATTGTAAGAAATGTCATCAATGAAACGATAGAGGGGATCTCTCTAATGAATGCTGCAAATAATACAATTGAAGCCACAAATGCGACTTCAGGATTATATTTTATTGACACGGAAGGCACCGTGGTGAGAACGGTTCATTTTTATGAAGTAATTCCAATAGATTCACCGAGAAACTCCATTATATCCAGCGAATTTGATAGAGGGATAATTTATGAAAATCCGACTCCTGAAAATGTAGTTCAAGACACATTTGAAAATAACACTATCAGAGGTCTACCAATTATCTATCTTGAAAATGTAAAAAATAAAGTTATTAATCAGTCCATAGGTCAGGCCATTATCATTAATTCTTTTAATATCACATTGAAAGATTTGGTTGTCAAAGGAGGGAGAGATGCCATTGATATTTTCTACAGTGAATCTATCCGAGTGGAAAACACTACAGTTGTCGATTCCTCACGTGCTGCGGTGTTATATGGGTCAAATTCAACCACCTTTATTTCAAACAGGTTTAATGGGACAGACGAACCTATTTTGCTGGAATCGTCGCCAAATAATGTGTTTGAGAAAAATTACCTAGATGGCCTACATTTTTCCAATTCACCTTCAAACACGATTGTTGAGAATGTTTTCAATGATGGGATTTCGCTTGGAGGGGAAATGGACAACCTATTTCAATCCACGGTTTCAGGAAACAAAATAGGGAACACATCGTTACTATTTCTACAGAATAAGAGCAATCTCAATTATGACAACATTAACTTTGGACAGGCTATTTTTCTCAATAGCGAAAATATACATATCCAAGGATCCGATATTAGAGGAGGGGATGCAGTACGGATCCAGTTGTGGTACAGTTCAAACATTAAGATTGAAGATGTAAACATCACGGACATTGATAACGCAGGTATTCTAATGGTAAATACCCAGTATTCCAGTATTGCCAATATCAGGATATCTGGTACAACAACAGGGGTAAGAATGATTGATTCAGACTATAATACGATAAATAATGTCAATATCAGCAATATGAAGGTATATGGACTTTATCTATATTCTTCAGACCATAATCAAATCGCCAACCTATCGGTTGTTGAGCATGGCTTAACAGGACTCTATTTGGAAAGATCCAATGGAAACAACATTACTCAAGCCTTGCTGATCAAGAATTATATAGGAATTTCCTTGTTTCAAAGTAATGAGAACTATATTCGACATAGTGAAATTGCCTTGAACAGGGAAATTGCAGCGAACATTCATGGTGAAAATAATACAATAATGTACAACGATTTCGTTGGGCGGGGTACATTAGCGCAAATGAATTACTTTCATGTTCCACATACATTTGCCTATAATTACTGGATTGATTATTCAGGATCAGATGATGACAATGATGGAATCGGAGACAAACCATACCCTATTTGGAACGATGACCATACACTCAACATTACAGACCCTTATCCTCAAATGAGGCCATACGACCCTTCTTATCTCCTTCCACCACCGGTATCGTTTTCCCTTTCACAAGATGAGGATGGAGCACAGATATTCCTTGAATGGGATACAGATCCAAATTATTTGGGACCAGAAATATTGCAATATAGGATATACTATAAGTCAGAATTTAGTATATCTTATGCTAACATAGCAAACGTAACAGGAGAAACAAATTCCTTCACCTATAACACATCACAATATGATGTAGGAACCCATTATTCTTTTATTGTAACAGGAGTCAATAAGAATGGAGAAGGGTTCCCTTCAGATGAACAAGACATTGTCATTGTAGATACGCTGGCACCTAGAATTGTGGATAAACCAAATAGCCACATTTTTTTGGATGAAGGTCAGTATTATCAACTTTCTTGGACTGCATTAGATGCGCATCCAGGGGCGTATTGGATTTATTGGAATGGGCAAGAAACAACAACCGCCAATTGGCACTCAAACCAACCGATTTTCTTTGGCTTTACTGCCAATCCCTCAGGAAATCATACAGTGACAATCCAATTTAAGGATACTTTTGGAAATGAAATTAATAATAGCGTGGTTTTCACTGTTGTTGGAAAATCAGGAGAAACATCCAGAGATACCCATCAGACATCTCAATCCGGAATAACAAGAACTATAACCCTAGACGGATTTCCTTTGGAAATAACGGTATTTGTTTTGATTATTCTAAGAAAACAAAGAAAGAAATGCATTGATTGAAAATTGATTGAAAATAGGCAACTCAGAAAAAACAGAGAATTAAGCCCAACCAAAATCGTTTTTACTACCCTCTATCAGGGTCAAGTAATGAAATATCCTGAAACGGAACGAACAGACGTGGTCGACAACTATCACGGAACCATGGTTCCGGATCCCTATCGTTATCTGGAAGATCCAAATGATCCAAGAACCGATCGATTTATTGATGAGAACAACCGATTGACAGATGAGACAATCGATAGAGAACGGATCGAGTATTACAAAAAAAGGATAACCGATGTTTACAAATCTTTCATAAGATATATTGGGTTGAAAAAAGAAGGAAAGAGATACGTTTATAGTAAATCAGAGGGAATTCAGCCACAACCGAGGATTTTCGTGAGGGAAGAGGGAGAGGATAGATTAGTAATAGACATCAATAAGCTAAGTGAAGATGGAACCACAGCAGCAACCAGCTATTCAATCAGTCCTGACGGAAGGTATTTTGTGGTGACTCTGACCATTCATGGTTCTGACTGGCAGATGATCCAGATCAAGGATCTACAGACAGACAAAGATCTTGAGACAATTGATTGGGTCAGGTTTACCAATGTTGTGTGGAAACAGGATTCATCTGGTTTTTATTATCAGAGATTTCCGAATCAAGAAGAAGTTCCTGAAACCGAACGAAACAAGCATGCAAAAATCTTTTTCCATAAGATCGGCACCTCAGCTGAGGAGGATGAATTGGTATTTGCACCCGACAACCCGAATGAGTTTATTGGACCAGTAATGTTTTCCAAGAAACACCTCTTTTTGGTGGTCAATGACTCTACACATCCGAAAAACAAACTGTATTATAGGAAGGAGGGGGAACAGGAATTTGTAAAGATCATTGCCGAATATGATGGGTTCAGATATTATCCAATAGGAGTAAGTGAGACCCATATATATCTTCTAACGAGCAAGGATGCACCAAATTCAAAGATCATTAGATTGCCTATTGATAACCCCAATCCTGAAAATTTTGAGGAAGTAATTCCAGAATCAACCCAAGCCATTAGCTCGGCAACATTGACAGGTGAATCCATTGCTGTCATTTATCTGAAGGATGCCAGTCATGAAGTCCATCTTTTTGATTTGAATGGTCAATTTACCAAAAAAGTGGATATTCCCCGTTTTGGAGCGGTTTTTTCGATGAATGGACGCTTTGGGGACAATGAGCTCTTTTTGGAATATCATAGTTTCTTCTATCCCTACACCATTTTCAGGTATGATCACAATACAGGGTCTCTCACAAAGTTTGAAGAGCCAAAAATAAATATTGATACAGATCAATTCGAAGTTAATCAAGTGTTCTATCCATCAAAGGATGGAACTAAGATACCTATGTTCATAGTACACAAAAAAGGGCTGAAACGCGATGGAACAAATCCAACCATTCTTTATGGATATGGAGGGTTCAATATTTCCAATACCCCGAGTTTTATCCCCCACTATCTCCCTTGGCTAGAGGACGGAGGAATTTACGCAGTGGCAAATATTCGAGGAGGTGGAGAATATGGGAAGGAGTGGCATATGGCTGGGACTTTGGAACGGAAGCAGAATGTATTTGATGATTTCATAGCAGCAGCAGAATACCTGATCAGGGAAAAATACACTGCAACACCGAAGTTAGCCATCAATGGAAGAAGTAATGGAGGATTGCTGGTAGGTGCAGTCCTTGTGCAACGACCGGATTTATTTGGAGCTGCTGTTCCCCAAGTCGGAGTGCTGGACATGCTCAGGTATCCACTTTTTACCATAGGCAGGTTTTGGATTGAGGAATATGGAGATGCCATCAACAATGCAGATCATTTCAAGTTCCTCTATAAGTATTCCCCCTTACATAATGTCAAAGATGGAGTGTATCCCCCAACTTTGATCACTGCAGCAGAAGGAGACAACAGGGTGGATCCAGCCCATAGCCTGAAATTTGCAGCAACACTACAGTACCATCAAAAAGGAGATGCTCCCATTCTCTTGAGGATTGAGAGAAAAGCAGGGCATGGATTTGGAAAACCAATTACGAAATCAATTGAAGATTTGAGCTATAAACTTGCATTCATTTCTCAAGCCTTGCAGGTTGAAATTAAGAAAATGGTTTCTAGTGACTGAAAAGGTTGAAATCAAAACGGGGAATCTAAATTAAATTGTAATTGAGAAGATTAGACTGCGGCAACTTCAGGATGTTCTTCAGGTTCCATGGATGAACCGGATAGGAAACGATGGATATTTTCTGCGGCTTTCTTTGCGCCAGCAATTGCTTCGATGGCGGTTTTGGGTCCCGTAACATTGTCACCTGCTGCAAAGACACCATACACCGAGGTCATGTAGGTTTCAGGATCCACTTCAAGGGTATGCCACCTTGAAAGCTCAAAATCTTGCTCTTCCAGATAATCATATTCAGGCTCCTGCGAAATGGCCTCTATCACCATATCGCATTCAATAACGTATTCGGATCCGGGAATTGGTATGGGTCTTCTCCTTCCACTTTCATCGGGTTCACCGAGTTCCATCTTGACGACTTCAATTCCAACGACCTTGCCGTTTTCACCGATGATCCGAGTCGGATTGGTGAGATATATAATTTCAATTCCTTCTTCAATGGTCGCCTCAACTTCTTCTTTTGTTGCCGGCATTTCTTCCCTCGTACGGCGGTAGACAATTCTCGCATCGGCGCCAAGCCTCCAAGAGACCCGGACTGCATCGATTGCGACATCCCCTCCACCGACAACGACAACCTTCTTGCCTGCGGTTTTTCGTTGTCCCAATGCAACTTCTCTGAGAAAATCGATAGCATGCATAACACCTTCGAGGTCTTCTCCAGGGATTTTCATGAATTTAGGCTTATGTGCACCATGTCCGATGAATATGGCATGATAACCCTGCTGGAAAAGCTCATCGGCAGTAATGTCCTCACCGAATTTGACCCCGAATTTGAATTCAACACCAATTTCTTCAAGCCTCATGACTTCTTTTGTAAGAAGTTCGTTCTTGAGACGATATTCTGGGATGCCAACAGCAAGCATTCCCCCAACTACATTGAATTTCTCGAAGACAGTAATTGAATGACCTTTTAGGGCGAGGTCATGGGCGACAGTCAAGCCAGCAGGCCCTGCACCAATCACTGCGATTTTCTTTCCTGTAGGAGGGACAGGATCAAGCCTTTTGACATAATGATCGGCAAGATATCTCTTGAGGTTCAGGATCTGGATGGGGTCTCCCTTTTTACCGACAACACATGCATCTTGGCAGAAGGCAGGACAAATCCTGTTGAAAGAAGATGGGAAACAATAGAAATTGTTGACAAACTCGGCTGCCTCTTCAAGATTTCCTTCTTTCATCGCAGCAATCATGTCTCGTGCATTGAAGTGGGCAGGACATGCTTCAACACATTTTGGTTTTCGGCAGGAAAGGCATCGTTCAGCCTCTGATAGAACTTCCTCTTCGGTTAAGTAACCAAGATTGACTTCATTGAAATTGCCGATTCGTTCTTCAACTGGCAAAAAGTGAAGGGGGACTGCTTTTCTTCGTCTTTCCTTTTTTGGTTTTCTTTGTACCTCTACCGCCATAAAGATCACTCTCTAGGATTATGCAAATTTCGTAAATTTCCCTTATAACTGGGTTGATTCTGTCGTTTACAGAATTTTAATAACATTAGGATAGTAATAATTTGTTCAAGTTTCGTACAATTGCAAAAAATGGAGAATATAACATAAAGTTGATTCAAATTTCGTATTCAACATAGTAAAAATCATGGATAATTTAATACTAAATGACTTGAAATTAAGCAATATTCCAATATTTGCCGAAATTAGAAAATACCTTCATTGAAATCAGACATATAAACGGTTTACTTATGGAATATCGTTAAGAATAATACTATTTTCGAATGGACAAACGCGTTAAAAATTATTAAAACGTTTTTTTTTTCTTGTACAACAACCAAACGGCACATTTCTACGTATCCATGGTAGAAAAATCTTTTTACACAACAAGAAACAAAACAGTATAATGGTCATCATTCGTTTTGTTGAGGAAAAGGATGCGGACAGTGTTATTTCAGTGGCTAGAAAAGCATGGCATCATACCTATGCACATATTTTTTCCAAAGAAAGAATTGAGGAATATATTGGCAAGCATTATAATTCGAAAACACTGATACCGGGAAATTCTGTCAGAAATGCTTTTTGGGTGGCAGAAGAAACAGGGAAAATCATAGGTTTTGCACAAATTGGCCTTCTTGGTGAAGAGATGCATTTATGGAGGATTTACTTGGATCCAAGCTTCATTGGCAAGGGTATTGGATCCAAACTCTTGAAAACGGTTGAAAGCTTCATGAAAGAGCAAGGGATTCAGAAATACCGATTAGAGGTTCATCAAAAGAATAAACTCGGATTGTCATTTTATGAGAGGAAAGGATTTAAGGTCATAGAAACAGCAGGGGAAAGCTGTAATTCCGATTGTGAAATAGTCATGGAAAAGGAACTAAATTAATAGAAAACAATATTGCACCTAATATTCTTGTCCCTGAGGCCAATCATTCAGTTCATAATTTTCAAGTTTCTTGATTTTTCTTAAAGAATAAAATCCAAAACCAATGAAAGCGAACGCTGAAATTAAAGGTAATAATAAAATCTTGAAAACCAATATGAAATTCAGCAGAATTGAAATAGAACTGATTTCCGGAAGAACAGCAAACATGAGTGCACCCCCACTTAGGTTAAAAATCCCCAATATCGATAGTAAGACAGTATTGACATAAGGAATTGTCAAATTATTGAGGCTAAGAAGAAACAACCCAAAACACAGACTAGAAATTCCGACAAAGACCGTCACCATAATGAAGTCGATGAAGTACAGATCTGAAAAAATGAGTGAAATCATAATTCGATGGAGCAGTGAGAAGAAAGTGAATCCAAACATCAAGGTAGTAGGATAGCCTTTCCAATTTTGTATGCTGCAAGTTGTCCACATAAATCGGGCACTCAAAAAGAAATCTATCCCAAAAAGCACGAGCAATACCCCAAAACGGAAAACGCTTGGGTCAATAGATCTTTCAAAATCGATATTTGTAATTATTTGAAATATTCCTGCCATTTGCATAATGTTGCCAATGCCCATCAAGATAATGCTTTGAGAGATCTTTTTTGAAGTGGATAAATCCTTCATTTTTACCAATGTTGCCTCAAGCCTATTAAAAATGATTGGAAAGGTGAGGAAAAAAAGCACCAAAACGTACCCATAATTGTTTTTCTTAGCATAAGCTGAGAATTTCAATCCTATTCCCATATTGAATTGCGTATAATCGGCACTATCTGCATTTTTGAGGGCGGATTCATACCGCAATAAATATTATAGCATTTTTTGCCAAAAGAAACACCATTGCAGTCGCCAATCAATATCAACGAGAACGTTGTTAGACTGGAGCATCTTCCAAGACCGATGATTCATTATGAACCAATGGTTGTTCATTCGATGGAAAACAACGGTTGGTCAGTAACATTTCATTGCGAAACAAAATCATCCATTGAATGGAATGGAGAAATGTTCAAACTGGAGCAATTTCATTTTCACTCACAAAGTGAACATACCATAGAAGGAAAACGATTCCCGCTGGAGATGCATCTTGTCCATAAATCAAATGAAGGAAAGCTACTTGTTCTTGGCATACTCTTCGACAATGAGGTCTATAATCCTATATTAGGCGAACTATGGAAGGATCCCCCCGACATTTACCACAAAAAGAAGACAAGTCTTGAAATAGATGTATCACAACTCATCGACCTAGATCAGGGGTTTTTCTTCTATGAAGGATCCCTGACAACACCACCCTTTACGGAAGGAGTTGTGTGGATACTTCAGAACAAGATTGCAATGGTATCCGAGGCACAGGTTGATGCTTACAGAGCCATTTTTCGCAAGGAAACGTACAGGGAGCTCCAACCGGCAAGTTCAAATTCTGTAGTCTTCCCTGAATGGATTGATCAGAGACCCTTCAATTCATGAATTTACTTCATTGGATGTTTGATCTTGGATATAGGCTGAAGCTTTCCAATACACCAATCCACTTCCCAAGGAGAGAAGAAGGAGACCAAGGATGACTGAGACATGCCCAAAACTGTCGATAACAATCCCTGCAAGAAACATGAGGGGAGAAGTTACAAAGAGTGACAAGGTTGGCAGAAGTGAGTAGAATCCATTTCTTCTATGGTTAGGGATTATATCTACATAGATCGACTGAAGGAGAATATCGATCGAGACCCTGATCATATGTCCAATCATAATTACAGAGCCAAATAGAAGAATCCCTAACAAATTGAATTGATTTTCAATGGGAATCCATGTCAAAACAAGACCGGCACTTCCAAAGAAAAGAATTGCATGACCAATGGTGGTAGGACCTAGCCATTTTCGGGCATTGATCCCACGGAACCAATCAGCGAGTATCCAGAGAAGGACAGAACCTCCAATGAAAAGGGTAAATCGGAATATTGACGCCCCGTAATCGGAGCCAGCATAACCGAAATAACCGGGGAACATGATCATTGTGCCAAAAACGCCTAGTGTCGAATAATAAAGAACATGAGCTAGAACCAGAAGACCCAAAAGTTTTGATTTGAAAACAGATGAGATGCCATCCTTGAATAGCACACCATAATTATAGTTAGCGTCATCCCTTGCCCCAGGTGAATCTTTGACCAAGACGACAGTAATTCCCAAAAGGATCATTAATCCAATGATTTGTATCTGGAATACAAATTTCCTACCAATGGCGGTAGCTAGGTAGCCACCCAAAATTAACATTGCAGCAGCCGCCAAATCAACGATAGTCCGGAATTTAGCGCGTATACCCTTGTATATTTCGCGTTTGTCATCTTTTGCAAGAACCTTGTAATTATTGTCGAACCAAGTATCTAAAGCACCAGATTCCTGTGCGGAAGCCATGGCAAACAATAGGTAGGCAATCATCAGATCAGTGAACCCATTGGCGACGGAGAAGTAGTAGTATGCACCGGAATACGAAAGAAATGAGATAGTCAGAACCCACCTTTGTCCCAACCTATCTGAAAGTATCCCGGAAGGGTAATCGGTGAGTGCCTGTGTAACCAACCAAATTGAAACAAGCAATCCAGCCTCGGAATACCCTACCTGATCAATGACATAAATGATCAAGAACGTATCCGAAAGAATGGTGACTGCACGAATAAGAGAAGCAAGCAAGACGTATCTGGAAACTAGTAATTTGAGTGCATGGGATTGTCCCCTTAGATTGAAATGAGTTTCGAACAATACTTTTTCATAGGAATCAAGGGGTAATAAAAATAGACCTATTTCACAAGATCAGAGCCATTTTCCTCTGAAAATGAATGGACGGACCGAGATTTGAACTCGGGGCCTCCTGAATGCGAATCAGGCGATCTACCGGGCTGATCTACCCGCCCATGGGGTATTCCCCAATTATTTGTCGAGTGCAAAGTTTATATCGTTTTTGAAGGTGATCATTCATTTCTCAAGTGATTGACAAATTTGGTTTTGATAGGTTGAAAAAGCAGACATCAAGATTGAAGGCAACCCATTGCACTTATTGGGAGGGAGGATGTTTTGGAGAACGAAAATTTTTTGAAAGTTATATTTTCATTTTGTGAATTCGGAGAAGAACCATCTTGTTTGAAAAATGAGGAAGGTCAAAAAATGTGGGATTGAAATTTTCATGGATTTGCATAGGGAGTCAACGATATAAAAATGACCATTATTTCTTTCGATATTTGATAATCGTAACAAGAGCAATTATCCCTACGAAAAATGACAATGCAGGTAGCATAGCAAAGTTAGGTTCAGATGACACTGCTTGTGGAGAACTGGTGTCATTTGTTTTGGTGACATTGGAAATTATTGTAGTGGTGGAAACGTCTGTGATAGTTTGAACGTCTGTAGCAGTATAAGTTTCTGTGATGGTGTAGGTGGTAGGTTGATATGTCGTTTCCGTCACATATTCTGTCGTGGTTAAATAAACAATAGGTTCTTTATTTGAAATCCACTGGACAATATTGCTGTAGAATAGTCCGTTTGAGTAGCTTTGCAAATCAATCAGACTTCCATCATTATGGATTACAATCTTCCCATCAAAATAGTAGGTGGCAGCTGTAACAATTGGGAAGGTTCCGGCAGGAAATGATGCAGAATACGAGTCTTCATCACCTCGTGCAAGAGGAAATGCATAACCGGACACATTCAATACATGACCAGCAATAATAGCTATTTCTGAAACTCCTTCAGTGGTAGGATGTTCAGTGAAGTTATAGATGATAGGTCTCCATTCATATCCAACCCCTGTATTATTAGTTGGGTCGTAAATTGTTTCCTCAAAAATTTCAATATTGAATATCGACGCGAGGTCATGGTTTACATGATGTTCATCTATTAGAAGCAGGCCACCACCATTTGCAACAAAGCTGGTTATTTCATCGCGTTCAGATTGAGTCAACCCTACATACGGATTGCTGATGATCAAGGCGTCATAATTTGATAGGTTTGAATAAGGTGATTGTACAAATCCTGCATCCAATTCAAAAGCAGCGATATTGCCTAAATTGATGGTCAGATTGTAAGTACCGGGAGAGAGTTCCATTGCAACTGATTGAATATAATTTTTGGCATAAGCATTATTGTCATAAAGCGTTAGGCTACTCGAACCAGAAATTTTGACGGATGCAAAGCCTGGATCGTTGTCAAAATAAATGCTCACCCCAAAGTTGTTCTGAACAGTAGTGTTGAACTCAAATGAATAACTTGAACTGTTCTCGAGTGTTGATACCAGCACATTGGTGAAGGTCAAATTATTTTCCACAACATTTGCAACAGAGCTTATATTGGTTGCATCAAAATCGAAGGAACCATGAGTCTTGTCCAAGAGGATATTCGGTAATTGGTTCACTTTAATTTCGGAATTTGATTGGGGTAATTTGATAGAAACACCACCTATTATCAGAAGAAATGAAATTGAAAGGATAGACAGATATTTCATGCTTTTAATTAGCATTATAATTTAAAAAACATTATTGTTTCAATTTATATTTAAATTAGTAGTATTAAAACAATCTTGAAAATGAGGAAGAATAGGAGCTTTCTCTTAAAAATAGATAGAAAAACGGAAAGCTAAGTTAAAATCTTCAAAATGTAAAAAATCAAATTTCACTGTAAATGATTTATGGGCAATGCCAGCCGAATCCAAAAGCAATATCATTTTAGAAAGTGATCATTTGGTTCTCATGATGATATGATAGCCAAACTTGGTTTTGACAGGTTTTGAGATCTGACCTACCTCCAATGCAAAGGCAGCCTGCTCGAATTCCTTGACCATCTGTCCTCTTCCGAATTCACCGAGATTTCCTCCCCTTTTTTTGCTGGGACAGGTTGAATATTTTCTCGCCAGATCCGCAAAATTCTTCTTATTGACTTGGGCATGAATCTCTTCAGCCAAGGAAAGTTTATCCACAAGGATGTGTGAGGCCTTGATCTTATTCGCCATGATTGCTGAATCGAAACAAGGAATAAGAGTTTATTGGTCAAACAATAAAACGGTTTTAAACGTTATTTGACAGAGGATTACAGTTGATTGAGTTGCAAAAGACAATTTCCAATTATCAGAGATATCAATGCAATAGACGTTCATGATGTAAAAACCAATTTACAAGTGATCCTCATCTAATACAGATAAATTTGGAACATTCTGAACAAGCATTTTGTTTAGTGATCCAGTGGTACATGTATCATACGAACATTTATTGCAATAGAAAGCTTGAGTTTTTGGAATTATTTGTTCAATGATTTCTTCCACCTTCATTTTAGGAGGGGTTTCTTTATCAAGTATTTTTCTTAAAGTTTGCACCAGTGCATTAAAACCAAGGAAGTGCTGCAATAGGTTGGACGACACGAGAGTGAGAAACACCATCCATCGAGAATAGTTGTAGTATAAGAGGACTTCTTCAGAATTTTTTTGCAGGGTTATGTATCCTATAGAAGGAAAGGGGTTATCGGTGAAAGATTCAAGAATTCGATTTGCTTTTTTTACTAAAACGTCTTGGTCAGTATCATCCAATAAAACTTTTGGAGTAAAAGAGCATCCTAACCCAACAGTATACTGAACGCCATCTTTTTTATCTACCAAAGACAGCCCAGAAAATACTTGGTTGTGTGAGGTTTGCAATACCTAATACTTTCAAATAAACTAAATAAAGTTTCTTGTTTTCGAATGCAAGGAATTCAGGAGATGGGAAGTGGGAGAAGAATTGTTACAAAAAAATGGCGTGAAAAAGGTTCAATGATTGGACAATATTTTTATTCAGAATGTAATCAACAATTCATGCCACATTTCAACTTCATGAAAGATATAGACCTCCTGCCTTCAGAGGAATATTTTTTTCGAGCGGCAATCCATATAGTGGAAGTGCCAGAAATATTGCAAAAAGGAGATTTTGTACATGCCATTGCAGTACTTTATGATGCGATGATAAATGCAATGAGATTTTCTGTAGTTCAGTCAAATATCGAACCTCCAGGAGAAGATGAGGAGGTTGCCAAGCTATTGGATCAAAAATTTCCAACGGAATTTTCTTTCATAGCCTTCAAAGAGGAAATGGAGAGAGTTATTGACGGAGAAGAACCGACATCCAATTTGGAAGATACATACCACATTGTCAAAATGATCATTCAAGAGCTAGGAATTCCTATTTTCGAAAGTTTGGATCAGATTGTTGCGGAATTGGGAAAATATGGATCGAAAAATCAGTTTTAAAGGAATGTCATTTCCAGAACCTTTCTTTTATTTCATGCATTAGAACAGATGAGCGACATAAAGGACATTTTCCATTCAATCGGATAACCTCATAAAAATGAGTGTAATGAAAAGGAGATTGGCAGACAGGGCAGAATGATACGCGTTCCTTGTATCGGAATGGTTGTCTACAGATCGAGCAGTATCCAACCGGTTCTTGACAGTGGGAACAAAACAGCAGGTTATGGAGAATGGATTGGCCACAACGATAACAATATTTAATCTCTTCATCACAATGGTTACAATTTATAGCTCCTACCGGGATGTTCAATCCACATTTTGAATGGACAATTGGGGTATTGCAGTTAGGACAGGCATCAAGACCTGTAGGAAGGGATGAGCCACACTTCTTGCATAGCGAAGGTGTCCAACAGCGGTTACATTCAATGTCTCCTTTCTGCATGACAAACCCGCAAAACCTGCAAGCATATGTTGGTGAAATTGAATTGAACGAAGACGTTTGCTGGTTATTGATATCAATGGATCGTATCATGATTAGCCCAGATTCCTTGTCAAGAGTAAGCCTATCTGCATTCAACGCGATCTCCTTTTCCAAGGTTTTTCGAAATGATCTGTTAAATTCAATTTGGAATGTATGTTTTGCTTCCTCCATATCCAAGAGAAGATTCATTTGATTCCAGATCTTGTTTCTAAGTTCAGAAACGAATAGGTCATGATCAAGACGTTCTAGCTCCATTCGTAGGAGTCGGCTTTGGTAGAATTTGCTATCTGCGATATATGACGCAAAGATATTGAGGCGGTCGTGCTTTTTGATTGCCTTATTAGGAGTATCATCTAAAGAATTGAATTTCTCCCAAAGTTCGGAGAACAACAGAAGTTGATTTTCTTCTTTCAAGGATTCAAGAAGTTGTTGAACCATTTTCCTTATTCGTGCATTTTCCCTTTTTTCATTAGGATCGTCCATTACATCGGCAGAAAGATCATAAAAGAGTTCTTTGACCTCTTCACGTTCTTCATATATCATCTCGAATGGCAGATAAGGTGTAAAACTAAGATCCAAATAGGAAAGGTTGTCTAAATTGATTATTTCAAGGGGTAAATTTTGGATTTTCGTTTTTCGAAGAATCAGAGTCTCTAAAGAAAGAAGGTTTCCAATAACCGGGGGTATCGCAGAAATTTCATTATAGCTTAAATCAAGCTTTTGCAACCATTTCAGATGACAGATTGAAGTAGGGAATTCTTTTATCTTATTTCCTTTAAGAAGAAGGAATTCAAGGTTGGCAAATGAAGCAAGAATTTCCAGATCACCTTCCAAAGAATTGTCAGAAAGGTCAAGAAAATATAGACCTTTTTGGCTTGCAAGTTTTTCAGGAAGGGAGGCAATGTTGTTCGAATGCAGATCAAGAACCCTAAGATTTTCTAACTTTAGTACATCAGATGGTATTTCTTTGAGATCATTCCATGAAAGGTCAATTTCTTCGACACTTAATGGGATAGTCGGGTTCTGACCAAAAGGGCAATTGGACAGGTTAATCTTACGAAGAGAATAACAATGTGCTAAACCGTTTATCCACTGGATTTCACTATCATTGAGAAAAAGACATTTCAGTTTCGGTAAACCTTCAAGATCAAGCTGTGTCAGATTTGTTCCATTGAGATAAAGAGTTTCAAGATGGTCTAAACCTTCCAGAGGAGGAAGATCATCGATTGGGTTTCCAGATAAATTGAATTCGACTAGGTTCCTCAATTGAACGATTGAATATGGAAGAGTGGATATTGAATTATCAGAAAGATCAAGGATTTTGAGACTTTGGAGTTTTCCAAGCCATGGAGGAATTTCCTCAATATTATTTTCATTGAATTTCAACGTTTCCAAGGAGGTGAGCCCACGTAAGGACACAGGAATTTTTTTGACATTGTTCTTCCAAAGACCCAATGTCTTTAGTTTCTTTAGCTTTTCGAATTCTTGAGGCAAATCAGAAATTCTGTTTTCAGGGAGTAACAATATTTCAAGATTTTGCAGGTTGCCGATGGTTTCGGGCAATGAGGTCAGAAGATTTCCCCAACATCCCAAAACTCTCAATTCCGAAAGGCGTTCTATTTCATTAGGGATTTCCCAGAGATGATTGTTTACAAGATATAACTTTTCGAGTTTGGAAAATTGGAATAGGCTTTGTGGAAACTTTTGTAATGTGATGTTTGGAAGACTCAAAGCCACTACATGTCCATGTCGAATTTCAACGCCAAATGGGTCAACCTCAATGTTCTCCACTACAGGAATTGTCGTACCAATTTCTTTACATAATGACTCTAACGAATTCTTTTCATTTTCTATGAGTAAATCAGAGGTGTTGATCACCATATATGACCATAATTAATTTTTCGACAATTTAAATTCTTATTGAAGTATTTGGATATTCGGATAATAAAGACCCATTTTTCAATACATCATTACAGAGGATATTTGACACCGGTCAATTCCTCGGAGATATCCCATAACCTCACCATACTATTTTCATCCATTGCTCTTTTTGATGGTTTTACTTTTTTTGGGTAACCACGGCTCTCAAAAAGGCCAGAAGGCCCATAGTAATCTCCTCCCTGCACATCGGTTGCAGTTGCTGCATAGAGTTGAGGTAAAGCTCCTTTTTGAGGACTTTGGGCAAAAAGAAAATTGCCTATTTTTGCAAAGAATTTTGCAATCTTACGTCCCTGCATCTCAGCCCCTTTTTCTTGAAGATGAGTTCTTGCATAGCCAGGATGAGCAGCAACACTAATTGTTTTCTTCTCTGCCTTTGCAAGTCGTTTTTGGAGTTCAAAGGCAAATAGAAGGTTTGCGAGTTTGGATTGGGCATAGGCTTCCCATTTCTTGTATTTCCGATGTTCATAATTGATATCGTTGAAATGGATTTTTCCTCTTTTGTGAAAAAGGCTCGAGGTTGTAACAACCCTTGAATTGGGAGTAATTAAGAGCGACGACATCAAATGACCAGTTAAAGCGAAATGACCAAAGTGGTTTACTCCAATTGTCATTTCAAATCCTTGTTTTGTTCTTCTGAAAGGGATTGCCATCAAGCCTGCATTGTTAAAGAGAATGTCCAACCGAGTGTAATGTTCATTGAATTCCTCTGCAAATCTTGAGACACTTTCAAGATCCGAAAGATCCAACTGCTTGAGATCAAGTACTGCTTTTGGAAAGGCATTCTTGATCATGGTCATGGCTACCTCACCCTTTTCCAAATTTCTACAAGCCATGACTACATGGGCACCCTTTGAAGCCATTGCCTTGGCAGTTTCAAATCCCAGACCGGAATTAGCCCCAGTTATCACGACAACTTTTTTTGTTTGGTCTGGAATGTTATCAATGTTCCATTTAGGCACAGAGGCAGTTTGTTTTGGAAATTATTTACATTTCTGTCATGGTTCCAAAATTTTGCTCTAGAAATCTTTTGTTTGCCCTGATTAATTCAATCAAGAATATGAGAAAGCCAATCACAAAAATCCTCTGAAAAATGAAATCACCCACAATTTCAGTCCATAGTTCCTGATAGATGGCTCTTGTCAATCCAAGTACTACAAGGAAAACAGAATTAACGCGATCTACCAGAGAAAACTGTGAAGCAAAACCAGAGGTAAAGATCATCACCAACCGATATAAAATGCTGAGTGTAGCCAATCCAAAGAACTCTGTTAAGGCTATTCCATGGTGGAAATTATCTGTTCCTGTATCTGCAATAGCTACAGCAGCCATTGCAATCATTGCGAGCAGCCATGCAAACCAGGTTCCGTGAAGAAATATAAAGGCAGCCCCTTTCACCCTATTATTGAAGAGAATGGTTTGAAGTGCAATAGGAGCCATAAGGAAGATTGAACAGAGAAGAAGGGTGATATTGAAGACTTCAGGGTAAGGACTTGCCTGAATCCTGCTTCCAGAAATAATTGTGGTCACATTCCGCCTGTTACCGAGAGAGCTGAGGTAACTGTTCATTAAATCAAAGGAGGGAGTGACTATGACAGCAATAATGGAACCGGTAAGCAAAATGAAGATGCCAGTCCAAGAGAAGATCTGCAAGTAATTGAAAAGGGCGAATTTGCCTTTCATTTTTACACTCTGTTAATAGAAAAGGGATTGTTAAAAATTCCGAGAGTTCAATGGGAAAAATGTAATGAAAATTGTAAGTAAATAGGATTTCAGAGAAAGGAAAGTTTATTTTGTAGTAGGATGGCTAATACATAATGAATTGGATCAAGGAAATTTTTGATAAAACGGAGGAATTCCAAGAGGGACCTGCCTCCCAAATAGCGGATGGCATGGCGGATGTAGTCACTGGACTCACATTGACTTTCAGGGAGGTGGGAGTTGCTCCTCTAAGAATTGTTGGAAGAATGATTGATGGTGCTGTGAAAAACAGTAAGAATGGAATAGCCCCCACCATTGGTGGACTTGCACAAGGTCTCTATGCAGGAATTCTAACAAGTGGCTCCAAGACCGGTGAAGCTTTGCAACGGACAGGAAATGGAGTGAAGCAGGTTGCATCCACTTTGATGAAACCAAAATTGAAAGATACCAATGAAGCAGTGGATTATGAAATTATTGATGAAAGTTAAGCGTCTACTAGAAAAGATTAGAGAAAATATCCTCGGGAGTCAAAAGGAAAGCAACAATCGAGAACAATAGTGTCAATATTGTCAATACGACCATTAGAGCTTTAATGGGAGTAGCAGGAACAAGTTGGATATCATTTGAAGGTTCATCAAGGATGACTCTTGCAAGTCTAATATAGTAATAGACTGAAATGGCACTGCCAATTGCCAAGGAGAAGGCAACTGCCCAACCCAAAGGCGTTTCAGGACTGACCACTGCAACAAACAAGAAATATTTACTGACGAACCCACCGAGAGGAGGTATTCCAATGAGTGAAAGGAGCGAGATTACCATTGTGGCTCCCACAACTTTGTCCTTCTGATAGACTCCCCTGAAATTCTCGATATGATCATTTTCGAATGAATTGACCACAATTAAGGCTCCAGCGATCAGCACACCTTTCATGAGGACATTTGCGACCATGTGAAGGATACCAGCATAGAGAGCCAGAGCCTTAAGTTCGTTTTCATTGGGCAGGCCTACGGATTGAGAGTAGGCAACCAAGGAAATGGCGATATATCCCGCATGGGCAATTGATGAATAGGCGATGAGTCTCATGACACGGTCTTGAATAACTGCCATCCCGTTTCCGACCAAAATGGTCAAGATGACAATGAGACCGAGCATGGGACCCCAAACATCAGTGTCATTGATGAAACTGATCATGAACAACTGAAAAGCAAAAGTGAAAGCCATTTTCTTGGAGGCCACTGCAAGATAGTTGACGATGCTTACAGGGGCGCCAACATACACGTCACTGACCCACCAATGGAAAGGAACCAAAGAGAGTTTGAAGGCAGTGCCAAACATCACCAAATAGATTCCGACGTTCTTTAGCGGTTGGCTGTTATCAAGAACTACGGAGGCAAATGCCAAGGATCCGGTAGCCCCATAGATCAGAGAGAGACCGTAAACAATAATACCAGATGAAACCGCCCCAAGAAGGAACAATTTCACGCTTGCCTCTGCAACCTCCCTACTTTTCTTCCTATATGCGATCATTCCGTAGATCGGGATGGCCATCAACTCAAATCCCACGTAAAGTGGAAGCAGGTGGTTTGATGCAGCTATCAAAATACCGCCCGCATTTGATATGAGAAGCAGGGAAGACAGAATACCCAAATCTTTCTCCACAGTGAAATCATAGGATGCACTGAAAACGACCAAAATAGACGCACTGAGTCCTATGATTGAGAAGATTTGATAGAACAGCCCAAATTTGAACATGGGAATGGCTGTTTCGCTTTCTACCAATGCTTCAGTCCTCATAACAAGAAGGATTGCCAAAAGTAGGATGGCAGAGGTTATGGAAACTACGATTTTTCGGTTGCTTGCAGCATTTTTCGTTACCAAGTCCGCGATCAGGACTAGGATTACGCCTGCAATAAGAGCCACGGCGGGTGAAAATGCTGTGAATACTTCGGTAAAGGTGACCATTGAGCTTCAACTCCTCAACTTATGGGAAGAAGGCGGACTTTGCCCATTCGTCCATGACCTTCTGAATGATTGCGGGTACGACACCCAATAGGAGGGTAACAATAGCCAAGATAAAGACAGGACCAGTTTCCCACCACTTGGCAAAAGTTGCATTTTCAATCTCCGGGCTTGGAGTATTAAAGAGAACCCTTCTCATAGCCCAGAGATAATAGCCTGCGGTGACAATGACGGACATTACAGCCACAACAGGGATCCAAATGTTAGTACCTGTGAATACATCAGAATTGAATGCGGAAGTGAAGCCGAGGAATTCGGCGACGAAACCAGCAAGCCCTGGAAGTCCAGCAGAACCGAAACCAAGGAAGACGAAAAGTGCAGCCGCATATGGCATCTTGAAGGTAAGACCGCTAACCTTGTCCATATCCCTTGTGTGGCTCTTAGTATTGTGCTCAATAATACCTGCCAAAAGGAATAACCCAGGAGAGATTATCCCGTGAGCAACCATCATGAACATGGCGGCATTAAGTCCTTCAGTATTGAAAGCAGCAAGTCCCAGCAGAACAATACCCATGTGGGAGATTGAGGAATATGCAATCATCTTTTTCAGGTCAATCTGCCTTAATGCGATGAAGGCAGGATAGATCATAGAAATTGCAGCCATGGCACCCATGAATACCCGTGCGCTCTTTCCAAAATCATTCGTAAAGTAACCTGTGTCAGAAATCAACCAAAAGCCGACCCTGATCAATCCATAGCCACCCATTTTCAGGAGCAATCCTGCCAAGATTGAGGAACCGGGAGAAGGCGCCTGGACATGAGCATCTGGCAACCAAGTATGGAAAGGAACTTGTGGGAATTTGACAATGAACCCAATGAAAACCAACCAGAAAATAAGGTTGATGGTCTGCATCGATACAGAGCCGTTAGTTACGTTTGTAGCCAAATTAGCCCTCAGATCAACCATGTTAAAGGTTCTGTTACCATTCTGGAACATCAAGATCAGACCAATCAGCATGATGAGTGATGCAAGATGGGTATAGATAAAGAACTTCATCGAAGCGTAATATTTGTTGACACCGCCCCAAATGGCAATGATGAAGAACATAGGAACTAAAACGATCTCCCAAAAGATGTAGAAGAGAAAGAGATCCAACGCAACGAATGTCCCTTCAAGTCCTGTAAGGAGGAAAAGGTATAACCCATAGTAGAGGGCTTCTCGTTCATGGATATAGAAACTTGAAATTGCAGAAACAAGAAATACAACTTGTGTCAGAAGAAGAAGTGGCATTGACAGGCCATCAACACCAATATGGTAGGTGATGGTAACAGCTCCTGACTTAAACCAGTCAAATCTTGTTTCGTAAAGGAAACCGGAAGCATAGGAGAGAGATTCTCCCATGAAATCCTGAATCCAAAGGAAGAAGGTCAAAATGGTCGTAATGGAGACAGTCCCTACTGCAAACCATTTGGACCAACCCTCGTTAACCATTTTGCCGACGAGATATGTCACGACGGCCATAACAATGGGGAACCACAATATGAAGTTCAAAATTCCTGCTGTCATAATAACAAGTCATCAATCCATTTAGGTATTTTAAGGAATACGACATGATTCCATTCTAGATTTCGGAATTGTTCAAAAATTTCAATCTGATTCGATGCAACCCTTATGAGAAATCTTGGAATCCGGAATCAGAACTTGGCAAAAGAAGGTGTGTTTTTGTTCTATACAGGAGTTGTTCATGTTGAAATGACCCTGTTTCGAAAAACCCTATATCTCCAGAAATGTACATTATTTGATTGGCATCATCTGAGACAGAAAAATCAATGGTGAATTCAAGACATGAAGAAACTACCTTGGGTGAGGAACTAGAGCATCCCGCACCAAGGTTAGGACGGCGAGAGAGTGAACCACATTCTTTCAAAATTAATTATCTCCATGATGTCTTAAGTACAAATTTTCCATCAGATCGAACATTCAGGGATTTACACCACTATTTCAAGATGGGAGATACAAAAGTTGACCTGCAATTTGATATCTCTTTTTTCAAAGGCTTTGATTTCAAGGAACAATTCGCATCATATGATGAAGAAGATCATGATTTTAGAAGACCAACCATGGTCATAATATTCTATCCAAGTCAACCTACAAAAAATCTAGAAATAAATGCAGAGAGTTGTCAGCGTTTGGGAATACCCGTTTATGTTGTTTTCAACGATCACCTTCCGGAACCTGAAATCGTAAAGGCTCATTTTCTAAAGGTCATATATAAATCCAAAGGAGGATATAGCATGAAAGTACTTAGAGAATGGTGTTGTTCAGAGGAAGACAACACAATTGACCTTGATAAAACAATTGATATTGATATTCTTCCTTTTAGGTTGGGAATCAAAAAATTGAAGGACAAATATTGGAGGAAAGGAAAAAAACATGACCTTTTCCAACTTATTTTGATAGACAGAAAAACAGGCAAACCATTGAAGACAAAGGCGGAAAAAGCTGAAGAGGAGAGAAGGAGAGCTGAAGAGGAAAGGAATAACGCCGAAGAAGAGAGGAAGAAGGCTGAAGAAAAAGTCAGAAAATTACAGGAAGAATTAGAAAAAATCAAGAACAAAAAATGATCAAATTACCTTCTGTTGAGTTGATTACATTACAATGAAGTTTCCAAAGAACAAGTTGAATATTAGCATTAGAGCACCGACTGATAGGATCATATATTTTGCATAATCACCAACAATGCCATCTTGGAGTCTTCTCAAGCGTTTCACTGCAAAACGGATTGAATATGCAGACCCATTGACAACACCGTCAATGACTTTCTGGTCAAATTGATCACTAATATCGGCAACTGCAAGGCTAGCTGTTTTTCCGAAGAAGTTAACCAGACCGTCAATGACCTGTTGGTCAAAAGCCTTGAAAGCATTGCCGATGGGCAGCGCGACATGATTGACGAACCAGAAAATTGCGATGTCAACACCGAAACGGTTGTTGATGAAGTCTTCGACGGGTTTTAAGGTAGCTCTAAGGCTTTCACGGGCATTGGGGTTGATGGCGTACATGTACCAAGCAAACCCCATACCTAACAGTACGACAACGGCAGAGGTAATTGCACCGGTCAATGCCCCTTCAGTAGAAGCATGCACACCAAACATGTCACCCAAAAATCCTTCAAAGTTGAGAAGGTCAGTTCTTTCCTGTCCTGTCAAAGCAAGAATGAAGCCTACAGAGAACCAAATGGACTCAATGATGATAAGAGTCATCAAAGTCCACAATGGAATGACCATTATGGTACTTGATGCATGGGGAACGATTTTTTCCTTGTCGTACCGTTCCTCACCCAAGAAAACCACATAGAACATCCTTGTTGAGTAGAAAGCGGTAATGAAAGCCGTTGCAATTCCAACCCAAGCAAGGTATGTGTGTCCAGGGATTGCAGAATTTTCAATGGAAAGAATGACAGCATCCTTTGAAACAAAACCGGAGGTGAATGGAAAGCCAGCCAATGCCAAAAGGCCGACACCCATTGCAATAGCTGTTTTTGGCATGTGTCTTCTAAGGCCACCCATCTGACGGATGTCCTGGACATGATGGAGATTATGAATAACGGCCCCTGCACCTAAGAACAGCAATGATTTGAAAGTGGCATGTGATACTAGGTGGAAAAATGCGGGAGAAATGCCACCTGCACCAATTGCAGAAGCAATATAACCGAGCTGGGAAATGGTTGAGAAAGCCAAAATTCTTTTGATGTCAGTAGAGGTCATGGCCATCAAAGCACCCATAAGTGCAGTATGGACGCCAATCCAAGTCACAATTGTGGCAGGGGGGATGTTCACTTCAGGTAGAGCAGCATGGAAATCATGGACTTCATAATACAAGAGGAAATTCCTCATGAGAAGGAGAAGACCTGCCTTAACCATGGTTGAAGAGTGAAGTAAAGCGGATACCGGAGTTGGCCCTTCCATTGCTTCGGGCAACCAACCGAAAAGCGGGAATTGTGATGATTTACCCACTGCGGCAATGAAGATCAAAAGTGCGGGAACAGCAAGTGTCGCAGCGGAAAGCTCTCCTTTATGAACAAGCTCAGCAATTTGGGTATAGCTTAAATCACCGTGAGTCTTACCATAGGTAAGGAAAATTCCAACAAGGAAACCGACATCACCAACTTTGTTGTAAAGGAATGCCTTCATTGCAGCAGCAGAAGCGGAAGGTTTGTGCCAATAATATCCAATCAGGAAATAGCTGGATACACCAAGCAATTCCCAAAAGATGAGGCTGCTGAGAAGATTGCCTGCGTAAATGAAGCCCCACATTGACCCGGTAAAGAAGTTGAGGAAAGCAAAGAAACGAGTGACTTCCTCCTCACCATGTCTCATATAATCATAAGCATAGAAATGGATTGCCAATGCGATGATGCCGAGCAAGGTAGCCATTATTGTGCTGAGTGGATCCAACAGAAATGACCATTCAAGTTTGGTTCCTGCAATGAATTCCCATGATCCTTCGATGTAAGGTGTTTGAATTCCATGGACATAGTTTGCAAAGTACATACTTAGGATGTAAATCGAAAGGATCGTCGACAGCAAGATCGAAGTATTGCCAATTGCAGCAGCACGTAAAGGACTTACGGTTGTCTTCCCTTTGACCTCAAAAAATCTGATTGCAAGAAGGATTACTGCTGCGATCATGGGAATAAGTATAACGGCCAATGTCATCATGATGAGGTTGTCAACAGCCACATCACCGGTAAAAGCCTTGATAATCTCTAATGTTTTTGTTTCTTCAGCCATTTTATTCTTCCTCCTGAACCTCTGCCAATTCAAAGATATTGACCATGGCAATCTCCTTGAAGTTTCTATACAAGGAAATAAAGATTGCCAGCCCCACTGCGGCTTCTGCGGCTGCGAGGGCGATCACTACCATCGCAAAAATCCAACCCATGTATTCATTTGTGACGGTCCCGGTAGAAGACGCGGTATCTTGGAGATAGCTATTGAATGCTACGAAATTGATGTTTGCAGAGTTAAGGATCAATTCAACGGAAAACAGTATTCGAATGGCCGTTTTCTGTGTCAATACACCCAACAGGCCAATTGAAAACAGTACAGCAGATAAAGCCACAAACCAACTTAATTCCATATTATTCCGCCTCCTCCTTGATGGCAAGTTTTACAGATGCTAGAAGCGCAGCCAAGAAGAGCAGGGCAATGAACGGAAGAACAATGCCCAATCCAACATCTGTTTGCCAAAGGTTGTTGAAAAATTGGGTGAGAAGGGTCTGACCATCATCAGTAGTGACGATGTTTCCATTTGGCGTTGGCAATCCGTCAGCAATGACAAGGAAAAGATTTGCCAGAACCATTCCTGCGAAAAGAAATGATAAGAGGAAGTCTCCTCGATCAAAGTAGAAGTGATCTTCCTCATTAGAGGTCAAACGTCCCGCAAAAAGGAGAAGGACGGCAATACCACCGCCATACACGCTTACTTGGATGACCCAAAGATATTCGGAATTGGCAAGAAGAAAGACATTGGCAACAGCCACCAAGGCAAAGATAAGTGACAGTGCACTTTGCATAACCCTTCTTGCAAAAAGAACTCCTAAACCGCTAGCCACCAAAAAAATTGCGTTGATTATGAAAAAGACATCAAAAAAATCCATACGTTTAACCTCCTATGCGAAGACTCCTCCAGTCCAGAGCATTCCGAGCAGGGCCACAAGGCTTAGTGGTAGAAGTTGTTTCCATCCGAAGCTCAGCAGCTGGTCAATCCTCATTCTCGGGAAAGCAGTTCTTACTGTTGTGGCAAAGAAAACAAACAGGAAAAATTTGACAGTAATAGTGGCCGCTTGGACGATCTCATTATTTCTCAATGCCATCAGGTCGATACCTGGGAAGGGGTCCCAGCTGCCAAAAGGCCAGAAGTCGTAGCCTCCAAAGAAGATATAGACAAACAAAAGGCTATTGACTGTCAGGTGAACATATTCAACCATCATGATGATCGCATATCTCCATCCGGAGAATTCAGTTCGTGGTCCCATGACCAATTCTGCTTCTGCTTCAGGAATGTCGAATGGAATCCTTTCCGTTTCAGCCAAACCAGAAATGTAGAAGATCCAAGCTGCAATAAGGCCGAAAATGCTGAACATGAACCACCCGTTTGTGATTTGGTATTCTGTAATCTCAATCAACGAAAAAGAACCTACAATTCCAATCACACCCAAGATTGAGAGAAACATCGGAATTTCATAGGCAAGCAATTGACCGGCAGATCTGAAACCACCGATCAGGGCATACTTAGAGTTGGAAGCCCAACCACCGATAAACATCGCTGGAGGGAAAATGGAAAAAATGGCAAATACATAAAGCACACCGATGGACATGTTCCCTCCGATCAGGGTTCTGCTGAATGGCAAGGGAGCAAAGCTCATGATCGAAGTCAAACCGATCAGATAGATTGACATGAAAAAGCCAAACCAATCGGCATTCTCAGGTCTTGTATCCTCTTTGAACAGAAGTTTCCCAAGATCCGCCGGAATTTGCAGAACACCTCTCCTACCGACATAGTATGGACCTTTTCTACCTTGTTGCCTTGCCATCACCTTCCGTTCCACATAAGGACCCAATAACTGCAAGATCATGATGTATGACCCAAGAACAAGTGTGGTCAAAACTATGGGAATCCCCAATTTCAGATCTTCTGGAACAAATGCGGAGACGGCTTTGACAAGGAACTCACCGATCGTTTCAAGGAATGATGAAATTGGACCGTCAGACATTTCAAGTCATGTATGAAACATCCTATTAAAATTGTAATTATACTGCATGTGGCTGATTTCGTAAAAATCATAAAAAATTGAAATGAAACAGGGAGAAAATTCAGGCAAGATTTAGTATGGATTTATCAAGTGTGAAAAATTTCGGTTCTTCCTTGATATCCTCCGCATAGATTCTTGAAACGGCGGTATCAAAGGGAGTATGTTGAAGTGAGGAATGAAGTTGTCCAGTTCTCATATGCAGAGTCCTTCTTTGTGACACGTTGGATTTGTCGGCATACCGGGCAGCTGCTGATGAAACCACAGTTTGAGCAATGGTTCCCACAATTCGTTTTTTGTCTCCTGCAAGAGTAATGATTAGCTTATCTTCCTCGTTCAGGAAGAGAACAATTTCTTCAGGGACAAGTTGAAAGTTTCCATTGAAGTAATAGTTTGTGGCGGTTTCCAAGACCTCATCCAATCCATCAAGAATATAGGCAACCAATTCAGGGTCAATGTCTTCTGAAAACCCCATGAAATTGGCTTGATTTCTTTCAAAATTGGATTCCATTGCACCCAGTATTGTATATTCACTTTCTCGGATGGTATCAAAAAAGGAAAACATTGCCATATCAGAAACGGCATCAATGGTTAGCGCCTGTGCAAGGAAAGGAGGAAGAAGGTTTTTCGGTCTCTTTGCTTTTTTCTTGGTTTTCTGAGATGGTTTTGGAGAATGCACATTGGTACCGTTTTTCCCAAACAGTGATTTGACTTTTGCAATCAATCTTCCAAAAAGTCCTTGATTGGTGGCTGATGGGGGTTCCGTTTCCATCGTTTCAATTTTTTCTTCAGGAGCTTCAGGCACTATGTCTTCAGAAGAGGTTGTGACGGATTTCCATCCCTCAGAATCTAATCCACGGATATAAAGAAGATTAAGAACGGAAGTAACATTGATATCATCAGCAGGAGTTCTCATGAAAACAAGAGGATGGTTTTCAAGTGTTGGTTCCCTTACCATGATGAAGGTATTGGGTTCGGGTTGATCCAAGAAATGACCTTTCAGATAAACCATTTTCATTTTTTCATCGGTCTTCCTGAAAAAGCTCACAGCAGGGTTGAGAATGGATGCATCATTTCCCTCTCCAACCTGACGGCCAGTATTCCATCCACTAATGAGAAGTTTGTTTGAATCACCCACCAAAACAGTTGAAGTTTCAAAATAGTTAGGAATGACTGGTTTGTCATTGGTCTCGACGGGTTGAGCCAAAGAGTAATCAAGAAGGGTGTTCCAAATCACAGGAGCTAGTTTTTGATAGTCGTTTAAGGAACCGAGTCCATCTAAATTTTGGATTTCCCTATCAGGACGGGTTTTTTTCAATGCGGCAGCGAGCATTCCCAATGGCAAAGATGCATCCACATGTTTTCCCAGTATATCTTCCGAGTATTTCAGGTATGCAATCAAATAGGAATCGAACAGTCTCATGAGAGAGACGTCTCTTTGAATACCTCGCCCCGCTTGGAACAGGTCATTCTTTCTGATGGTTGAAGCAAGGTTATATGCAAGATAGGCTTGTCGCATAAGGTTCTCTGAATCGACATCTGCATACGAAA
>CAZYCQ010000046.1:0-28044 GCA_964645535.1 uncultured archaeon | reverse complement strand
GGTGATGTTTCGAAAATATCGATAATTCTGATTCAATGGAGGTCTTCAAGAAGATTCAATATCTCTTCGCCATGGTGATCCAATCCTTTGGCGGATTTGCCTCCTCGTATTCCCAATTCCAATACCTCCAAAATTTTGTTGTCATCTCCGATAATAAAGGTAGTCCGATCCGACATTTTGGCAAGCAAAAAGTTCTTGAAAACCCCATAGGCTTTGGAAATTTCTCCACTTTTGTCTGAAACCAACGAATAGGTGAGATTGTATCTTTCCTTAAACTTTTGTAGTGTCTTTTCATCATCCATTGAAATGCCGATGATGGTTTCAATCCCGTGCATCTGCAGATCCGAGTGAGTGTCTTGGATTGAACATGCCTCTTTGGTGCATCCTGGGGTGAATGCCTTTGGGAAAAAGAAAACGATTTTTTTTCCCGGGATTTGATGAAGTTCCCTTTTTTCGTCAGGAATTTTGAAATTAGGTGCGACATCACCTTTTTTCAGTTTCATGAGGGTATTTGAATGGTCTTTGTTTTATTCTTTATTATTGGGGGAAATCACACGACCTCGACATCATGGGGCTTACTTTCCTTGAAGCCTGCCGGGGTGATCCTGATGAATTCTGCATTTTTTCTGGCTTCCTCGATTGAGAGTCCGCCGCAATATGAAATTCCGGATTTCAATCCTCCGACTAATTGGTTAACGACATCCTTTGCGGTTCCCTTGAACGGGACGAGTGCTTCAACTCCTTCAGGAACCACTCCTTCCACATCCGATTCATCGAATGATCCCTTTTTCTCTTTGGCCTCTCTGCCGAGGGTTGCTCCTAGGGATGCCATACCCCGTATTACCTTGTATCGTTTACCATTTCTAAGTATTGGGAGACCTGGGCTCTCAGTTGTTCCTGCCAAAAGGGATCCGATCATTACGCTGTCGGCTCCTGCCATGAGTGCTTTTGTAACGTCTCCTGAAGTTCGGATACCTCCGTCTGCGATAATCGGTACTCCTTGGGGTCGTGCTGCTTCTGCGGAATCCCAAATGGCGGTGAGTTGTGGTACTCCTGCACCTGCAACGATCCTTGTGATGCAGATGCTTCCTGGTCCGACCCCAACCTTGATGCCGTCCGCTCCTGCGGCAATTAGGTCGGCCGTACCTTCTTTTGTGGCCACATTGCCTGCAATGACTTCAATGTCATAGTTCTTCTTGATTTTCTTGACGGTGTTTATTGCCAATTCGGAATGGCCGTGGGCTATGTCTACAACGATGACGTCGGTTCCCACCTCAATAAGTGCCTCGGTTCGTTTCAGGAAATCTCCCTTTACTCCGACAGCCGCTCCTGTAGCCAACCTTCCTTTTTTGTCCTTGGTTGAAATGGGGTTCTCCTTTTTCTTGAGGATGTCCTGTACTGTAATGAGTCCTTGCAATACGTTGTTGGAATCGACCAAGGGCAGTTTTTCGACTCTTTTCTGGTACATTATGTCCTGTGCTTCTTCGATGGAGATGGTCGGTGGGGCGGTGACCAATCTTTCCTTGGGTGTCATGACTTTTGCTACCTTTGTATCGGGGGTTGCGAATTGGATGTCCCGTTCTGTCAGGATTCCCTGTACCTTATTGTTTTGGGTGACGATAAGTCCTGACACATTGTGTAGGTGCATGATTTCGGTTGCTTCTTTGACCGTGGCGGTGGGTGTTGTGGTGTATGGGCGTTCGATGATGATTGATTCAGCCCTTTTGACCTTTTCCACCTCTTTTGCCTGATCCTCGATTGGGAGGAATCTATGGATGATTCCTATTCCTCCCATTCTTGCCATGTGGATTGCCATTTCGGCTTCGCAGACGGTGTCCATGTTGGATGCGACAATTGGGATGTGCATCCTGATTTTTTTGGTCAGGTTTGTGGATACGTCGACCTGTTTTCTTGTGGACACCTTGCTGTATTTGGGGACGAGGAGGACGTCCTGGAAGGTTAATCCGAGTCGTATTTCCTTCATTGGGGGTCATGTTGCGTTTTGTGTTTCGGTATAAAACTTTGAATGTCGGTGACGGGTGTGGTGTGGTGGTGGTTCATGATCTGTTGGGTGTGTGCATTGTATGTGTTGAATGTAGACAATGTACTCTAAATGCTTCGTTGTATTGTATAGTGTATTGTATAATGTATTGATATTGTATTGTATGTATTGTGGTTTGTATTGTGTGCTGTGCGGGGTGGTTTCTGGTCGGTCGTGGCTGTTTCTTTTCTGTAACCTGGTTCGTTTCTGGTTTCTGCTGCTGCATTTTCGTATTTGATGTATTGCGATTTGTATGTATTATGTATTGTATCTGTATTGATTCATCTGTGCAGAAGTGGTGCAAGTGCCATGATAGTGGCGTCTCTGAAGACCTGCATCCGTGTCAAACGTCCTCCGGTAAGGTAATATATTGCCCCCTCCTGTTTTTTTGTTCCTTCCCTGCCGGTAATCTTGTCCATGGCTGTCCCCAACTCAATGCCTTGATTGACCACTAGATCTACTATGTGGGGAGGAATACGTACCAAGACCTCGCCTCCCCATGCCCCTTCGTCATCTGTACATGCGTAGACGCTTGAGGTCAGATAGTATCTGTCTTCAATCAATTGCATTCCCCCTTCCATTCCGATACCGAGGTCTGCACCTGTCGCCAATGCATTAATCGCCCTTGTCCTTGCCCCTTTGCGAACCTCCTCTTTCGACATGGGCATGGCGGAGACTCCTGAAGGCACATCCCTTCCCCTCACTGCAATGGTGGAATCGAAGGTTTCTGCTGCCTGTTGGGCTGCCTTTACCTTGACGGGATTGGTGGATCCAACTGCTATGATCATTATGTTGCAATTTTTGTGGAATTGATTTTCCTTTTGGTGTGTCTTTGCATGCTTATCTCTTGTGTTTGACAGGCGCCGGGGCAGGTTTTGAAGCTGATTCTGTTTTCTTCGTTTCCAACGATTGGATCATGTTTCAGTGCTTTCAATGTTTAAGCTTTCAATGTTCAATTTTGCCGGTTCTGCTGTGATCGATACTGGATGGAATGGGTTCCGAAATGATCGATGTCGACTGTAAAATCCGTTTTTCATATATATTGGGGTGTGTCTTTCAAAAAAACGGTTTTGTGGTAATAAGGACAGATTTTAATAGTTGATCGGCATTTTATTACGATAGAATCGCGAAAGGCTTAAGAAGGGGTCTTTCGAACCCGTCATCATGCCACTCGCAGATTTAGTAATGGCTGGTTTAAAATTTGACTCCGCCGCGTTGGCGAAGGTTGGAAATGATGAGAGCGAAAATGGCAACGCTCTTATCATGTTGATCATACCTGCAATTCTTGCAGCTGTTGTAGGTTTGGTGTCTGGGCAATCCCTTGCTCCGGTGAACTTAGGGACTGAAGATCAAATTGCAATAGTGATAGCAAATCTATTCTATTCACTCTTCTCCACCTTTGTGTATGCCTGGATATTCGCATTTGCAGCACGGGTCGTAGGTGCGAAAGAGGCTTCAACCATGCAGGCCATCCGTGTTCTTGGTGCTTCTCAGATTTGGCCCATCCTTGGTTATCTGATTGGGCTTGCAGGCGTCAATCTTGGCACTCTTCTTAGCCTTGTCGGGCTGATTGTGTTCCTCATCGGAATGGGTGCAGCAACCGGCAAGGGCGTCGGAAGCATGGTTGTGGCTTGGATAATTGCCATCATCCTTGTGTTCATCCTGTTCTTTGTTGTTGTCGTCTTATTAGTCGTGGCTTTGCTTGGTTTGTTTGTTGCAGGTGCTTAACTTACTACATAATTTCATAAAATCTCCCTGTCGAGTATAGAAGATTTATTAGCATTCAATTCAAGACCCGAATGTGACATTGTCGGATTTTTTCAATGCTGGATTACGTTTTCGCAGAACGGAATTCAGGCGTATCCATGACGACGAAGGGGAGGACATGAATGCTCTGCTCATGGTGGTCATTTCATCGGTTTTGGCCCTGGTGCTAGGGATGGCTGGCATTTCATTGGGCGTTCCCATTCCAGAGGGGATGAATGGCTTACCTATCGTCACCAATTTCTTTGTCGAGCTTTTGAGTGTCCTGATGCTCTCTTGGGCGACTTCTGTGGCCTTACGGCTGTTTGGCGTGACTGAACATGCCGCCACCATGCTTCGGTTGGTCGCCATCACTCGTGTCTGGGTCATTATTGGGTATGTGCTGATGTTCTTTACGCTCTATGGTGCAATTTTCCATGTTATTGCGGTGCTACAGCTTGCCTATCTTGTGTCACAGACCACCAAGATCAATTTTCCTGTCGCTTTTCTTGCCATTGTCGTGGGGATTGTCCTTACCATAGCAAGTTTTATTGTGTTGTTTCTGGGTCTGGCCTTTTTCCTGATGCTGACTATCTTCTGAAAAGAAAAGTTTAAATGGTATTTTTCCTTCAACAATGTAAAGGAGGTGCATGAACTGAAGATCCGCGAACTTATCCCGTATCGTTTTTCAGTCCTGCACCTTGTGTCATCATAGCCTCAGGGTGCAGTGCATCCCTTTTTGAGGTTATGAAGCGTGAAAGAAGAGAAGCTTTTGAGTATTGATCTGCATAGCGGCAGATCAGATCGTTCACACCGGCGGTTTTCCCGGTTTGCAGTTGTGCTTCGCAACTGCGTCTATAGAGGGAGAACCGAATTCGAATCGGTCGGTATCACCCACTTGGCAGAGATGGTCCGCGTCACGGGTGTGGTGGCGGTTCTGGTCGACAATCTTTCGGAATTCCGTTCTTTTCTCAGGTATGTTCCTGCAACAGTGCATCTCATTGAGGTTTGCAATCAGGGAGATAGATATCTGTCCCTGAGTGCCATGCTTGAGGAATTGGGGCTGAAGTTGGCAAAACCTGATCCGTTGATGACGGCAAGGTTGCTGTTGAAGCTGGTGGATGCTGGCTTCGGTTCCGTCATGGAATGGTCCTATGCCAAGGGGACTTTTGAGGCACATCCTTTATCTGCGGTTCGTCGAGTCAAGCGGATACCTTCCCTCAGGGTTGATCGACCTTCGCAATTGATGGCTTTCTTGGAGGAGATAGGGTCCGTTGACATGCCGACGATTGTGATCGGCAAGGGTAAGGAAGCGGAAGTGTATTTCGGTCGGGCGGAAGAAAGCTATGTTTTCAAGGTTTTTTACAAGTACAGTCCTTCGACACGGCGTTTTCGTCCACGGGGACTTTCTGCCTCGGATTGGCGGATGCCTACCTTCTTGGCGGCCTTGGAATTCTCGAATCTTCGATCGTTGCTGAAGCTGGATGTGTGTGTTCCTGCTCCGATCCGGAAGATTGGGCCATTGTTGGTCATGGAGGGTGTCTGCAATGAATCCTTGGGATTCTTTCCTGCCCCCAGCCTTCAAACGATTGATTTGGTTAAACATGGCCTGTCTCCGTCCGAGGTGTTTGAAGACTGTCTGAATGAGCTGTATCACATGTTCACGGAGGGTTATTATGTCCATGGCGATTTCTCCCCTCCGAATCTGTTGGTGGGCGATGAAGGGATAGTGGTGATTGATGTTCTGCAATCCCGACGTTTCAGCCTTGATGAAGCCACTTCCACGTCCATTTCCTTTAAGGAGGCGGTTGATGTGCTCAGACAGGATCTGGGTACCCTCTGCCGTTTCTTCCGTCGTCGGTATCGCCTGCTTTCGGACTTGGATTCCCTAGTTTCAGAATTTGTAGCAGCATTCTGCTGAAAAAAGTATTTTCTGATGCATTATTTTATTTTTTCCAATGAATGGTTAAATATGGCGTTTCAGGGCACAAGATGTGGTGGAACGTTGGACGGATCTTGGATTGTGGATTGTGTTTCTGACGGTTTTGTTTTTTGGAGGAACCATTGTTTCTGTCATCAGATATCTTTTTCGCTGGCGAAAGGGATATGTGGATGTCTCCAACGGGCTGTTTCTTCTTGCTCTTCTTTTCGGACAACCCATCCTGGTCTATGAGAATCTTCTCTTTGTGCATCTTGAGGTAATGCGATTGCCGATCTCCTTTTCGGTGACGGTGCTGAAGGTTTTTCTTGTGTTGAGTTCATTTGGGATCATCCTTTACAACTTGCAGTTTCTTGTGCTTGAGGACTTTCCCTTTTCTGGATTGCTGGTGCTGGCTGCTTTGATGGGGATAGGTATCGGTGGTATGGTTGCCGGGGTGCAGTTTGATCCTCTGACCACTCCTCCGCTCTATTATTCGCCGGTGATTGCCGGCGTGCTGTATGTCGGCAGTCTAGGTCTTTTCAATTTGGTGGGGCTTGTAGGTCTTTTCCTTTCAAAAAGCAAAGGTGCCCGCCTTTCCTTTCCCTATCTTTTCAGTGCAGTTCTGTTCTTTAGCGGTTCCATTGCAGTCTTTTTCACTAGGGTTGTTCTTCTTCTTGAAAGACCGAGCAATCTTCTCATCCTGCCTTTTCTTGTTCCTTCCTTTATCCTCCTGATTCTTTATCGGTATCATGGATGTGGCTATTCGGTTCGTGCCGTCATCATCGGGCTTGCCGTTCTGGACACCGAACGGAATGTTGTGCTTGCCGGCTATCATCCTGAAGGCAGTCATACCCAGCTCACCTTGGATGGCATGGCTTTTCTTGCCGCACAGACGGCATTGGTTGAAACGCTCGGCAGGAATGAGCCGTTTCGTACTCGGAACTTGGTTCATCTATTTCATGGATCACTTATGGTTCTGCTCGTGCTCAGCGAGGGTGGTGAGAAGATTGGCAGGTATTGTGCAAGAAGGCTGTTGATGTCTCTGGCGACGACTGGACAGGAATTGGACGATCCTGGCTTTGCGGATCTGCTCCATCGTTCCTTCTTTCCCTTTTTCGGATGCAACGGTCCCGATCCTGACACTGTTTTTGTCCATCATTCTATCTGAATGGAATCTGACAATTCTTATTAAGCAATTCAGGATAAAGGATATGAATGGGCCCTTTCCTCATCGCCGGCTGGAGTGTTCTTGTACTTACCGCGGTTGCGGTTCTGCTTCTTCTAGTTGCAACCGTTCGTTTTTTGCTCAGATGGAATGCGGGGTATACGGATGTTCCCTTTGCGACCCTTTTGGTGGCCTCATTCCTTGGTCTGCCTGTCATTCTTTACGAAAATCTGATCTTCATTCATCTTTATGTCAAATCTCTGCCGTTTCAACCTTCCAATGAATGGTTGCAACTGACCTTTTTGTTTTCAGCCATTGGTGTGGTCTTCTATAACCTATATCTTCTTTCTGTCAAGGATTTTCCAATCGGTTCAATTGCCCTGCTCTCCTTTCTTGTGGGTATTTCCATAGGGGGTATGGTACCGTCCTTGCATTTGGATCTTGGAACAGTTCGAGTTGTCTATTATGATCCTATTGAAGGTGGCTATCTCTTCGCGTTTGGCATTTTGCTCTTTAATTTCATTGGATTGGTCGGGTTCGTCTTTGCTCTTTTGGAGATGGATCCCCAAGCAATTTCTCAAGTCGGATGGATCACCTTTGTTGCGATTCTGAGTTTCATGCTCGGTCCATTTGTCGTTATCTTGGAACGATTGTTCGATGTATTGGTGATGCCTCTCAATTTTGTGTTCATTCCCTTCCTGCTCTCTTCGATCCTGCATATGGGTAATTATGTGATACGGTTGAGAACTCTTCCGGTTCTTGGATCTGTGGAATATATACTTGTCATCAGCAAGGATGATAAAACCCCACTGGCATCCTATCCGACAGAGGTTCCAGAATTCCTCCCGTTCCTTTCTTCCATGGATCAATTGCGATCCTTGGGAAAAGGGCAACCACGACCTATTTTCTTCGGATCCGATGAGGTGGAAGTCCTTCTCACGACCCGCCAGCTAACGGGATTGGTCATGTTGAAGGGTTCGGGAAATAGGATTGGGCGCATCTGCCTTGCCCGATTGCTGTCCTGTCTGGAGAAAAGGGAACCCATTGATTTCGAGCTCTTGGTTCGTAGATGTTTCTATCCATTCTTTGTACGGGCATAGCTGGCCACTGCCATTCCGTAGTAGCTTGGTGCTCCGATTTCATGGAGCCTGCCTGTCCATTCTCCCTGAATGATGCCATCAAGTAGCATGAGGCCGGTATAGCCGCAGGAAAGGGCGGTATTGACCAGTTCCGCAGCCCTTTTCCTTGCCTTTTGCCAGATGTTGTCTTTGAGATGCAGATGGCTGAGCCAGTCTGCGATGGCCTTGTCAAATGGTTCTGCGGTTTCTGAATATCCGTAGGGGCCGTTTTCCTGATGGGTGTGTGCCCAATCCCCGCTGATGATCACTGCCACCTGTTCCGGTCGTTTCTCAAAGAATCCGGTGATGGTTCTGCCTATCTCTTTCAGTTCGTCGTCCATGGTCTCAGGATGATCATATCTGCGAGCGGGATGGGAAAGGATGACGACGTTGGGGCTGATCTTCTGGTAAATGAAATAGAGCGGGATGATCTCTCCCCATGCCATTTCAATTGGGAAGACTGGAACATGCGGGGTGATAAGCTCTGCTTTGAGCAAGCCTGCCAGTTCTTTGGTGGTATCGATTGCCATTTCCACTTCAAGCTTGAATTCTTGATATTCTCCCTGCCATTCGGCAGTTCCCTTTCCTTTTTGGGAATGGTAGAGAGCGAAATGCTGCTGGAGCATCAGTCCATGTGGGGTGCTGAGGAGGATCAGATCCGGATTGAGCGTTGCCACTTCCTGAGCGACAGTTTCCATGGCTTGACGTAGTTTTCTGCTCATATCATCCTCCGGTTTAAGAACCAATGCCCCATGTGGAAGCACAGTTGCATAGACAATTGGCATGTGGATTTTCTGGGAATTGTTCTTGAAAAACCTTTTCTGCGGCGTCACAATGATTTCAATTGTTCTTTGACATTTTTCGGAATGATTTGCTGTTGCTGGCAACATGATTCAAGGGGGATGACGGATGGCTTGCCACAGCACGGCGCATGTTCTCCTTTCCAGCACGTCCAAGTGAAGCTTCCGTTCTCCTTGATGACAATCATTCCCCTTCCACAATGGTGGGGTGCTTCAAATTCGGTATTGCAGTTGGCACAGAGATATTCTCCTGCAAAATCTTGGATTTCCATGTCTTTTCTTCTATGAAGGAATACTTAAGCTTGCACATATATCATATGGTGACATGTCTGTTTTCGGTGTTTGTATTTTGCATCTTATTTTTCCTGTAACAGAAAGATGGTTCCCCGATAATCTACGACGAAAATTTCTCCATCAGAGGACAATCCAAAGGAGGAGATGAGAAGATCGGTGTCCAATAGCTCAATATTTCCTGTTGTGCGGGAAAATGCCCAAATTCGGCCGCTAATAAAGTCTCCATAGATGTACCTTCCCTCCAAATTCAAGGTGTTTCCCCGATACACATACCCTCCGGTCACTGAAGCGCCCATACCGCGTCCATAGGCGTACAATGGATCAACCAGCGAGGTATTTGCACAGGGGGTAACGGCATAGCATTCAAATCCTTCTTTGAGATTCCAGCCATGGTTTCCTCCCTTTTCAATGATTCCAATTTCCTCATAACTGTTCTGTCCTACATCTCCAGCCCAGATGGTGTTTCCATCGAATGAAAACTTCCAAGGATTGCGAAGACCGAAGGCGAAGATTTCCTCCCTGAACCCGTTGGTATTGCCATAGAATGGATTGTCCTTGGGGATGCCATAGGGTTCTCCATTCGGGTCGATCCGCAGGATACTTCCCAGCAATGTTTTTGGATTTTGTCCATTTCCCCATGGATCTCCAGCACTTCCGCCATCTCCCAAGGCAATATAGAGCATGCCATCCGGACCGATCTCAAGATGTCCTCCATTATGGTTTGAGGCCGGTTGTTCAACTTGGAGCAAGATTCGTTCAGAGATGCCTGAAATTGTGCCATCTGCATTGAGCTTATATTCTGCAACCACTGTTCTTAATGGATCCGGTGCCGTGTAATCCAGATAGACCTTGTCATTGAGGAAGGCAATCCCCAAAAGCCCTTTTTCCCCTCCGAAATCCACCTTGGTGCTGATGTCGAGTGCAACTATTGGAGTCTGGTTGATCGGAAAGTTTCCCTCCTTGACCATCAGCACTCGTCCTTTCTGTTCAAGAATATAGTAGGCGTCTCCATGATGAACAATCTCCACCGGATTCTCAAAATCATGGGTGAATGCCCGGCTCAACCTATAGCTTTCGTTTTCCAAGGTATCGGTTTTCTGGATAAGGATGACAACAATTCCTGCGGAAATCAGCATGATCGCCAAAATGGTCGCCAATCCAAGTTTCCATTTCCTATCCATTGGAGGAATGAAGTGTCTTGAAATTATAAGATAATTCTTTAGGCAATGGTCAAGTGATCAGATCCAAAGCACTTCCTCCAGATCCACTGCGGAAAAGGAAATGGAACGGCACCCGGGATTGGGTATAGACTACACAAGGTCCGAAGAACCGAAGAACCAGTCCCTCGCCACCAAAAAGAAAGGATTTTCCTTTTCCCACTCTTGAGAGCTTAAATTGGGCGTTTTCGGTAGTGGCGAAGAAGATGCCGGTATCCACCACAAATTCCTGTCCAGGTGGGATTTCATGGCGAACCACAATTCCCGAGGCACCTGTGAAGAAAATCCCCTTTCCCTCCTCCACGGAGGCATGTGTCAGGAATGCCCCTTCCCCTGCAAAGATACTGCGGAAGCCTCCCCATTTGGATGAGATCTTGACATTGAGGCTTCCCGCAAGATAGGATCCCTGTTGGAGAATCATGGCACTGTCGGGAGTGATCTCAAAGGCCTGAATTGAACCGGGAAAAGGTGGGGCGAAAACGATCTTTCCAGGTCCTGTAAAAGTGTTCAGGAAGAAGGATTCCCCTGAAAACTTGCGTTTGATCCCTGTAAGAATCCCTCCGGACGAAGTCTCAATCTGCACAGTTCCGTCCATGTAGGACATGACACCGGTTTCTGCCCTGATTGCCTCTCCTGGATTCAGTTGGACATGCAGTTCTGCAAAGGTTTCTCCTCCGACTATCTGATAGTTGTACATGTACCCAAGGGAGGTTGTTCAATTAAAAAATGAATTGGTCTTCAATTCGTCTTTATATCCGTCTTCTGCGCTGAATTAAGGCAATCATTGCCAGAATGGGAAGGAAGGTGTATTGAATTGGTGCACCCACTGTATCTGTTGTCTTCTCCTTGGGGTTCAAATGGAGTTCAATGTTGAAATCTGCAATGGTGGAGGTGGGATCGATAAAATTGGGAACTCCTTCCTTTGCCTTGACATTAACTTTCAGTTTTGGATTGGTATCTTGTACATTGGAGGAAATATACAGCATCGAGGAACGTTCAATGCTGTCCCCTTCACCCAATTTGGCATCCGTGGCCAAAGTCATGGCGAAGTAATATTTCGAGTCCGAATTGGGGAGAATATCAGTTAATGATTCATCGACCATGAGCAGTGAGATTTCGATATCATGAACGTCTTCGGCATCTGGACCGAGTTTGAGCACCTTCAGGTAGAAGTACAGGCTGTACTTGACATTAGATCTGACGACTGGTTTTTCGGTCTCGTTGTTGATTTCCTCTGCACCGAACACTATGGTGAAATTGACTTGCGACTCCTTGCTGAGAAAGGTGACAACTGAGCGATTGACCTTCACTCCATCAGCAAAATCGGTGATGGTGAATGTGTTGCCGTCGGGATTGAGGATGATCTCATAATTGAAAGGATTGAACTCTGTCTTTGGATCGAGATTCAGCTTGACATTTTCCTTGAGGCTGACGACTACTGAAAGGGTAACGCCCTCTACAGTTTCGGCAGGTCCCAACGGGACAATCTCAATGGTGGCATACCATGTATCTCCTGCTTTCAGAGTGGATTCGGTATCTACATAGATCCCTGAGTGATAATACGTGGTTTTTTGGAGGACATTGGTCTTGGTCATGCTGGTGGTGACTGTGATATCGTGGATGTCCTGTACGTCCTGTCCCAATGCCTCCACTTTCAAGGTGACATTCAGATGATAGGTCTTGTTGACCTGCATTGTCGGCACACCATTGACCAAACCATCATGGGTCAGAGTGACATTGACCGCCACCGATGATCCCTTGTCTGTGGGGAACAGTCCGTTTTTGGCGGATTCTTCTGCTATAGTTGGTGCAATGGCCGAGGCAAAGATCAATAGGGTTGCCAGGATAACTATTCTTTTCATATCGGTTAAAATACATGCTTTTTTGCTATTTATTGCTAGTCCAATCCTCTGACAAAAATGCTGCATCAATCTCTTGGGTTGGGCAGTCTGCTACAAAAATATATTTTTTTGCGTAAATATTGGGCATAGCCTGTCTTTTTGTCCACTAACTTTATTCGGTCAAAAAACAACACCGTGGTGTTGACAAACAGTGGAGCAAAAACAGAAAAAGGGTTTGTTGAGACAGTCGGCACTCCGTTCTTCGTAGCGGTTGCCTTGATTGTTCTGGAAACCGCAATACTTTCCATCCCGGTCGTGAGCAAGATCTGGAGCGATTTCAGATGGTGGGCCATCGGCACCTTTGTTCCTTACCATTTTATTGGTGCAGCACTTCTCTTCACTTTCGTAGGGCTGATGCTTTCAACATCGATACGGCGGTCCAATCGGGTAAATAACCTGCTATTCATCTGTTCAATCTCGCTAGGTGGCTTGATGTTTCTCTGGTCGGGGATTATTGACCTACTGGCCAACGGTACTCGAACAATCAACAGTTGGCTTCATGATTCGATCTGGTTTCAACTGATGGCCATGTTTGTTTTTGTTTTCTATCTGCATCTTGAGTTCCAGACCAACCCCTATCCACCCTTGAAACGTGTGGTTCCGGTCATTGCTTCCATCTCCCCTGCCTTTGTAGTCGGCCTTGCCAGTATTCTTTCAGGAGAAGACTATATCCACATGGGATTATTGGCCTTTTTCGTGAGCACTCTTCTGTTTTTGGGCGGAATGCTTTTTGCATCCGTTTTCGGAACGGTCTCGTACTACCAGAGCCTGAAAAACTATGATATTCTTGAAGGCGGGGTGACCATGGATGCGCAGATTCAATTTGCCAGTCTTGCAGGGCTTACCATGGGCATGATCCTGTTCGCAATTGATACGGCATTGAATCTTCCCATGAATGTACAGTTTCCGCTCATCCTGATCACCTTTTTGATTCCTCTGATGGTGATCTATACACGTAATCCCAACTACATCTCGGTTTTGGCAACTCCTGTCCTTGAATTGCTGGTAGTCAATGAATCCGGCGTTACAGTCTACTCCTATGACTTTCTCAAGAAAGATCGAGGTATGGAAAGTGCAACCGCAGCCTACCTGAAAGGCAGTGTGATCTCCGCCATTTTTACGGTTTTCAACGAGATCGCAGGCAAGGAATCAAACTTCAATGAAGTCGAACTTGAAGATCGTGCCTTTCTTGTTGAAAAGGTGGTAAACAACGGCAAGGTTTGGACTGTCGGTGTGATTGTCACCGCTCCCTGTTTCTATGTCAGGCAATCGCTGCATATCTTTTCCAACCACTTGCGGGAATTGATCCAGACCTATGGTGTCAGCTCAAGCGGGGCGGTTGAGGAATTTCCCAAGGAAGTTGACACTGTCGTCAAGGAAGTATTCACATAGGCTTTCGATGCTTGTTCTTTTCGTAAAAATTCCAAGGATTTGCCGCAAATTCCGGTAGGAACACCTTGACCTTGTCAATGTTGTCTTCAAGAATCAAATGGTCTGGAGCGGTCATTTGCATCCAGATGGGAAACGGGAGGCGGTGATAAACCTCAACGGATTCCTCCAGTCGGACAAGGGGATCCGAATCCGAAACAAGAATGAGTGCCGGTACCTTGATGGTCTTCCAGAATGGGGTAACGTCTGCTTTCCACAGCACTTCCCGCGCCTGTTTTCCTGCGACACCTAGATCGATGCTGTTCAACCGTTTGAGTGATTCCTGCCGTGATCGTTCCGATTCCTCCTTGGGGGCTATCCTTCGAACCACGATCGGTGCCACATACCTGCGCAGCACTTTCGCAAGCAACGGGGGCACGAAGAAACCGAACTTGATCTTCCATGGAAGATTGAAGGTACTGACTGGTGAAAGAAGCACCACTCCATCCACCTTTCTGCTCAAAGGCAACTTTGCGGCAAACATGGTTGCCAATGGGAGGGTTCCCATGCAGTTGGCTTGGATGATTTTTGATCCTGGAGTTATTCCCTGTTCCTTTGCCAATTGATCATATTCTTTGAATGCTTCTCCAATGATTCTGTCTGCATCGATGGCATACTGTACGGGATCCAACCGACCGTTCTTGGGTGATTTTCCGGTGCCGCGGGCTTCGTAGGAGAAGATATTGACCTTTCCCTTGAGTTCGTCCTGAAACCATTGGTTGCTTTCGATATAGGCCATCCATCCGTTGATGATTGCATATGCGGGTAGGGAAAGATCTGCTTCTTTCAGATCAACCAACCATCTCCTATTGAAGAGGTGATGGTCGTTCTGTTCCTTCAACCTATGACTTAGGGGATGCACCAATTTCCTGTAGCCTTCATCCCCTAATAAAGTCTCAGCTCTCTCATTTGTATCGGAAAACAGCTATTACAATGAAAATTCATATATTCTTATCAATGAAATCATAACCTTTTAATTCACCTCTCCGAATGAAATTGCATGGCAAAAGAATCACTTTATGCTGCGATGTTCGCCAATTTCATGCTGGGTGTCACCAAGTTGGTGGCTGGGGTCCTCTCCGGCTCAGCAGCCATGATTGCGGAGGCATATCACAGCTTTGCGGATACATTCAACCAAATTCTTCTTTGGGTTGGTATCAGAAGGAGCTACAAAAAACCGGATCGGAGCCATCCTTTTGGGTACCAGAAGGTACAGTTCTTTTGGGCATTTGTTGTGGCTATCCTGATCTTCGGCATCTCCGGAACCCTTGCATTCAATGAAGGCTTACATAGGTTGCAGAGTGGTGACCATGAACCATTGGACAGTACCCATCTTCTCTGGAATCTCTTGGTTCTGGGTATCGGAATTCTCTTGGAATCCTTTTCATCTTGGACAGCTCTCAAGGAAGTGAAGGCATTCCAGAAAAAGATGAAAAGTGAAGACCTCTTGGATGCCTTGGACGAGATGCAGGATCCAGTTCTCCTTTCGGTGTTTGTCGAAGATCTTTTGGCGCTCGCAGGGCTTGTCATTGCCTTTGTTGGAACCCTTCTGTCGTTTTTCCTCCATGATCCTTTCTGGGATGGTCTCACTTCAATGGTGATTGGACTCTTACTGATGGTTGGAGGGCTCTTGCTTGCCCGTGAAAACAAGCGATACCTGATCGGCAAAAGTGTCCATCCCACGCTGTTCGAAAAGATCAAGGATGCAGTCGGTGAATTCAAAGGTCTGAAAGAAATTCATGACATCAAGACCATGCTTCTGGGTCCAAACGACATCATTTTGGCATTGGACTTGGAATTCAATGACGAAATTGAAAGAGGAGACCTTGCGGAGCATATTGACAAACTCGAAGAGGAGCTTATCTCCCGTTTCGGCTTTCTGAAAAAAGAGAAGATCTTCATCGAGGTTCAGTAAAGTATTCCTTGATGGTCTCTGTCAGTTTACTTTCCTTGAGTACGTCTTTGGCGGCATTCAGGGTCTTTTCATATATCCCGAACGTGACCGGGGTGATCGTAATCGTATTGTCAAAGATGACCTTGTAACTATCCTTGTCCTTCTGCCAGTCCTTCCGTTTTTCTCCCCATAACCAGAAATACTGCTCTCCTTTGGGATCAATCCGTTCCACTAGATAGTTGATGTATTTATAGGTTTCAAGACCGACCACTTCCATCTTGGTTTCATGGTTGACCTCATGGGGGAAATTGACATTGACAAACAGGATTCTGTTCCAGAAATCTTTTGGTGCTTCAAGAAAAACCTTTGCTACATCGACTGCAATATTGGCAATGGTTTCCATATCGAACGGCAGTGACTTGGCAAAGAAATATTCCTCCGGCACATCCATTGAGAAGGCAAATGCCGGAATGTTTCTGAGACCTGCCTCCATGGCCACTCCACAGGTTCCTGAGGTGAGAATGCTGTGGACTGAGGTGTTTTCCCCTCCATTGATGCCTGACAGTACCACATCCGGGGTCTTTCCAGTGAAATGTTCATAGAGGATCAGGGAATCTGCCGGTACTCCCGAATGACCATAGGCTTCCAATCCATCTACTTCAACCTTATGGATACGTATCGGCGAATTGAAGGTGAGGGACTTGCCTTGAGCTGTCTGCTGTGTTTCTGGTGTGACGATAGTTACCTTTCCCATCCGTTTAGCCGCCAAGGCCAAATGGCGGATGCCTGAGGATTGGATGCCATCATCATTCGAAACCTGAATGTTCATATGTCTGGATCTCCTTGATCGTTTTCAACCTTTGGAAGTCTTCCCAGTCAATCGGAAGATAAGATTTCACACTTTTGAGATGACCTTGTCGGCAAATATCTCCATGGATTCGATCTCTTGGTTCTGTGGAAACATGAAAATGAAGTGGGTAATGCCCAATTGCTTATATGCCTTGAGCTTGTCCACAATCTCCTCAACAGTGCCATGGAGAGCTCCTTCCATCCGTTTTTCCAATTGATCCATGGTAATCCCCCGTCGTTCGCAGATCTCTTTCCACGCCTTCATCTTCTCCTCTTCATCAGCATAGATCCGTGTCCATACCCCATAGGATTTCTTCAAGGTTGAAGGGTCTCTTCCATGCTTTTCGCAGAATGCATTGATTTTCTCCAATTTTTCCTGGTAGACTTCTGGGGAGAAGGACCATGCAATGTTAATTCCATCTGCCTTTTGGGCAATCACGTTGAGCATTTTCTCCTTGGCTTCCATTGTCCCCACCCATATAGGGGGATGAGGTTCCTGCATCGGTTTGGGATATGCAACCGCATTTTTAAGACGGTAGAATTCGCCTTCATAGTTTGCACATTCCTCTGTCCAAAGCTTGCGGATCACATCCAATCCCTCACTCATCATCCGGATTCTTGTTCCTGCAGATGGAAAGGGAATGCCATAGGCTTCATACTCGATCTGTTTCCATCCAGCTCCATAGCCGAATTCCACACGTCCTCCAGAAAAATGATCCAAGGTCACGACCTGCTTGGCAAGGACTGCTGGATGCCGATAGTTATTGCAGAACACCAAGGAACCAATTCTCAGATTGCTGGTCCATGAGGCAGCTGCCATCATGGTTGCGAAAGCCTCATAGGCTATGACATCGGTGGAATCCTTGGTCAGCATGAAATGATCGCTGAACCATGCATGACTGAAGCCATTCTGTTCAGCTGCAATGCAGATGTCACTGATCTGTTGAAGGTTGTATCCGAATTGAGGCTCGATCTGTACCCCGAAATACGTCATTCAAGCTCCAATGAAACTGTTGATGTTTAGAACCTTGACCTTGCAAGCGGGAAAAATGCCCATCAATTGGCTTTTCCCATCCATTCTCCTATCTGCATGACCAACAGGGTTGCAAAAATGTAGACGATTGCTAGCAGAATGTTTAACGCCAGATATAATTCTACGGAAATATCTCGTGTCCATCCCATGAGTTGCTGAACCCCTGCTGTAACGGGTCCATAAACCATAGCTCCCCAAAAGCTTGCTTGAATCACCTTTTCCGCATTCCTGATCGACTTGCGAAAAAGGAAACCCGAGATAATGGGTGCTGATACAATCCAAATATATCCTGCAAAGATTCCTGCATCGTCAAGTCGAAATCCCATAAAAAACGAAATGATCCAATAATAAATCGGTAGGTATGCAAAGCCATAGGCAAAACCACCTATGAGGGAAATCTTGCGTGCTTGCATATGTTTTACTGTACCTGGAACTAATTAATCTTTTTTAGACCTCAAAGTGAATTCCGATCCGGATGGACAAGGAGACGATGAAGAAGGAAGATGACGAATGCATAGCCGATGATGTAGATAATGGTCATGGGAATGATCAGGATCGCGGCAATGGCTGCGAATCCTGTCGCTTCTTGAAGGATAATGGCTGCATTTATGATTCCTCCGAGCAGAATTCCAAGATAGCTGAAGCGGTTGGCCTGCCTATAGCTTTGTGGAAATTGTTTCGGGAAATAAAAGGCGGCGAATATCGGCAATCCAAAAAGCAAAATGTTGATGAAAACCTGAAGCAGTTCCACAAGAAAGCCGAAAGATGCCGAAAAAATCAATCCATAGAGGAAGCCCACAATTCCAGCAGTCGATCTTTCATCCATGAGTTGGCCATGACTCCAACGAGAAAAATGTTTTGGCTATACGGAACTCAAATAGAAAGAAATCGGGAGATATACCATGAAAAGGAATACGAATGCCAGTACACAGAGTATCCAGACCGTTCTCGACCAATTCCAGATCTTCTTGCCGTCAATGATGGAAAAGGGAAGAAGATTGAACAGTCCTAAGATGATATTGACAAAAATGGAGACATCAACAAACAGGTACACGAATTCCGGTCCATTGGCTGCCAAGGGGTGCACCAACATAAAGAAAACAGCAAGGACAAAATTGACTCCTGGGCCTGCAATGCTGAACAGACCGTTCTCGCGTCTGTTGGGAGGTCTTCCAAGAATCATGGTCGCTCCTGGAGTACCGATGAAGAATGGAAAGAACCCCATCATGAAGGTCAAAACCGCAAAATTCTTGATCATGGCAAACCGTGCGTACCTACCGTAATTGATTGCCATGTACTTGTGACCGAGCTCATGCAGGATGAAGGCGGGTGCAACTGCAAGTCCGAACGCCAAAGCATCCACAAAGGTTTCACTACCCGTAAAAATCCCATAGAAACTGATGCCCCAAAAAATCAGCAGAAAGGCAATGACAAGATCCACCGCCTCCCTGCCAAAGGAAATGAGTGCCGGATTCATGAACAATAGCCGTTCATACCGTTTTCGTTCCATTTCTTGCGTGTTCGTTCGCCGGGGAACCGCCTCACTTCCGACAAACATGTGGGTCTGAGGCGGCTCGCTCTGCATTTGATAGATTTTTGCCCGCCTATATTCCTCACTCTGGTAGATTCCTACATTGGGACAATCATGGTGCTCCGGCAATCGGTGTGCAGGACAATGTTTCTCGCCGCATAGGTTGCAAGTGAATGGAAGGGCCGTGGGAACCCCGCAATGTGCACATCTGTTTATCTTTGCATACCCCTTTCTTTTCCTTGGTGCAGAGACGTATAAAAAATGTCGAAATGAGCCATGCAATCAATGCACACTTCTTGCATTCTCATCCTCCCTTCATGAGAAGAACATCAATGGCCGAAAGCAGGACAATGAATGCAATACCGACCAAAGGACCCAGAAAACGGCTGAACATTTGATCTCGTGCCTGAACCTCCACTTCAATGGCACCCTTTCCTGAAGTGTATGCCGTCAATGGTAGGATGGGTCTAGTACCCAATACATAATTGGAATAGCCAAAAATGGCCACTATGCCCATCAGAATAAAGCTGACCGTCAAGGTTGCGGACTTCATGAAATCAACCAATTGTCTTTTTCTTCCAAATATCCATAGACCTACATAGGACAGGATGGTAATTGTCAACCAAAATCCGATCCATCCAAACACCTGTCTTTCATGATGTGTCTGAAAGGATTCATCCGTCTCCAAGCCCTGTGTCTCCATTTCCTCAAAGGATATGCCCTGCCGCAACAAGGATGCAAGTGTCGGTTGTTTCTTGACAGTCATTTCATTTAATTACATTTTTCATCACCTTATTAGTCTTTACTTCCAAGGGAACGGAACTTTTCTCCTTAAGTTGTGATCATGCCAGAATTTTTCCAAACTGTAGATGCTTTAGTTCCTTCCATTGGTAAGCCTGCTCAAAGCCTGTTTTTCAGTTCATGGAAAAAGTTTCGCGGTTCCCATTGGACGAACTTCTAGGTTTTTAAATTGGAAGTTTCCACTCCAAACTGATGAAATATCTTGTGGTCATTCCTCTTGCCTTTCTTATCCTTGCCTCAATGGGCTCTACTGCCCAAGGGTCATACCAGATCAATCTTTCCTATTTGGATCTCGACGGCAATCAGGTAAGCTTTTCCACCTATCAGGGCAAATGGCTCTTTGTTGAGGTCTTCCGCCATGACTGCCATTTCTGTATCCAGCAACATCCAGATCTGGAACAACTGTATGAGTTAAGAGCCAGCAAACCTGAATACAACCTGACCATGCTGTCTTTGGCAGTTCCGCAGGATACGGTAGAAGAGATCCAGAGCTTCATGGTTGATCATCCGATCAAATGGGAAGTTGGTCGGGATGTTCAAGGTGCCTTTTCAACCAAATACAACGTTCAAGGAACACCCACCATGATCCTGTTCGATACCAATGGCTATCCTGCAACCTCTTGGCGTGGCCTCACCCCACTATCCGACCTGATAACTGGCATTGACACCTACATTTCCGGTGAGAATACGGAAAGAATCTCCGATCTCAATAAAGTCGGCAACCCATCAGGCAGTGGATCAAGCCTTCTCGGAGACTTTTTCGGAAATCCCATTGTCCAAGCGGGATTTATCGCCTCCCTGCTCATCTTCATCTACTTCAAGATGACCGATTCATCCCCCCCTCCCGAAGATACCCCAATCAAAAAAGAGACGAAATGACACCAACGTGTTCAAATAGTGAACATCCAACATGAACTCATGAAATATAAGACAACTCAACTCTTGCTTATGCTTGCTTCCGGGGCTGGTATTGTCGACACCCTCTATTTGGTGAACAGCCATTACAATGATCCTGCCGCCTGTACTACCCCCTTCATTGAAAGCTTCTTCGGTATTCCCGTCGATTGCGGTCAAGTCACCACCTCGCAATACAGCACCATTTTTGGCCTTCCGATCTCTCTCTTCGGTCTTTTGTACTATCTCACATTCTTTGCAATCCTTTTCTTTGATGCCAAAGTGAATGCCTTTATCCAACCTAAAGGACTCTCCCTCTCCAATCTTTTTCTGATCCTTTCTTCTGTAGGTTTCTTGGTCTCGACCATCCTTCTTTTCCTTCAAGTGGCGGTTCTCAAACTGGTCTGTCTCTACTGTATGGGCTCTGTTGTGACCAGCTACACTCTTTTCGGCGTCAGTTTGGTTTTCTGGAGAACTTCGTCATAGAAGTTAAAAATACCTTTCTTTTTTCTGAACTTGAGAGTTGTGAATGTCTTTTTCTCCCTCCTCCTTTGGCTGGTCAATCTTCTGATCATATGTGGCTATGCCATTCTGCTAGTGAGGGAACACTTCAAAACGAGGAATTCTGTTGCCTTGCGTTTTCTCTTCCTCCTTACGCTTTATGCCTATTCAGTGTTCGTGAACCTGTTTCTCATAGTGCCATTACCTATTGACGGCAATTCACTTTCCCTTTTCTCCATTTTGGGCGATATTTTCAGCTATTCCGTTCTTATTGGATTGCTCTTCCATTTTGACCGACGAAGCCATAACAGCAGATTGGCAATCTTTGCCAAATCAACCTACACACTGCTTTCTGTTACTATAGGCTTTCTACTGTTGAGTGCCATTTCCCACTCCTCTCTGATTGTCGGATCCGTGGTGGGTACTGATGGCAAAATCATCCTTGTCCGTTCCCCCCTGTTCTCCGCCTTTTCCTTTCTTTCAGCTCTCTTCTTCATTGTCACATACTATATCTTTCTGCTAGGTACTACAATTTCCATTCCTGGTAGATTTTCACAGCAATTGCATCCTCGACATGCGCTTATCGGCCTTTTTGTTCTTCTTGTTCTGTCCCAAGGCATCTTTGCAAAACTCGGTTCCCTTGAACCGTTTCTTGTCGCTGAATTGATCAACACCATTGTCTTCATTGTCGTCACCTATCCCCAACTCAGATTTCCGCATATTCTCTACTTCAAAAGATTCAATACTCGCATCTTGGTGGATAACGGTCAAATCGGCTGGGCCGTTTTCAAGGTTGAAAATATCATACCCCAACCACTGGCCTATTCCACTGATTTCCTGACCCATTATGGCTTTCAAATTGATGTCATTCTTGGATCTGCCGGAACAATGATGCTTATGTTGCAACATGCTGAGAATCCCCCTATCCTGATCTTTCCTCTTCCCTCACACCCGGATTTCACCGTCATCTCCATCCCGGTCAGCCTCTGCCATATCCCCCGTCCTCAACAGGTGGTTTTCACCATCATCATTCCGACAGGTTATGTCCCGCTGATTGAGGATCTAAAGAATATCAAAGGAGGTATCTTCCGACATGTCTCCTCACTGACCGAGCTGGAACATTCTCTTGAAACGGGAAGGATCACCGATCTGATCGTATCGGTCATTCAAAGGGTGTATGCGAGTTGATGACCTATGATGATTCTATTTGAACTTATTTTTGTCTTGGCCATTCTGGTTTCCTTCACCATCAATGCAGTTCTGACCGTCTTCCTGCTGGTTCGGTCACACTTTTCAATTCTGTTCATGGTCTTCAGCTCCTTTCTTCTCACATTTGCCGGCATCATTGGTCGTATCGGATATGGGCTCGAAGGAAATGCCCAGATCTCCCTTTTTGCTCTCAGTACCTCGCTGATAGGAATCTCAATCGTGATTTTGGCATTCAATTTCCCGGAAAAGACAAGATTGCTGAGATTTTGGCAACGTACCACCATCATTTCTGCGGGGATCCTCATTTCCTTCGGGATCTCCGGCAGCATATATCCTGAAATTTTCTCATTTTTGGAGAATGAGCCTTCCTTCTCCGCCGATTTCATGATTTTATTCCTTCCCGCAATCTTCTCATTTCTTTCCTCGCTTGTCGTTCTGGAAAATCTTTATCGTCTAAATCAGCAACTGAAAGACTATTTTGAGCTCCCTTCCTTTGAGTGGTTATTTTCCCTGTTGGGAATGATAATTCTCCTTATCATATCCACCATTAGCTTCCCCTTGCTATCCCAGTCCGAAAAAACATATCTCGGTATTCAGATTGGTGTCATTGCCATCAGCCTATTCTCCCTTGTCTTGGTTGTCTATTTTATTCAGCGTTTTCCTTCTCTTCCTGCCTATCAAGGTTTCCTAGAAGACGGAATTGTAGGTTGGATGCTTTTCAGAATGGCGGATATGGGTCCTGAAGCAATGCAGGTCTCTGATCAATTTGCAGAAAGACAAGACCTCTCACAGGAAATCATAGATCAATTGGCTGCCACCGTGGTCTCCATTGCAGGTTTCGGTCATGAAACAACCGACTTTTCCTTACTTCATCCCAGCCTCTTTGCCATTCACCTGAAAAATACCTTTATTGGACTTGCCATTCCTGTTCTGATGGAAGGTGAATTCAAAGACCCCCGTTTCCATGGCAAAACCCTCGCAGTCCTGACACTGTTCATTCCCTCGGAAATTGTCCAATCCATCAATCCCGGTTCTTTGGAAGGGGTGGACATCGATGGCAACCGATTGAAGGAAGGTGATTATCATATCATCAATGCCTCCATGGATGTCCTGAAACGAATTTTTGATTAAAGTTACTCCCTACATGGCTCTATGGAAGACTTGGTACGTGTTCTACATAATTTCCTTGAACAAAGAAACTGGATTCAATTCCATTCCCCAAAGAATCTCTCAATGTCCATAGCCATTGAAGCGGCAGAGTTGATGGAGCTGTTCCAATGGCTGACCATTGAGGAGAGCCGACAGGCGGTACAGATGCCAGAGTTTCGGCAGGCACTGACCGGTGAACTCGCTGACATTTTCATCTATCTTCTTTCACTTGCAAACATTTCCGGTATCGACCTGAAGCAGGCATTTCTGGAGAAAATGCAACTGAACGAGCAACGCTTCCCCATCGAGGACAGTTCCATGAACACCTTGACAGAAAAACTGAAACGGACGTTGCAAAAAGAATAGCCTATAAAGATAAAAAAACAAGATACAATCGGTGCCCACGATTCAACTTGATGGAACGGCAATCTCCTATGTCGTCAAACATTCCCCTCGCAGGACCCGCGTTTCTCTGGTGGTCTTGGGTGATTCCGTGGAAGTCAGGATGCCTCAATCCCTTCCTGCGGATTATGCTGAGACTTACCTTGTTGAGAAAAAGGAATGGGTTCTCAAGCATGTACGAAAACATCGTGAACGCCCCCTCCCTCCTGAAATCTCATTTGCCAAAGATGATGTCCTTCCCATTCTCGGAAAAGAATGTCGCATGATCGTGACAAGCGGATCCAAAACCCAATTCGAGTTGAAAGGTGAAATCCTCCATCTTCAAAGACATCCCCGCGCCACCAAAAAGTTTCTTGCCCAAAAGCTGAAAGATTTCTATGCACAACAGTTGCTTCAATATCTGGAGACAAGAATCCCGTTTTTTGTCTCCAAGGGACTGGATTTCCCAAAAGGACTCTCAGTCAGGGAATACAAACGCAAATGGGCGGCCTGCCTGTCAGACAACTCGCTTCGCTTCAATTGGAAGCTTGGTCTCGCCCCTCCTGAAGTGATCGATCTTGTACTCGTCCATGAATTGGTGCACCTGCGAATAAGAAACCACAGCAAGCTATTCTGGGCAACCGTCACCAAATACATTCCCAATCGCAAGGAACTTGATACATGGCTCAAGGAAAACTCTTCCGGATTGGATGTTCGTATTCGGGATTAGACTCTTCGATCAATGATTCTCCTGATCAGCAACCTTTCCTCCCTGCCTATGAACTTGAATTTAAGAGCCATTCCAACAGAGAAGAAGGTAACCAGCAATCCAATGCCGATCCTGATCCAAACATTTGCGATCCAAAGGGTCAACCCGTATCCGATCATGAAATGAATTGTCCCGATCAACAGATACCATCCCGTATATTTCCAACCAATGCCTACAAAATTCCTGAAGGAAAGGATATAGGTGGAGATGACCATGAACGTCAAGATCCTTGCCATGATCAAGGCTTCTATGGACAGGAAACTGGCAAGAGTCAGCAAAAGCATCCGGGTGAACGCCGCCAGAAGATCCGTGTAGACCACCAATCTTCTTGAACCATAGGCATTGAGACGAATACGGAGCAGCTGATTGATTGATTGGAACCATGCCATGACGGCAAACAGCTGAAGATATTCCACACTTGCGGCATAATTGTCCCCCAAAAGAAGATGAACTGCAAGGTCCGAAGTGACCAGAAGTCCTGTAAAGAAGATGGATGCCCCGTATGCGATCAACTTGTACATGACCCGGAACCTCTTGATGGCAACCTCTTTTCCATGTTCTGCCTCCAACTTCGTCAAAAGGGGAAAGAGCCCAGTCATTACGACAGCAAAAACCTCGGTTCCGATCAGGGCAATGCGCTGTGGCCAGTAATAGTCTGTAAGAACACCCGGATCAAAATTCAAGGCAATAATGAATTGATCGTAATATCCTGAAAATACCACCAGAACCGAGGTCAAATTGTATGCAAAGCCAAAACGGATGATTTTCCAAATCTCATGTGCACGGATCCGAACCAGGCTCTTCCGATCGGGAAGGATCCAGATCCCCACCGCAGTGGTCAATGCCATCAATATTCCCCATGTCCAGACCACGGATGTCACTCCCGGTTGGATGTAATATGCCAAAGGGACAAAAATGCTGTTTGTCACGGAATACAGGGCTCGCAGTCCAGCCTCCTTGTCGACATTCAGCAGGGCAACCTGCACCTTGGTGATCCCTTCCAATAATATGGCCATGGCATTCGAGAAAAGGAATGCCAAATGCAATCCGCTATCTGCCATCAATGGATGGAAGACACTTGCCTGACCGAACGCCAATTCCATGAGAATCACAACCACCTCCGTCAGCAGAAGCATCGAAGGAAGCCCGACATAAAGTGTCACTTGGAAAGGCAGAGCCGTGCCTCCTTCAACCCTATGCTTGCCCAAGCCGAAATGAACCGCAGAAAATCTGAGCCCATAGGTGCTGAACAGAACCAAGATCATCTGTGTCGAGGCAAGAATGACCAATATGTCCATCTCATCCTTGACAATCAACCTTGCAACAATATACGTATACAGCAGACTGAAAAAACGCGTGGCAATCACCCTCATGCCCCCGCTTATCATGAAATCCCGGTATTTCCGGGACAGCCTTGGCTCATTGTCCACAATTCCCACAAGGGATTGACAACTATAAACCATCCCATATAAGCACCGACCTCAGCTTTCATAAGTCGGAAAATCTCCTCACATCTGTGGAAATCCATGATCGTATCTTTTCATGGTGGAAAGAAAACAAAATGGACTACCCTTGGCGAAAAACCACCGATCCATATCGTGTCATGGTCAGCGAGATCATGCTACAGCAGACTCAGGCATCGCGGGTGATCCCAAAATATCTCTCCTTCATCAAGACCTTTCCTACCCTTGAAAGCCTAGCTCAAGCCTCCCAGCTCCAAGTCCTCCGACTTTGGTCAGGACTCGGCTACAACCGCCGAGCATTGCACTTGCAAGAGGCCGCCAAAACCCTTCTTGATTGGGGATACTTTCCTGATGATCCCAAAGAACTCATCCGACTCAAGGGGATTGGTCCCTACACGTCGCGATCAATTCCCATCTTCGCCTTCAACAAAGATTTCGGGACAGTAGATACCAATATCCGAAGAGTGTTCATCGTGGAAGGGTTCGCCACTGAAGCTACCCCTCAAAAGGAACTGTTTCAGATTGCCGATCGTTTGGTACCCCAAGGTCGCTCCCGCGACTGGCACAATGCACTTATGGACTACGGGAGCAAAATAGTCACTGCGCGAAAGTCAGGGATTCGTTCAACAGGACGTCAATCCCCCTACGAAAAATCTTCAAGGTTCTTCCGGGGCAAAATCCTCAAACTCCTTCTCAATCGCCCCCAAAACCTTTCTGATCTCTGTCAAATGCTGGAGGCAAATGAACGGCACCTTCTGCCAATTCTCCAGAAAATGTGTGCTGAAGGACTCATCTCCTACCAAGATGGATTGTATCGTGTCATGTGACAACCTATATATGCGGAAGTATTCCTGTCTCCCTGATGAAAGTGGAAGATGGTGACGTCATTGTTGGAATCGATGTCGGAAAGGGCACTGAAGATGTTCTGATCCATCAAGTCGGCTCTAGCTTCGAAAATTCCATTCAATTGGTTCTGCCGTCAATGACGCAACTCATCACCGAACGGATCAGAAAATATACAGGCAAGGAATTGCGTATCGCAGGCGACCTCATGGCAGGTGAACCTTGGCATAAATTGGTGTATGATCGGGATGTCCCCGTATACATGACCAAATCCGCAGCAATGTCACTGAAATATGACCTTGATTATGTCAGAACAAAAGGAATAACCGTCCTTGATGAGATCAATGATCCCAACATAATCCTTTCGGATGTCGGATGGGCAAGACTAAAGGGTATTCTTGAATCCTCAGACATTTCTCCCGATCAAATCCGCTACCTTTTGCTCTGTGCCCAAGAGCATGGACATGCGCCTAAAGGAGAGTCCTCCAAAGATTTCAGAATGAAACAGGTTTGGGGTGATCAGCCTTCTCTTGAATCACGACTGATGAAGGGTGATCAGGTTTCTCCAGCCTTTCCCCGTTTCCAATCCCTTGTCAATGCCGCCCTCCGTGAATTTCCCCATCTCGACAAGGATACCGTCTTTATCATGGATTCCGCTGCTGCAGTTCTTTTGGGGGCAATCAATCCGGATGCAGAGGAATTGGTGGTGAATATCGGTAACGGGCATGTGTCTGCAATCCACCATCGTTTTGGGGATCTTCTTTATGTATATGAGGGTCATACTGGAAGATTCCATGCTGAGGAGTTTCTTGCTGACGTGTCCGCGGTTTATCAAGGTACGTTGACTCATCAGGATGTTGTGGCGAAAGGTGGTCATGGGTTGAAGATTTTCAATTTGGATGCGGTTCTACATAATAATCCTCCATCCTCATTGGTTGTTCTCGGACCGAACCGTCACAAATTGCCGTCTGATCTATGTACATACGTACATCCCATTGGCAATATGATGATGGCCGGACCCTTTGGATTGATACGTGCATTGTATTGCTATTGATGATACAACTGTCACAAAATTTAGATATATTTTTATATTTATAGG
>CAZYCQ010000045.1:0-28076 GCA_964645535.1 uncultured archaeon | reverse complement strand
CCAATCAATGCACTTGAAATTTTTCAAGAAAAGAACAAATCAGTCAATGATTTGAAAGTGGTCAAGTTTTACACATCAGGTAGTTTTCTTGACCCATGGGAGTTACCATATGAAATTAGGGACGATCTCATTTCGAAATTTGATTCAATGGTAGAAGAAATAGTTGTTGAGACAAGGTGTGAATATGTCATCAAGAAACATCTTGATGGATTGGCGAGCATTGTCAATCCATCAAAAGTGATTGTTGCAATTGGTCAAGAAACCACAAATGATGAGATCAACAAAAGGGCAAACAACAAGGGGCACACTTTAAAGCAATTTCAGAGAGCTGTGAAGCTTCTGAAAGAGTATGGTTTCAGGACAAAGGGATATATTCTCCTAAAGCCGATTTTTGTATCCGAATATCTTGCAACAGCTGATGCAATCAAAACTGCAAAGCAAATGAAAGAGGCAGGAGTTGATGGAATTTCCATCAACCCATGTTATATTGGAAAAGGAACGCTTATGGACAAACTCTTCAAGAAAGGAACGTATACGCCTCCATGGTTATGGACAGTTCTAGATGTCACGAGAGAGATAAAACAATTAGTGGGGCAGGAAATAATTGTTATAAGCGATCCAGTGGCAGCAGGAAAGGAACGAGGTCCAAGAAATTGCGGAGCTTGCGATGATAAAATCAGAGATGCACTTAAATTATTTTCTGGGTCTCAACAACTGGAATACCTAGATCATCTCGATTGTTCCTGTAGACCAATTTATGAAAACTCAATAATGGCGGAATGTCTTTCAAACGGGATGGGAATTTTTGGATATGGCAATCATTGATCCGCGGGCTCTGCTTTCAAGCCATAATTAATAATGGCTTCTTCATGCCCTTCGCCCAGTTTACGAAATGTCATTCGAAGAGGTAACCCCGGTTGAAGCATTTCTTCATCATCAATCCCAGTCAACTGACAAGAAAGTCTTATTCCTTCTTCCAATTCGACAATAGCGAAATAATAGGGAACCATGTGTTCGAAGCCTTTTGCAGCTTCATCAACACGCGTCCATTCAATTAGTTTTGCATTTCCAGAAAACTGGAATTCCTCGATCTGATTGCTTGAGCACTTTACACAAATCAGATTGATTGGGAAAAACAGATTCCCACATGAAATGCATTTGCTGCCAGTGAGTCTATACCTAGACTTTTGTGTTCTCCATGATCTTGCTACACCCATGATATTCACCTTCCAATAAGTGTGACTACCGAAGTGCCACCTGTTCCTCCCATTGAATGGGCAAGGCCATATTTGAGATCGCTGATTTGGCGGTCACCTGCATTACCCTTGAATTGGTCATAAAGTTCAATAATCTGTGCAATGGCACTTGCACCTAAAGGAGCTCCTCTTCCTTTCAATCCCCCACTTGTATTGATAGGGATTGATCCTTCTAGAGAAGTATCACCATTTTCCGTTGCAATGCCACCTTTTCCTTTCTCGACAAGACCAAGGCTCTCGATGGCAATTATTTCAGCAATTGAGAAAATATCATGGACTTCAGCAAAAGAAATGTCCTTTGGAGTAATACCTTGATCCTTATATGCCTTTTCAGCAGCGAATTTTGTGCCACTAAATTCAGTCAGGCTTTCCCGCATGTGTAGAGCAATAGGGGCAAATCCCTGTTTAATCTGATGGATAAACACTGGGTCGCTATCATAAGAGTAGGCAAGTTCTTCAGAAGTAAGAATAACGGAAGCAGCGCCATCACTAAGGGCGCAAGCATCAAATAATCTAAGCGGGTCTGCCAAAAGTTTCGAATTCAATACGCTTTCAAGTCTAACTCTATTCTTATATTGAGCCTTGGGATTTAGACTGGCGTTGTAATGATTTTTGACAACAACTTGAGCAATTTGTTCTCTTGTTGTACCATATTCCCTCATGTGAGCCCTAGCCATAATGGCAAAAAGAGATGCCAAGGTTGCCCCCATCCTAGTTTCCCAATTGGTATCAAGACCAGATGCCAAGGCTAGCTGTGCTTCGTGCTGTTTTGTTGCCTCGGTCATCTTTTCCACACCCAGAACCATGACCATTTCCTTTGATCCAGATTGAATGCCTTTGACTGCATTTCTAAGAGCAACTGCCCCAGAAGCACCAGCTGCCTGAATTTTGAAGGCAGGGCAAGTAAGTCCAGCATATGTTGCAATTAAGTTTCCAAGGTTCTCTTGACCTTCAAAAAGATGTGAGCCCATGTTTCCGACATAGAGGGACTCAATATCCTTTTTTTCAGCCTTAATCTTGTCTAAAGCCTCAAAAATTGCTAAATTTGCGATATCTGTGATTTCATATTCATAAAGGTCACCAAATTCAGTCATCGCTGTGCTTATGATTGCAATTTTCCCGTTTGCCATCACGAAACCTCCTATTTCATTATTATTTTCCCTCTATGTTTTGCATATAGGGCATAATCCAGTTCGACTCTTTTGTCCATGTAATAATCGACGGGAACGGATCTCTCTCTTTTGTTCAAAATTTCATCGGTTACTTTAAACGAGAAGGCGTCACTCCCCGCTCCAGAACCATAGCTAACCAATAAAATTCTTTCACCTGGCTTTGCCAGATCCAATTGGCGGGCAAAGCCCATCATTGAAGAGGCACTGTATGTATTTCCAATCCTTGTGACACAGAGTGAATCGATGATTTTTTCTTTGGGAATACCCAATGTTTTTGCAGCATTCAAAGGAAAACGACCATTAGGTTGATGGAAAGAGACCCGATCAAAATCATCAAGGGTCAAATTGAGTTTGTCAAGGAGACCTTTTGTTGCAGATAATGTATGCCTAAAGTAGGAAGGAGCGCCTGTAAATCGACCGGCATGGGATGGATAGCGAGCGCCCTCCCTTCTCCAAAAGTCTGGCGTATCTGTGGTATAAGAATACATTCCTTCCAAGACAGCCAATGGTTTGTCTTTCCCAATTACAAAAGCGGCACCTCCTGCACCAGCAGTATATTCGAGGGCATCTCCCGGTCTACCTTGGGCACAGTCAGTTCCCACGGCTATACCCACATCAATTTCCCCAGCACCCACCAAACCGAAAACCATTTGCATTCCTGCTGTTCCTGCCTTGCATGCGAACTCAAGATCAGCAGCGGTCAGATTTGGTGTTGCCCCAATTGCTTCAGCAACTGTAACAGCAGTTGGCTTAACTGCATATGGGTGTGATTCACTCCCGACATATATTGCACCAATTCGTTCTGGAGAAATACCACTGTGCCTCAGCGCGTTTTGGACTGCTGTGACGGAAATTGTAGCGGTATCTTCATCAAGGTCTGGTACAGCCTTTTCGATAACATTGATGCCTTTTGCTATCGATTCTCCATCTTCGTGCCAGACTCTAGCGATTTCATTCACGGTCACACGATATCTGGGAACATAAACTCCATAACCCAAAATTCCAAGGCTCATCTTATCAACTCACTTCTGTTTCCAAAAAAGGATTTTGGACAGTTCAAATTTTTAGGACCTCATTAATAGTCTTGCTTTATGGCATTGCCAGAAAATCCAACGGAACAAAATGAAATTTAGCATTTGAGGTTCAAAAATTAATGGATACAAAGCTTGATTCTACAGGATTTATTATTTCATGATGAAATAACATCGTTTTTGCAGAATTGGAACAAACAAGACAAACGATTGTCGTGAAAAAAAAACAGATTCAGTGAAAATTCCTAAATAGTTAAATTGAAAGTATTTCTGAATTTGATTAATGAAACTAGCCCAAGGCTCATTGGTTTGGATTGTGCCTTTTTTTCTTCCCATTCCATTGTTGTTCTTGAGCCAATGGTTTTGGATATTGGTGATACCTTCAGTAGGGTTTGGAATTTTCCAGATATGGTTTTTTAGAGATCCGAATCGAGAAATCTTGGTGGATGCAAATACAATCTATGCTCCTGCTGATGGGAGTGTTATTAATAGTGAGATCATCGAAGCTGAAAACGGTTCAGAATTGAGAATAAGTGTAAGGATGTCACCATTTGATGTACACATAATCAGGGCTCCGATGGAGTTTGAAGTTAATGAAATTCTTCATAAGCGAGGGGCTCATAGGTCGGTTTATTTCTCAGGGGCAGAACAAAAAAATGAACGGAAGTTAGTCACTGGAAGCTCAGCATCCAAAGAAGCAATAGAATTATTGCTCATTACAGGCGCATTCGCTCGAAGAATTGATCTGTGGATAACTTATGGAGATCATATCCACCAAGGAAAAAAGATGGGAATCATTCGATTTGGGAGTCAGACAAATTTCCGATTGAAAACCAAAAGGAGTTTAACATTGTTGGTCACAAAAGGCGATAAGGTAAGAGCAGGTTTAACTCCAATTGCAAGGATTGAGTGAAAATGATGGGATTAGATAAAGTTGGAAAAAGGAAGATTTCGTTGGTTGGAATGGAATTGGATATTTATGCATTGATGGCTTATTTTTCTACCTTTTCGAATGCTTTGTGTGGATCAATAGTTTTGTTTTTCTTCGTAATCGGAAATCCATTGAACCATATCTTGACAACTCGATTGATTGTTCTTGGAGCTTCGTTTGATGCGATTGATGGAAAGCTGGCAAGGAGATCCAATTATCAATTCAAAATTGGATCGCATTTGGATACATATGCAGATTTAGTTACTTTTGGATTGGCACCTGCGTTTATGATTTTGGAAATGCTCAATGATTACAATCAAATAATCGCTTGGATTTGTGGGAGTTTATATGTGCTGACTGCTTCTTTCAGGCTTTCAAGGTTTGTGATAGCCAAAACATCCCTTGTATTTGCTGGAATGCCTTCTCCTCCAGCAGCGATTTTCATTGCCTCTTTTTATGTTGTCCCAGATATTCATCCCCTATTTATAGCATTTTCTGCAATTTTGATTAGTACACTGATGATGTCTAGCCTTCCCTTTACAGGAATGAGAAAAATTGACAATTATTTTGATCTTTTTCACTTTATTCTAGGCATTGTGCTAATGCTTTTGTTGACATATTCCCCTTCAAATTGGTTTCCAACATTGGGGAAGATATTCATAGGCTATATTTACTATTTCATCATCATTGGAGTCCCTCATGCACAATGGCAGTTGAGGAAATTCGAATCGTCATTGTGATGGAAGAATTGAATTGATGGAAAAGGCCAACCTTTCCAGAATGGGTTCGATCAATATAATGGAATCATGGGTTTTTGTAATCACATACATGAAGGAGGAATCATTGATTTTTTGGAAAAAAGCCCAATATTCACCTAACTCAAGAGTTCTGTCTTCCACAGACTTATCCCAAATTGAATAGATTACCGGCATCAGCTCGAAAACGGTAGAATTGAGTTTTTCAAGGATGTGTGAAGGAAGAGTCCCTTGGGAAATTGTTTGAAACGCACCATTTGGAGAAGAAACAACAACTGTGGTCAACATGATATCTGGAAAGGATTGATTGAACTTCTGAACCATGAATTCTATTGATTTGAATGGATCAACTTCAATACTTCGGAATGCTTCGGCATCTGAAGATACAGGAGTTTCTTCTTCGATGCCAGCCGATTCTTCAAGTCTCCTAGTTTCTTCTTCGATATCAGACACAGGGGGAGTATCGTTGGATAAAGCATCAGTTTCTTGAGGAACTCGTGTTTCAGAAGTTATTTCCTCTTCTTCTTCATCTGCTTTTGGAACCTCAGTATAGAATGTGCTGAGAAGATTTGAGATACGTTTATCAGCTTCGTAGAATACCAATTCGAGATCCAGAGTTTGATTTTCACCTAATTTCAAGGATGGTTGGAACTCTTCCGACAGCAAAAGGGTGATTTTGACAAGGGCTGTGGCAATTTTATCTCTCTCTTCTCTTTCTTCGTCACGTTCCTGTTTGAAGGATACATGAAATGCATCAAGAAATCTGTTAATAAAGGTGTTGTATTTGTCTTCCGAGGGGACTGCCTTTTTGGTGACAAAAACGAAGAGCACATCATCTTGAGTTGAAAATTTCAGGGTCATTTCCTTCATGGCAATGGTTCTGATAGTACGTTTTGTTGGTTTTCCAGTAAATTCATTAATTGCTACCACAAGACCTCCGATTACTTTGGGATCAATCAGATTGCTTTCATAACCAGCGTGAAGGATAAATTCACCGCCACTATCATATGTCAATATACTATGTAATTCGAAGTCAAGTTCCCTGAATGATTTTTCAAATTTTGAGACTAGCTCGATAAGATTATCGGTTGAATTCACTTCGAACATATTTTTCTTAACCTCATATTTAACTCTTTGAGGTGTATATACACCACATCAAAACAATTTCCAAGAAATTTCTTTCAATAGTCATAATAGTATGTTTTTAGTAATTGGAAAAAAGAAAAGATTTGATGCAATTTAGGTTATTGGACATTCTTGCGGATCCAGACAACCCAAGAAATTGGCCATTGGAAATTGAAGTTTTCAAATCGGAGAAAAGGGAAAGATCCAAGAAACCAATCCCTCATTCTGAAACTGGTTTGCTCTGCAAATTTTATTGTTCTAGGAAAAAGAAGTTTTTAGTGGAAGACCCATTGGAACCAGAAGAAAAGACTTTACCAAAATCAGAGATTAATCAAGTGGTGAGTTTTGAAGAATGTTTAAGATGTTTTGAAGAGGAAATAGTTGATGCAATTCTTTATTTTGAACATAAAGGGAAAGTCCGATATTTTATTGTTGACCGTGAAATTCCAGTCATGTATCCAGATTCGCTGAGGGATGCCAAGCAAGAAAAGGCATTTTTTTATCGTTATTCAGACGAAATAGCAAAATTAGGGATTATGATGCCTGATGAACAATGACTTCACATGAAATGGGATTTGGGATTTTGGCTTGTTCAAAAGCTCTGGAAAGTTGATGTTTGTCAAAAACTGGTCATTGATTGGTTCGATCAGTATCTGGTTGGGAACTTGATGATAAATCCATCTTAGAGGTACTGTGGAGGATTTTTTTACCCTTTTCAGGAGTTCAAGGATAGGAATTGTCTTTCCCATAAAAAAAGGGTAGGGAATTTTCCCATTTTTTTGCTTCCAGCCAACCAATGCAATTTCTTTATTGATCTGCTTTTTCTTGAAAAGTTTCTGTAGAAATGAGAGATGTGCAATTTCAATAAATGGCATATCTACAGGGATTACAAGGATGTATTCAGAGGTTGCTTTTTTGAGACACGAAAAAACTCCTTTCGCAGGCCCTCTTGAATAAAAATCAGGGGAATCAACAACAAAGGATAACCAATCAGGAAGTTTTTCCAATTTCCAGCCTTCAATGATATGACGACGGTATTCGGTAAGCTTTTCCTCGTTTTTTACGGAAAGAAAAACTTTGGAGCATACCTTTTCAAGCAATCCCAGTTGACGAAGAAGAAATGAAGTCCCCAAAAACGGAGCTAAAGCCTTGTCAGATCCAAATCTAGTTGAATCTCCACCAGACAGAATTATTCCCGTGATTTGCTGTGGGTTCAGTGTGTTCACCTAAAAACCAGAATGAGGTTTGTCTCGAATACCTACAGGAGTTATGTAAAATATCTCTTCTCCTTCCGGTCTTCTAGGACTATCCAATAGCCTTGCAATTCTGGCCAAACCAGGGGATTTCCTGAGAAGAAGCCTTGTTTGTGGTCGATGTGCCCAAGCCTGTCCCAATGCAGGTTGGTCACTTGTCGAACTGGCAAACTCATCCACTCTTGCAATGACTTGATTGGTCACCACTACAGCAAGATCTTGTGTAAAAGCTAACGTAGAAAGAAGAGTAGCTTGTTGCATAATCTTTTGCTGTCTTTCTACAAGCTTGTTTTTGCCAATATAGTCTGCCCGAAAATGGGCTGCCAAAGAATCAACAATAACAAGCTTGATGTTCTCTTTTTCTGCCATTTCACTGACCTTTTTGATGATCTTGAACTGTTGAGTTGAATCAAGGACTCTGGCAACGAAAATGTTTGAAAGCACTTCACGGGGATCTAGATCATGAGCAATTGCAAGTTCGCCCACACGTTTTGCAGAAAATGTGCCCTCAGTATCAACGAAGAAAACTTTTCCTTCCAAGCCACCACGATCTCTTGGAAGTTGGGCATTTACTGATAGTTGGAAACATATTTGACTTTTTCCAGTTGCGAAACCCCCGGCTATTTCAGTAATTTCTTTTTCCCATACGCCGCCCTCCAAGAGAGAATCAAGGTTATTGGAAGAAGTAGTCAATTTTCCTCGATTGTATTCATCTTCAAGGAGTTGATCAGCAGTGACAGGGGGCACTGAAATTAAGGATCGCCCTTTGTTGATGAGATCTACAGCCATTTCACTGGAAATATTCAGGTCATGAATAAGTTCATCTTCAGTTGCTAAGGCCAAAGATTTCAATGAGGGATAACCAATTTTCTTCAATTGAGCCGCAAGTTCTGTTGGTATACCGGGGAAATCTTCCTCTGTCACTTTCAGATTTCATAATTTCTTATGAAAATAAAAAGATTGAGCAATTGTTTATGAGAAACTTTTTCCGCAACCACATGTATTGGTTGCATTAGGATTCTTGAGTTCAAATTTGCTGGCCATCAAAGATTCGACATAATCCAAAGTACTTCCTGTAATGAGCCGCATATCAGAGATTCCAACAACAACTTTCGCTTTCCCTTTCTCAAAGACAAATTCGTCTTTCAGATCCTTTAGGGGGAACCATTCCAAATCATAGGAAAAGCCTGCACATCCACCAGGAATAACCTTGATCCGAAGAGCGTGGTCTGTTTTGTTTTCAAGCTCAAGAAGTTTTTCTATTTTTTCCGCAGCCTTTTCAGTGATGAATAATTCATTTTTCACAGGATTTGTAAATGAAAGGGTTAGTTCAACCATCAATCAGATTACTTTACTAGAAGTTATTAATGTTATTATTTCCACAACTGACAACAAGAGTCAAGATTATCATGGAATATCTATCGATTTTTTTTTATAAAGCAGAATCGAGATTGCTTTGATGAGTTCAAACATTACTCTAGATCATTGCTATAGTTGTAACAGGGAACTTGCGCCATCAGACGTAGGTTCATCAAAGTTCAAATGTCCGGAATGTGGAGCAAACATCATTAGATGTGCTTCTTGCAGACGAGTCGGAAACAAATATGCCTGTGTCAGCTGTGGCTTTGAAGGACCATAAATAGGTGAACAAAATGGGTGAAGTATTGCTTCAATATATGATTAAAGGATCCTCTCCAGAGGTTGATTTGGAAGCTGTCGCAAAGGAAGTCAGGGAGAAATTGGCGACGGTGGACAAAAGAATTAAGATGCAGGATGGCGTCGAAATCAAGCCCCTTTATTTTGGAATCAAAGGTGCAACTGTCCAATTCATCATCCCTGAGGAAGACGGAATGCAAGACAAATTGGAAGAATTCATTCGAGGAATTGATGGTGTGGAAGATGCAGAACTAACTTTCGTTTCCAGATTGTAGTTGTGGAGCTCCTTTTTTAAACAGGTTATTTATTGCGATTCTATTTCCAAATTCAACTGCTTTTTTTAGATCATTGGAATGAATGAAGGCATGAGAGAAGCTTGCCAAAAAAATGTCTCCAGAACCGGTTGAATCTACAATTTCAGAGGGAGGGACAGATTGGATCTTGAATTCAAGAAGTTGATCAGATTTGCATATGATAACAGGGTTTGCACCTCTTGTCTGTACATAGTAAAAAGAGGGATGAGGTGGAAGTTCAAGCATTTCTTCATCAGATCCTTTGAGGATATCAAAAAATGGAGAAAAAAGTCCCCAATCAATGGATGTTTTATGGAAAACAATGCCGTTGGCATCAACAGACCGAATAAAACCCTGTACATCACCTGCTACAAGTTTTGCTTGTGAACGGATTGAACCCAGAAGATCAATGGAGACTTCACCACAGATAGGAGATACAATAGCTAGGTCAAATCGATCTTGAAATGGAAGTTTTGGAGGCAAATCCGAAGCTCTCCGAAGCAAAGTAAGTTTTCTCGATCCATCCTCGTTAAGCTCAAATTCAAAGGTAGTTGTCTGTTCTGAAGGGATATTGAAAATATTTAATTTGGGATGCCTAAGAAAGGGAAAATTTTTGGAAGCTGAGGTCAGTATTGTGACTTCATAACCCCAATTGAGAAATAAGGGTGCTTGAAAAGTAGGAGGACCACCAATTCTTAGCTCATCAGAAAATACATCAACAGATACATGACCGACAAGTAGGACTTTCACAAATGCTTAGAATGCCTCCAACATTTCAGAATTTTCATTCATTCAAGCTCTATTGTTGCAGGCGGTTTTTGTGTGATGTCATAAAAGACCCGGTTTACACCATTCACCTCGTTAACTATTCGGGAACTGATCGTCACCAACACTTCCTTTGGGATATTGACGATATCTGCCGTCATTCCATCAATACTGTCCACCATTCTCACAGCTATGGCGGCATCATATGTTCTAGCATCCCCCATTACACCAACAGAGGAAATGGGAAGGTAAGCTGCAAAAAATTGCCAGATATGGTTTGTTAGCCCAGCTTCTTCCAAGACTTCATGCAATATTCTGTCTGCTTTCCGTACGATTCGCAATTTTTCCTTGGTGACATCCCCAATGATGCGTACGGCCAGTCCGGGACCTGGAAAAGGTTGACGTTTCAGGAATTCTTCAGGGACACCTAATTTCTTTCCTAGGATGCGAACTTCATCCTTATAGAGTTCTTTAATAGGTTCAAGTAATTTGAGCTCCATTTTTTCAGGTAAACCACCAACATTATGGTGGCTTTTTATTACATGTGAGTGAACACCGGGTTCAGAGCTTTCGATACGATCCGGATAGATTGTTCCTTGTCCCAAATACTCAAACGGGCCAAATTGGTTTTGAATTTCTTTTGCTTTCTGTTCGAACACTTCTATGAATGTTTTTCCGATGATTTTCCTTTTTTCTTCAGGGTCTACAACCCCTTCAAGTCTTTTAAGAAATAAATCCTTTGCATCCACATGATGGAAATGTTTGAAACCAAGCGAATGAAATAGGTTTGCTACATATTCTGGTTCTTTTTCTCTCATAAGTCCCGTATCTACAAAGACACAATGCAATTGATCGGGAAATTTTTGATGGAGAATTTGGGCAACGACAGTACTGTCCACACCACCGGAAACACCTAAAAGGATATTGCCGTCAACATCAGGTATATTATCGAAAACTTCGTTGTAAATGGCTTGGGAATCCCAATTCCGTTCAATCATAGAAACATTCACAAAATTATCTAGTATTTTCGTACCAAATTCAGTATGATAGACCTCAGGATGAAATTGAACACTAAACCTAGTACTAGAATATTGGATCGCAGTATATTGATCCTGATCAGTATGTGCAATTGGGCTTGCCCATTCTGGAATTTCAATGACGGTATCAGAATGGGACATCCACACATTGATTGTTGAAGGTAAGCCCTGAAACAATGGAGAATTGGTTTGAACGGTAACTTTCTTGAGGCCATATTCACCTGCGTCATTCCTCCTAACTTTCCCACCATTTTGTATAGCCAACAATTGGTGACCATAGCAGATGCCAAGAATGGGCAGGTCAGAATCAATCAATGATTGATCCAAACGTAAAGCATCTTCTTTGTAAGCATCTTGAGGACCACCAGAAAGAATCAATGCTTCATATCCACGATCAGTGATTTCATGAAGTGTGACTGCTGGTGGAAGAATTTCCGCTCTTACGCCCAATTCCCTTAGGCGTCGAACAATAAGATGAGTGTATTGGGATCCGAAATTCAAAACAGCAATAGACACATGATCAAATAATTTATAGATTAGTTAACAGTTTTGTTGTAATTCAAACGAGTTCAGAAAGCGAGCTTTGTCCATATCTAATTGCATATTCATTAAGGTCAATTTTTCGAGTTTGGACGCTTGACATTAGATTGGATTTCAACAATCGATTTGTTATCCTTTCAGCCTGGATTTGATTGATTGGATAAAATTTCAGGATACCTCCATTTCTCAGGAAATGGGGCCAAATTTCCTTTACTTCACGATCCTGAAGCTGGCGGATGGGAACGGCAGTTATTTCGTGGGAATAAGGGAGGGATTTCAAAAGTTGTTCAACAGTTAGTATGGTATCCACATAGCCACCAGGTTTGAGGATCAAAACCTGATCACAAAGTCTTTCAATAACATCGCTGTCGTGATCAACAATCAGTAGGGTTTTCTTCTTTATCGATTTAGAAAGATAATCTATCACTTCTTCTTTTCTTGTTACGTCTAGACCGAGTGTGACTTCATCCAACATCAAGATTTCACTGTGCTCCTTCATTAGGCCAATTGCAAGTCTAGTAATTGCTTTTTGTCCTTCGCTGAAGGTTTCAGTTCTTTGATCTACAATATGTCCCATATTCATCTCGTCAAGAAACCGAAGTGCGGGCTCTATTGAAGAGCCTTGAACCTTGGCAAAAAATTCAAGATTTTCTCGAAGGGTCAGTTTTCGTTGAAAATCGAGACCTGCTGAAACAAAGGCAATTCGTTCCTGTATATCTCTTGCCTGTTTAATCAAGTCCAAATCAAGAATTTTACAAGAGCCTCCATCAGGGAGATAAAGCGTTGCCAAAACCTTCAATAAAGTCGTCTTTCCAGAACCGTTACCTCCTGTGATGGCAAGAGCTGTCCCTTTTTTGACCTTAAACGTAATGTTTCCTAGAACTTTCAAACCATTGCGATTTTGGGGTGATTTGAAGGTTTTTGTCAACCCTTCACATTCAACAGCGTATGTTACCATTTGGATACACCTCTAATAGAATTCAATAGTTCCCCATTTCCTACTGAGTTTAGTCAGCCAAAATGAGAAAAGGAGAGAAGCAAGGAAAAACACCCCTGAGATGAGATACATCAATTGAAGGGTAGGATCTGCAAGGCCGAAGTCCTTCGCGTTCATATTGAAAACGGAGTTAAATGATCGGTATTCAAGACCATCTTTTGATTGAAGACCACCCAATGTTAAACCACTCTTATCTTGAACCGAAAAGAGCCATCTCAGGCTTTCAAGGGCATAGGTAGGAGGAAACCATATGAGAATGCTTGAGAGGGTTCTGCCCATTAATTTGAAATTTGAATCGAATGAGAAAATTGGTACAATTGCTCCAGAAAGAAATCGTACGATATAGATTCCTACCTTGTTGAATGTGGTTGTTCTTTTGAATATTAATGAGATTGATGTCAGAATAAGAGTAAATCCTGCCATGAAAACCCAAGCCATAATGAACACCAGAATTGAAGACCAAATCAATGAAAGGCTACTGGGATAGACTCCTTTGAAAATCAATGGAGGGATGACAATGACAAAAAGAACTACTAGCCATCTTGCCGTTGCAGCAATATACCTTCCCAAAATAATTGTCGTGGGTGAAACTGAATTGGTGATTAAAAATCCCATGGTTCCAAGTTTGCTTTCTTCGGAGACTGCTTCAACAGTAGATTCCATGACCCCTGAGAAGACAGTAAAAAATCCAGTAGCAACAAGGAAAAAAGTAACCATTGAATAAGGGACACCAGCGGGTGAAGAGGTTGCATCCCAAGCAGCACCAAGCAAAACAAACGCCAGAACGTTGACAGCAGTCCATGTTATTTCTACGAAAATTTGGAATTTGTAACGTAAATCCACAATAATATTTCTTTTAACGACTGCTGAAAGAATTCTTAGATTCTGGGTAAATTGTGTAACCCTTCCCAACAAGGCAACCATAGGCGTATCATCATCATGCTATATATATTAATGTCATTCCCTTCATACCAAAATAGGAAACAAATTTCCATGGGCAATATTTCTTCAGTATCAAGTTTCTGATTTTCCGCTACCTAGTCTTTTCTTTTTTATGGGGGTGGATTTTCTTTTTTTAATTGGTTTTTTGTAAACTCCCAACTGGACAATTCCTTCTTTCAAGTCAGCGATTTCCTGCATTTTGTCATTAAGATTTAGCGCCTTTGCGATTCGAGAAATGGTTTCTATTGCATGAACAAATTCTTCCAACCAAGAGAAAATATCTCCGGGAAACGCAGACAGGTCGTATCGTTTTATGAGTTCATAGTTTATTTCCACAGGTCCCAATCCCTCTTTTCGAAGATCAATCATTACTTTCGTTATTTTTTGCAGAGGATGGTCACAATAGGGATTTTCTCTGCATTGACAATCTAGAAATTCGGATTGCCATTTTTTCATTCTTTGGGTTAGGGATTTGGAGAAAGTGCCCCCCAAGTTTGCCCCTTGAGTAATTCCTTCAAGGACACCATCTGAAAGAAACCTTGAAGGTAAACGGTATTTCAATGCTTGTTCAAGTTCAGCCTGTGCTCTTGGAGAAAGATGGATCGCGGTGAATGGAGCTAAATCAATTGCAATTAATTGGACATCTTCTTTCAAAAGTCTTTTGGCAACCTGATTTCCAAGTTTCGGATCAAGGAAACTCTCTGCAATTGCCTTTCCAAGTGATGTCAATTTTATTTGTGGTTTTGAATTCACTATCAGCTTTAGGTTTTCCAATGAAGAAACAATTCCATTTAGCTGGTTTGTGTTAAACAGAAGTGTACGGTAATACTCTCCAATAAGTCCAAAAGTAACGGGGCGAAGAGTTGCAATTCCTGCAAGCACCTGTTCAAGTTCCTTATAGAAGTCAATGTCGATATCAATTGGTTCAATTTCCTTTACAAGCAGGTCAAATGCAACCACTTCTTCAGATCGATCCATAGCAGAATATAATTTCGCTCCAGGAGTTACCACCAAATAAACTCTTCCAATATCATGGTATCCATACCTCCCTGCCCTTCCGTACATTTGATGAAATTCAGCAACCGTCAGCCATTTGGCGCCCATAGAAGGCCGCTCAAGAATGACCTGAGATACTGGAAAATCTACGCCAGCACCAAGAGCAGCAGTTGTCACAATGGCGTCAAGTTGCTGTTTCTCAAACATAGTTTCGACCTTCTTTCTTTCGTAATATGTCAAACCGGCATGGTAATGAGTTACACGAAGTCCATAGCTTCGAAAATGAGAAGCAAGTTCCTGCGCCCTTCTTCTTGAATTGGTGAATATCAAAGATCTCCCTTTGTACCCAGTTGAAGAGGTTTCTTCCAATCCTTTTCGAATGATTTCACTTATTATTGCTGGTTTGTTTTCTTCTTTCTCAGTGATCACTAGATGTCGTTCCAATGGTATTGGACGATGGTCGTAATGCACTAATTTCAGGTCAAGATCACTTGCCAATTCTTCTGGGTTTCCGATTGTTGCAGAGAGAGCAATGACTTGACAACGAGGAAAAACTTTACGGGTACGTGCAATTATTCCATCTAATTCCTGACCACGTTCTTCATCTGCAAGAAGTTGGACTTCATCAACAACCAAGCATCCTACATCACCCATTTTCTTGTATTGTTTGCTTCTGAGGATCCAATCATATGCCTCATATGTTGCAACAATGATATCTGCTTGTGACACGTTGCCGTCAATAATCACCTTTTCTTGATCCCGAACATTGATTTTGGTCATTCCCACTCTGATAGCAACCCTAAAACCAATTGAACGATATCTTTTTTTGAATTGTTCGTATTTCTGATTTGTCAAGGAAACCAACGGAGTCAAAAACACAAATTTTGTTTTGTGACGAATAATGTTCGAGATGCCTGCAATTTCTCCAACAAATGTTTTTCCTGAGGAGGTTCCTGCAACAACAAGCAGATCCTCAAGATCAAGCAGACCATTTTTCAATGCCTCTTGTTGGACAGGAAGAAGAAGATTGTAAGATGATTTTTCCCAAAGGTTGATGGTTTCGGTTGTAAGTATTCCCTTTTTTACGAACTTCATTAATCCTTTCTTCAAGGGAATGGGAGAATAGGAAGTGTCTGCGGGGATTACATCAAACAAAGTACTTCCTTGTTTGATTTTTGATTTGTTTCTTGTCTCCAAAAGCCCTATGGTTTTTTCTACCGATTTGGTCTGGTGTAATTGCTGCTTGTAAAACGATGTTGTAGATTCAGTGATTTCAATCCCACTCTTGGTAAATTCTTCCCTTACTTCTTTCATTGCACAGCTTTTGCAAACTTTTTTTCCGTAGTAATCAATAAAGTTCTTTTTGGAGAGCAACGTGACACGTTGGAAGTTTGAAAAGCACAATCGACAAATTGTTATTCTTCGAGGTGTAGGGAATCCTTCTTTTTCCATGAATTCAACAAATTCTTTCTGTATCGGAATGGTTTCATCATCAGGAACAAATATGTATTGAACTTTGGAAAGAAATTCCTCTTTGAAGAGCTTATATGTTTTGAAACGAGAAAGATTGCCTTTGAAAACTTCAACTTTTACAGGATAGAGCCGTTCCCCTCTTAAGGTGAAGAAAATTTTCCCTCTCAGGATTGGCAATTGCCGGTTTGGATTAGCTGAAACATTCAAAATAAAGAATGATACAGCATAATCCTTTTCGGATTGCTTTTTCCAATGAAAGAACAGAATTGAATCAAATGGGGGAATTTTCATTCTCTTATTCCCTCTATTCTCAATGACTAAAAGTCTGTAGTTATTTCCAACCCGGATCAACCATATTTCATCGTTTTTTCAGGATTCTTAAGAATTTTTCATCCTTCACCTTTTCAAGATCCATAATGATCTTTTCTGGAGAAAAGTTTCCTTGCCATGTATCAATTAGTGGGAAGAGAGGTTCAATTCCACATCGAGCTAAGCCAATTGGAAAAACACCTACCAAAATTCCCTTTTCAGCGAGATGGTTCATCAATAAATCATTTAGATCAGAAGGGTTTATATCAAACCCAAACGCAAAAAAATGGAAAATTAGATCGTATTGATCATTGAACTTTGAATTATAGGTTTTAAAATTTGGTGAGAAAATAGCTGTCCTTTCATCTAGTTCGGCAAAAGATATACCTCTCTCCACTGCCAATTCCGAAGGAACAATCAGATGAACTTGGTCAGGAGTTTCTATAAGGTCAACAATTGAGGGAAGAAACCATTCAACAAAATTCCCGACCAATGCGACTTTTGGAGGTCTATCCAATTTCAATTCTTCTCGATATATTTTTTTCAATAATGGAAGAAGTTCCAATCTATAGGGATATGTAAAGGCATTTTCCAACAGGAAACAATCGCGATCCAAGATGAAGATGTTTTCATCATGGTTCAGTAACTTTTTCAATTTTTCCAATCCAATCCTCAAATAATGGAAAACAGGATTGGCTGGAGAAATTTCTACTTTGTCTTTTGTTTGCAGAAATTTTTCTCCTTTTACGGTAAGAGAAATTGTTCCCCCTTCATTTTTCAAAATATCCTTTTCAGTAAGGAAAGAGAGGATATCCATGAACAAAGGCACAGCAGATTCTGCCCATTTTCTTTCAAAAATCAATTTTTCTGGGAAAAGATGACTTCTGAGTAAGTCAATGAGCCCCAAATCCACCAACCATTGGAGATAGGTCGCTATTGCTAATTTTGAGGTGTCATCAAAGAAGGAAATGGACATTCAAATCAAAAATGGTTGACCTTACTTAAAATTGTTGTAGTGAGAGAAGACCTGCAATTGCTGGTGTGATTCTGATAGGTATGATATCAAATTCCTTGATATTGCCCACTGTAAGATGAAAATTGTTTCAAGCTTACTGATAAGCCAAATATCGGCCAATTGGGAAATTGAATAAGTTCCATCCAGATGTCGAATGGATTTCCATTGTTTATTGCTGATATTTGGAGGAGGTTCTATGGAAAATGCATCTGAATTCTCTGTGTTTGCAATCGGCTTTAGACGATCACTCATCAAGGCTATTTGGGTGATTTTAAAGATATAGCCCTCAGGAGTTCTTCGTATACCTGCTTTATCCAAAAATTGTAAAGCGGTAAAAACTTCCTCATGGCTTGCGTTCTTCCAATGGATTTTTAGAGCGGCTATGAAAGGAAAAATCCATTCAGCAATTCGGCTAGCAAATATAGGGTTTGGAGAGGGAAGAAAGAGAAAAAGAAAAAACTGGGAATCAGAAGTTGCACTAATGAAATGGATATTTTCCACATAAACAGAGGCTAGTTTTCCTTGCTTGATTGCAAGAAGGGTATCTGCCAATTCATTCATGAACTCTTTTGGGACTATTGTCTTTTGGTCGATGAATTGTGGGATAAACCGAAAATCAACAAAACGAGTTTCTTTATCAACAATCAAGGCGCCTTTGATATTGGTCAAATTAAGGTTTCTAAAAGGCCGGTTGTCGGAGAGTACTTTAAATGCAATACCCAATTTTTTTGTGGTAATTGTTTTTGTGATTTGATTCTCAATTGCAGAGATTTCTTGTTTCAATACTTCACCAACCTTTTCAGGAGAACCTCCAGAAGAAAGAAGAGCGCTTTGAACTGCGTTCTCAAGAAGTTTAGTTTTGTCAGATGGAAGCATGCTAACCAATAGAAGAGTTGTACTTTCCATATCTTCCTTTTCAATGATACGTCCTATCAAAACTACTTCACGATCGGAGATGGTGAGTTGCCTAATGCTGTTTTCTGCCAAACCTGCATAAACTTCAGCCATTCTTCTAATATTGAGCAAATTGCCTAAATATTCAGAACCTTGCTTGATTTCTTTGTAATAAAGAACTGGTCCAAGAAACATGTCGAATTTGAGAATTGCAATAAAATAAATTCCATAGTCTCGGAAAATGGGCAAGGAGAAAATTCTTAGAGGTAGATCATTAATCTTTTCATCAATGATATCACCATAATCCTCCTTGCTCATTATTTTAATTTGGTTGCGAAGTAATTTAACCTTTTTGAGAATTGACGGTGAGGTTTCTTCTAATAAACAAATTAGAAAGCAATTAATTTAATAACATTGAAAGCTTCAGTTATTTGGATGGCATTCTCTGATCGGTTCATCAATTCGGAAGAGGAAAAGGAAAACATATCCGAATATTTGGGGAAAATCTATTCCGATCTACTTACACTTTATACAAGGGCAGATGACAAGGAGTTCGATATTTCAATTCATTATATGGATTATCCCACACCCATCAAGAAGACCATCCATGTTCTCCATTCCAATTTCAACATTCCAATAAGGATATTGGAAGAAGATTTCAAATGGTTGGAAAGATATCTTGAAGCCACAGAATTTCCCACAATTGAAAGCCATTTGGTTCGAGTGAGTTTGGAGTTTGGAGCATGGGTAGTATTTTTCAGAAGCAAGACGGAAGAGATTTTACGACCAAAAGTACAGAAGGTTCTTCAAATTTGGAGAGGACTTTTTGTTGACAGTAGTTCGGAACCGGACGATATGCTTTATCTTTTAATTGAGCTGGAAAATTTGTCACAAAATATTGGACAACCAATACTTGATTTGTGGTTATCTCAGTATGAATACAAACCATCAGTCAACCAAACGGAACTCCTAATGGCCTTAATTCTAAATGCCACAGTACGGTTGGGAGAAGACCTTGTGGATGGAGCCATCAGAAAATTGGAAAACCGATTGCGAGAAATGGAATTAGAAGAAATTTTAGAAGAAAGAAACACATTGATCAATGATGCAGAAGCATTTCGGCAATTTCTTCTAAGGGAAATCAGGAAGCATAAAGAAAATGTGGATTCAAAATTTTCAGGGGCTGTAGACAAAAGATTTTTTGCAACATTGGTTCTGGTTGGGTTGATAGAAAGATTCATGAAAAATGAAAAACAAACGGAGCAAATCTATCGGGAGGATGCAGTTCTTAATTTCATTAAATTGGTTAGGTCGGAGGAATTAGAATCATCAATGGATAAGATTCTTGAAGCGTTTGAACAAACCATGTTTGAAAGTAATATTTCTGATCCGCTTTTTCTTTTAGAACTCATTGTAAAGAAGATATTAGAGGAATCAAGCCAAACTCGAATAGAAGATGTGATTTCAGAACTTAGAGATCTGATTGAGGAAGAAAAAGCCCATATAATGGATGCTGGTGAGCAAAATCCAGAAATGGCACTGATATTGGCAGTCCAAGAAGCATTTCCCCTTATCATGAAAAAAATTGTTCACATTGAAGCATCTTCGGCAATGGAGAAGATGGTGGAAAAAGGTGAGAAAGCAACCCAATTGATCCTGATTTTTACGGACAAACTCATTAAATTCAAAAGAAAAAGCCATAATGACCTCAAAGAGGAAGAAATAAAAACAGCAGTTGCTTCTCTCTACAATAATGCCATTATCAACGGCATACCAATAGATTTGTTTTCTGAGAATCTGCAAAAATCGTTAAAAGACGAATTTGGGATTACATTTAAGGAATTTGATCCAACTCTTAATAGAGATATTATTGAGTTTATCAGCCAATCCCTTATTAACTGGCTTAAACCTCAAGAAATCGGATCTGAGGGAGATGAAGAGAAAGAGCAGAGTGAAGAAGCTTCAGGGCATGAGGAAAAGATCTTCCAAAGCAAAGAAGAAGAAAATCAAGAAGAACCAGAATTGCAAAAAATGACAAGTGCAGAATCGGAGAAACACTCCCATGAAATGCAAAATGATAATGGTGATGGAGGATAAAAGGACATAGTGAAGAAAGCAACTGGCTTATACGAATTTTGTTGCTGATATTTGGTTCCATGGTTGCATCAGGTGTCCTGTTCACGGTTCAAGAGAAATATATAGTTTCCCCAACCATCTATAATGTCCTTAGGACAATTCGTATGGGGGTCATCTATGGAGCAATTCCCATTTGGTTTTCAAGAAAATATGGGGGAAGTCCATGTGATTTGGGACTATGTCTGCCAAAATCAAAGGGAAATTTCGGGATATCTTTGTTTGGAGGATTAATGATCTATCAAATTGCCGCCATTGTGTTCTTGGCTAAAAAAATTTTTTTCAATGGATGGTTGGCATTTACATCGGAAGAAGTTGTCATAAACCTTGTTTTAATCGGAATAATGGCGTCTTTGACAGATTTCTGGACACGGGGGTTTATCTTGATGCAATTTTCAGATCATTATGGAAAAAGGTGGGGGATCATCATTCAAAACATGTCGTGGTTTACGATCCATATCTATGAGGTTCAACTTCTCCAATATTATATGGGATTGTGGGGAGCAATAGCATTGACTCTTATCCTAGGCATAGGAGGGGATTTGGTTGCCTTAAAAACACGAAACCTTTATGGTCTCATGTTAGGGCATTTTGTATTGAACATCCAAATTGCCATGGCGGCGAGGGGACTTTTAGTAAGTTACACCATTTTGATATAGAATCAGCTGAAGGTCAATTGCAATTGTAAGGGCTGAAAGAAGCAAGAGGACTGCAATTCCTTTTCTTGATTTCTCTTTTGATGTAAATGTATATAGTGAGAACAGCACCAGCGAAGCCACTGCTATTATGGACATAATCCAGATGGATGCTACCAAAAACTTACCTGCTATTATTGGAGTGTATGGTTCTGCCACGATTCTTTCGAGAATCACCTCTTCTTAAAACTTTTTAAATTTTCGAATTCGATATCATTAATTTTCTCATGATACAGAAGATTGAGTTAGACCTGCAACCTTCCTTACAATCCTTTCAACAAGCCCAATGGATGATGGTCCTCTGATTGTCAAGATTCCACTTTTCAAGGCAGAGATTTGGGATCGCATAAATTCAAAGGAAATGGCATTTTCAGATGAAGTCAGAACTTTGAAATTTTCTCGGATATGGTTGAAGTCAAGATTTTTGAGAAGCTTTGATTCAACAATATAGGTATTCCTGCCGCAGATTGAAGTAATTTTTGCGGTTGATTGACCAAAAAGATTGATTTCATGGCGTTTTCTTTCTCCAATCCTTCCTTTTTCTTCGACGTTTTTTGTGCAAACAGGACACTTTGGATTTTTCTTTATCTCGAATTTTTCAAAATCTAGATCCAGCAAATCTATAGTCATGATTTTTTTCTTGAGAATGGGTTCTTTTTCGGTAAGCAACCTTACGACTTCAGAAACCTGGATACTAGCTGTAATATCCAGAATTGAAGGATGGACACCTTGAAATTCACACGTCAGTTCAGGATTATCATCAATGTCACCAAATGCACATATCATGCATGGGTCTTCTTCTTCAAAAATAAAAGTAGATAGATTGGCGGTTTCTCCAACGGCTCCAGCAAAAACAAAAGGAATTTTTTGTTTCATGCAATGAAAGTGGATGGGGCGACGAGAAGAATACCGATCCAATCCGTCTACAACAACATCAACATCTTGCAATAATGAAGCAGCATTGAGTCCATCTAATTTGGCAGCAACAGAAATGACTTCAATCGACGGATTTCTTTTTCTAAGTCTTTGTGCGGCAACATCAACTTTAGCTTTCCCTAAATCATCAACAGTATATAGGGATTGGCGGGGTAAATTTGACATCTCAACAATGTCAAAATCAACCAACGTTATCTTGCCAACGCCTAATCCAGCAAGCAAATCCGCTGATTTTGTTCCAAGACCCCCAATTCCAGCTATGAGGACATGTCTTTTTGAAAGCAGGCTTTGTCCTTTCTTTCCAATGGATTTTAAGGGAAAATGCCGTGAATAGTAGATTGATGGATCAAAATCCACAATTAAATTTGGACATCATTTAATTTAGGTTTATGATTAATGACGAAATTTAATTGTCAGAATTGTATTTTCATATTTTCTTCGGCAAGGAAAATTGGAGGTTCAAGAAGATGAGACTTTTGAGTGACAGAAGAATCGACATGTGTAAGAAACATCCTGCCTTTGATCAAGTCCTTATTTTGCAAGAGTTCTAGAACAGTGGTGTGGTTGGGAATATGAAGATCGAAAGTTGAAGCTTCATGCAAAATAATTTCACATTGTACTAATTTCCTAAAGGATGGTTCAAAAAATGCGGAGTCACCGGAATAGCCAATGGTTTTTCCAAAGTATGTAATAAGCGCCATTCTGCCATTGGCACCATGGAGAGCCGGAATGGTTTGGATTGAGAAATCACGATGCAAGGAAATAGATGAATGGTCATCAACTTCCTTGAAAAGAAAGGTATCAGACACAATTTCAGCTTCTTCAGTAGAATAAAGTAATCCACAAGCATTCTTGATTAGTTCTTCGGTTCCTGGTGGACAGATAATGGGAATCGGATTGGGACGTTTTGTTATCCATTTGTTATCTAGTACAAGCAAAGGCAATCCAAGCCAATGGTCAGGATGGAGATGGCTTAGATAAATATAATTGATCATTGCAGGGTCTATTTTGTTTTCATGAAGAGCTGGCAGGGTTGATGGTCCACAATCCATCAACAGAATTTTCTTTTCATCCGCATGTCTTGCGGTTACAACATAGGCAGAGTGACGGCGTCCATCATGACCGAATGCGTTTCCTGTACCTAGGAATAGTAATTCATGATTTTTCAGTTTGTTTCACCCTTCAGCATCTCTGATTTTTTTGTAGTGCAGAAACACAAGAACCTGTATCAATAAAGCTAGGGAAATCAAATAGGGAAATACCTGAGTCAAATCATATCGATTTCCCAGCACACCCACAAACCAAATTTCAAAAATTAGTTTAAGAACTGCCGCGAACATACCCAATTTTGAATTGGGCAGCGATTTTTCGATGAAATAGACCACACCCAAGTTATAAAGAAGAAAAAATCCGGAATAACCAAAAAGCAGAGGAAAGCCAATATCGCCAACCAAATTTGAAAATTTGGTAAATACTTCAGGAATACTCAGACTTAGCCAAACAAAAACAAGTTGGGAGTTGAAAGTGTCGGAATTGAAGATTCTTTTGTAATAGTATCTAAGTGCAATCACGTAACTTAGAGATAAGAATGCCAAGCCGAAAAATATAATTGGTTGAAGAGATGTTGTAACAGAAATCAAAAAATCTTCTCCAAAACCATTCTCATAGCCTTGCAATAGAAGAAACATTAATCCAGAAAAGATACTAGAGTAGGCAATAGCAAAGGTAAATGGAGTCTTCGTGCGTGGAATGAATTTTCCCGCCAAGGTTAATGACACACCGATTATTGACCAAGCCATTGCCCAATAACCATTAATGTAAACCATAGTGCTCCATTTAGGAAAACATTCTAAAATGTTTACCCGATACCACGTGGAAAATGATTCTTATCAATTTCACAATTGAGTGAAACTTAAATAGAGCCAAAATGAAAAATTAATTAACCTTTGAAAGGTTCAATACGTGAGAACACGGAGTTCAATTTCTCTTTTGAAGAAGGAGAGGCAGAATTCATTTTAAATCAGATCCTAAATAAATCAGAGGATCTTATTTACTTAATTTTGCCTGAAAACCTTAGATTTGTTTTTGTTAATGAAAGGTTCAGCCAGGTTTTAGGTTATTCCATAGACGAATTACAATCAGATAAGTTTGAATTCATGCAATTGATTGCCCCAAGAAGCAGAGAAGAAATTGAATCAAGAACCAATCGGAGATTAAAGGGAGAAAAGGTAGAACCACAGATAAGATTTTGGGCGAAAACAAAGGAAGGGGATGAAATTCCACTTCATGCTTCTTTAATAGATGTTGTTTGGCGAGGGAGAAAAGCCATTTTAGGAATTGCAAGAGACATTTCATTAGAAACTGAACAGATAACCCATCTCAGAGAGACTATCTATATCAATCAGGCAATTCTGGACAATATTCCTACAGGAATTTTACTTCTGGATCCTAATTTGAAATTCAGATATATTAATCCGAAAGGAGAAGAGGTTTTAGGGTTCAAGAATGAAGAAGTTTTAGGAGTTTCATTCATGGATGTGGAGGTTCATCAGGAAATCAAGAAAATTGCTTCGGAAATACAAGCCAACGGAATCAAGAAAATCAAGGTTTCACCAGTCATTCTTTCGAAAGAAACCCCAAAACCAATATACAGTCAATGGCTGTTTGCACCAGTCTTTCAACATGGAGAAGTCATGTTAGTTCAGGCAATAATTGTTGATTTAACAGAAACAGTAGAGAAACAGAAAGAGCTTGAGTTCAAGAATAAGGAATTGGAAAAGGTAAATTTAGAACTTGAAACACTCAATAAACGTCTTGATGAATTTGTAACAATCGCGTCACATGATTTGAAAGCACCTGTAAGGAGAATTGTGACCTTTGGAACATTACTTCAAAATTCATTGAAAGGAATCGGGGAGAACGAAAAAGAGCAATTAGGACTAATTGTGGAAACCTCAAAACATTTGATCTCCATGATTGAATCATTTGTTGCATTCTCTCGCCTTGATGAAACTGATCTGCATATCCAACCATTTGAAATGGAAAAAATAATTGATTTTGTTTTGAAAATGAGTCTGAGAGATATGGTTTTGGAAAAGGAAGCAATCATTGAGATTGAAAGACCTCTTCCATCCATAGTCGGAGATTATAAATTGTTTACACAGGTTTGGCAGAACTTAATCCAAAATGCAATAAAGTTTTCAAGACAGGAAGTTTCGCCGCGAATAAAGATTTGGGCTGAGAAAAAAAAGGATCATATCATCTTTTTCTGCAGAGACAACGGGATGGGCATCATTGAAGAGGAAAGAGAAACGATTTTTGAAATGTTCAAGAGGGGGTCGGACGTGAAGGTACAAGGTGCTGGGATTGGCTTATCCATAGTAAGGAAGATTGTGGAAATGCATGGAGGGAGCATTGCAGTAATGAATAATGAAACAGAACCTGGATCAACATTTTACTTTACTGTCCCAAACCATCAGAGCTAAGAATTTGGATACATCTCCCATGTACTAAGAAAGTAGGTATATATAGAGCAAAACATAATTCGATGATGTCAAAATTGAATAAGAGAAGGCTTGTAGTCAACATAATTCAAAAAATATGGATTGGTGGCGTTTTCAGCCTGACAATTTTCCACATGTATTTTGCACTTGTAAAAGTTTTTGAGTTGGAAAACGTATGGGAAAAAGCATTTTCATTTTTTTTTGCCCTCATTGAGGGGTTAATTCTTTTTCAAATTTTTCTGATCAATTTTTTTTTGACTAGTGACAAATACTACCCTCTCACAGACAATATTGAAGGCAAACCATCTGATGAATTTGAACAAGTAAGTATCCTAGTCCCTACTAAAAATCCAGATATCAATGTATTAAATGAGACATTGACTGCCATTAGAGACTTGAACTATCCAAAAGAAATGCTTATTGTATGGATTGGAGATGACACGACTACCGATTTGAAGTCAGAAATTGAATTACTCTGCAAGAAATTTGGGTTCAACTATTACAATTCCGGAACACAACGGCATTTCAAAGCTGGAATGCTCAATATTCTTCTGGAAAAGATTAATTCAAAATACTTCATTGTTTTGGATTACGACCAAAAACCAGATACAGGATTGGTTATTCGCCTTCTAGCAGAATTCAAGAGTAGAAAAGATCCAAAGTTGGCATTTGTCCAAGCCATAAAACGATTCAAGAATATTTCATCCTTGAGTGGATTTTTCTCCTCGATTCTCTATCTTCAATATTTTGAAGTGGTTCAGAGACCGAAGAACAGAAGAAAAACCGTCCTTTTTGCTGGTTCAACAGCCATGTTCAGGACAGATGTAGTTAAATCGATTGGCGGGTTCAGCATAAAATCAATAACAGAGGATACTGAAACTGCGGTACAACTTATTTTACGTGGCTACTATGGACAATTTATTAACTATATTGGATCTTGGGGTTCGGTTCCATCATCTTATACTGAACAGATTTCACAGATATGGAGATGGACGATGGGGGGGAGTCAATCATTGAGGCTTAATTTTCCAGCATTTCTCAGGAATCCAAAATTGAATTTAACCCAAAGAATTGATTTGATTTCAACACTCGGAATTACCTTCATTATCCCATTTATATTCATTTATGGAATTGCCGTGTGGGTAATTTCCCTATTAGGTTTAGATACTCCAAGATATGGCTTTCAACTTGGTACTTTTCTGATTTCCTCTCAAATTTTCATCCCATTCTTGGGGTTGCTTACGTATCTGGTCATATTAAGCCTTGCAATTCAATATGCCCGAGAAGAATCTGATCAAGGAGAAGCATATTCCTGGAAATTGATTGTTCCAATGACCATGATTGGTATTTCAACAAGTGTCCTTATTCTTCCGGCAAGTCTTATGGGATTCTTGAAAATTGAGGATCCAGAAAGTGGGAAAGCAAAATGGAATAGAGACGTGAAGCTTTTCCGAAATTCATTGATCTTTGCTGCATGGGGGATCATTTTGATCTATCAAGGCTTTTCATTGATTATTAATGGACTTTTTACAGGAACATTGGTTTTCATTGAAGGGGTGATATTTCTTCATCCGATAATAGTTTCTACAGTACTCTACGTGACCAATAATTAGTCCAAGAAGGCAAACTGTTTTATCTGCAATCACTACCTAATTATCATATGAGCAATTTTGAATTCATACTGAAAAAGGTGGAAGTAACATCGCAAATAATGGAAGGTTTAATTGATGTTGCCACCTCTGACAGGGTCGTCAATGAGGAGGAAAAGGCTCTTCTACATACCATAAACAATGACCTTCATAAATACCTGAAAACCATCTTGGAAATGTTGGGAAATGAAAAATTCGACAAAGCCTTACTTGAGAGGATGGAGAGGGAGTTAGTTGCAAATTGTGAAAAAGTTGCTTTAAGTGATGGAATTATTTCAGAGGATGAAAAGAAATTGCTTGATGAACTTCGATCCTTAGTTCTTGAATTGGGTCAATTAATTTGAGGTTAACAAGAGTCAAATTTTTTAATAATGAAAAAGATGGTAAAGAAGTATATGGCATTTCAACCGCTTCGCCCTTCACCCGAAGAGGATTTAAGCGAAGGGCCTTACCGCATTTTAAGCGTGGAAGATGACCCTACAGATTTCTATATTCTAAAAGTGATATTAGAAAAATATTTCAAAGGGTTATTTGAAATTGACCATCAAAAATCATTAAGAGACCTATACAAGAAAATAGAGAATTTCAAGCCGCATATTTTGCTTTTAGACTACTACCTTCATGGAGAAACCAGTTTTGAGACAATTGATTATCTTAAGTCCAATTATCCATATATGTATATTTCAATTCTTTCTGGACAAGAAGATATCAGAACAGTGT
>CAZYCQ010000044.1:0-28774 GCA_964645535.1 uncultured archaeon | reverse complement strand
ATAAAATATTAAGAATGTTTAACAAGAATTCATCATAGGGCAGGACGATTTATAAGGGAAAATACAATTAATATACGGAGGCAAGTAAATGCCTCCGATGATCGAAAATGGTCGATCTGGTTCACCTACTGATTATGATTCACGCCTTTTTGGGCGTTGCAGCGGCCCTTCTGTCCTTTTGGCTCGGTATTGAGCTGAAATACCTTTCTGAGTCAACCTACAGCAGGGTCATGAAAATCAATTGGGCCACAATCATAACGACTTGGCTCACCTACATTTTCGCGGCTTGGTATTATGTTCCGTATTACGGACGCGAAGGAGGAAGCAAATCCATCATAAAAAGCAGCGATTATTATTGGGGGCATGCATTTTTCACGGAGGTCAAGGAGCATTGGTTCTTCATGATGCCCCTATTGACAATCGTCCTCTTCATTCTTGTAAGGAATGTTGATCTGACGAAGGATACCAAAGCAAAGAAAATTGCCATGACGATTGCATTTACGATGTTTGTGATTGCCGTCCTCATGGAAGGGTTCGGAGCGGTCATTTCCATGACTGTCCGATTGGCAAAAGGAATTTGAGGTGGTGGAAAAATGGAAGAGACTAATGCATCAGTTGTAGCAGCAATTTTGGCTTATTCAATAGCGGCGGTATTCAATGGTATTTTAGTCGTACTCAAGGAGGAAATCAGCGGAATTTTTAATTTCATGAAATCGATACCGCCATTCTATCATCATTGGATAACCCAAATGTATTTTCTGTTGATTGTGTTCGCCATCATTTATTTTGTTTTCAAGTCGAGAGATGACGGAATAACCCAATCTGTGAAAAACAACCCCACGGGATGGATAATCTGGTCCTCAGTAATTGGTGCAGCAATTATTGCCATATACATGTTTTATCACGGAATCATTCTGCATTAATAAGTCCTGCAAATTTGGTTCCAATTCGAACATGGACAAGAGATGCTTGAAAAATACATGGTTATGATGAAAAAGAGGGCGTTGTAACAAGACATCTCTTTGGATAAAAAAATTGGAAGTTTGGTCAGCTGTTTTAGGATCTTTGCCCAACCTTGAAAAAATCAAAGGAGAAGAACTTGATTTAAAGTCCATTATTGACGAGACTCTGATAGGAACGCTTCCAGAAATATCCACGGATGATTCAGACGTTCAAGGGTATTGGATTCACAAATAATTCAACGGCAGTGCCTTTTGACCTTTCCACCAATTCAAGATCCAAACAAAGGGTTTCCTTTTTCAATAAATCCTCAAATGCCTTGACAGCCTCAATCACATTGGCAGGTGCAGTCAATCGAAGGTTTATTTTTTGGGTTACCAAGACATTTCTTTCTTGACGTTTCACTTGGACAAGCCGGATAACATCTCTCACAAGTCCCTCTTGAACCAAAGATGAAGAACGTTTGGTATCAAGAAATATTGCAAGATTGCTTCCGATCTCAGAAACAAATCCCTTTCTAGTTTCAAACTTCAGATGGACAAGGTCTTTTGTCAACTTATAGGGGATATCGAGAGTGACGAACACTGCCCCACCTTCTTTCCAATGGAGAACCTGTTTCCGAGATAGGTTTTGAAGTGCTTTTTCAAACTCCCTGATCTTTTTGCCAAAAAGGGGACCAGCGACTGCATAATTTGGAACCAAATGATACTTCAGATACTGATCAGGATTTTTGAGCAACTGTACCGATTTCACGTTCAACTCTTGTTCAAGAAGAGGCAGAAGCAATTCAACATTGTCTGAAGGATCGGTAAGCCAGACAAGAGCCTTTTGGAGAGGATGTCTTGTTTTTACGCCGACCAGTTTTCGCAGTTTTCTTCCCATTTCAGCGAACTTTTGTATGATCCTCATTGCGGATCCCCATGTTGAAGGTCTGCCCTTACATCTTGGGAAATCTTCCAAGTGAACAGACACTTTGCACAAAGAATCATATTTGCGCAGTTGTTGATGGATCAGCTCACTGATGAATGGAAGTGCCGGTGCTAAGACCTTTATAAGGTTTGAAAGTGTCCAGAATATCACAGACCTTTTTACGGGACTTCCATTCCAAGTATCCCTTCTGCTCAAGCGAAGATACCAATTGGTGAAATCATCTAAGAACTCCTCGGTTCTTTCGACCAGCTGAACGAAGTTGTAGTTTTCATAAGCTGTTTCTGCGAAAGATAGATAGGAATCCAACTCCTCAACCATCCAAAGATCCAATGGGTCGTGAAGAACAGGCAACTCAGTGTCTAACCCATCTAGATCGGAATAGGTCACAAGGAATTTGGTGGCATTGTATAATGAGCGGAGGATCTTGTTTCCTCTTTTTGAAGAGGTATCGAATTTCATAGGCAGGGCGTTGTTCTGACCCAAATAGAGGAAACGAAGAGCATCGGCACCCATTGTTTCCAAAACCTTGTCCAGCACTATTGCATTAGGGCCTGTTTTGTGAAACGGATTTCCAAACTTGTCTTTAACCACCTCATATGAAAAAACATACTTGAATGGAGGTCTTCCTGTAAGAGTGACCGACATGAACATCATTGAGTAAAACCAAAGCCTTACCTGTTCCCTCATTTCACAGACGAAATCCGCAGGAAACCATTTGCTCCAATATTCCCTGTCATTGAGATAATTCAGAGTTGAAAACGGCATGATGCCGGCATCCAACCAGCAATCTCCAACATCGGGAACTCTTGATACCCTTTTTCCGCATCCTTTGCAACGGATATATACCTGATCTATCCAAGGCCGGTGTAATTCCTCTATTTCAGTAGGATCAGCCGCAAGTTCCTTTAGTTCTGCTACCGATCCAACAACTGTGAGATGACCGCATTCACATGGATAAAAAGGGAGAGGAAGACCCCAAAATCGTTTTCTGGAGATACACCAATCTCCCATCGTCTCAAGCCAATTGGCAAATCGATCACCGACAGAAGGGGGGTTCCAGGTCACTTTTTCCGAAGCGGCTCGCAAAAGATTCTTGACTTCTGTACAATCCAAGAACCATTCATTCACCAGACGGAAGACGAGTTCTTCCTTGCATCTCCAACACACGGGATAACGGTGTTCAAATTCTTCTGCAAGAAAGAGAAAACCAGAATTTTCTAGGTCTTTCACAACGAGTTCATTGACCTCCCTGTAAAATTTGCCGGAATAATGTCCAAATCCGGATAGATAGACACCCTGTTCATCAAGAGCCTTCACAAAAGGAAGGTCTTGGTTTTGTGAAAATCGAAAATCCTCTTCTCCACAACCAGGAGCCAAATGAACAACGCCGGTTCCCTCATTGGCAGAGACTTCAGACCACGCATACACGCGCCAAGGTAGCTCTCTTTCGTCAGTGGCGAGTGGATGAGAATATTTCCATCCAACAAGAGCCTTTCCTTTTATTTTTTTGACCAAATCAAAATCTTTCAGTCTTTCCTTCATCCAGAGACCAGCATATACAATTTCTCGCCCGTTTTTGAAGAGTCCATATTCAAGGTCTGGATGGACAGCCAGTGCAACATTGGCAGGGAGTGTCCATGGGGTGGTTGTCCAGACCAATAGAGCACCAGTTCTGTTTACCAAAGGAAATTTGACAAAAACCGCGGTATGTTTCATTAGGCGATGGGAATCAGATTGCTCATGTTTCGAAAGGCTTGTTCCACATCTCCAACACCATGGCATCGTTCGATGCCCTAGGTAGAGCCACCCTTTTTGGTGACATACTTTCAGGAAATGCCATATTGTCTCGATATTCGAATCCGTATGGGTGAAATAACTATTTTCCCAATCCATCATCTGACCAAGCGCTTTGCTTTGGTTGGTCTGAAGATTGGAATAGGTTGCAATCCGATCTTTGCATTTCTGAGCAAAATTATCGAGACCAAATTCAACGATGTCTTTTTTGCTTCCCAGATTCAGGGCCTTTTCAACTTCCACCTCCAACCAAAGTCCTTGGGTGTCGAATCCATTTTGAAAACGTTGGTCAAAACCCTTCATGGCCTTATATCTCTGAACCACGTCCTTATAGGTTCTACCCCATGCGTGATGGACACCCATTGGATTGTTGGCAGTTATGGGGCCATCATAGAAAACAAATCTTCTACCATTGTGGTTTTTTTCCTTAACCCTTTTCAGAAGGTTCATCTCATCCCAAAGCTCAACCAATTTCTGTTCAACAGTGTGAGGAGAGTTTGGGTCATATTCTTCAAAAAGTTTCAAAGCTATTTCAGTGAATTTCACGATCCCTCAAAATATTACCTCCTTGCTTGAGCTGAAGGATGTCCGAAAAGTGTGTTTAGGAACGAATTTGACGATCCCTCATGCTCATTTTCTTTTTACATACGGAACTATAAAAAGAGTTCGGAATTGAGGGAGGTGGGGATAGGGAGTGGATGCAAGGGATCCCCACATAAGCTTGATGGCACAATCATACAGATCCCTGCAAAACAGAAAAAAATCCATTATAATTGGAAGGTTTTTCCTTTCAATTCGATGTTTCCGAAATGATTCGGGATTGCAATGATTTAATTCGTCGGGGATACCCTTTTATCGAACTGTGGGAAAGCCAATTGATGGTATTTTCCGGTTCAATCAGGAATTTTGGTTTGAAAGACTTGGCCGTGTCTGTTGGAGGAGCGATTCTCTTCATCACAGTCAACCTTTTGCTGGATCCAGAGCTTGGGCTCATTTTTTCGAGCAATCCCTTTTCCACCCGTTTCCCGGGCATTGTGGTTTTGGTCATGGTTGCAATTTTCTATGGCCCCATTGTTGGGATTTTGGCTTCAGGACTGGGCACCTTTGGCTATTCGGTGATTCTTCGAATTATGATTCTTGACACGTTTATTCCCAGAGGCGATATGCTTGTGGTCATTGGAACAATGATTGCGGGGATGATTGCAGGTGGGTTTTCCGTTCCCTTCCGGGCAAAAGAAATGGAGAATGAAAATATGATGGGGATGGAATCTTGGACAGACCTTTTTTCGGCAAAATATCTGAGGAATTTGGTTAGAAACACCATTGCATCGGTACTTGGATTTGCCTTTGTATTTTCCCTATGGATTACTTATGGCAATAGATTTTTCGATCTAAGATATGTTGCCTATCCTTCATTCATCCAAATCTCCTATGGGAATGGTATCTTTCTCATTATAGCTGTCCCACTTATCTACCTTCTTACGACTCTTCTTGATTTCTTGAATGAAAAAGAGACCATGGAAAGCATGCAGAAACTGGCAGATCCCAAGGTGGTCGTGAAAGGAGGGGAGATGTTCGAGGTGGCTTCGGTGGAAATCCCTGATGAAGAAAAAATTTGGCAGGATGGATGGGGGGCGATTCACCTGACGGTTCGCAACACATCATCCAATCCAAAAAAATTTGAGGTAAGGGTAACCTCGAATGACATTTTCTCACCTGACAATCATGACACACCTCTTCTGCAACCAGGACAGGAGGATGGCATGTATTTCAATGTATATGGTCTTTCCCCGGGAGAAAAGGTAGCTTCAGTCATTGTTGCAGAAAAAAATACAGAAAGAGAGGAAGAGGCAAGGATACAATATTTTGTGCATTCTTCATCTTCCATGTTGATCCAAAGGTTCTCCGCGATATTCCTTGTTTTGGGTCTGGGAGTTGCTCTATTCGCGATTATTGATGAGATCAGTGATGATGCTCGCCTAGATACCCCAATATTGATTTCATTGCTTGCGATTCCTGTTGAAGTGATGTTAATCTTGATTTTGAATTGGCTCTACTCGAAGAGAACCACCAAAACACTGGTGAGAGTAGCCACATTGGGTATGTTTGGAAGAGAGGAGAAGAAGCTACCTGAGCACAATGAGGAAGAATTATTGGAAAGATTGAAGGAAGAGGAAAATCGCAATCGACAAATATCAAGGATATTTCTTCTGGTTTCTTCAGTTCTTTTTGTATCGGCATGGGGGATAATCATTCTTTCCCGACCCAATGTCTTGCGTAATAGAACCATTCATTTTGGAGATCTTATATTCTATAACATTCTTGTACTCATTTTGACTTCGGTCATTTCCCAAATTTTTCTGGAAAGGGCTGAGAAGGCAAAAATGCAAATGGAAGAGCACATGGCCATGGAAAAAAGGATCATCAAATCCTTGATTGCATCAGGGCCGTTGATCAAATACAAGGAAACAAAGATGGTGGGAAAAGCCATCAATCCCTTGGAGACACAGGGAATACGGATCTATATTCATTCCTTGGATCATGTGGTACCTAGGATGATCCTGCTCGATATTCCTCCAAATGCCGAAGCCTCATTTGAGTTTGATTATGTACCGCTTGAAGCGGGAGTGAGGAAAATCAGTTTTGAGATTGTTCCATTCAGAGATGCAGAAGGTCAGCTTATTCCTGGTGAGGAAACGGAAACCTTTGATCAAGAGACTGTTTCCGTCAAAAGTGCATCCCAACTTGCATTGGGTCTTACGCCCACCCAAATACAAATCCTGAAACGGATCATTACAGGTGCATCTGTTGTTGCGGTGGCCGTTGCATTCTTGGCAAGGATTTTCGGAATTGACTTGAATCCAGAAACCTTGAGATCCACCATTCCTTTGGTAATCATTCTGCAAAGTCCAGTCATCTATCTCTATCTCTATTTGAGAAACAGAAGAGCGAAATCCTTGACACTAAGTGATTAGAGAGTAGAGCCAGTCTTGATTTCAAATCAAATTCTTTAGTATCGATTGAATTGAATGCTTCATTCTTGAAAACTTCATTAAGACTGAAATGAATCTATAAATTTTCAGAGGACAAGATTCTGATTCAAACTTGTTTTCTCCAATCACAAAGATTAGAATGTCATTATTGATTCAATGGTATGGCTGAATTTGTTGAATGGGTTCTGAAACTCCATAAGGAAATCCTAGAAGAAAATCCCATATTTGCAAGTTCCCAAGGTGATTTTTCATTTGCCCATAGATGGCCAAATATTTCAAAACAAGGGATTGAGAGGCTATCTCAAAGAATTTCTGGATGGATTGAGCGAAGCAGTCAATTTGAAGGGAAAGATGCAGAATTGGTCAGGTGGTTCCTTGAATTTGCAAAATTTGAACTTGACGGATTGAGATTTTGGGAGAAGATCCCGGGACTTGCAGGAATTATTCTGAGCGGGTGTTTTCATTTAGTGGTGAAGACCACTCCTGAAGAGGAGAGACGATTGGAGGCATTGGTCAAACGATTGGAGACAATAGGACCACTTGTGGAAGCAACAAAGCAGAGAGTTGTGGAGCCCTACCGGATTTGGCAGGAGGCAGAAAAGGATTCACTTAACGGGCTGGAAAGCTATCTGAAAACCTTGCCGAAACATTTCGTTTCTGAGAGGGATAGACTTCAGGAAGCGGTTCAAAAGGCACTCAAAGAATTAGCAACCTATCGAGCCTGGCTTGACAAGGTGCATGGAAAAGAGGGATTGCCGGTCAATAAGGAAACTTATGCGGAACTTATTGCCATGAGGAAATTGGGTTTGGAACTGGATGAAATCCTTGAGCTTGCAAACAAATATCTAAAGGAGACAGAAATGACATTGGAACAAATTGCAAGAACTTTGGGTGGGGATGTTGCAACAGTCAGACAAAATATCAGGGAAGATCACCCACCATCCTATGAGATCGCGTTGCAAGATTATAGGAAGTTGGCAGCAGAAGCAAAGCAGTTCCTTTTGGAGAAGGATTTATTGACCATGCCTGACGAAAGGTTAGAGGTGATATTTACCCCTGAACCGATGCGAAGGTTTCTATCGATTGCGGCAGCAGGCAGTCCCGGTCTCTTTGAACGGGATAAGACAGGATATTTCTATCTCACGCCACACGAAGACAAAAAAATGCTGGAAGAACATAACTATTCATTCCAATCGTTGCTCATTTCACATGAATCGTATCCAGGACACCATATACATGGTGCATGCAAGAATCTCCAACTCTCGCCTGCAAGATCTTCAATTCTTGCCAATATACTGCCATTTTCCGGTTTGAGGTACAGTTCAAAGTTGGCCGACATAACTGAAGGTTGGGGGCTTTATTGTGAACAGATGATGTTCGATCAAGGGTTCAAGAATGATTTGCATCATCCAGATCTTCGCAAGAAATTCCTACTTTCCAATGCCCTCAGATGGCGAGCAACCAGGGTCATCATCGACATCTCCCTGCATACGGGAAAGATGAGTTTCGAGGATGCTGTAGACTATCTCATCAAGAATACGGGTTACAATGAACAAACCGCTCGTTCTGAAATATTAATGTACAGCCAGTCACCGGGTTATTTCCTGAGCTATATGTTGGGGAAACATCTGATCATGAAATTGAAGAAAGACACGGAGCTACCTCTGAAGGAGTTCCATAATCGGATTCTGTATGCAGGAAATGTTCCATTCTGGTTTTTGAAGGATGAAATCTATTTCTCTTCTTCTTCGTAGCGTTTCTGCTGTTCAATGATCATACGATTGATGAATTCGGCAGACGTAGTTGCACTTTGGACAGATCCATAGTCCAAACCCTCAGCTTCCTCAAAAACATCGACAACTTCTTTCGGAGCTTTTTTTGCCTTTGCATATTCAGCAGCGGGTGCTGCTTGTTTCTTGTCCCTTGTCTCAGTGCGTTGGAGGTAAAAATGGCTGATCATGTGATAGACATTTCCTTTTCCGTATTGAAAGTGAATTATGACGGGATCTGCTCCATATTTTTCACCGATTTCTTTTGATCGCACAAGAACGTTCACCCTTTCGGTATCGATAATTTCAATTGGATAGGAACTGCCTTCAAGCCACCAAAGAGGTTCTGTATCCTTCTCCTCATCAAGGAAACCCTTTAGGATGGGGTTATCTCGATCGACGATTTCAATCCGAACCACCTCATCCGCTGTTGGTTTTTCATTGTACTTGATGTATCCAGGAAAACCAACTTCGATGACATGCTTCAATGCCCAATCAGTGGTGATCAGCTGTCCACCTTCATTGACGAATGTGGACAATATCCTCCCCGTTTGTGGATCGTTGGAGCTTGCACAATTGACGAAGACAGTCTGTCTGGGATTAAGCTTGAAATGTCTCAATTCCTGCTCATCGATCTCGATAAAAGGGATGTTCAGGCTTTTGAGAACCAGATGAATGTGATCATACGTCCCTCTGACAACGATGATGTCACTTTCCGAAATGCGTTCCAACCTCTTGGCATTCATCTCATCTTCGAGAATCAGCCGATTTCGCACCAAGTTGGAGGATATTTTGTATGCCTTGTTCATCTTGCTTTGTGAGGTATCATCAATGTTCATTGTAAAGAAAAACCAACCATCAGATATAAATGTTCCCAATTTATTTGAACAAGGAGATTATTTGGAAAAAACAGTCCACCAACTTGTTTTTAAAGTAACCATTCAAAGAAATGATAATGCATCGAGAAGGTTGGATTGGTGCCCTATTGGACGAGTATGAAAGAAGCATCAATGAGTTCCTCATTTGGTCGGATCGGATTGAATCCTCCCGATTTGAAGAAGTAATCGATCCGGAAACAGAAGATCCAGATTGTAGGTCATTCAGATCCATCTGTGAACATGTTGTGAATGCAGGCCATGGGTACAATCATTATCTTGAGAAATATTATCTGGAAAAAAAATCAGTCAGGGTCAAGGTAACGATAACAAAGGAAAATCTCAAAGACGAATTAAGGACAATGTTTTCGCAAACGGAAAAAGTCTGCAATGAATTGAGATCTGCTGATGAAGAATGGCTTATGGTGCCATTTCAATCAGATTGGGGGCAGGAATATGACACAGAACAATTACTGGAACATGCAGTACTTCATGTTCTAAGGCATCGAAGGCAGTTGGAAAAGTTCATTGAACAAATTTCTCTGAAAGGAAAGATTATGGACAGATAGATGTGTTCTAAGTCATTTTCACCCATGAACAATTCCACCTTTCTTCCGGTTTTCTTACCATTGATTTCAATAGAGTCAAATCGATGTCAAAAGAATTGCCTTGCTTGAATGGAGGATAGAGTCTACATTCCATTCACTTTGTTGATTCAACTGTTCGAAGATAAGGGAGGAAATGAATTCCAGTTTCTGTTTTGAAATGAAAGGGTCTCCCTCTGCAACATAAAGTAAACGGAATGATCCAACACATCGGATAATGGCATGAACGGTTTGAGAAAGAGATTGAATGTCCCCCTCGAATGGAAATTTTCTTTTCGCAACTTCATATAAATCACTGACCTTATCGAAAACAAGTTCCCCCACCACATTATTTTCGTTATAGATTGCCAAAGCCAAAGGTTTTTCTTCAGTAAAACCGAGCCTCTGCTCTTGAAGACTGGCAGTTAGATTACTGAGATAACCATGAAGATCGTTTGGCATGATCAATCCCTTTAGCTTCATTTCATCAATGACTGATTTGAGTTTCTCTAGAAGGGGTTGAATGAAGGGAAAACCCTCCTTTTTCACAAGATTTTGGCATTGATCAATGATTGCAGAAGATGAAATGACATCACCTTCAATTAACTTAAGTGCTGCCTGAATGACATTCAGCAAAATGAACCTCAAGGGAGACTTGCCTTTCAATCCATCGATATAGAGATGGTTGATGATTTTTGATATTTCATGCTTCAATTCCTTTTCATGGACATAATGCAGGGGATCGGAGATTATTGCCCCAACGATAAATAGGATTACTTGGAATTTAGAGGCAAAATTCGGGGATTTCCAAAAAATTTGGATCAATTGTTCAATACCGACAGTCTTTGTATTTGGATTCGAACTTAACTGCATGAGTGCCCTGCATACATTCAGCCGCCATTCTGAGAGCGGGTCGGAAAGATCCACATAATTCATAAAATCGTGGAGAATTTCCTCCATTTTTTTCAAATTGTTCAATTGATAATACGTGTAGAACAGTTCAAAAAATGTGTAACTTGTTTCCCTCTTCGCGTTTAAATCCATCTGAATCCAGTTTGCTTTCTGGAAAAGATGTAGTGCGGTTTCCGTATTGCCAAGTGAACATTCAACAAGAGCAAGATTCGAATAGGTTCGAGCCATATCCAAGGGGGACAGTTCCTCTGCAAGAATTCGTTCAATATTTGCCTTTGCAAGGCTGAAAGCCCCGACTTGATAGAAAGAGTAGCTAAGGTTATTGATTATAAGATTGATAAAATAACGATGATTTAGTTTCAGGAAAATCTCCAATGCCTTTTGATGAGAATTGATTGATTTGTAGAGATATCCAAGATCTGACAGTGAATTCGCTTCAATGTTGTAAGAAACCCCTAGTAGAAATAGGGTTTCCTCTTCTTTCAAGGGTTGTTGTTTGACCTTCTGTCTGAAATTCCTGATCCGTTGGAGCAGATCTTCTGTGACTTGACTAAGTCGCCATTCCAAATAGAACATTTCAAGTTCAATAAACAAATCAAGAGGGGAAGAATTGGAGTCAATTGATTGCAGAACCTCTTTTGCCTCCACATATTTGGTTTGCAGTCTTAAGATTCGTGATTTGAAAAGAGGAGCATACCAAGGGTAGTTTTCAACAAGGTGTTCAAGCACCCCAATATCCATAACAAGTAGGGGGTTCAACACGAATACAATCCCTTCCCTCTATTTTTACTTTTCGAGAGAAGAAAATCAATTTGATGATATGAGAATGGATCCTGAATGAAAGAATCAAATTCTTTTTGAATGGAAATCCCAATCCAAACATATTGAAATGCCAAGTATGTATGGAACCGGCTCAACGGTTCAATATGGGGTTAGGGAGCAGTCTTGTGAGAAACCATACCGAGTGGTTGGGAATGGTTCACTTTTGTTCCCTTAAACATAATCTAATGGGCAACAGATACATGAATGCCATAATTGTTTTTGTGCTTGTAGCTCAAAACCTGTTGTTCCCAAAGATAGGCATCAAAAATCTTCTTGATACAATCCATCCCCTGCTCAAATGGCTTGGAGTAGGACTGCAATCCCTGATTGCAGGATATGGAATAGTCGGTATGTGGAAGTTCAATCAAGATGGAAGAACGGAATAAACTCAGCCCAATGGATCATGGATAGGATTAAGTTGAATCCTAACCGTTATATGCATGCGAATTGATATTATAACAATGCCTCATTTGAAGCAAAATCATCAAATCCCATGCGCTTTTACTAGAGCAATGCAGGTTCTTTCTGGACGATGGGATCTGGTGATATGCTACAAACTATTGGATAATCCCCTTAGGTTCAACGAAATAAAAGAAGAACTGACATCCTCCTTTGGAAAAACCATTCATGCAGCATCACTGACACAATCCTTGAAAAGGCTTGAAAAGGAGGGGATCATTACAAGAGAGGTCAATGCCGAAACAATGCCGGTAACTGTAACCTATGAACTGACAGAAAAAGGTAAAGCATTGAGAAATGCCATTAATGAGCTTAAAAAATGGGGAGAACATTGGACTGAACAATAGGGTTACCAATCATCTTCTTTGGCATAGGGATAACTCCATAATGCAACTTGCAGAGTTACTGCCTTGAACCATGCATGAAACATTTGATCCACATGTTCGGGGTTCTCTGCTCCCTTCTCCAAGAATTGACGAATAGTTGCAGTGATGGGGTAGATGAAACATATCAAATACCTCAATGGGATATGGTCAACGGAATTGACACCATCAACCTTATTTTTTTTCAATCGATGGTGCCTCAATCCAATCTCGTACTGATAATTAATCCATTCCTGATCATAAGGACGTGTACAGGTATCAACAATCCATTGTCCGAATCGTTTCCGAACCTTGGCTAGATAATCTGAATCTGGTTGACCACTGTTTTTTTCGGAGAAATAATAAACAAGATGCGGATTGGAACCCACAAAACCATACCATAAGTCTAGGATTTCCTCCACCTGTTTTCCTAAAATTTCTCCTGCTTGTTTTAGAGCCATGACGTCCTTTTCATCAAAAAGAACGGACTTTTTCATCTTTTCAAGGTCATCCACCGAAATTGGCGCTGGTGGAACCTTCCCATAAGAATAACCAGGAATGCCTTGTATGTCCATGCATTTTCCTCCTTTGGTGATCAAGAAACATGCTGGCATTTGATAAATTTTTTGTTCTGAGAAAATATTTTTTATTAAGTATAATTTTTTTATCATGCATATCACCCAATTCCCATTTTGTTAAGAGAATAGTGGAATTTGTCATGCTATGGCAATGGGGAGAACAATTCAACTATTAAAACAGCACAGGAAATAGATTTGAGGGAAAGGGTATTTCCAGTGGAGAAAAGCCAAAAATGAAAAATGTTTGAAGGAAACAGAAAATTATGGCAAATGTAGTTATCACAGGAGGTACTCGGGGACTTGGCAGAGCATTAACTAAGCGGTTCCTTGAAATGGGGGATAAAGTGGCCATCTGTTCAAGGTCACAGGAATCTATCGACCAAACTTTGGAGGAATTGGACAGATATGGATCGCTTATTGGAAAAGTATGTGACATCAAGGATTTCGAAAATGTCAGGGAATTTGCAGAATGGTGTTCCAAGGAGTTCAATGGTCAAATTGATTACTGGATAAATAACGCAGGGATTGCCAATCCAACCAAAGCATTTCTGTCGGACCTCCCACCTGAAGAAGTTGAGGAAGTCATCAGGACAAACCTCATCGGGACAATCCTTGCTACAAAGGCTGCGTTGCAGGTCATGGAAAAACAGAAATCAGGACATATTTTTTTGATGGAAGGTATGGGATCCAATGGGCGTCCAACACCCCGGATCCTGCCTTATGGAGCAAGCAAGGCACCTTTTCCACAATTGCTCAAAACCCTTCTTGAAGAAACAAAAGGATCGAATATTGGCATTCATACGCTAAGTCCAGGCATTGTCCTAACAGATCTTTTGCTGGAGAATACCCCGAATGATGCAAAAAGGATCTTCAATATTCTTGCCGAAAAACCAGAGATTCCGGCAGCGTTTCTTGTGGAGAAAATCCGAGGAATCAATGGGACGGGAAAACGGATACGTTATCTTTCACGATGGAAAATCATGAAGAGATTCCTCATTGCCAGGAGATACCGAAACAGATTTTTCGATGATCAAGGAAATCTTTTGGTAGATCTTTGAACCAAGTTGACAATTGCCCAATAATTCCGTTTAAGGTTAGCATGGAGAATGACACTGAAGCAACCAATGGGAAACTATTCAGTTCGGATTCGAAGATAGAGAAGCTTACGGAATTGTTTTCACAGTGGACAAGGCATTAAAGTGTACGTTCAATAATCTTGAAGGCATTTGCAAAAACGATCGCTTTAGCAGCGATTTCCTCGTTTTTTTGTTGTTGCTTGAGATAGGAGAAGATTTCTTCGAGAGTGGCTGTCTCTTCCGGAAACTCTTGCAGAAGTAGAATGGTTTTACGGATGGTACGTGAAAGGGAAGACTTGTTCTTGATCTTGGAGACTTCCGTCCTATTGATTGTCAATCTATCTTTCAAGTGAATATTGAACCCAGCAGCCATAAATTCTCGTTCCACCAATTCCGGTGGAATGCTTTGCATTCTTATAGGATCATCAAGCATGTGTGAGATGCGGGCATGAAGTGAAATATGACCTTTGGAAGCCTTGGATATGAGGGAATCTGGAAGCGGCTGTTCGGAAATGATGGTAAGCGTGGATTTCTCTGCACGGTGAGAGGTAAGGGACAGTCCAGATCGTTCAAGAATTTCCACACCAAAGCCTCCGGGTTGACTTACTTCATCGAGGAAACTGGTCAGTGCACTGCTCAATCCACTTATTAGCTCAATTGGAGTTCCCATATCAGTAAAGATCTGTTCATAATAAGGAATGCCAGACCCAGTGTTTTTCAAGACAATAGCCTTTATTGACATGATGGCTTCGATTTCATCCAAGGCATACATGCTTTCTTTGGTGATCATTTCAATCCAAGCTCTTCTCTTTTTGCGAATAAAGGAGATCAAACCAACCATACCAAGGAAGATCAGAATCAAGGCAAAGAGTGCCAATGAATAACGGATATCGGTGGAAAATTGGAGGAAGAGCCGTTCAAACGCGCCTGCCGCCTGAGATCGCACATAAGGCAATGATTCTGGGGCGAGAACGCTTGAAGTGGTTTGATAGAATGGAGAAGAGGGAATGCTAGCGGATATGGAGACAATGCGATCAATAAGACGGGTCTCATCACGGGTCAGGATTACCGTAGCCACACCAGTCGTTCCTGTAATTCCAAATCTTTGAATTGTGGTTTCAGTGCCGTCAAGAAATACAAGGGAGATCTGAACAGAGACATTCACCCCGGAAGCACGTCCGGATCTTAATGTAAGAGCCTGTAATACAAGACCTCCCTGAGGAACAGAATCATTGTAGAACACAGAGACACTGATTGCGTATGGCCGATCCCTCACCAATTCACCAAGCGCTTCGATCTTGACCATTAGGTGATGGGGTTGCACAACCACATCATAGACTTGGGTGATGTTTTCATGCTGGTATTTCGAGAAGGTAATGATCCATCGGTAAGCACCTTCAGGAGCATCAGTATAATTTAGAAGAATGGTGAAGGATCCATTGGCAGAAGTCATGAAAGTAGAGGTGGTGAATATGGAATGGGTTTGGAGAGTTGATACATTGACTGCCAGAAGGGATACCGTGATTGTAGCATTTGCAATGGCAGATCCGGAAAGAGTGTTCCAAGTCCCATCAATTGTTTCAATTGCACCTTCAAACACATTCGGGGTGACTTCAATATCAACAGGTGCGGTTTCGGTGATCGCAGGATCCTTCACTACAATCATTACGGAACTGACTGCACTGTTTCCAGAAGTGTCAAAAACAGTCAGTTCAAAAAGATGAACACCTAGGGGCAATCCGTCTATATCAATGGTCAAAGTATTGTTCCATGTTCCATCCAAATAATCGGTACCATTTTTCTTGACAACGAAGATACCGGGGAATTTTTCATCAATGACCCATGTAAGTGTATTACCGGTATCGCCGAGGAAATACCTGTAAGGATTGGGTTCATTCACGAAAGTGGGAGGGGTTGTATCAATGATGAGGAGATCCGACTGTATCGTCAACTGATTTCCGCTCTCATCTGTGACCACTATCGTTATATTGTAAGATCCCGGCACCAAGTCAGCCAACACGATTGAAATGGGTGTGTCATTGATCCATGAGCCAGTGGCGAAAATTGAGGAGTTTATATAAATGGAGTATTCATCTGGGTGACGATCCTCAAACAGCCATTGCAAGGAAGCAGGAAGATTCTGTTCATCTATTGAAGCTGGAGAGGTAGGGGATTGGGAAATCAATTGAGGGGCATCTAGATCCTTGACATCCACAATGGTCGAAAACACGGCCTTGTTTCCTGATTCATCCGTGAAAACGGCGGTCACGTTATAGATACCTTTGGGATAGGGAAAATCAATGACTAGAGGAACATTGGAGCTCCATGCCCCCGAAAGGATGAGCGTTCCGTTCACCAAGAGCTGATAGGACAGGGGGTAAAGGTCAGAAACCGTCCAATTGAGTGAGTTGGATGCACCTTCCCTCAAGGTAACCGTGTTGAAAACAGTTTCTCCCACAGGTGGAGTAATATCCTCAACAATGACGAAAACAGTCGAGGTAATGGTTTTTCCTTCCTGATCAACGATTTCGATCGTGAAATTGTAGATACCCTTTGAGAGCCCATCCACGTTGACGGAAATGGCAATGTCCGATTGCCAAGCACCTGAAGAATACACAGATCCATTCCTGAAGACAGTATATGTTGCGGGAAACTGGGCTGTCGCCACCCATTGCAAAGTATTTCCTGTCGAACCTTCCGCATAAGTGATGTCATTTGGTTCGCTGGAAAATTGAGGAATGGATGAGCCACGTACTGTGATGAATACCGTATTGGTAACCCTGTTTCCACCTACATCAGTGATGAGAATGGAATAGTTATGGACCCCTAGAGCCAATCCGGAAAGTCCAATGACAATTGGAGTGCCAGAAGTCCAACCTCCAGTGAGAACTACACTTCCATTTTGGTAGATGGAAAACGAAGCGGGATGTGCATCACTGACGGTCCAATTGATGGAGTTGCCACTTTCACCCGCAAAAATCGTCTGATTGTTGGGAGTGGATATGAATACAGGAGAAGTGCCATCAGTTACAGTCAGGATGACCTGATGGGAAACAGCATTCCCGTACTGATCTGTAAACACCACGGTGAAGTTATAGACACCCAATGAAAGTCCATCCACGTTGAAGGAGTTGGGGGCACCGCTAGTCCAACTCTGTGAAGCAATGGCGGTTCCATTCCTGAATAGCTGAGCAGTTCCGGCATGTTTGTCCGTAGCAGTCCATGTAAGCAGGTTCCCAGTCGACCCCTCGTTGTAGGAAACCGGGGTATTGGGTTGGGAGGTGATTATCGGAACTGTGAGATCTGTAACTGTTATGAAAACAGAGGTCGTTATTTGATTGCCAGAGGTATCATTTGCCGCAAGTGTAAAGTTGTAGACACCGTTGACACTCGATGACACAGGAACAGTGATATATGAAGGATTATCCCAACTCCCGCTTTGAACTGCCGAACCATTCCTATAGATGGTGTATTGGTTGGGATGCACATCCGTAAGATTCCATTGTATTTGGTTACCAGTACTGTCTTCAGCAACAATGCTAGGAGCAATTGTTTCGATGACAGCAGGGGCAAGATCATCGGTAACCGTGACTGTGGCTTCATTGGTATTTGAGTTGCCTTCTGTATCATTGACAAGAATTGTGAAATTGTAAACACCGCTTGCAAGACCGTCTATATTGACTGTTATAAGGGAATTGTCAGCCCATGTCCCTGTATCGACAGCAGTACCGTTCCTGAATATTTCATACCTGTCAGGGAATGGATCTGTGGCGTTCCAAGAGAGTGTGTTGCCGGTAGTTCCTTCAGAAATGGAAACAGATCCCGGAGAAGAATTGAAGATCGGAGAAGAGGTATCTATTACATTGAATGACCCTATGGAGGTAATTGTGGGATTGGACGCAATTTCGCGGAAGTCAGCAAGGGTCCAGCGAATGTTTATGGTATTTGCCCCAATGGAGAAATCAGGAGACCATGGGATATCAATCCTATAGTGACCTGTGGAAGGAATGTATGTTGAAGTGAATGGGTAATCTAGGTCGAAGGTAATGCTTGAGGAATTAAGCAGGGTTCCACCACCAGTCTCATTAATCGGAATGAAATCAAGAGAGACGGTGGATCCAGCCTCAATGTCAGAGATTCCTGTTGCCGTGGCCGATCCCCGATAGTAGATGTTCATGGTGATTGTATCAAAATCCGTATGTGGCCCTTCAGTAAAGGACGCATTGATCACATAGGTTTTGGGGCGAATTGTGTTTAAATGCCCGATTGAGGTGTTAAGGGTTGTGGAATACAGATAATGGAGATTGTCGCTGTAGAAACCCTGTGATACCAGGGTTCGGTTTTCAACTTCCCAATTCACATTCCCTGGCAATCCCCAAGAGGAATTGTGACTGAAATCCAATGTAATCACCTCTATGCTAACAAGGTCTCCTTCAAGAACATCAAAAGATTGTCCGGAAGGAGTGACAATTTGCACATCGGTAACAGGGATCACCTTGAAAGGAATTGCTACTGCACCTGCATGGGTGGCATTGTACCAGCGGAATTGAAATGACCAAACACCAGTCGGAAGGTTGGGATCAAGATAGGTATCGAAAGTCATGCGACCCGTGAATGCGTTTTCAATAGTGTTCACAGATGTGTCGACATAGCTACCGATCGACGAATTGCCATAAATGGTTCCGTCCTCTCCTCGAAGAGAGGCATTGAGAGTTCCGCCAACGATTCCTGACAGAGAGGACAGCACAGTAGCATTTACGTGATCACCCACCGTTGCAGAGGGATGGATGACACCCAATACACCGGTATCATTAGCAATCCAAGTTCCAGTCTTCTCGACATAAGTCTGCAAGGTTTCTGTAAGAAGGATATTTGTGGATTGCAGAACAAACACGTATGTTCCTTTTCCCTTGTTGAAGGTGATGGTCTGGTTTAATCCCGAATTTTCAACGGTGAAATCAGTCCCTTGGTTGAGGACAGTGCCATTGAAAGTGCCAGAGATCACAGTATGGGATCCAGGGATGGAAAGCGACTGGCTGACATTGGAATCGCTTCTCGAAAAGGGGCTGTCGTATGTAACAGTCCAATTGACCGAGGAACTTTCCGGGAGGGTATCCACCGAAATGGAGGAAAGTCCGTGTTCTACCCGTTCAGACAGATATGTGATGTTAAGTTTGGGAAGTCCGGACACAAGACTTTCGTTATAAAAGATCCGATAAACCGTGGAAGTCGTGTATGTTTTGTTGTCAATGAATCTGCCGGATGGTTGTGTATTGATTCCAGACGGCTGTGAGGGGGTTGCAACCTTTAGATCAATCAAGGAGGGACGAAAGACGGCAGAGAAATTATATTGGATGGCAAAGTCGAAATCCGTGTAGTTACCCCATCCGTCCTCAGTTGAGGGAATACCATTCGAGATGAAGGTGGGGCCGTCATCCACACCATCAGAGTCATCTCCATTAAGGAACCACGAGGTAGATGATCCATTGATGACAAAAAAGATGTAGGATCCAGTTGCATTTGTATAAGTCGAACTGTTGCTGATAGTTGTTCCAGCATTCATAGGAATGCCGACAAAACCGGTTGTCGGAGAAACTGTTCTTGACCCGATTGCCAATCTCTTGTGAGGGATGACTTTTCCGTCAGAGGCTCTTAAGGTTGCATTCCAGATCTGTCCAGTAATGGTTGTTGATGAAAGAATTCCAAGCACATTGATGTAAACTTGATCAATGAACACATTTTTTGTGGTTAGATCAAGAACTGCGCCTTGAGCACTGACATTGGTGTTGAGATCCGTCAATGTGGCTCCAGTTCCATCCTCGACAATTGCGCCGGTTTTGTCGTTATAGACTGTGATGTTCATGTCTACACTGGTAATGGATGTTGAATCAATTGGATCAACTGTTAAATTGTAATTGTTGGGTTTTGCGTTATGGTGAATGTTATCGAAATAGGTTGCACGATATGTTGAGGTGTAACCTTCCGAGGGGGTATGGGAGTCAATGGTTAATGTAGGGGAGTTCGCTTGAGGAAAGATCAATTTCTCTTGATTGTTCGTCATGGGAGGGGATGGATGGGCTTTTTTGAAAGAGGAGGGAGCAGGGCGAGGAAAGACAACTTTTTCGGCAGACGCACCATTGCTCTCATTATTTGTGGGTTGTGTTTCCAATGAATGGCCCAATAGGGGTGGCAATGGAATCAAAGTGACCAAAAGCAATGTGACCAGGATGAAATTTTGCAACTTACCCGATCTTGGGGAAATCCTCATAATTAATGGGGGAGTTCCTTTCCACATAATAATATTCTTTTTCAAAAATGGATTAAGAACTTAGATGATTTAAAGCATATATTCTTGAATACGTCGGTAGGCAAGAACAATGTTTGTAAGAAGCAAGGCAGAGAAAATCACCAAGCCGACAGGATGTATTCCAATCTCCTTGATATCAATAATCCCAAGTGAGGAAGAAAGAACGGTGATTTGGTAGAAACCCACTTTAGGAAGGGAAAGGAAGGTTTCACCGATGAACTGTGTGTTGACATAGATCATTTCAGAAGTATTGGTGAGTAAATCGAGAAAAGTGATGTTGAGAAAAACAAGATCATTGATTTCAGATTGGAAACGAAGCCCTGTCGACTGGAACCTGAAAACCTCAGTGGTGGGTGTTTCAGGTATGGCTGTGATCGAGACGCTAGGTTTGGCGACAGGGATCAAGAAATATAGACTGAAAATGAAGAAAATGATTAGAAATGGCGATTTTTTCATTTGGTGCACCTCACAGATCAATATCCCTCCGTTTATGGAACCAATTAGCCAACACAAGGAAGAGGGAGCCCACAATGAGTGGAAGCAGTATGGGAGCAAAAGAAGTGGTGTTGAGGGCATACCTCCCACTGAAGAAAGTCATTTGGAAAAATCCATTGCCTTCAATTTTTATTGAGGAATTCAATAAACCAATGCCTGCAAACAGCAACAGGGAAATTTCGGGATCCTTTGCGATTTCTGAAATCAAAATAGCGGAGGTATAGGTCAAGAAAGAAGAGCATAGGAGAATAATCAGGATTCTTAGATGGTACAGAAGGGAGAGTTGCACGCCTCCGGGATAGTATAGGATTATTTGCCCCAAAATAACGCCGACGGAGATGATTGTCATGAATTGGAGAAATGAGTAGATGAAGAATTGGGTTCTGTCAACACCTTGACTAAGCCAGTATCCGTAACTCTTGTCCTTGATGATCTGGTTCCAGCGAAAACTGACGAAAAAGGCAAGGGAAAGTACAAGACCGATTGAGAAACCACCAATGTAATCCTGAAGGAAGGTTTCATTCAAGGAATGCACTTGGAACCAAAAGTTACCTTCAGGAGGGGAGGGATTGTTGAAGAAGAAAAGGAATAGACCCACAGAAGGGGGAAAGGTTGCAAGGGTTATGATTGCGGGAAAACGAACTAGGAGAGTTTCGCTAGCTCGTTTTACAATTTTTGTGAAGGTCATTGAGTGGTTCATTTGTAAAGATCCTCCAAAATTATTTCCAGTTTTTCTTTGGCGTTGAAACTTAGAATGAGACCGCCTTCGTGAGTATAGCGTTCAAGAACCGACCAGATCTGGGAAGCCATATGAATGATGATTTCAAGCCCCACCACACTTTCTTCAATCCGAAACACCATTCCCTCTTCTTCAAGCATTGCGATCAATTTGGCAGGGTCGTCCACAATAATTGAATATTGTATCACGGTGTCTTCCATCAGCGAAGCATGAAATACATTAACCCCTTCCTTCAAAATGATTACCTCTTCGCAGAAGAGCCGAACTTCTTCCAATCGGTGGGTTGCCATTATCACCTTGCATTTTGTTGTTGAGATCAATCGTTTGATAAGCCGGAGAACCTTTGTGCGGGCAACCACATCAAGAAAGTTGGTAGGTTCATCCAAAACGATCAATTGGGGTCTTCCATAGAAAAGTGGAAGTAGAGCTGCTTTCCGGTATTGGCCTGCTGAAAGATCCCCAAGTTTGGAAGTCCCATCTAGCTCAAAAATGGACTGAATATCCTCATTCAAGGAACATTCGCCATAGATCTCTTCCAGAAGACCAATCCATTGATCGACAGTGAGATGTTTGGGAAGATTTGGAAAATCCGGTACAACACGCATATTTTCTTTTGGGATACCAAGTCGAATCTGACCAGAGGTTGGATGAATCAAACCTAGCATTAGTTTAATGAGAGTAGATTTTCCACTGCCGTTTGGTCCGAGGAGACCTATGAAAGGAGAGCGAAGGGTAATGTTCAAATGTGAGATTGCAAGTTTGGTTCCATAGGCCTTCACCAAGTCTACACATTCCAGAGTGGGAAGGTCTTCTTGGTCAGCAACAGATGTTTCGGAAATGGAAGAGCTCATAAGATTAAGCAATCAATCTTCTAATGGATTATAATCATTTTTTAATTCCGATGGAAAATTCTTTTCATTTCAGTTCACGATCTCTCCGCAGAGTCACACCAACCAATAAAGCAATGAATGCTCCAACCATGGGAATCGGGAGCTGTACGGAAGAAGAGGAGGAAGAAGAGGGTAAGGGGAGACTGCTTAACGTGAAGGACCATGAATCCTTTTCCAAAGTGATATAATTAATTTCACTGACTGAGACTTGGTTTGAAATATATAAGTCAATTCTATAAATTGAGGAGGAAGAGGGGTCAATAGCAAATCTATGGAATATATCGTCGATTGCAACAAGTTTGAAACCATTTGGGGATGGGAGATAATAACGGTAATTTTCACAATTGCCAGAATTGGAATTTACACGAATTAACCCATAATTCAAAGAAGGCAGAGACTGTTGACTAAGTTCACCATAATAATTTGAAGAGGTAAAATTGGAGATTTGTAGATTTGAAAGGTTAAGAACAAGACCTGTTCCCCAATCAGAAAAAACGTACACATAATGATCCAAAGGATAGTAAAAGGAAATGAAAAAGGGATCAGCAATGTCTTGGGGAACAGAAATGTTATAAAGCCAGAGACTTCCGTTATAAACCTCAATCAGCGCTGTGTTGCCTAGTAGATGCTCCTTAAGAACAATACCATCATCGTCTTGATACCAATCATCTGGAAGATTAATATCGGTGAACCACTTGGATCCATTGGAAACAGGAAAAGGTTCGAAAGAGGCCTGATTTTTCTTGAAATCAAGATAAACCGTATTTCCGCCATAATTTTCGGAAGATGAAGCCTGTCCAGTGTCAAGCAATTTAAAGGATGCTTGATTTTCGTTAAGAATGCTCAATTGAGAGCTATAGAAGGGGTCTACCACTATGAAGGTGCAGGCAGATGCGAGAGGTAACGAAACAGTCACCAAGACCCCAATTAAAATGAGTTTATGCTTTGCCGGGATCATATGAATTCTAAAAAAGAAAGATATACAACCCACAAATAAATTTTTCCTCACGATCATGATCCTTTGGGAATGGGATGGAAAGCAAGAAAAATTATGCAAGCAACAGGATTGCAGAAATGCCAACCAATCAGAGCTTTTTCCCGAATTCTCCGACATATTTCGCACGAGGACGGATCAATCGATTATTCTCATACTGTTCTAGAATATGTCCCAACCAGCCAGCAACCCTACCCATTGCAAACATTGAAGAGAAAACTTCGGGTTTCAGTCCAACCCCGTGAAGAAGTAAAGCGGTATAGAATTCAACATTGGTCTTTATCCTCCTTCCCGGCTTGAGCTCCTCAAGGGTATCCATGATGATTTGTTCCATTCGGGTGACTTTTTCGTAGAATTCACGATCCTCATCTTGATAGAGCACTTTTGCGGCATTGGATAGGACTTCCGCACGAGGGTCTCGAACCTTGTAAACCCTGTGACCGAATCCCATGATTACTTCGCGGTTTTTGACCTTATTGATGACATAATCCCGTGTCTTTTCGACGTCGCCGATTTCAAAAATCATATCCAATGCAGGACCAGGAGCACCACCATGCTTGTCTCCCTTCAAGGAACCAACTGCACCCGTAAGTGCAGATATCAGATCTGAATTGGTTGATACAATTGCCCTAGCCACGAAAGTTGATGCATTGAAGCCGTGGTCGGCTACAACATTTAGATATGTCTCCAGAGCACGTGAACGTTCTTTTGATGGAACCTCACCATTGAGCATGTACAGGAAATTTTCTGCATGACCGAGATCATTTCTGGGAGGGATGGGATCAAGCCCTTCTCTGAACCTCCAAAAGGCTGCAATAATGGTCGGTACCTTTGCCACAATTTGAAGTCCAACCTGTCTTACTCGCTGAAGATCCTTTGAACCAACTTCACCAAATTCTATGGCAAGGGAGGAGATTCCCATTTGAAGGGCACTCATCGGATGAAGTTCAGGATTGGAAGCTGCTTTCCTGATAAGATCGTAGGTGGCAGAAGGAATTTCCCTAGAATTCCACATCATACGTTTGAACTGTTCGATTTCATCACCAACAGGAAATTCTCCGTTAAGAAGGAGATAGGCGACTTCTTCGTTACTTTTGCGTTGGGCAAATTCCTCCAACGGATAGCCGCGGATTGTCAGTTTGCCTCTTTCCCCATCGATGTGGCTCATCTTGGTTTCAGCCACGAGGACATTTTCCAGTCCAAAATAGATTCGATCATTTTCAATAGCTGTCATAGGACAACTACCATTTGGCAATTTCCATTAAAATAGATTTGTTAATCTTTCAGCAAGGAAGAAAAATTGTTCAAGAAAAGGATAACGCAATTGCATCAAATTCGGACAAATCATATATCAATTGTACCAAGTTTGCATATTGTCCATCCGATTTAGGAGCGGAATTCGCAGATAAATTGAAAAGAAACAGTGGTTCATGGATATTGGATAAACTTATCTTGTTTTTTCTAAAGCAAGAGGATACTATTAATACCTGCTCTCTGTAGGACAATTGTGGAACCACCAGAAATCATTTTCATTTGCGGAAGCCACAAATCAGGAACCACTTTACTAAAGAGCTTGTTTGATGGACACAAAGACATTTTCGCAATACCATTTGAAACCCATATCATAAAGGCCTTGGGAAAATGGGTCTATTATCCCTTGAACAAGCAAAAGCCAATTGATCGAGATTTAGATCAAGTCAAGGAAAAATTGATTGAACACGTTGCAGTCTTTAATGCCATTGAAAATGATGAAATGGGGGGAGTGGGAAACATGAATCTTTTCGAGAAATTTGACCTCGAATTCATCAAGAACTACCTTGACAAAGATTACATGAGCATTCCTGAATTGATCATTGATTATTTCAAAGCCATTTACTTGTCAATGAAAAATGGAAAGAGGGTTTGGGACAAGTCCATCATTGTGGAAAAGACGGTAGGCCAGAGTGAATATGCAGTTTTTCTGAAAAAGATGTTTCCAAAAGCCAAATTCATCCATATCTTGAGAAATCCCTATAGCAATCTTGTTTCCATCCGGAGATATTCGGAGGCAAGACTGGGGACTTATCCGCCAATTTATCCGATTATTGATGCTCTGGAGTTTTCCACATACATGCTTGAAAAGAATAAAGATCTAATGAACGAAGATTATAGTGTCATTAAATATGAAAATCTGCTGATGGAACCTGAAAAAACGATTCAGGATCTTTGTTACTTTTTGGGGGTGGAATTTTCCCCGATTTTAATGAAACCGACAGTTAATGGAGAGCCATGGGTAGGAAACAGTAGTAGAGGAGAAAAGTTCAGAGGCATTGAGCCTTCAAATCTAGATAAATGGAAAAAAGAGATAACTTCTTTAGAAATCGAATGGATCAATCTTCGACTAAGACATGTGCTGGAAGACAATGGATATCCGATAATCGGGAACAGAAAATCTCCATGGCGAAGAATGAAGGGAGAAAGACTAAAAACATTTTTTGTGAACAGAATGGCATTCCGACTCGATAAAATCAAGTATAGTGATTCATTTCCGGAATAAGACGATTTAAGTCACAATTATGTTCTTGATTGCAATGGTTGCCTATCCATTCAGGAACCATTCCAAAAGGAGGGGATGGAATTGATTGAAGACGACAAAAACCATAAAAGAGCCATACTACATCTCCAAACATGAAAGTCGGATTGTTTTCAAATGCCACCTCAAAACACATTAAACGATGGGCGATCGGTTTGGCAGATTATGGATATAAAGTGGAAGTGCTACATCCCGGGAAGACCTCAAAATTGGATTTTGATTTTCCAGAGCATGAGAACATCAAATTACGGAACATTGGTCAACCATTTGGAGCCAACCTGCTGACGCGAATTGTGAGATATGCCATTAGAAGACTCATGGGAGATCAATATCTCAATAGAAAATTGGCGGGAAAATTGGAAAGAGTTGTGAAAAATGAGGAGATTGATGTCTTGTTGGTTCATGGAATGCAATTCCATGGCCAAGTCGCGGGATATGTCAGGGGAGTACCTATAGTCATCATGCTTGCAGGAAGTGACATATATCGAAGAAAGAAGGATAAAGGCACAACAAAAGAATACCAACAAGCCTTTGATAGGGCAACCATTATTGAAGCACAAAGCAGAGCCATTATTGATAAGGCAAAAGAAGAATTTCGGTTTGATGATCAAAAAGTTCGGGTTTTTCCATGGGGCATCGATTTCAAAAATTATTCGTTTGAAGAGGCCAAGTCAAAGATTCCAGAGGTGAGAAGGCGATACGGAATTGAAGAGGATAGGTTTGTCATATTTAGTTGCAGATCAATGCTTCCCCTGTACAATTGGAAGAATATCATATTGGGCTTTTCAAAGGTAAGTGCAGAACCAGTTCATTTGATCATGGTTAGAGGCCTTGCAACTGAAAAAGAGTTGGAGGAGGCGAAATATATGATCAAGGGTCTCGGGATAGAGGAAAAAGTAACAATAATTCCCGAATTTGTCAGCTTCGATGAGATGGTGGTGCTTTATTCTCTTGCCGACGCAACTGTTTCAATTCCAGATTCGGATAATCTCTCAGATGTCATTTGGGAAACAATGGCATTTCGGTGCATACCTATTTTGGCAAGGGTTCCCGCCTATTTTGAGGCACTGGACGAGAACCATGCAATTTACTTGAGTGATCGAACACCTGAAACAATCGCGGAAGGGATATTGAAAGCCCTGAAGAATGATTGGGAAAAGACCATTGAGGAAAATTATCAGAAAGCACTTTCAAACTCATGGGATGAAACACTTGCAAAGCAAGATTCACTCTTTGAAGATGCCATAAGCTACTTTTCAGGGAAAAATGGATAAAGAATACCCCTCAATGCCATTCCTAAAGCAATTCCTCAGATAAACGAGACCAAAAAAACTCACAACAGCTCAATCAAGGATTGGAAATTTTCAGATTGCAATGTTGGATCATTCTTTTCGAATAATCTTGGATACTTGGTGGATATATGCCAGAAGTTTTTCTGGATCTTTTTCAACGTTCCCTTTGTCGTCATTTTCAAGCAAATCCAGCTCAGAAACCTTACGGAGGGTTTTCAATGCGCGGATTACCTGTTGATGTGTGAGAACTATGAATTCAGGATTACGAATAGAAAAATAAAGAAGAGCACAACTGTATAAGAAAATAAGCAATCGAATAATATCAACCATCAAACCAAAAAAGAGCTGGGTGCGTGGTGTGTTTTCCCAAAACAGGATTAGTATTGAGAACATACGCAACGCGGCTGCAAAGGCAAACATCAAGGTCATCAAGGACCAGATGACATATCCTGTTTTCTTGAATCGGCTTTCCACTATAGATGATTTGACAAAGTTGCTGTATCCAGCCACCCCAATAAAGAAAAGCATGAAGTTGAATACGAACATCCTAAAAAGGGCAAACCTCGGATCTACAAATGATTCGTAGAGAGCGATCCCGATATAGGCAATATTCAGGAAATTCATTATCAGGATTTGAAAGACTACAGCCTCCTTGTTTGTAACTCGAATAAATAAAAGGAACAGAAGGTTCAGCACGACAACCCCGCTGATTGAGCTCAACAGGGTAGAGAATCCAAAAAGCACAAGAAATACGGAATTAACAATCAAGGCAAGATTGACCAACGCAAAAATTAGGTAATCCCCAATCCTAGTTAGGTAAAAAAGCTGAACAGTACGTATAACAGAAATGAACAGAAAAAAACCAGCAACAAAGGACAGGGTCTCAAAAACCACTTTTCATCCCAGTTTAATTCAAGATAAAACAGTTTCCAACTGGCAATGGAGTAAATCAAGTTTCTTCGAATGAAAAACAAGGAAAGTCTCCAAATTATCGAATTGTTGGAAGTGGAACGGAAAAAAGTAAATGCCTGCGGATACACAAAACCGCGGGAAGAATATCCTTGGATCGCAGGAACCCCCCTAAACCATGGAATACCATTTAGGGGACATTTAATCTCATGTCATATTTGCTAGAATATAATAAAATGCGCAATCAATACATACCTCATGAAAAGAACAGCCGTTATTTCAGCATTAGTAGCCATTGCCATCTCCATGTTGATGATCAATCTGCTACCCTCATCTGCAATTACAGGGACAGGATCCGCGTCAGGGACAATCACCGGTGCACAGGCTTAAAGTCTTTGAAGTAGCTGATAAGTGGAACCTTTTGATGGTTCAGTTCCAGATCTAATTTTTGCAACCAGTTGA
>CAZYCQ010000043.1:9963-29657 GCA_964645535.1 uncultured archaeon | reverse complement strand
CCACCACTGGGAGCTCCACCGAGATTGGGACCTCTTGGAGTGGAACCTGAAGGTGCTGCAACAGCAGGATTCGGCAAATTAGGGATTGAAGCAGGTTGGGAAGGAGCACCAGCAGGTTGTGTTTGCATTGTAGAGGGAGAGGGGGCAGGAGCTGGGACACCTCCTAAAATCTTTAACGGTGGCAATGATATAAGATGCGGAGGAGTTTTTGCTAATTTCTTGATTAAGTCATCAAATTCTTCCTCAGCATCAATCAGTCTGTTATTGATGTCTCGTAATGTTGGAGTAATGGTAGTTACAAAATCCGCAACCTGACTTCCGATATCATTTATCTGAATCGCCAATTTCTTTAGCTTCTGGAAGTCTTGGCTGTTTTGAAGAACGCTGTCAATGTAGCTCTCAAGGTCACTCATAGCACAATCTGCATGATAATTCTAGCTTTAATGTATAAAAAACTAAGTGGTTGACAACAAAAAAAATCCCTGTATATAAATAGGATCTAGATTTTGATTCTTTCAAACATGTAGAATTTAGGATTTCCTTCGTTTTTCTCATCCTTGACGGCAATCATATACTTTTTTCTTACGGAGGCAGCCAATCTTCCTGCACGGACGACATGAATGGCTCTGATCTGGGTGTTTTCCTTTTCAACGTGAAAAACCCACTCAGAATGTTCAAGTCCGGGACCTTTGGAATAAACAATGAAATCAGATCCGAATTTCATCCCAGGTCTTGGAACATACTGTTTTTTTCGGAGAATTCTGTAGAAATAGTATTTCGTTTCGAAATCCTCATATCTGTCTTTGGCAAATTCCCGGAACTCTTCCGCAGATAACAGTTTTCCGTTATCGTCAACCAACCGGATAATTCCATGTTCAAGAAGGTACAGTGTATCAAAGTATGAAAGAACAAAAGGTCGTGGTACATAGGTTGGAGAGATCTTCCTTTCTCCCAATGCCTTACCAAAGAAGCCATAGGAATACAAGGCAGAACCTGCAACATAATTCCAGAGGATTACATCATCCGATGCCAGTTGAGCAACGGGAGGAAGATCACTTAAATCTTGGTTCTGCGGTTTCCAAGCAGTAGCCATCAAGCCACATTAGCTTTCTGGTCTTATAATGGTGTTGGTTATTCTCGGCTTTCTAGTCGTGCAATAGTACGGTTCAATTCCTCAATTTTTTCAAGATATTCTCTTTCTTTGGCTTGGAAGTTTCGCTGTTGCGTTTCTGAAAATTCATCTATCGCTTTTTGTATGGCCTGTGCCTTTTCCTCTTCAAATTCATTTCTCAATTGCTGACGTAGGTTTTCTTTTTCCACTTCAAATTTTGCTTCTAAGCTTTGGATCTCGTTTTGCTTCTCTTCCTCTAATCTTTCAGTGATCTGTCGCAATTCCTCTTCATGGGCTTGTTTCAAATCTTCAATCATTTTTTCATATTTGGCAGCTTCATTTTGCCTAGCCTCTTCTACTTTCTTTTCCAAATCCGCTTGGTATTCAGCCTGTATTTCTCGGATGCCACGTTCATTCTTTGTATTAAGCTCATCTAATTGCTGTCTATGTTGAGTTGTCAGAGCTTCCTCGAGTTCAGTAAGTTTAAGTTTCAGGGTCTTTTCATGTTCGGCCTTTAGGTTGTTTATTTCATCTTCATGCTTTTTCTTCAAATTGGCAATTTCATTTTCCCACTTTTTGTTCAATTCGGCTTCTTTTTCTTGAAGAGCTTGAATCCTTTCCTCTTCTTTTATCTTATTTATCCTATCAATAGTTTCTTCAATTTCTTGTTTGTGTTTTTCTTCTGCTTCAGAAAGTTTTGTCTCCGCGTATTCATTTCTCAATTTTTCAATGGCATCACGGAGTTCCTTAAAGCTTTCTCCAGTCCTCAATGCCTCTTCAGACCATTTGATGGTTGTTTCAAGGTCTTTCAAAGCTTGATCTGCCTGAACATATTGCTGCTCTTCAATGAGCTGTTCAATATCGGAGCTTTTCTGGGAAATCAAAGTTTCCACAGTTGAAATCAATGCATCAGGAATAAGTTCATCAAAACCAAGTTCTTTGATACCATCCCATTTTTCTTTGAGAGAGGTTAATAGAGCCATGTATTCGTCTTTCTTGCTTTTGGCAGTTACCTCTAGAGAAATTGGACCAACAAACTGAACCTGTTCATTATTGAGCATGTCCTTATACGAAAGTTTGGCTTTAAGGTCAAAGGTTCGATCTTCTTCCAAACTTGTCTGGTATCTCAAGGATAATTTATGTTCGATTTTTTCACCGCTGGAAAGCCTATCAAATGTGGCAGATGCGGCTCCATCAACAAGTTCAAGATCCGAAGGAATTTCAAATTCAAGGGTAATTGAGTGAGCTTCACCCTCACCCTCGTTGACTGCTGACAATTGAACCTCAAAAATAGAATTGACAAGCATTTCAGGAGGGATGATAGTACTTAGCGAAATTTTTGGCAATTTGATTTGGCTTTGGAAGTAATTCAAGGTATAGGAAACAATCTCATTTAGTAATGGTTCCATCCCTGCAACTTTTGCTTTCTTGAGGTTGGGGCGGATAGTCTTTGAAATGAGTTGTTGTGCACTCTGAAGAGCAGAATGATCGACATCTTGAATAGCTTTGATAATGTATCCAACAGTCCAGAGAATCTCTTTCAAACGGTCAAGACCTTGTTGGATCTCCCCAGTCTGGCCTTTCTGTTCAACTTCATTTATCATTTGAAGATAGAGCTCTTTTGCCTCTGCAACTCGATCTTGAAGTACATAGACCAATCCCCCTAGGGTGATAAGCAAAACTCCATCCTCATATTCTTTGTAAAGGTCGATGTAATTCTTTCCTCCTTGAATCAATTGAGTACCTATCTTTGAATACAAGGCCATAGCCGCCTCGGTATTGTTTAATCGGAGATTGGCGAGAGCTTGGACATAATTCATTTCAGCTGCTGAACGATGCTGGTTATTTGTTTCGAACCGTTGTGCCTTTGCTTTTCCAGTAGCTATGGCTTTTTCATAGAATTCTTTGGCTTTTCCATGATTTCCTTTCTGTGCCTCTTCATCTCCTTTTTTTAGCAATTCAAATGGGTCAGTGATATCTTCCGCCCCGATCTTGTTTGCCAATTCGCCGAAAAGATCCCTTCTGTCAAAACTCATGGTGATTCCTCTAAATATTGTTACCTTACTTTCATGAAACAAATATTAATAGTATTTGCCTCGTTGAGGAAAAGTTGACAAGTCCTTACCTCTTCAAATATCCTCTTTCATTCTGAGAGATAATTTTTTGCGAATTTGGCTTTTGCTTCCAATGATTTCACGATATCTTTCACAAAATAGTATTGGATGAGATTGGTAGTATAGGGAAGACCCAATAATGAACCTGCAACAGTCACAATCAAGTCATCTTTTGTGATCAGACCTTTTTCAAGACAAATCCGTATTGATTCTTCAATCATATCGTCCGTATCATGGTAAGTTTTGTTGCTATAGATGGGTATGACTCCCCATTGCATATTCAATCTGCGAAATGTTTTCCTATTGGGAGTGATAGAAATAATGGGCTGGTTTGGACGATATTTGGCAATCACCCTGCTAGTGTCACCAGAACGAGTATTTGCAAGAATAGCAGAGGCATCCAGATCTTCGGCAAGATAGACAGCTGCCCTGCCGACAGCATCCCAGTTGGGATTTTCTTTGGGGAGGTATTTTTGTTTATGTGGAACAATGGTATTCTGAACCTTGAGAATTATGTCCCTCATGGTTTCAACCGCTTTAACAGGATAATCGCCGGTGGCGGTTTCTGCACTCAACATCACGACATCTGCCCCATCCAAAATAGCGTTTGCCACATCAGAGGCTTCAGCACGAGTTGGTCTTGGTGAGACAACCATGGATTCAAGCATTTGTGTAGCAACTATTGCAGGTTTTCCAAGCCTATTGCATTTTTTGATCAATTCTTTCTGAACCAAAGGGACTTCTGCAGGGTTCATCTCCACACCTAGGTCGCCTCTTGCAACCATGATTTCATTGCTTTCTTTGAGAATTTCATCAAAGTTTTTCAATGCATCCTGATGTTCGATTTTGCTCACCAAATGAATTTCATCCTTAGTGTGGGTTGCTATGATCTCCTTGACCCGGATCAGATCTTCAGGACGTCTGACAAATGAAACACCATAAAAATCGGGTTCAAGTGATATGGTGGCCTCTAAATCTCTCACATCTTTGGCAGTGGGGGAAAAGAGTCCAATGGGAACACCTGGAGCATTAATTCCTTTTCGAGAGCTTAGTATACCCCCTCGAACCACTTCACAAATGACGTCAGTTTCTGTCTTTTCCTTCACAACAAGTTCTATGAGTCCATCATTAAGGTAAAGGGTATTTCCGGGTTTGACAAGGTCTATCAATTCCGGATAATTTGTTCCGACCCTATGTTCATCACCTTGAACGTCTTCCTTTGTAATACGAAATTCTTGACCTTGTTTCAGATGAACATGCCCATTGATTGCCCCAATTCTCATCTTGGGACCAGACAAATCAAGAAGTATTCCAATAGTATCATTTACGGTTCGGACAAGATCAAAATTTTTCTTTGCCTGATCAATTGAACCGTGAGATAGATTGATTCTGACAATGTTCAATCCCTTGGTAAACATTTCCTTCAAGGTTTCTTCGTTTGCAGAGGATGGTCCAATTGTTCCTATGATACCGGCTTTAATATATTCACCCATTTGCAATGGATCTAGGAGACAATAGAATTTAATTGGTTTGAAATGTAGGTGGAAGAAGATATCAATATTCTCCCCAAATAGGTCAGATGACGAATCGGTTTTGAAGAGGTATCTGTAAAGGAATTATAGCAGAATTCATTTGATGTCCTCAGGTCAATCTAGTGCAGATTTGGTGGGAAAGTTAAATCGTTGAACATAAAGGCTTAATAAAAAAGACTATACACAAAAGTAGATAGATATGGTTAGACTTTGGCCCTTTGGATCGGATGACCGCATCAGAGCAGATGTTACATTCCTCAATTTAGAAACAGCATTAGGAAAACCGACCACTAAGTCCAAAGGAGAAGAGATTCCTGAGACAGTGTTAGTTGATGATACAGGTATAGAAGAAACGCCTCTGTTGGATATACCCTCAGTGAGGGAAATTCCAGAAATTCCGATTATAGGGATTGGTGGTGCAGGTGCACGAATAGTGGAACAATTGCGGAAACGATTTCTTCAATACGGTATCAATTATGACTTAGCAACCATAGAGACCGATAAGGACGTTCTTTCAAAAATTGAGGTAACACGCAAGCTTCATATTGGAGACACCCCATATGGAACGGCAAAACAGTTCAGAAAGGGCGCAACCATTTACAAAAAAGACAAAGAAAAGATTGAAGCATTTGTTGAAACATATCTAAATGAATTTCATAAAAAATCAAATCATAACCTTGTTTTCCTAATCTTAGGTGCTGGAGGAACTGGTGTAGGAGTAAGTTTAGAATTGGCAGATTTTCTAATTTCCAAGGGTCTCCGTCCAGTCCCCATATTGGTTCTTCCATCTAGTTTGGAAAACACACGGACGAAATTCATTGCAGCAGCGGCTCTCTATCATTTTACTTATGCACCAGGATCCAGATCAAAGAATTTGGTAACAGTGTTGATTGACAATGATGAATTTTTTGAAAACAATTCAAAATACAAACCAGAAAAAATATTTGGAGCCATAAATGAACGAATTGGGGCCGTTTTGGCAGATTTGATTACAATAACCGAAGTAGAGAGTGATGGATATTCAAGCGACCTGAATGAGTTTATTGAAATATTCAGAGGTCCAAAAGGAATAGCCACTCTTGCATCTTTTGACAAAGAAGAGACGCCCGAAGATCTGGTTGACCTTTATGACGGTTCCATAAAGAAATCATTGGGGTATCCATTGGTACCTTCCAATGCTACAAGAGGATATATATTCATTCAAGCAGGAAAAGGGAAGATAACAGCGTCTTCGTACCGAAATCTTTTCCTTCAATTCAGCAACAAAGACTTCTTTCATGAATACAAGGTTTCTAAGGATGCTGGTCTCCACTTCCGAGCGTTTTTCGTTGGCAACCCTGTACCAGATAAATTGAAGGAGTTTATGCGTGCAGCAGAAGATGTCAGGGTATACATTCTGAATGAGGAAATAAATAATTCTGATTTCGGGAAGGTTAATCCTAAAATTGACAAGCTCAACAAGGACGAAGAAATCGAAGTCAAAGCGCCAAAGGAAATAGCGGAAGAATTGGCAAGAGAAGCGACCAAGATCCGAAGAGGAGAGATAGAAGGTGATCATTGATGACAACAGAAACCATCTCGTCAAGACCTAGATCTCCAAAAGACATTTCCTGTGTATTTGAGGAGTTTTTGACAAAATATGAGGAAAATCTTCCGGAAGGGATTGATTCGGAATATTTCACCCTCATCAAGAAATTGGAAAAACCATTCAAAAATATCTTTCAGCTTCCAAAAATTATTTCGAAACTTCCAATGAATGTAGTGCTCTATTTGGACACTGGAGTGTTCAGAAAACTATTTCTGATTCCGCTTTTTTTAGCCATGCCTGCGTTAATCCTCTCCATTGAAGCGGGAATTTTATTGGAATCCTTGGGAATTTCTATCTTTTTTGCAATATTAGCCCTAACAGGAATACTGGTCACACCATTGTACATGAAATATGGATATGGAACCTTTACGGATCTTTTAGAGGCAAAACGTGCACCATGGCTTGAAAAATCAATCGAGCGAGAATTCAAGATATCATATTATCGTCGCTGGCCAAAAATACCACTCTATGTTTCTTTCATAGTACCCTTTATTTTAGATGTTCAACTCTTTGAAATTTGGTTGTCTCATGGAAGAACTCTTGTTGGAATGGTGATTAGAAGCATATTTCTCATGATTGGCCACTTTGGAATAGCTTTGATACTCTATGTATCTTTAGTTGGATTGAATTTTGTCCGTATCAACTCCAAGCTTTATGACAGGTTGTTGAAAACCATCAAAGAACGAGCGGAAGGATATAATGAAGGTCATGACAGTATTCTTTCAAAAAACAACTATGAAGTTGTCAAAGTATTGGCAGATACTCCAGGATTGTCAATACAATCTTTGGGAAACATCCCACTATACGGATTATTGGCTGCAACCATCATCCTCAATTCACTGGTATTCCTTGTTTCATCTCCATTTTTCATCTCAATTGTTGAACAGGCAGGTCAATCAAGCTTCAATTCAACACTTTCAACCTATTTGGCAGATAAGGGTGCCGCTTCGTTAGATGCTTTGACTCAAGAGGAAAGAAGCATTGGATTGGGACTTGCCAGCTCAGCGGAAATCAATGCAAAAAGCACAATCATAAGAAATATCGTAATGGTGGCTCTTCTGCTATCCCTCATCCTTTCATTCAGCCAAATTCTGCTCCCTATCATCTCCATTTCAAATGTGATGGGAAGGTTCAGAACCAAAGCCTTGAAGGAATTGGATCCATTCATTTATGAAGAAATAACGAATTTGGCTTTGGGAAGACCAAAAAGAACAGAAATCGATTTGCAGGTAATCTTTATTCTACGTGAATTCATCTATAGCATGAGACCAAGCCCTGTCAATCCTTTTAGATTGCTTTATTTCTCATTGCTATTTTCGGCATATGTTTTCCGGGGAATTCCTGCAATCATTAAGCTTATTGGGTGAGAACATGAGGTTCAGACTATTTAAAAAACAAATCAATGTATCGATCATTGCCGCAGGAGATATCGGTCAATCCATGGGAGCGAAACTAATCGAAACTCTGAAGGCGGGGGGAATTGACAATATCAAAAGTTTGGCACTGAATTCTGGGAAACGTCACCACGAAACCGATAAGATATACGACCAAGTCTTTTCCATTTCTGATGAAATTGAAGGCTTTGCGAGGAATCTTGAAATCGCCTTGGAGAATGTAAAAAACTGGAAAGATAAAATAAGACCGCTTATAGGGAAGATGATCCCAAAAAACCCAGGGATTATGTTTCTCATTACGGGTGCAGGTGCTACTGGAGTAAGTAGCATACTTACGGTGTCAGAAATATTGAAAAACAGTTACAGATATTCACCACCAGTAATTTTCGTATTTCCAGATAGATTCGAGAATTCGAGGGTACATTACAATACTGCCCAGTTTCTTTACAAAACAGTCTTTTCAGAAGACCCTTTGGGAAATAACATTCTGATTGTCGACAATGACCCCATCCTTGAAGAAAATGCTTGGCCGTTTGAACGGATTGCCAAGGGAAAGATAGACTATGTCAATCGAGGTGTGACCAATCTCTTGATTTCCTCATTCTATGATCCCTATAGGGAAAATTATGATGCAGGATATGATGACCTTTATGATACCCTATACAATCCCGGTCTTTCATTTCTTATCCATGTGCCTTTTGAAGATCTAATTAAGGAAGGAGGAGAAGGAAACTTGCGATATGTGGATATCTTAGTGGATCAGGTGATCGGAAGAACTGCAATGACGAGAGATGAGGTTTTGGATTCCAGAAAGGTGTATTGTGCAATAATGCGAAGATCCTATGAAACCATCGATTTGAGTTATGAGGCACCTCGATTTCTTCAATCGTTTGAGAATTCACCATTTTTGAAACTCATAAAGACCGGCGATGAGTTGAAAAATGATTTGGGTGTTGCAGAACCATCCCTGAATGCAATTGTCTCAGGGGTTGAAGTTTATCCGAGATTGATCCAAGCATTCAAGATTGCCAGAGATTCACGGAAAGCAGAGATCCTTGCTGAGTTGGATTTGGAGGATGAGGCTGTTGAGCTGAACATCGAAAAAGTAGAATCTTTGGAAGAGAAAATTGAGCAACTTGCCGACCTTCATAACACCTGAATTTACTCACGTTGCCCGAATTTTCTTTCATTTCCCTGTAACAGACGTCCGATATTGTCTCGATGCCTATAATAAATTAAAACTACTAAAGCAAAGGACATGATTTGGTAGGCAGGAGAGGGGATGGGACTTGCGACCTTCTCATACAAAACCTTCTCTCGGAGTTTGAGCATTGGAGGGATGACCCAGACAGCCACTAGATTCCCTAGGCTTGTAAAACGCGTGCTTCCCACAACAATTATCCAGATTCCGACCAACACCAGAAAAGTGACCCAATCCAGCGCCAAAACAACACCGGCAGTGGTTGCACCCCCTTTTCCTCCCTTGAAGCCGAGTATCCATGAATAGCAATGACCAATGACTGCCATGAAGCTACAGGCCGCAACCAAAACGTTTGGGTCTTGAAAGATGCCTGTTGCAGCAGGATAATTGGAAGAATACCAGATTGCAATCAATGTGGCAGCAGTTCCTTTCAGAATATCCACAAGTCCACTTAAAATACCAACCTTCATTCCCATTGTTCTGGCAGCATTGGCACCGCCAACATTCCCAGATCCTCTTTGGCGGATATCAAATCCGTACTTATATTTTCCAATTAAATATGAAGTGGGAATGGATCCGAGAAAATAGGCAACTATAATCAACAGTATTTCAATATACATAATTCACATTCTGTCAACATATACTTGTAGATTTGCGCAAAAAAAGAATCGATTGCATATCGATTTTTAATTTCATGCCGGAAGGTTAGCATATGCCAAAGGAAATTATATCTACCGAAAAGGCACCTGCTGCAATTGGACCATATTCACAGGCCGTTAAGGTCGGAAACCTGCTTTTCACTAGTGGACAGGGAGGATTTGATCCAGAAACGAGAAAGCTTGTAGAGGGATCGATAGAAGAAGAGACAAAAAGAACACTAGAAAATATCAAGGCAATTGTTGAAGCTGCCGGAGGAAAAATGGAAAATGCAGTTAAAATGACAGTTTTCATGAAAGACATCAATAATTACTCGCGTATCAACAAGGTCTATGAAGAATTCTTTGGCGAGGCCAAACCAGCTAGATCCGCAGTAGAGGTAAGTAACTTACCTGCTGGATTGAACGTAGAAATTGAAGGAATATTTTTGCTTGAGTAAAAGAGTTCTTTAATTTCGAGCATTTTTTTGGATCAATGATTTTCCCGGAAGCAACAAGAGCACCCAATCTAATGGAGGGTGAATTTTTTAGCATCCGCAAGGTCAAGACAATGGAAGAGGTTCGAAGTATTACAGAGGTAATTAGAAAAGCTTGGGATCTTACAGATCTTGAGAATATTGCCACTTTTGAAATGAAAGCAGTTTCTGATTTCGGAACGGTCCTGATGGCAGCACCAAACGATGACCCAGGTCATGCCATAGGGTTCATTTATGCATTTCCCATGTTTCCAGATAGAAACTACAGCCATATGATGGGAATAGACCCTGCATGGCAAGGAAAAAATGTTGGTTTTGAACTTAAAATGGTTCATCGACAATTGGCGCTAGAACATGAAAATCCACAGATAAATGAAATATTGTGGACAGTGGATCCATTGCTTCCAAACAATGCATGGTTGAATTTCGGAAAATTGGGGGTGATATGTGATACCTATAAGATAAATTATTATGGAATGCCAGAGGGAGTCGGGATCTATGAAGGAATTCCGACAGACAGATTCCTTGTCAAATGGCAGATTAGAACTGAAAAAGTTGAGAAGGCCATTCAACGGGTAAGATCAGGGGAACACCGAAAATACCCTAGTTTCGAGGAATTTGTGGCTGAACGATCGATAATGAATTCGATTGAAAACAGAAAATTTGTGGCAAATCAGCAGTTCACATTAAAGGAGACCTTCTATGTCGAAATGCCCACAGATTACCAATGGCTAAGGGAAAATCAAGTGGATGTGGCGGCAGATTGGAGACAAAAATTCAGGGAAACATGCGTGAGATATTTCAAAAAAGGATGGATTGTTTCAGATTATGTCAGAACCATAGATGGAGATGGATCATTTCATAACTTCTATGAATTTTCCAAATCTTCCTAAACATACTTTTTCTTAATCACATCTGCCAATGTTTCCAAAAGTTGTTTCTCATCATCATCAAGGGTTCCATCAATCCTAGCAACTAATTCAGCTCGTTCTAGGATCCGTTTCTTTAGCTCATCGAGCTTTTGGGCTTCCTTGTCCGTGATAATGCCATCAGATGTCGCTTCCCGTAGCATGGAGGTATAATTCTCGGCGTCCAATCGAACCTGTTCAATCAACTCGAATTCTTCAGGGGTGATTATCCCATCTTCTTTTGCCTTCTCCATCAAAGAAGCAATAGTACTTGTAAATAGATCTTCTGAGCTCACGAATCTTCAAGGGAGTCTACATATAAAAAATTAAAGCACGGATCAAGCCAAATTCGCCAAATCATAAGGGATGCCTTACAAATTTTTGATTACAACGTGATAAAGTTGAAGTAAACAGTTTTGCTGGATGTTTTGTGAACAATATCAAGATTTCTCAATCCCTTGTTAGTCTTCCTCTAGTACATCCTTTCCAAACAAGTTTTGGTACCCAAGATAAAAAATTCGCAATCATCATAAAACTTGAAGATGAAGAAGGAAATGTAGGATGGGGTGAGACTGTTGCAGATCCATTTCCAGGATACGCATACGAGACGATGGATACAACATGGATAATTCAAGAGAGATACCTTATTCCTTCCTTAAAGCAACAGTTCCAAGATAAGTTTCCAACAATTGAAGACATTCATGAAAGTTTCATGAAGGTTCGGGGACACAATTTTGCCAAAGCTGGATTGGAATCAGCCTATTGGAGCCTTGTGGCAGAACGTGAAAACAAATCATTGAAAGAAATATATGGAGCAACAAAGAAGAAAATCCCTACAGGAGTATCGATAGGAATTCAACCGAGAATGGACGATCTTTTAAAACGGATAGCACAATTTTTGGAAAAGGGATATCAACGGATTAAAATCAAGATTAAACCGGGATGGGATCTTGAGGTTGTTGAGAAAATCCGCAAGCAATTCGGAGACATTCGGCTAATGGTGGATGCCAATTCAGCATATTCACTTTCGGATCGCCATGTTGAGATCTTCAAGAAAATGGATCGATTTGAATTGATGATGATAGAACAACCCTTGGCCTATGATGACATGCTTGACCACAAAATCCTCCAAAGCAAGATAGATACCCCGATCTGTTTGGATGAATCCATTCATTCGGTCAGACATGCCGAACAGGCAATAGAATTTGAATGTGCACGAATTATTAATATCAAGCCTGCAAGGGTTGGAGGTTATTACAATGCAAAAACCATCGCAGAAAAGTTAGGAAAAGATAAGGTTTGGCTAGGAGGGATGTTGGAAATGGGAATCGGAAGAATGCATAACATCTTCGTTCAGGCAAAGGAGGAATTCACCATTCCCGGAGACACATCGGGATCCGACAGATACTTCAAAGAGGACATTGTAGATCCACCTGTAGCCGTAGATGAATCTGGTTACATCGAAGTACCTGAAGGGATCAATTTGGGAGTTAAGGTTAAGGAGGATTTCATTCTTTCCAATACCATTAAACATGCAGAATACTGAAGAGGAAATATTATAACTATAACCGGAAATAGGAAAATTGTGTTCAACTCTTTGAAGGCACTGCTGTCCAAGGTTATTGACTATGCAGGTCTTTTCCCTCCTGCAAAACTCCCATTGGAAACGGCAATGTCAAATTATCTCAAATATCTAGATTCTGAAGACAACTGGATGATATCTCGGTTTGTACTTCCTTTTGGAAAAATCGAGGATTTGAGACCCTATTATACCTCTTTTGGACGTTTTCCCCAACCTGTTGAATTTTCCATTCTTGGGAGAGGGGGAATGAACATCCAACAATTTGGGGAGAATTTGTACAATGAATTGCAAGCTCTCTCCAAATTACAGGAGACAGAAAATGTTGATTTCAGAATGATGGAAATCAAACTTCCTCCTTCCGTCTTTGGAGAAGAAAATCCGGGAGATCTTATGAGGAAGATTGAAGAAGTCTCAGAACCATTTCCTGCTCCAAAATTTTACCTAGAGATCCAATTCATTGACAACTGGCAAACCACAATTTCGAAATTGTCAGAATTTGCGGTACAATCCCCACTTGAGGTATATTTCAAGGTGAGAACCGGGGGGGTTGAAGCAAGTATGATACCACCATCTTCGGCAGTTGCACATTTCATCCATTTATGTAAGGAGCACGGTATGGCATTTAAGGCAACTGCAGGACTCCATCATCCCTTCAGACATTATTCTCCCTCAGTCAAGACAAAAATGCATGGATTTCTCAATCTATTAATAGGAACTGCATTGGATCTCGAAGTAGATCAGTTAATAGAAATTCTAAATGATGAGCAGCCCAACAATTTCAAGTTCTGGAACGATAAGATTGAATGGAAGGGACACGAATTGACTATTGAACAGATTCAGATGGCTCGGAAAAAGAGAATCCACTCATTTGGTTCATGTAGTTTTGAGGAACCTAAAGAAGACCTAATTGAATTGCGGCTGTGGTAACCAACCTTATTTCTCAATTCGAACAGCAAGGCAAGTGAGTACCAATACCTATTAAATTTCATTGGAACAGAATTGATTGTTGAAAATCAACATTATTGGAGCAGGACAGGAAGGAAAGAAGGCCACATTCGGAGGAATCGAACTAGCCCCAAAAAGATTGATGAAAACCCTTCGGAAAAAAGGGGTTGAAGTTGATTATAATGGGAAAAGACCACTTGAAGAATACGATCTTGTGGACATTCACTTTGGGTTCAACCCTAGACTCCTCTCGAAGGCAATGAAAAAGACCAAGGCAGTTGTCCATGTACATTCGGTCCCCCAAGACATGGTTGGAGGAATATTTGGATATTCATTGATTGATCCTTTTATGCGTAGATATCTCCGTTATTACTATAACAAGGCGCCTTTCCTGATACCTGTTTCAGAGTTTGCGAAAAAGTGCGTCAGAGAGATTGGAGTGACAACCCCCGCAACTGCCGTAAGCAATGGAATTCCAATGGATCAGTTCAAAGTTCCAACAAACGAAGATCGACAATCCGCGAAAGAAAGATTCACGGTCAGATATGGATTAGATCCTGAAAAACCCCTGATTGGGGGCATTGGATCACTTTTCCCACGAAAAGGAGTCAGGGATTTTAAAGAGATTGCTATCCAAAGACCGGATTATCAGTTCATTTGGGTGGGAAAATCCCAACCAATCTACCCGAGATTTTTCTTCAACCGGTATCTTGGAAAGGTTCCCGAAAACATGAAACTCATTGGATTTGTTGAGGATATTGAAGAGTTCTTTTTCGGAATTGACATCCTGTTGGTAACCACCCACATGGAAACTCAAGGACTTCCCCCGCTGGAGGCCGCAGCAACCAAAACTCCTTTGGTGGTCAGGGACATAGAGGTTTTTGATTGGCTCGTCAATGATGTGAATTGCTACAGGGCAGGAGACATCCTAGGTTTTGTAACATCATTGGATTATCTGCTGACTAATGAAAAAGAACGGACAAGATTGGTGGAACAGGCATTCAAAGATGTTCAACAGCATGATATCGATCGAACTACGGATATCCATATCGGAATTTACGAAAAAATAATCAACGACGGATATCCCGAAGACGGATGGATGCCCAAGATCTGAAAAAGCAATGGGAATTGAATAGGCATTTCTATGTACGCGAAAACACAAACAAGAAATATTACCTCTCAATTTTCGGATTTAAATGAGATCTAGGATGCTTCATTCCATATTATTGATTTTACTCCTTTCGCCTCTAAATACTGTTTTCGGTCAAGAATTTGTTGCAAAATATGAATTCAGGTATCACCTCAGTGTTCTTGAGTACCAAATGAAGACAAATCCAGACAGAGGTTACATTACGGGAATGAATGTAACAGGTTTCTTCTACCAGCATGTTTTTTTTGCCAATGGAACGGAATTGATTGAGAACCAAAGAAATAGCTCAGACGTCATTCCATTCACTGTCAACTCACCAAAAGATGACCAATATTTCTACAAATTCTATTTTGGAGCAAGATATTATGCAAACAAGTCAGATTATGAAGAGCTTCTTTTCAATGAGAATTTCATGCTTGTCTTTGACAATGGAACACTCAAATCCTATCCAGGATTCAATGCCACCTTACCTTCACAATCAGAGGAGGGAGAAGGATGCATCAGGGAAAACCGATTGGAAAACATCTGTAGTTTGATTATTGATAACTCCTATTGGTTTTTCAATTTTAGTCTGTCTATCAAAAGAACGGAACCAAACAAAGAAGGAATCAGTTTTTTGATGGGGCTCACCATTTTCATTGCTTTGCTGTTCGGTTGGGTTGTTGCCTTCATAATACTGATGAGAAGACGAGAAAACCAAAAATCATTTTTTGATTACTAATATCGTGTTTTATTACCTGCAATAGAAATTTTCACTTTCACCCCATTTTCCTCGAATGCCAGAAATTCTTGCGTTTGTCCAAGAGTGACCGATAAAGTGGTGTCAATCAAGGTCTCATCCTTTCCAAAATCCTTCTCTTTCACTTTAAATGGAATTTCAATGCTACCACCCTTATCAGATTCTGCAACTTCCGTATAAAGCGTTATCCTCCCTCGTGGTTTGAAAACCTCGTTTCTATCAAGATGAATTTCCCCTTTCGTGGGAAATCGTTTACTTATCATTTTTGACTTCCCACATTCAAGATAGATCTCAGATGTTCTGCCCAATGCGTCGGCCTCTTCCAGCATTTTAATACTTACAAGCTCCACCTTGACAAAATACCGATTTCCTTCAATATCATACCGTTCTCCCTTTGCCCTTGTGTTTGAGTACGTCTTGACTATCCTCCGTTTAGACATAGAAGAACAAATCACTAGATTTTTTTAAAGGTAAGGTAAAATGAATCTCGAGTTTGCTTAGAAAATTGCCACCATTTTATCAACCAAACAAGATAATTCAATCGATTCAGTTTTGAGAAACCGGCTTAACTGATGCTCCAACATATCCCAATTCAATCAGTTTGTCCAAAACCTTCTGGGTGCTTTCTTCCACAGTTTCCTTGTCGGTATAGCAGATCACTTCAGGGTTGAGGGGAGGTTCATAGGGATCATCGATACCAGTAAAGTTCTTGATCTCGCCTGCACGGGCCCTTTTGTAAAGTCCCTTGACATCCCTCTGCTCACATACCTCCACGGGAGCATTCACGTAGACTTCCACGAAGTTCCCGATCTTTTGCCTCACCTCTTCGCGGATCTCACGGTAGGGCGAAATGGCGGCAACGATGACCACCACATTGTTCCGGGTCAGAAGGCCGGCAACAAAACCGATCCGCCTCACATTTTCATCACGATCCTCCTTGCTGAACCCCAAGCCCTTGGTGAGATTCTGCCGGATGATGTCCCCATCCAAGATCTCGAATTTGATACCCATCTCCTCCAGTTTCCGGCTCAGGTTCTTGGCAATGGTCGACTTGCCGGCACCGCTCAGACCGGTAAACCAGACCGTCACACCTTTCAGAGCCGCCATCTCCTTGGGTTGCATGGAATCCATGAGGACTTGGGCCACCTCGGGACGGGTGAACTCTTCGGGCGGCAGTTGCCCCTCAAAAAGCATGGCCCGGACTTTTGTGCCCGAAAGGAACACATGATAGTCTTTTGGATGGGGACAGGTTTTGGCAGTGGCCATCTGCCCACAGATGGTGCAATAGAAAGCATGTTCGAATTTGAGCGGCTGGATCCCGATTTCTTCTGGCTCAAACCGGTCAAAGATCTTCTGGGCATCATATGTCCCATAATAGCTGCCCACTCCGGCATGGTCACGGCCTACGATGAAATGGGTGCAGCCATAGTTCTTCCGGGCAATGGCGTGCATGATGGCCTCTCTGGGTCCGGCATACCGCATCGCCGCAGGAAAAACCCCCAGCAGCACTCGATCCTGAGGATAGTATTTCTCCAGAATTGTCTTGTACGCCTTCATTCTGACATCGGCAGGAATGTCGTCACTCTTGGTCTCACCCACCAATGGGTTCAGGAAAAGCCCGTCAACAATTTCCAAAGCCACTTTCTGGATGTACTCATGGGCACGGTGAATCGGATTGCGGGTCTGGAAGGCCACCACCGTCTTCCACCCCCTCTTGCGGAATTCGGCACGGGTCTGGTGGGGCGTCAGGCGTTCTCCAAGGAACTTTTTGTGGGGAATGTCAGAGAAAAGCCAGATCTCCCCTCCCAAATAGACATCCCCTGAGTTCATGAGAGCCGCCACTCCGGGATGGGCCTCGTTTGTCGTCAGGTATACCTTTTCCGCCTCATTTGCCTTGTCAGGGACGTATTTGTCACTGATTTCCATGATGGCCAGAACCTGATCCTCCCAGACCAAAGCCACCTCATCCCCTACGGAAAGGGGTTCCGCGGTCTTGCGGTCAACAGGCAGGGTGACCGGAACGGACCAGACCAGACCGTTAGCCAACCGCATGGTCTCGACTACACTTTCGTAATCTTCTTGGGTCATGAAGCCAGTAAGAGGAGAATAGACACCTGTGGCGATGCATTCCAGATCCGCCAACGATCGGGGAGTAAGAACGATTTGGGGAAGTGACTGGCCTTTTTCAAGCAACCTTTGCCCTTCCTCTCCATAGATCCTGCGATCTACCAATACTCCACCATGAGGAGCAATCAAATCATTTTCCATAATTCGATTTCAAATTCAAACTATTTGTGTTTAGTGAATAGTATCGGAATTCATTTCGGATTAAAATCCAAGTGGAATGAAAAACAAGGGACTTTCTTATTGAAATCTCCCAAAAAATGATTCATAATTGCAACAGTTTTGCAAAAGTTTGTATGAGCATCTTTGTAGTTAAATATGTGATTTTTTTTTCTACCTTAATGGAAGATGTCAAAGCTTTGTTTTATTTTGAGGTAGGGTATCTTGCAGTCTATTTACAAAAAAAGCTGACTTTTAGGGAAACTGCCATGAAGTCATCCATGTCGTGGCCATTAGTTCTATTGTTCGTAGACACCTATAAGGACTACCAGCAGTTCATGACACCTGAAATGCAGGAAGCAGCCAAAAACATCGAACAGGTCATGTTGAGTGAAAAAGGAATGCAATATAATGACTTCCGAATACACCCTTATAGGTACATGAATCTATTTGGTACATGGGGACCACCCGAATGGGACTATATAGGCGGAATGTTTGCGACATATTGGAAGAAGGGAAGCAGATGTGGACTGAAGGATATCAGCTTTGGAGATAAGCCTGCAAGAGTGATCCTTGATCTTTCATGTCGAGAATTCTTCCACTTTGTCACTAACTGGTTAATTAGTCATCACTGGTGGATTATTGACGAACTCAATTTGGATGAAATCCTAAATTCCGGTAGAGACAACATGGAAATTCCAGATTTTGAAATCAAGTCTTGGCATGCAGGTTATGAAACGCAATTGAGAGAGTATCTGATCCACTATCTTCTGGACATACATGACAGGCTTTTGAAAAACGAAATATCGCTGGATTGGCTACTGTCCCTAGATGGCATTTACTTGATTGGGGCTCTTCTGGCTTCTGAAAAGTTAAGAGAAAAATATGGACAGTTCTTTAAGGATTTACTGGAAAATAGGAATACACTCCCTCGCGGCTGGCGGGCAGTACTTGCCATAATTTTGGAAACTATCATCTATCCAGATTACCCTCGATTTTCCTATGATCGACTGAAAGAATTGAGTCTTCCGGATGCAGAGCCATATAAAAAGTGGATAAAAGAGCTAGAATGCGATGATTTTCGGATTTTTGAGGAATATGACCACTATCTAAATAATCTAAAATTACACTAAGTGGTTTTTTGGCCTCTCTTCCCATACAATTGAAAAGAAAAGAAAAAAATATATATTCATCGGCATATCCCGATGTAAAGATGTTACCTGAGATTTCCCAAATTGAGTTATTGGCAAAATTATTCAGAGGGTTTGGGGACAAGACAAGACTTGCCATTCTCAAGTCATTGGCTGATTCTCCAAAGATTACATCCGAGTTAGTGAAAGAATTAGAACTTCCCCAATCAACAGTTTCCACACACCTAGGTTGTTTGCGTGAATGCAATTTGGTAACTGCCAAAAAACAGGGACGAAAGGTCACCTATTCATTGACAAGTGATCTAATCAAAGAGATCATTGATTTGGCAGAACAAGTTCTTAAGACAACGTATCAAGCCATTTGGGCTTGTGTAAACTATAAAGAGGAAGATAAAATATGAACGAAAAACTACAGGAATTTAGGATACCAGTACCTTGGATTAGAATCTATGGAACCATAGTCTCATTAATTGCGTTGATTATACTTTATGTGACACCAGAAGATACTGACCTGGTAATAAAAATTGCAGTATTTCTATTGGGAGCTCTGGCAGGCGGTTGGTTCTTTTACGTTGAAACTGTAGAGGCAATTTTTGAAAAGAGGAAGATAACGATTGATGTCTTAATGACCTTAGCAATCATCGGTTCAGCATCACTTGGAGCGTTAGAAGAAGCTTTGACAATTGTATTTCTGTATTCAATAACAGAAACATTGGAGGGATACACGGTCAAGAGAACCCGAACGACGATCAAATCCCTGATGACCCTTGTACCAAAGACTGCTACGAAGATTATTGATGGGAAAGAAATCAGTGTGCCAGTTGAGGAATTAAAGCCAGGAGACATCATTCTGCTTAGACCGGG
>CAZYCQ010000043.1:0-9863 GCA_964645535.1 uncultured archaeon | reverse complement strand
CATTTACAAGCATTGGGTGAAATAACTGCAATTGCTTTTGACAAGACAGGGACATTGACAATGGGAACCCCAATTGTTACAGAGGTTGTAGCTGCCGACGGAATTGATAAGAAGCAAGTTTTAGGATATGCCGCGGGTCTAGAGCAGTTTGCACAGCACCCATTGGCAAAAGCAGTTCTCAAGAAAGCACAAGAAGAAGGAGTTGATCCTCTTCCAGTTGAGAACTTCAAAGTAATTCCAGGAGAAGGAATTGAGGGAACAATCAATGGTGAAAAATTATGGTTAGGAAGTTATGAGATCGCGAAATCTAGAGGAATTCTGAAGGAAGAGTTTGCAGAACTCTCTGAAGTGAAAACATTGGCAGTTCTTGCAAAAGAGGGAATGGCTCTAGGCGCAATTGCATTTGAGGATGAGGTAAGGGCAGAAGCAAGATTGGCAATCAAGGAACTTAAGAAAAGAGGTATAGAAGCATTCATGCTGACTGGCGATAGAAAGGCTCCGGCACTTAGAGTGGCAGAACAGTTAGGTATTGACAATGATCATGTGTTTTATGAGTTAAGTCCTGAAAGAAAAGCAGAGATCATTAATGACCTCAAAAGCAAATACAAACTGGCCATGGTCGGAGATGGGATCAACGACGCCCCAGCCCTTGCCCTTGCGGATGTTGGAATCGCGATGGGAGTTGCAGGGACAGATGTGGCTCTAGAAACAGCTGATGTGGCAATAATGAGTGATGAGATCCACAATATTGCCTTTGCAGCAGATGTTGGAAAAAGAATGAAAAGAATTATCTTGCAAAACCTAGTGGTTTCAGGAATCATATTGTTCTTCTTGATTGCAGGTGTACTGTTAGATCTTGTGAACCTGATAAGTGCAATACTTGTTCATGAAGTCTCAGAAGCATTGATTGTTGGGAATTCATTGAGATTACTGTCCAAACTTAGTTAATCCCACCAAAACAATTAGATCGATTTTGAAAGAAAAATGGTTTGAAATACTCTCGGAAAACCTTAAGAGAAATTAAAAGGATCAAGCCTGAATAGAAGAAAGGAAAGTATACTAAATTCCACTCATCAGGCAATGGTAAGAAAACAAATTAATTGAAGAAAGAAGAGTTTCACTTTAATGAATACAACATATAAAACATCAATACAAGACAAGTGAAAGAAAGCACGTAGTGTAAATGAATAAGAAAGCATATGATTAATAATCTCGTTTGATTTTTATGTGACACCAAACATAGTGTAAAAAAAAGGATATAATACAAAACTCTCGGCAAAAGGTTATTATATTTGTTGTGGAAATAAGTAACGTGCCCCCTCAATTTTCACCACAAACTCATAGGCTTCTTAAAAAAATAAATTTTCGAATAAAAACCCAGCAATATGATCAGGCAATAGAATTGCTGGAAAATAGTCCAATAGATCTGAACAATTCAAAAGAGGCTAGAATAGCCCTTGCACAACTGTACATTGCAACTGGAAATTATCAGGCTGCAACCAAGTTTTTGCGAAGGCTTTTTGTGGAAGATCCGGATCCTCAAGTAACCGGATTGCTAGCACTTTTGTTGGTGACTGAAGAGAGGTATGAGGAAGTACTTGCCATTGCGGAACGTGAGGAAAAAAATAAAGATCTCCTATTTGCAGAGGCATTAGCGCATATGGAACTAGGGAGAGATTTGAAAAAGTCGGAGATGATTCTTCGAGAACTGGCAAGTGGAGATTCAAAGTTTGCACCATTTCTGTTCCAAGCAGAGATTTTGCGGGGGAAATTTGCTCAAGCGCAGGGGACATTGAAGCGGTTTAATGAAGAAATTGTAGCTCATTACAACTCAGGTATCATTGATCTTCGACTTTTGTTCCTATCAAATGCAAAACGATCTTTTGCAAAGGTTGAGCATCTTATCAATCAAGTGAACATGGAGGAGCTTTATTCAAAATGGAAAATTTTAGGTTATGAAAAAGTTGATCTGAATACATTTAAGCGGAAACTGTTCTATTTTCTGACTTTGGGAAGAAATCTGACATTAGCCAATCCATATTTCGCCTATGATGCCCTTTTAAAAATGGAAAATGAGCCGGAAGCGGATCATTATCTTCATCTTTCCTTAGCTTCATTGGCAGCGAAGATTGGTAAGGAGAGGGATATAGTCAAGAAACACATTAACGCAGCATTGAGATACACGTCGGAAATTCCCAGAACATTTCAAGAGTTTTTGGAGGTGGATGAATGAAGACCTGTGACAAATGTGGAAGTGAGCAAAAGGATGAAAACCGTTTCTGCTCCATTTGTGGAAATCGTCTACAGGAGATTACAAAAGACACGATTTTGTGCATCAATTGTGCAGCGAGTATTTCCGAGAAGGATGAAAATTGCCCCAAATGTGGTCACGCGGTAATGAAAGGAAATGTCCAACTTCAAAAGAAGGTAATGAAAATTGAGGACACCATTGAGATTTTGGAACGGAAAATTAACCTGCAATCACACAGGATTGATGAAATTGTAGAATTGCTGGAAAAAGACATTGAATCAAAACCTGAAGTCACAGCCAAACAATTGCCAAAGGAAACACCAGCAGAGCCTGTTTCAGAATACAAGATCCCACCACCGGTGGAAATTCCGGAACCCATACAGACCAAGCAGGCTCCAGTCAAGATTACACCACCGGTAAGTATTCCCCCACCAGTTGAAGTGCCCCCAAGTGAAGTTCCCTCATCCAGAAAAGAAAGAACATTGGATCCACCTACCTTACCAGTGATGCTTCCCAAAATTTCCGTCAAGGATTTCATTACAGTTAAGGAAATCAAGGTAGAAAGACCAACTGAGAAGGTAAAGGTAGAAAAGCAAACTGTTGCAATGAGACTCTTCAACGTTTTGATTAATCAAGTGCAGCCAATCATTGCATCAGCATTGCTGATTGGCGGCTTTATACTCTTGGCAGTATCCTTGCAATTATCACCTGTCTTGCAAGGACTGGCATTTGGATTGATTGGGATTATTGCAATGGGAATGGGTCATGTGACTATCGGAGGGAGGATGTTTGGAATTAAATTTGAAAGTCTACGAAGTAGGGAAGTAGGCATCTTCCTGATCAATTTCGGCATGGGTCTGGGGCTTGGAGTGGCATGGGTAACCTCAGGAAATCAAATGTTGCGATTGATACCTTCATTGGTATATATAGGTATTCCTGCCTTATTGGGATATATTCATCGATCGGATGTCACAAAAAGCTTGACAGTTGTGGCAGTTCTTGGAGATGCAATTGTTCTTTCAACGAGTGGATTGCCTTGGATAATGGAGTTTGGAGGAATTTTACCCATTGGTACAGTTCTTCTTTATCTATTCATCATAGAGAAACAGGAGATTTCGTGGACACCTGTCTTGATTCTGATGGCAGGAGGTCCATTGATTGTTGCAGCCCACTTTGTAAGCACAGGCTCAATGCTCATTCCTGCCCTTGGGATAGTGCTCTCCGCATTTCCTGCGGCTTATTTCCTTAATAGGGGATACGTTGAGGTAATCAAACCATATTATTATTCCATCTACACCTTCTTTTTCCTCTGGCCAGTGGTTGCCTTTTCAATAATCTTGAATGCATCCACACAACCACTCCCATTTGATCCAGCGATTCTTTTCAGTGGACTTGCCATCGCCTTCCATCTCTCAACTTCAGTAATGCATGATCAATTTGAAGGATCTGAAATTTTGAGGGAAGTCTCACTGAAAATTGATCATTTAACAAAAATCTATGTTCCGCTTCTTGGCACATTAGTCATAATTTATCAGCAGATACTGCTTGAATCTGCAAATGAAGGAATGCTGCAATTTGCCCTCACATTTGTCTTCCCACAATTTCTTCTGACCTTGCTCTTTGCAGCTTATGCTGTGTTTGTCCATTGGAAAAAATTCTGGACAACTGAAAGCAGTCTCTTGGAGAAATGGGCAAGTATCTTGGTTTTGGATCTTGCAATTCTTGTTTCCACCATCAGATTGAATGAGCAGATATCGGAATTGAGCAATCCAGATATAATTGTGGGATCAATAATTGGAATAACATCCATTATGCCCATTTTAGGAGCAGTTGTACATCTGTTTGCCAGCAAGTGGATAGATAGTGATGAACTCCTGAAGAAAACCTCAATCATTGCAATTGCAAATGGTCTAATTCTTACCTTAGGTTTCGTTGAGGGAGTGACTGCACTAGGAATAACATTCTCATCACTTTTGGTCTTTCTAATCGGCTTATTACTTCCCAAATTGGATGGAGTCAAGAGAAAGGGATATTACCAATTATCTTTGATTGGAAACTTTTTCATTGTCGTCATTGGGCAATTACTTGACAGATATTCAAGAATTGAGATTGAAGGAATTGCAAGATTCTTGGAAACCTTGGGAATCTTGACGATAGGACCGTTTTTCATCTTTGCCATCTACACTAGCTTTGCAGGCTTCTCATTCCTTTTCCTCAATAAGATCATCCCTGAAAGAACCATTGCAGAAGTATCATATCGAGACGTAATGACAGATCCGACCAAAATTTCAGCCTATTTTAAACAAAAGGCCATCGAATATCAGGAGTTGATTTTTTCAGCATTAACCAATTTCGTCTTCATTGTATTTCTGACAACCAATGGCTTCGTTATGGGATCAAATTGGTCTTATTTGCAACCTACCATCATTACTGTCGCATTCATGTTAGTCAACACGATTACCATATACAACACAAGAGGAAGGCATTGGGGAACATTGGTGCCTGCATACCTTTCATTCCTTTTCGCAGTCTACTATGTTGAGAATCCAACATTCAATTCATTTATACAAGCAACATTGATTCCCATCTATCTTGTCTCTGTTTGGATTTCTCATAAAGATGAAATCAAACAACGGGAAGGATACCTTACCAGAATTTTCTTCAGGGATGCAATTGCCTGGATTGCCTTCACCATGATGCTCTTTTCAAATTACTTGTCTGCCATTGCCACTGTTGCAGTCTTTGTATCCGTTCTGACTTTGTCATTATATCAGACCTTCAAGTATGAGGAAACCGTTGCATTGGGCTTTGTCCCCGTTCTTATAGCTGCGGTAATTTCTAGAATGCCTTCCGGATATGATACCCCATGGGCCACAGATCTCAATTATTTCATGGGAATTTCGGTACTCCTAGCATTTGCGGCACTTCATTTCCTACGAAGCATTAGAGGAGAAAGAATAGAAGATCGATCGGTCTATGGTTTTCTCACCTTTACAATAATGGACAACATTCGAAAGGTCTTGCCTGTTTTCTCGGCAATATTTCTTATCCGACCAGAAACTCTGGAAGGATTGGCCATCAGCCATATGTGGTTCTTCCTTCTCTCAATACTGATTATCGGAATCATTGAGACTACTGGATTTGATAGAAAGAAAATAGTCGGAGTACTTCCACTATTCATCTTGAACTTTTTGTCCATGCCAGTCAGTACGGAACTTTGGCAGGTCTCATTGCTGTTTGCAACTTTTGCGGCCTTGATGCTCTATACTATGTTGAGATCCATATTCAATCCAAGTGAGGAGGAACAACTCTTCCATACATTGATTGGAATACTTAATGCAATCACATTCTATGCTTTTGCGATCAATACCACCTCATTTGTGAATTTAATCATGGGTGGGGTTTTCCTTTCCCTCTTGTTGTACATAATTGACGGAATCAAAAATAAAAGTGAGTGGAATGCACTTCCAATTTCAGTCTTTACGAGTCTGGTTGGACTATTAACCCCAGAAGTGGGTGATTTGCTCATTGGAAATATCGAGATACTCTTCAATGTAATCCCATACATTGGACTCAGTGCATATCTTTTTGCAAAGTTGTTTTATCGACAGGATCTTGCACCACAATCAATTTCTGTGGTAGGGTTTGCTCTTGCAGTGTTGGGTTGGACAAGCAATGGTTCATTTGGATTTGTTGAAACAGTAGCAATCACCATTTCCATATTGGCAATCTTACTAACACAATTCAGGAATTTTGAACTTGTATCATCAGTTTTCGTCCAAATTGGAATTTTGGCAGTAATGATGAATCCAAGCAGTCAGAAGAACCTACAAGAAATTCTCTTTGCGGGATACATTGCTCAAATGATCCTTTACAGAATTTTCAAGGGACAAAAGGACATTTCCATCTTGGAAGGAAGAATGAAACTGTATCAATATGTTCTGTTACCGGTTCCCTTCATCTCTGTAATTTTCATGGATGATCCTCTATCTAGAATTGTATCCATTACAATTATGGGGATAATGAGTGTCATCAATGAAACCATTGAAGATCATAATTTCAAGGGAATGTCGGCAATCATTCTTTCAGCCTCTGCAAAAATCATACATTTGGCCAAACCAGAAAATACTACGTTATTTGTCTTTGAAACCACGGAAGGAATGGTTATTGCTGGTTTCATCATTTTATCGGCAGCACTGTATCTGATCAAGTATTTGGATGTCTCAAAACATTCAAGCGAGAAACAAATCATGCTTTATCTCACATTCATTTTTGTGAGTCTGGGGATAAACAGACCAGAAACTACCTATTTCATGACTCTACCATTGGCAGTGCTTTCCCTCTCTCTCTGGAACAAAGATCAGAAATCAATGGAAGACATAATCGATGTCAGTTTTCTCTCAATTGCCTCTCTTCTCTTCACATTTGATCAACCAGACCTTTCTTTCATTCCACTGATGTTTTTCTTTGTCAACCTGATTTTGAATAGCATTCGAGGTATACTGAGAAAGACAGAGAGCTCATTGATCAGAATGGTGGCATTTGGTGCCGCATTGCTGATCATAGGGATGATACTTGGAGATAAGGCAAAGGTTTGGACATCAGTAAGCGATTTCATTCCCCAAATCATTCTTGATTTTGCTTGGACAATCATTCTTGGATTTTGGCTTGTTTCCATCAATGTACTGGTTTCAAGTACATCTGAACTGAAAATTGAGGGACTGAAGAACCTTTCTGCATCCGGCCTTTCAATTTCCACAACAATCTTTGTCATGGCCTTGGCTTCCGTGATGTGGATCAACCTGACAAATCTTGTCAGCCTGTTTGTTCTTTTGAGCCTGGGATCCATCTTCCTTTTGGTTGTTGTCGTATTAACTCGTAACTTAACTCCTTCCAAGAAAAATGATCTTCCATTCATTTTTGGATCCATCCTTACCCTGCTATTAACACTCCGACTATTTGATACGCAATTTTCAGGAGCCTATCAGCAAAGCTTTGTCGATGCCATAATTCCATTTACTGCAAGAGAAGCACTGACCTACATGATTTTCCTCCCCATTTCCCTTACCCTCATACCTCTCAGCTTGAGATTAGTATCGAAGGAACATGGAACGCAGCTAATGGATGGAAACAAACTCGATATTTTTGTTTTCCTTACTGCTGTTACTTCTCTGCTTATATGGGCTCCCAATTATGGAGAAATTCTTGCAGGAGTGGTAGCCATTTTCTGGAGTCTGTTCGTTCTTTCAGCTTCAATCGGAAAGAGAGAAACGTCCCTTATTTCCTCCATTCTAATGTCAATCACAGCATTCATCATGGGTATGAACAATGCTTGGTTCCAAAACCTCTCAATTGCCGGTGAACCAATTAATGGAGGTGGAACTGCCCTCCTCATCGTCACTGCCCTTATGTTCCTCTATCTCTGGAAAGTGAATTTCGAGAATGCATATAACGCGTGCCACGATATCGTCTTTTCAACAACTGTGGGGACATCGGTTATTGCCTTGATCCTGATGGCAGATTTCCAGACCACTGCCGGAAGAGCCATCCTCTTCAATGGAATGGTGCTTCTCAGTGTCTCTATCATGGCATTCGCAGTCAAGTTCTCAATGAGAAAATATGAGATTGTTGCCACTGCCATCATCTATGGTGCCTTGATATTGGGCATCGGTGTGCTCATCGTGCTAGGAAGCTCAGGTACATTGAACCTTACGGTAACCATGATCACATTGTTCAGCGGAGGTTTGGGATTCCTTGTCAATATTGGATTGCAAAACATCAATCGATTGGCACAAAAAGCGCGTTTCCTCCAAATCTTTGCCCCACGAGAGGTGTCAAACAATGACTGAAAACGTTGACCAGATCATCACAAAGATTCGAACTGGTCAAGTTGACCAGAATGACCTTCTTGAAATGCTGGTTGATGGATCAACGGAAGAAAAGGCACAACTGGCTCTTTTCATTGGAATGCACAGGGTTGCAAGGCTTTTGGAACCGCTTAAGGAAGCCTTTGAGATGGAGCTCGATGCAGAGATCCGTTCACTGTATTATTGGGCAATCTGCCTCATAGCACCTGAAACACAAACCGAAATATTGATTCAATGGCTTTTGGAAGAAGAAAACAAGGATGCCAAGAATTCCATGATAGAATCCTTCCTAACTTTTGCTGAACGACATGATATCCCCTTGGAGACAATCAAAGTCGTTAGTGAAGAGAAACAGAAAACCTTGGATCTTCCAACCTCTTATCCACAAATCAATGTCGAGGAAGAAGCGGTATTGGATTTACTCAATCAATTCAGGCCAAAGATTCCAGTGAGTCTGAACCGCATTGCCAATCTCTTGAGAATTGATTTGAAAGAGGTGGAAAGAATCCTTGAAGACCTCAAAAACAAGAATCAACTTCCAGGGGAATATTTGCATCTGGAACAGGTCTTTATCAAAGATGCCAAAAGATCACAGAAGGTCAAGTGTGCTAGTTGTGGAGCATGGACAAGCACCTATCCCTGCTCAGAATGTGGGGGTGGAAAGGTCTGTGCAACCTGTCGATTGGTGATTGACATGCATGAAGAGATATTGACCTGTCCCCATTGCCAAGCACCTTCTCACGCAAAACATCTGTCGGAATGGATCAAGATCAAAGGGTCTTGCCCTTCCTGTAAAAAACATATTACTCAAACCATGCTACAACTAAAGGACTAAAACAATAGCCAAGACCCCAGATGCGCTCAAAACAACACCAATAATCCGTATTGCAAGAATCTTCGGCATCATCTGTTCCTTCAATATGGAATTTCCGAAAATCTTTGTTGCCGACATGCTTATCACAAAGGTTGCCGCACCTTCCATAGCACCGATTCCTTCAGTTATGGTCAGATTTTGCAATAGACTGAAAACAAAGAGCAATTGGGCAGAGATAGTGATTAGAATATAAAGGATTAGAAGCTTGATGGCTGAGAATGAGATTCCTCTGGAAGGAAGGTCAACTTTTGAACTGATCAGGGGAAAGAACAGCCATGTTGCAATGAAAAGAAACAGTTGGCGATAGCTCAAAAATTCAATTGCAGAAAGGCGATCACCAATGTCGGTAATGAACAGATTCGAAAGCCCCCAAAGTGCCGTTGTCAGAAAGAACCAAACAACACCCTTTCCTTTTAGCAGAAACACCTGTTTGGCATTCAGATCTTCATCCCATGAAACTAGGATTGCGCCCACAAGGGTCAGCAGAATAAGCACGTATACATAGGGAGGATAACGTTCTCCAAGAAAGACAAATGCCAAGGGAATATTGATTGCAAGCCTTGAGGAGATAAAGATGCCTCCAACAGATGCATTTCCTTTGGAAAAGCCGATCATCAGGCAGACAAAGCCTCCAAAAGCAAAAACACTTGAAAGAATCAGGGACCGGACGACATCAACATTTCTCAGATTTGGATTCAATGGAGTGGGATCGATCATCAAGAGAATTGACCAGACAATAATGAGTCCGGCAGTCAACTGATAGGCAAGAAAACGGTAGGGACCACCAAACATGACAATGAGATATTTGGCCATGACAGATGTCATCGCAAAAAGAAAAATGGCAATCAGGGCGGTCCAGATAAATTCCACA
>CAZYCQ010000042.1:9709-29835 GCA_964645535.1 uncultured archaeon | reverse complement strand
TCATTCGAATTTGCAGTCAATGACCTGCAGAGCCATTGATGAGGTGACATGTTTTTTGACCCAAGAGGGGATGGTCATGTTGGGAAGTGAGATGAGGTGAAGAGCGAAAAGGTATTCGGGGATTTTGGGCAGGTATTTCCAATTGAGGTTTTTGAGGATGATGAACATCAACGGAGTGTCTCGGAGATTGATTTCATCGATATTGACATCATCGAGTTCAAGAAACACAAGCTGCTTCAGGTCTTCGATGCCATGTGAATGGCAGGTCATGAACTGCGATGAGATCAGGGAGAGTCGTTTCAGGTTCGGCAATGTGTCCGGGAAGTGGACATTATGGATTCTGCAACCGGTGAGCCGGAGATAGATGATGGCTTCCCGCTTAGTGATGAAATGGACATCCGCACCTTGGATACTGAGGTTCTGTATCCAATCGGGAAAGGATTCATCAATGCGGAGCATCGAAGTCCTGATTCCTAGGCTTTTCAGGAGAGGGAAGCTGTCCAACTGAAGGGTGGGAGAATGGATATACAGGAAGAGATGTTCCAGTTGGGTAAGTTGATGCAACTGAGAAAGGGCAAGAAAGTGACCGTCTTCGACAGAGATGTAGAGGGATCGAAGATGCATGCATCTGAAGGAGGGAATCTGGTCGACGGTTCCGATACGTGTGCACCTGAAACCGAGTTCCTTCAGATGTTCCAGCGCAAACAGCGAATAGGGAAAGAAGTCCAGTTCAATCTTGACATCCACATCGACAATGCGGAACTGTCCATCCATCTCCTTGGCAATGATGCCGAAAAAGGGGTCTCGAATCTGAATGGTTGTCGGATTTACGCGTGACAAAATGGCAGGCTTTTCCGGTTTCATGGGTACATTCAGGATGCGCAGATAGGCTACCACGCCATTGATCGCCTCCAGATCCTCGGGGTGGAGACTGACGGAAAACATCCCTTTCGGAACCAAGACCCTCCGGTAGAATTTGAATTGCAATTGCGTTCCATAGGAAGTTGATGAATATAAAATCTGCTTCAGAAACAAGGGAACAAGAAAGTGGAGGAAATCACAGGTGACCATCCATGTTGACAACCATATGTGCCCATATACAACAGCGAGATAGTTGCAATTGTTCAGATTACCCATTAGAGATTGAAACTGGAAACAAGCAGAGTTGTCCGACGATATGAGAGACTCCACTTCAAAATCATATTTGAAATTATAATATGGAAATCTTCTTCGTCCGGCCAGTCAAGGCAGCAAAAGATGACAAGGAAGATTTGCTGCAACTATCTGGAATACTTGCAAAGGCCCTCTACTCTGAAGATCTCAAGAATGCATACCTGCAACTGAATATACCCGACAGTGATTACAGAAGCATTTTCAGGGTGTTAGGGTTCTCATGGAGGTTCATCGTCAGCTTCATCTCCATTTTCTATCTGATCCTCTATTACCTCCTGACTGTGTATCGCCCAGAAGATACCCTCATGATTATCCTTGAAATCATTGCAGCCACTGTAATTGCTCTCCTCATTGTTGGCCTATACCAACCAATCCGATTCGTCACCAACGATTCAAGAGTGCTAGTAGCCAACTATGACGGAACATTCCAAATTGCATCAATCGACATTTTGGATTATATCAACAATTTCCTCGTAATTACAGGAATGATAACAGGATACAACCTCATCAGAAGGGAATTACTAGTAAGGAACATCGTTGCAGACCCCATAACAATCCTCATCCTCTATGCAATCCTGACCGCAGTGGTACTCATCATGATCTCCCCCGCATTATTCCCTGCAATGCTCGTCTACAGAAACTTCCACAGCAAAATCGTCAATTCACTCAGAACAAATCTTGCAAAAAACGGTGTGGGAACCATCAAAATCGATCGAAGAGCCGTATTTTCTGTTCTTGACGAAAAGGAGACCAAATACGTGCTCGGAGAAGGATCACACGAATAAACTAAATTTACACCTAAACATTAGACCATTGAAGGAAGGAAAAATCAACCAATAGCTTCCAGAAATCCATTGAAATGTAAATGACGAGGATGGGATTCGAACCCATGCGAGCATAGCTCAGCGGTTTTCAAGACTTAACAGCTCAGTGTTAAGTTTTCGAGACCGCCCCGTTAACCACTCCGGCACCTCGCCTTTTTGTCTGATTTTTAGTATTGGATTATTGGGTAATTAATTTTTCTTTAGGTCTTTTCAATCTGCTTGTGGTGGTAGTTCGAGTCTGGTTATAGCTTGCCAGAGCATAGTTCTTGCGTGGTATGGGCAGTTGGGGTCAGCGGTTGATTCATCGAGCAGGTCGATTGCATTTATTGCTCGGACGTTTAGGTCCATGGTTTCGTCTTGCAGTATTTCAATGGATTTAGTTGCTGCTTTTCTGATATTTCTAGGTACTGAAGAATCTTCAGCGATGTGAGTCAGGATTTCCATTGCTTCTGCAACTTGTTTATCGACTTCGGACATGTTATCTACCTCACGATAATCACGATAAGTGATGTATATTTTCAATAGAGTCATTGGTGCATTTTAATTTGGTGGTTGGTATCGTTTTTTATTTTTTCTTATTCGAGGTATCTCCATGGGTAGTCTTCAGGAGCCATTAGGACAGCGCAGGAAGATTTAGATTGGTCAATGATTTCGAGGTGTTGAGGGGAATTTTGGACGATTTGTTTGGAGAATTGTAGGATATCGTTTATGTCAGGCATTCTTTCGTATCCGTAGTTATTTCTTGCGTCGCCTACAGATACGAATCCTTTAGCTTCGAGGAAGTGTGCTTTAGCTCTGAAGAACATTTGTGCGTATTTTTCAGGGTGTTTCATATTTTTTCCTTTTACGAGGGTCATTCTGATTACTTTTCTGGTATTGATTTCAGCCATTACATCGAGTGTTTTGTTTAGGTTTTCCCATGCTTTTTTTGGGTTGAATGGTCTAGTGATGGCGGAGTGGATTTCGGGAGTAGGTCCAGCGACGGTTAGGTAGAGCTGAGTTGGGAGGTTTTTTAGATTTTTTAGGACTTGAGGGTTTGTTCCGTTGGTTACGAGGAATGTAGTCATTCCTAGATCATGGCATACTTCGAGGAATTCGTCGAGGTGTTTATAGAGGGTTGGTTCTCCGCTGAGAGAGATAGCGACATGTTTTGGGTGTTGAGCCTCTTTCCATACATTTTTGTCGACCTTAGGGTTTCCTCCATATCCGGAGAGTAGTTTTTGTTGTCCTTTTATCATTTCTCTTACGAGCCAGTCAGGAGCGTCATGTTGGATGGTTGACATATCGTCACCCATTGCATAGCTTTCGCTTCTCCAGCAGAAGAGGCATCTTTCAGTGCACCAAGTGAGTGCAGGGGACACCTGCATGCAGTTAGCGGATTTTATTCCGTAGAATTTGTGTTTATAGCACTGTCCTTCTCCAGTGATGTCCTTTTTGGTCCAGTGGCACAGTTTGACGCCGCTATGTTTTCCTGCGAGGTAGTAATGTTGTTTTTCGAGTCGTTCTCTGAGGTCTTGGGGCATACCTAGGTTGAGGTCGACAATTTGTTCTACCACGAATGGATATAGTTACTTGTCCTTCATTAAGCTGTCGTCTAGGGACGGGAGTGTCACGTGCATAAGTCACGAGTATGCCTTTATCTCATATATTGTGTTTTGTTTGATTTACAAGAATGCCATCCCCGATAGACGATATTTTGGACATCATGGACAACATGGACAAGCCAGTAGATCCTCGTTGGCCTTATGGGAAGGATCCCAAGAAGAGTTGGAATCCGGTGAGAGCCGATGTTTCGGAGCCGGATGAGGAGCCCAAGGCGGTTCCGCAATCCTTTGGGATTGGAGAGGTGCATTCCAAGAACAAATTCATGACGAATTTGGTGAAGAATGCGCATAAGCCGGTCAAGCCTACGGTTTCGAAATTTTCATCGTCAAAGATGAATTCATTTATTCAGGAGTTGCTGAAGAAAAAGCAGGACAAGATTCTGGCCATTGGAGTTGGAGGAGCCGGTTCAAATGCGGTGAGTCGTCTTGCGCGCAAAGGGATCCAGGGTGCGATCACGGTTGCGGCCAATACGGATGCGTACCATTTGCTGAACAGTGAGGCAGACATGAAGTTGATTTTGGGATCTGAGTTGACGGAGGGTCTTGGTGCAGGGAGTGATCCGATCATAGGTCGAGCGGCAGCGGAGGAATCGACAGAGGATATCCGTGAGCTGGTCAAGGATGCTGATTTGGTCTTTGTGCAGGCAGGTCTTGGAGGTGGAACCGGTACGGGTGCTGCTCCTGTGATTGCAGACATTGCCCGGAGTGAGGGTGCATTGGTTGTGGGTGTCTGCACGCTTCCGTTTGAGATGGAGGGCGAGGATCGTGTCAACAATGCGCTTGATGGGTTGAAGGAGCTGTATTCGACTTGCGACACAGTGATAGTCATACCGAACCAGAAGCTGTTGTTGATTGACGACACCCTTCCCTTGGACACTGCCTTCAAGGTTGCCGATGAGATTCTGATCCGTGCGGTGCAGGGCATTGTGAATCTTGTGCGAACGGCGGCCTATGTCAATGTGGACTTTGCAGACATCCGGCAGGTGCTGAAGGCAGGAGGGAGTTCCGTGATTGGAGTAGGAGAGGGCGAGGGTCCCACTCGTATTGAGGATGCACTCAGGGAGAGTCTTGCGTACAGTCTTTTGGACATCCAGATCATGGATGCGAAGGCGGCCCTCATCCATATTGCGGGTGGGGACACGTTGAGTCTTGAGGAGATCCAGAGGTGTGTCCGTACCGTCACCAATGAATTGGGAAGGGGGTCGAAGGTGATTTGGGGTTCTCACATAGATCCCAGTCTTGGACCCAAGGTGGAATTGACCATCATCCTTTCGGGGGTGGATTCTCCATACACGGCCAGTGTTCCTAGGGAGGACACGGTGACGGATTGGGACAATGAGTTTGACAGTGCTCCACCACAGATCAAGACGATCTGGGACATCTGATTTGTGTTCTGTGCCTTGTGATTTGTGTTCTGTCTCTTGTGTTTTGTGTCTTGTATCTTGTATCTTGCATCTTTCTTGATGCTATCGTTCAGCCGTGCATCTTGTCATCTAACTGCGCATTCGGTCTCATGTTTCATCCGCGCAGCCCGTCATATGCTTCAGCCGCCCTGTGTTCTCATTCTACGGGTTGCACCAAGCACGAGGTTTGCGAGTGTTGGATTGGAGGCTTCAATTCTTCGATAGATCTGCTTGACGAACACATCAAACAGGTCGCTTTTGACTTTGGCCTTTTCATGTGCCAGGCGGGGGGGAATGAACCAGTCCTTTCCATCGGAGACGTTCTGAAGGTCTGCGATGATCTCATCGGGGGACAGTCCCCTGTTGGCGAAGTAGTCTACTCGGACGGGAATGCCTCTATTTGCGAAATTTGCGAAGAAGGTGCTGATGTTGGTGTCATCGTCCTTGAGTTGGATCTTGTTGTCTTTCCAGAGGGTCAGAATGAATGATTCGTCGGTCTTGGGAATTTTCATCATCTTCAGTTTTTCGATTCCTTTTCGTGTATTGACAGTTGAGTAGCCTCTTCTTCCTTGTGTTATCATTGAGAAGTACATGGAATCGTTGATTCCCATTTCCCTGAGTTCTGCCGGGACGAATATTTTGCTGTAGCTGTCCTTGGATAGTCCGATCACCTTTGTTCCCTGTTTTTCAGCGGTTTCCATGAATTCTTTGAGAACATCTCCATAAGCGATCAATTCTCCTTTGAAGAGTCGGAGGTCATCGTTGAGGTCTTCTTCTCCATTGAGGGTGGAGAGGATAAGTCGTGTCGGGATGCCGATGATGAAGAGTCCATCGAGGGTGCCATCCATGAGCATGTATTCGGGAGAGAACCGTTCCATGAGATCGATGGCGACGCTCAGTTCAAGCCGTTCACGAATGCGTGAGAGCAGATCACTGGCGAATTGTCCTCCAGAAGACACCTTTTCGGCATATCGTTCCACAATCCATGGGTAATCCTTAGGCATCTGTGTTCCCCCGATTCCCATTGGTCGTCCAGCGGCTTGGGCGAAGAGCAAGTAGAGGCTTCTTCCCTGAAGGAGGCGAGATCCACCATCCACACTTGCCATGGTCATGGGTTTTTCTGAAGGGGGAGGGAGTGTTTTCCATCCCAGTTCGTCAATCTTCGGAAGGTTCAGGAGGATTTCGGTATTGCTGAGGATGGTTTGGGCCAGTTCATCGGCAATTTCATAGAGATTGTCAATCTCAGAGGTGTTTGACACATATCCCTTAGGGAATTCTTGCATTTAAACATCTGTGTTGCCAGATTTGCGGTACGAACGAACGCCAGATTTTTTGTGAATTTCTCAATTTATTTCCATTGATACGCGTAAATAATCGGATTAAATGACAAATCTAAAAAAAGAAAGTCATCGTATTCTTTCTGATGAAAATCGTCGTCATGCTCAAAGCCGTACCTGATACGGAAACAAGGTTCCAGATCAGGGACGATGGAAAGGACGTCGTCTATGACGATTCCATTGAGTGGATTGCATCACCATATGATGAGTATGCTCTTGAGGCAGCCATCCAGACCAAGGAGAAATTGGGAGGAACTGTCACACTCCTGACACTTGGAAAAGGAGTTGAGAGTCAGGTCATCAGGAAGGCATTGGCAATGGGTGCCGATGATGCCGTATTGGTGAACAATGAGGCTCTTGCGGACAGTGATCCTCTGGGTATCGCCAAGGTGCTTGCCAAGGAACTGGAGGCACTCCAGCCCGACCTTGTGTTTGCAGGACGGTTGGCAACCGACACTGCCGACAGCTTTGTCGGACCCGCAGTCGGTGAACTCCTCAACATGCCTGTTGTTGCCGAGATTTCGGGATTGGAGGTGGAAGAAGGCAAGGTTGTTGTCACAAGGGACGCCACCGCCCGCAAGGAAAAATTCGAACTTACCCTTCCTGCAATAGTCACGACCGACAAGGGATTGAACGAGCCGAGGTATCCCAAGCTTCCCGACATCATGAAGGCCAAGAAGAAGAAGGTGGACGAAAAAGATGGTGCGGAGTATCTTGAATTTGCAGGTACATCCAACAGGAAGGTCACGCAGGTCAAGGTTGAATTCCCACCTGCCAAGAAGGGAGGAGTCATCTTCAAGGGAGACCTTGACGAGGCCATCGAACAACTCGTGGATGCACTCCACAACAAGGAGAAGGTGATCTGAAATGAAAGTGGCAGTATTCCTCGAATCATACAACGGCAAGACCGTCAAGGCAGCCCTAGAGGCAACCAAAGCAGCCAAGGAGATGCAGGGAGATGAATACGTCGCCGTCGTGGTTGGAAAAGACCTCGACGCAACCCTGCAAGATGCAGGCAAGCTTGGCTTTTCAAAGGTCTTCAAGGCGGAGATTGATCCCTACCATCCCTCACTGTTTGCAAAGGCCATTGCATCCGTTGAGGCAGACTATTATGTTCTTCCCGGAACCGTCTGGGGAAGAGAAATCGGACCTAGACTTGCCGTCAAATTTGATGCGGCCTATGCAGGGGACATCACCAAGGTAGTCGACGGCAAGACTTTCGTCAGATCCATCCACGGCAACAAGATCCTCTCCACCATTCAGGTGGATGCATCCAAGGTCGTGGTCACCGTCAGACCCGGTGTATTCGATACTCCCGAAATGGGAGAGGGAAGTGCCGAGGTGACGGACATCAGTGTCGATGCAGATGAGGTGGATGGAAGAAGCAAGCTGACAGAGGTTCTTGCCGCCTCCACCGACAAGATCGAGCTGACAGAGGCAGACATCATTGTTTCAGGAGGAAGAGGTGTTGGAGGCCCCGAAAACTTCCACCTCATTGAGGAGCTTGCAGACGTTCTTGGAGCCGCAGTCGGAGCCAGCAGGGCAGTCGTCGATGCAGGCTGGAGACCCCATTCCGAACAGGTCGGTCAGACCGGAAAATTCGTCTCACCCAAGCTGTACATTGCAGTCGGCATTTCAGGAGCCATCCAGCACCTTGCAGGCATGTCCACGTCCGACATCATCGTGGCCATCAACAAGGACGAGGAAGCCCCCATTTTCAAGGTGGCCGACTACGGCATTGTTGCCGACCTCTTCAAGGCAGTTCCCAAGCTCATCGAGAAGATCAAGGAAGTCAAAAGCCAGTAGTCTGAAAAACAAACCGGCATACAACACGTAATTTTTCATATTTGAGATTTGATACGGAAATGAGAAGAAACGTCTAAAAGAGCAGAGGGTAGCTCATGATAGTTGTCCGTTCCTGATTCCATGAGACAAGGGAAAACCGAAAAACTAAAACCCATGAGACATCAGATTGGGATGGGGATATGTCACAATTCCGGATCTTTTCGAATACTCATTTACGTTGGGTCAAGCCTCAATCCCAAATAGAGGAGGAACGCCAATACAATATCTGTGAGGTCATATAAATGAGAAAGACATTCTTTACATTAATTGTTTTATTGGTTTCAATGGTCAGCATGTCGAATGCGTTCATTGAAGAATATCCGGTAGTCATGGAGACGGAAGGTCAAGCAAGTCTAGGATCTCCTGAAATCCTCACGGTGGATCTTACTCAATTCAAGTATTTTTTGAGGGACTATTATTGGGATCCCCCAGCTTTGCTGACGTTGACCAATGTCTCTGTCAATGGTGTATTTCAGATTTGTCATGTTTTACAATGAATCTGATCCAATTCCAGCATATTTTGATGAAGTTGTTGAAACATATGATTCATATGATTTCCTGATAGACCCTTACATGGTATGGAACGTTTCCTATCTTACGTTTAAAAAATGGGAAGGGCTTTTCTCTGCTCCAGGAAACATCAGCAATAAAGTAAGTGTGGTTTCCCTCAATATTACAACACCAACAGTTCAGTTGGAGATGGGGTTCTGGTATGAAAAAGTAAGAATCGCCATCTATTACGAAGAGGAAGGGGTTGCCATCTTCAAATACAGGGTAGATCAACTAGACCGGTTCAATTATCTGATCAAGGAAAAAACATACGAAATTAGATCCGGAGATTATCTGGATTTGCCGATGACAATGGAAATCAAATCAATGGTTGTAGCAAACCTTTCATCAGTCAAGGCAGAAGGGACGCTAACAGTCATTTTCCTGTCAAACATCGATGAAAAGGTACAGGACGACTACAGGAACTATTTCAAATCCTATTAACGGGGATATGACCCGATTTTGAACAAGGACATATACTACAAGCAAGTTGATGAAAACCATAAAGATGAATTGCATTTCTTCCAATTCGAGATTGAACAAGAGCTTGATGAGGTTAGTATGAAGGCATATATCCATTCAGGACAGCCAGGTGCCGACAATTACATTGACTATGAACCTGATAACAATCCAATGGATTTCAGACTGCTCATCTATTACTCGGGAAAGGAAAATGCATCTTTCACATTGAATCTGTATCAATATCCGACATCATTCCTAATTCCCAATGGTGAAGGAGGAGAACGAACAACCTATGAAGAGACGGCATCGTTCATTTCGTGGATGATCCCCATAGCAATCATAGTGACGGTAAGATACATAGCTTTAACTCGGACTTTAAATACCCGTAAGCTTTCCATCAGCAAGTTCAAATGATTTGTCAGCAATATCCATCATGAATTTTGAATGGGAAACGAATATCAGAGTAAAACCGTCATTTACTAGTTTTTTAAAGAGATTTGCGATTTTTTTGACATTCGGTAGGTCAAGGTTTGCAGTGGGCTCGTCAAAAAAGAGCACATCCTTGGCATCCAATATGGATTTCGCAATCAATACCCGTTGAATTTGTCCTTTTGACAATTCATCAGGATATTTGTCCATAATGTCCTCCTCTAAGAAATCGCGGAAATCATAAACACTGGGGTTTCCAGTATCAGAAAGATTTTCGTTGACATTGAAAAAGGGCACAAGGGCAGTTTCTTGCCACATAAATGTCATATTTTCCCTTGTTGTGTTGAAGTAGGTTATGTCTCCGGAATCAGGGGTTAAAGAACCAGAAATCAATCTAAGAAGTGTTGTTTTTCCGCTTCCACTGGGTCCTTTAATGCAGATAAAGTCATTCTTAAAGATCTGAAGGGATAGATCATGGAGAATGGTTCTTTTCCGTCCATCAGCAGAAATGTAGGATTTTGAGATGTTATTGAGTGAAATAATTGGCTTCATTGCCCTTCCTCCTCGGGAGCAAGTATTATTTTGTTTCCGACAATTTCCATCCTGACTCTATTTTTGATACCTACCTGTTCCCTTGCAAATTTAGGAATCACAATTGTCCCATTGTCATCTATTGGGAGCAAATAGAATTTTCCTTCGATAATTTCACGGATTTCTGAGATCGAGGATGGATTTTCAATTATTCGATCAAATTTTCCATAGAATATCCCAATTCCCAGATCAGCCAACTTCAGAATATCCTCATCATGGGTTGAAAAGATAACAGAAATCTCTTTTTCTTTGCAAAAATCCAGAACCTTATGCATAGCGACAATTTTGGTTTTTGCATCCAAATAACTTGTTGGTTCATCCATTACGAGAATTTTGGGTTCTAAAATCAGGGCGAGGGTCAATGAAAGAAGTTGCTTTTCTCCAGAAGACATACGTTTGACAGGAAGGTTGTAAAGATGCTCGATCTCCATTAATTCAAAGTAAGGGAAGATTGAACCGGTCTTTCCTGACGCCATTAGACTTAAAACCGCATTTTCTTTTCCGGATAATCCAGAGATAAGGTTATCTTCCAAATCTTGTGTGATATAGTAAATATTTTCTGAGATAAAGTTTTGCAGGTCGTCGTCATCCAATCCATAAATTGCCACAGAATCAATAAATACCAGCCCAGCGGTAGGTCGGAGATTACCTGTAAGAATGTTGAGGAATGTAGATTTACCAGAACCGCTATGTCCAAAAATAGCAACTGTTTTTGATTTTGGTATTTGAAAAGAAACCGAATCAAGAGCGATGATATTCATTTGAGGTTGAAATTTAGGACCAGGATAAATGTGTGTGACTTGACTAAATTTAATTGACATTGGCAGACCTCCATGCTGCAAAAATAGTGAGAGGGCCCAACAACCCCCAAAATACAACGGTATAGTGAAAGAGCAGATTGACATGATTCACTGCTACAATCCCAAGTAGATGAATCGCGGTTCGTAAAATGCTAATTAGGAACATTGCAGAAGAAAGGAAATAAATTGAGACGTAACCATAGATAAAGGCAGAAAATGAGCGTTTTCGTAATTTTTTCAGATGTTCAACGGAAACAGCCCATCGAAGGTTTTCATCAAACCTTAATTTACTAAAGCTGAACAGGTTCCATGTTTCAAATGCTACCAAGGGAAGAACAATTATGAAAATCAGATCCTTGATTTTCATATATGAATAAAGGCGATAAGATGGGCGAACCATTTCTTGCTCTAATGGAACAAACTTAAGGATAGCTTCCGGATAATTCCAGAACTCTGTTTTAAGTAATTCAATAGCCTCTTTCTTTTCAAAGCCTTGTGAAAAAAGACCAACCGTTACATTTTGCAGAATATATCCCAGTTGGAATCTGAATAAGGGGTCAAATTTTTCTGGGGGAAGCAACAATGAAATTTGTTTTGAATTTTCGTTTGTGGATAGCCATGTTCTGCCGACCAATTGTCCACCCAATGAGATATCTTCAATTGACAATGAAACATAATTTGGACCCAAAAAGTTCATGTTGGGTATCCTCAACTCGCCAAGACCTTTTACATTTGAAAGGAGGTCAGGATCGCCGAAAAACACAATTTGACCCTCGATCACTTTTTCAATGTCTTGAAAAACAGGTCGTAGATAAGAATTGGATTGCGCTATTTGTAGATAATTAGATTGCAATTTTATGAGATTGATCGTGATTTTTTGTCCAGTTTCCGAATTAAGTCGTTCATCCGCAAATGACATATGTGTAAATGAAGAGTAAATCGAAACATAGGATAAGTTAGCGAGTTTTTGTACCACGATTTCATTTGGCAAATTGGATATTCCAAAATCTCCGCCGACAGCAATATTCTCGTCTTCCAATACACCTGTTTGATAATGTGAATTGGCAATTATCAAACCAGATACAATCAACAGCAGGAACACATGTCTGAGGATAATTTTTTCATGAACGATGACATTCATGATTTCCTTCTTCAAAAGTATCGTTTGTGTTTTCCGGGAAGGGATTTTATTAAGGGCAGCAACAACAAATGAAGGCAGATAGATATAGCCAAAAATCATTCCGATAATTGGGGATACCAATATCAGATAATCATTGAAATTGGATTCGAGAGAAACAAAGGACAAACCATAGATGACCATGACAAATATTGACAAGGGGCTTAATTTGGAATAAACGCCCAATTGTTCCCTTAAAGGCAATGGTCGCTTTTCTATCGGAAACAAAAGGCTCACCAACCCAATGGAAATAAGATAATCACGCAAAACAGATCCAAAAAGGTCAATGTCCATAAAGTAAAGAAATAGACTGAGTAATGCAGGCACCATCAACAACGCACACAATTCAAACATTTCAGAAAAAGCTGAAAAAACATCCGGCTTCCGACCTTTCCTTTTGATTTGCCTCATCAATCTTTTCTTTTCATCGGAATATTGGTTCCAATTGGCAAAAAAAAGTACTGCCAATATTATCCCCATGGCAATTCGGCTTGAAATCAATATCCTTGAAAGAAGATTGGCGACATTTTCCTGATTTTCCAAGGTTTGCGATAAGGGAAATGCCGTTATTTCATAATTCGGCAAAACAGTAGATTCTACAAAAGAAACAAAAGAGATATCAGGAATATCCCCAAATTTGAACCAAATGCTTGAGACCGACCGAATTAAACTGAAATAGCCCGCAAGAACCTGAAGAGATGGATGTAGATTAAGAAGAGTTTCCCTTGTCATAAAAATGATATTTTCAAGTTGAAATGTGGGAGGAATCTTGGGAAGGAAATCGAGATTGGATTTCAAGAAAGGTTCCAGCACAATGTTCGTTTGATTGAGATTTTGAGAATCCTGTGATCTAAAGGTTATTACATTGTTTTTTGCGTTTGAGTAGAATATGTTCACATTGCCCATTTCACTTTGATAGGGAATGAAATAACCAACACCAGTGGTAAGATCAAGATTCCAAGTGTCAGGAACAATTACAACAGTTGCTGTATTTGCATAGGTATCTACTTCAGTACCATCAATAAAGATGGGCTCATTCAATGTAAAATTAACATAAGATTGCAAATAGAAAAATTGATCGAAAGAATATTCAATTGCAGAGCTAGAAAAATGAGAAAGTAATTTTTCATCCATCATCACAGCCATTCTGTCTATTGCATCATCATCAACACCAAGGATGTTGTCCGCAATAGTTTCCTCCAATACAATATGACCATAGGGATGAAGGTTCGGATCCAATTGGTCAGAGAAGTACTGCTTTTGCAAGCTCGGCAACAAGGCAGAAAAAAGCATTGTCATGAAAATAAGGAGAGTCAGAATCTGTATTTTATATAGCTTGGGAATAAAAATTTTTGCTTGCAATGGGAATATTTGAATTTTTGACCTGTTTTGCAATAAAAGACCAGTAAGCATTCCAAAGATAATCATAAGTGAAATCCAAACATTCAATTCTGCAATAAGTCCAGATAGAAGAATAGATACAGCATGTTTGAGTTTCACCATTCATTCCTCCCTTAACCTGAATTGATTCTTGATTAGCCTGTAGATTTTGCGGACAACAACAAGCGTCAAAGCAGCAAATAAAACAAAGAAAAGAAAATAAAATGCAAATACCATTAAAATGGCAATTGGGGCACTGATATTAGGGAATAGATCACCGCTGTCAGAGGTCGTGCTTGACAAAGAAATTTTTGAAAAGAGAATCCCATAAACCATTTTGTTTGAAATTATATAGGTAACATTGGTTGCCAGATCATATTGAATTGAGGTTATTTGCTCTATCGATCCAATTCCTTGAATTTCCGAAATTGAACCGGCAGACAATAAATTTGAACTTAAAACATTGAGCAGATTGCCTTTAATGCTCAATATCGCCCCATAGCCAAACCAAGAGTAAGGACCAACAATGTTGAAATGAAACCGGTCACTTGGCTGATTGTTGGGCATAATTCGATCAATTATGCCATAACTCCCATTATTCCATCCAAATTTCTCAAAAATTACAGTGTTGTTTATTGCAATAGGAAAGATCGGAGACGAGCCGTAATAAATCATCTCAGAATCAATAAAAGGAAGAGAGTATCGGGAAATATTGTACATGGGATCCTGAATAGATCCAGTATAGTTTGCAAATAAGGTCTCTCCTTGAAAATTAAGAATATTTTCCAATGGAGAGATTCCAATATCCGTCAAGAACAAAGAAGTAGGATGTTGAATCAATACCATCGGATTTGCAGCATCACTCATGTCCAAACCTAAATGATAGACATCACTGGCATTTAGATACTCCCGATCTTCTGCAATTGGGAGCCTGCCAATCATAATTGCAGTTCCGTTTTCATAGATTCTTACCAAAACCCCATTGTCTATTAACGAAATAAAAGTGCCGTTCCCAAAGGAAATGGTCTCATACACACTCCCGATACTTGAACCATTCGAAAAGAAAGGCACTATTGTTTGTTCCAAAGTCCATTCTTGCTTATCAATGACGAGAATCTTTCCAGATTTATCTGAAATCACCAGCCTTTCTGGAGTAACAAACAAGTGGTTTGGAATTTCAAGCACATCAGGTTCATTCAGCCCATATTCCCCAACTACAATGAATTCAATTCCTTCATTTGTTGCGATTGTGTTATTGGGAAGAAAAATGAAAATGAAGAAAAAAACAACCAATGAAATTTTGTTCATTTTTTCACCCATTGATTCTGGAATTTTTTACTAATTAAAAAAACCTCTCATCCTTTATGTTTTCAACAGATACGTGCTTCTGCATAACATCCAACGACAACCCAAGTATCACTTGTACTTCACATTATGGATCAACATTTTACATCATGGACCAGTAGTTCACATCAGGAATCTCAGAACTTAAGGGCTGACAGGAATTGAGGAAACCTCGTTCCCTTTTGCAAAGCGGTCTTGGATAAATCGTTTCAATTTTACAAGGGCGAAGACAAGACCCCCTGTGGTGCCCACTGCCACAACCACAGTCGGAATGACGATAGCGGCGCAGCAAGCGGCAAGGGCAACAGCACCCAATGTCCCCTTCTTGTTCTGTTCTTCCATACATTTTCTTGCATCTCATTTTCATTAAAAGAGACCCATTTAAAATGAATAACACAATATTGCCGTTTCAAGCCCAGTACTCCCAAGATATCGTTTTCACTCACCGCAACCGTTTCAAAAACAGAAAAATACCGCACATCCATTTATTGATTTTATAACAGTGATTACAAGAGGGAAGAAAACCAAATACAACCAATGACTGATTGTGAATCATGTAAACCCTCATCCATTTATGACCTGATCATTATAGGAGGAGGAGCCGCCGGCTTTTCCGCGGCAACGAAAGCGTCCGAATTGGGATTTTCCACCCTCATGGTCAATGGAGGCCTCCCCATCGGTGGAACCTGCGTGAATGTCGGATGCGTTCCCTCAAAAATTCTCATTGAGATGTCAAACAACTACTATTATGGGGCAAGATCCGAATACAACGCCATCGGAGGAACATGCAACACCAAGCTTGACTTCGCTGCAGCCATGGATGAGGTTCGCCAGATGGTTCACCACCTGAGAAAGTCAAATTATGTAGAGGTGGCGGAAACCTTCACCAATTTCACATATGTGGAAGGAAAAGCCAAATTCGTCACCCCCACCGAAATAGAGGTGAACGGAAAACGATACACCGGCAAAAAATTCGTGATCGCAACTGGATCACGCCCAAGAATCATCCCCTTTGAAGGAATTGATGAGGTCGAGACACTCACAAGCAGGGAGATATTCTCCCTTGACGAATTGCCCAAACATCTTGTCGTCATCGGAGGAGGAGCTATCGGACTGGAAATGGCACAGGCGTTCACCCATTTCGGATCCACAGTCACTGTCGTTGAACGTATGCCACACATCCTCCCCAACGCAGATCCGGAAATCGCACATGAATTGCAGAAAGCCCTTGAAAAGGAAGGAATCAGGTTCATCCTCAATGCATCCGTCAAGAGACTGCAAAAGTCCGAAACCGGAGAAAAAATTGTCCAGATAGAAGGAAGGGAACCCATAGCCTGCTCCCATATCCTCATGGCAGTCGGCATCACACCGAACACCGACACCTTGGATCTGCAAAAGGCAGGAGTGCAAACAGACCACAGAGGATTTGTCAAGATCAACAAATTCCTCCAAACCACTCAACCCCATATCTATGCAGCAGGAGATGTGGCAGGAACCATGTTTTTGGAAACCATTGCCGCAAAAGAAGGATATTTCGCCGCACATAACGCCCTCATGGGAAACCAGAAATGGATCGATTACCTCAAAGTGCCCTTGGCTGTGTTCACCACACCTCAAGTCGCCATGGTAGGATATACCGAAAAGGAATACCTCAAGTCACATGACGACTGCTATTGCAGAACATTGGATCTGGCGACAATCCCAAAAGCACAGGCACTCAAGGAACAATATGGAATCATCAAGATGATGGTCGATCCGGAAACCGATAAGGTCGTAGGAGTGTCCATCGTATCCAACCTCGCGGCAGACCTCATCCATGAAGCAACCATGACCGTAAAATATGGACTGACCGTCGATGACATCATCGATACCGTCCATGTCTTCCCAACCATGTCTGAAGGACTGAAACGAGTGGCACAGGCATTCAGAATAAATGTCCAGAAAATGAGCTGCTGCGTCGTTTGAAATCACATCATTCGTCAAATCACAAACACATAATATAGCCAATCGAGTATGAAATCAACCATCATCGTTCATTAATTCACCAACATGCGAAATATAATCAATCAACTCCTGCGAATTCGTGAAAGGAACATGACCATCATCCATTTCCCGAAGACCAGAAATACGACCATATAACGAAATCAACTGCGGATTCGTCAAAACCAAAGAATGCGGCCTTTGCCACACCATCAAAAAGAAAAAGACGTTCGCAACCAATAAAATGAAAAGACGAACACCATCCAACGAAAACAGGAAAAGAAAATCAAAAACACCATGAAGCCCTATATAGAACAACCAACTCGATTTCGACTTCACATCAAGCGCATCAATCAAAAAAATCCTCATCAGAAGGTACAGATCCACAACCAAACGAAAGAAAATGTACGGCCACGGATGCTCACTTGTGAACACCACAACACCACCTACAGAAAAACCAATCACTCCTGAAAAAGAAATGAAACGGACACCACCAAAAGGTAAACCAAGAAAAGATGAACCAGACGGAACAGGCTCCAAAAAAAACGTCACCACAAACAATACCGCATAGACAAACAACAAAAACAATGAAAAAAGATCTCGAACAACACGACGCATGAAAAGCAACAGAAAAACATAAACCGTCACAAAAAGAACCAAAAACAATTTGAGAGAAAACTCAGAAAACACAAAATTCACCTGAAAAAGAACCACAATCCCAAAAAGAAAACGGAAAAACAAAAGACCAAATTCAGGAATACCAGTGTGCCGATAATAATACCACAACTGAAAATTGATCAGCAAAAAGGTAAGAATAACCAAAAAACGAAAAACAAGAAAAAAATATTCCACCATCCAATACCATCGCCACACATACAAAAAAAAGATTCCCAACAATTAATCAATGAAACGACAAAAAACTTCTTCAAAATAAAGCAAAAAGAAACGGCTCAGAGAATGAAGCAAAGAAAGAAACCATCAGTTCCGATCCGAATTGTTGATCGCCTTGACTAGAACAAAAATAAGAAGAACAGGAATACCCAACACCAAAAGAAGAGGAAGCCAACTACCTGATGAAGGAGGTGAAACCTCGGTAAAACGAGTACTGAATTCTGCCGTCACATTCCAATAGGAAAAGGAAAAGGATCTCTCACAGGCATCCAAAACATCTTTGGGCGTTCCCAAACATTGACCGGAATCATCAAGAAAATCAGAAGGAAGTGTGAAATTGAATGCAGGGTACACAACCCTACCACCACCCTCCAACAAAATGAAATCAAAGAAAATTTTGACAGGAACCAAAGTCTTTTCATCCAGAAAATCAGTATAACCTGAAAAAATCAGTAAACCAGGAAACGAAGTGGAATTCACTTCCGAACCAACACCGAAAGTCATTATGGAACTGGAATTGAAAACCCCTATTTGTGTTGAATTCAAAAATTCAACACGGCTTTCAAAATAACCCGTCACATTGACACCATCATCAAGACCCAAAGCATCATTCGGTAACATAATGAATTCATCGATCACTATTGAATAATCCAATTGATATCGACCTGAAACAACTACAGGAGAAAATGAAAGGAAGATCATAAAACACAAAAAGAATGACCTGTTCATAAATCCCATAACCTTTCGTTAAATTTAAATTTTTTTTTGAGCATTAGTTCATGCCACCTAAAAAATCAATCAGATTGACGTTAATCTTTCTTATTTTTATAAGTGGCTTCAATACCTTTGCATATTTTGCAAACGCACAATTGCCAGAACGGAATACCGCGTTCAGCAGTCTTGATCGAGCAATCAAGGGTTGCCTTGAAAGAGGACAGATCGTCTTGTCAGGACAGGTCTATGAATCAAGACCAGCAAATAAATTTATCTTCGTTTGCAGCGACTATACAACTGTTGAACGCTACTATCAAGGAACACAAGACATCATTCTTATGGGTGGAACAATCGTCAATATAGAAGAAACACCACAGGGAACAAGGTTGATTATTTCATATACATATAAAATAGGAACTACAGTTCAAGAAATATATTTCCACCTATATCCTAAAGTAGTACTCGGAAAATATCCGACAAGTGGAGGAAATACCGTCAACTGCCAAATGTGGTCCGGCTTCAGAGGGGCAAATTCAATAAACACACTCCTCTGTGGAGGATAATGACAAAAGAAAAATCAACCACTCAGGTTCCAGAAGGGAAAGATTTCCGATTAGATTTTCGATTTTTTATTCAGTAATTTCTAATAAAACATGATGAAACAATGGACATACTTAAGTTTCATCTTAACGAAAAAAGAATGAAGTAATTTTATGTCATCCAAACTTTTCGAACCCAAACTTTCAAATGATAACGATCTGGAATTAGTTCTCAGAAAACATAAAAAATGGAAAGCCTTTTTGGAAGGAAAGTTGAAATGCCCAGTATGTGGTAAACCGATAAATTTCATGAATATCGGATTTTCATTGGAAGACAAAAAGGACATTATATTAGTCTGCAATAAACGTCTTTGCATCAATCGTTTTTTTTCGGATATGCTAGAATAAGGGGAAATAATGACCCATAAGTTCCATTCAATTCATTGACCATATCATATCGATTTTGATTAAATGGTTTATTCGATTGAAAAATGCAATTTGGAAATTTAAAAATAGAAGAAAATTTAAGGAATATCGTGAAAAGGTTTGGATTCCCCACCTGAAACAGATAAACAATGGATTGGAAAAATTCTTCGGTAAAGATGCCTTAGATCCAGAACCAGATTTTAAACCTGAACTAAAAGAACAGAACTCAACAGATCATCAAATATTCGGAAAAGAAGTCCGAGTGTATGTTAAACCTGAAAATATTCAAAAAAATTATATCCCACCGTCTTTAAAAAAAGCAACAATTTCATTATCACGACAAAAACGCGCACAATCAATTCTAAAACATATTAAAAAAGAAATCAGGGAAGCAATTGACCATGTCTCAGATAATGAGCTACTCGATATGGTAGGGGAAATCCTTTATGACGAAAAAGATGAAATTGAAAAACAAGACAAGATCAAAATGATTGAAGATCTATACTATTATGGAAGACTGACGGATATTTTTATTGAAATAAAAACGCACTTTGGAAATAGAAAACCAGATACTCGAACTAGAGATGAAGTTGAAAGCATTTTTATGGACAGATATCAGAACTTATTAACCTCCGTCCACCTCGGAGGACTATACAAA